>NZ_CATKPU010000032.1:0-621117 GCF_949767825.1 Pseudomonas sp. IT-P258 | reverse complement strand
GTCCAGCTCCCGGACCCAGAGTGTGTGGCGGCTGTGGTCGAAAAAGGTACGCGGTGCGTTGGACAAAATCAGGCCTCCCTGGGCTGTTGAAGCGGACGGGGAGGCTTCGTTGCCTCCCGCGTTCAAGCGCTCGACAGCTTTCAGGAAGGTAAAAAAGGTTGATATAGGAAGCATCCGACGCTCGCGTAGGATGCATCCGAGTGTTGACGCAACGTACCTGTAGGACCGTTCGCGATTTTGTCGGCGCCAGGTGCAGCGGCTGCTTTTTGACAGGGTTAAAACAATGGAGCCGAGCGCTGTGGCGAGGAAGCCGCTTCCTGCGCCACAAGGTTCAGCACTTAATCCAGCGGAGCGACGTTATCCAGTGCGCGGTTGACTGCCAGGTCGGCCAGCATGATCACCTGTTGGATACCCAGCAACATGCTGCGCTGCGGGCCGTCCAGGAAGGTGGCGAAATCGCTGGCCATGACGCTTGCCGAGGCCAGTGATTCGCAGGCATGGGCCAACAGGCTTTCGGTGTCGATGTCGGGTGCAATGACGAACATCGTGCTGGGATTGTGCGGTGCGTTGCTTTTCAGGATGGCGGGTTTTAGATGGAGTCTGGAAGCGCGGTGGGTGGCGCTTTCGGCTTCTGATTCAGGGGGATTGGGCGTGTGTTTAACCATGGCGCGTCTCCTATGAAAACTCGAACCACCATGACCTATCGCTAAACAAGTAAGGGTGGCAGCTGTACGCAGGTTAGCGATCCGGGACACAGGAACCCCGGGTAGACCCGCAGGTCTCCCACGCACAGCCGCCATGACACAAATTGCAGACATGAAAGACTGCACTTAAGTCTGGGGCGCTGTGACGCCTATGAATGGTTTGGATCGCTAAACCCGGCCGCTGGATTGGCAGCGGCGCGCAAACGATAGAGACCAGGGTCCTGGCGCACAAGCCGGCGGATTCTGGCGTAGTTGTAGGCAATGGCGCAAGGCGGTGTAGTTGCACTTCGAGTCCTACAACCGCTCTGGATTTGTCCGCCGCAAACCCCTGTAGCGAGCTTGCTCGCGAGGGATCCGGATTCGCCATGAATGCCTGCGTCATTGTTCACTGGGAATCAATGTCCCCTGGTGGAAAACCATCTGCCACTGCTCGCCCCGATTACGCCAGATGGAGCTACGCAAACTGTGGACTGCGCCGGGATGGCCGTGGCTGTCGACGTAACAATGATAAGTCACCAAGGCGGTCTCTTCTGACAATGCCTTGATGGCAAAATGGCTGATGCTCCGTTGGATAAACGACTCATGGGGCAACTGCTCGACCACCTCGGCCTTGCTCCAGATGCCGCCAATGGCGCTGAACTCGATAAAGTCATCCGCGAGCAAGCGTGAGATTTCTTCAGCATTTCGTCGAGTCGTGTGTGACAGGAGGCGTTGTTCAAGTTGCAGCAGTGTTTGCGACAGATCCATGGCGCTTGTCCTTTCCTGAGTTGTGCAGGTTCAGTGCTCCTGGCGCATCAGCCAATCCCGATCTCTTCCTTGAACTGCTCCACAAACCCCTTCAAACGCTCATGACGAACCTGCGCCAGACGTTGCCCCGTCGCAGTCTGGAAACCGTCTGCCAGGTGCAGCAGCTTGGTCTGGAAATGGTCGATACAGAAGCGAGTGTCGTCATAGTCGCGGTCATTGGCCTGTTGATCATGCTGTGTCCTTTGAGTAAACGTGCCGATCGCGGAAGTCCTGTCCTGCGTACATCCCGCGAATCCTGCGAGGAATTCTGTGGGAGCACAAGCGTTCTGGAAGGCGGAACACGCTTTGATCTTTTCGGCATAACTTTTATTCCAAACCAGTCTCCAAACCCATGGCATTTTCCCCCGATCGACAACGTCCAACTGGAGAACCCGGCTGATCGGAACTAGATTTGACTCAGCGCCAGACAGGCACTCAACGAAAGGACGGAATCGGCTATGAACAGATTGTTTCGCGTTTTACTGCTGTTGAAGGTGATGGTGATGCTCTCGCTCGGCACTTCGATGGCGTGGGCCGAGTGTATCGATCATGGGGAACAGGCTTCGAGCGGGCAGGCGGGTTATGCGGGGTTGATGATCGCCAAGTCCGAATCGGAACCGGGAGATCAGGGGCAGGGTGGTGCGGACAACGACGATGACTCGACCACCGACGAGCCGGACACCGATGAAGAAGAGGGCGACAGCCAGACGTAGTCGCTCGATAGCGGGCAAAAGAAAACCCCTTCTACCTGAGTGATGCTCAATCGAGGTGGAAGGGGTCGGGTTAACGCGTATTTACTTGAACTACTCAATCCCTGTGGGAGCGGGCTTGCTCCGGGCGGCGTTCCGACGAAAGCGATCTGTCAGTCGACATTGATGTTGACTGGAATGACGCCTTCGCGAGCAAGCCCGCTCCCACATTTTTTATGCCGCGCCGTCGAGGAATTGCTCGGCGTAGTGGCAAGCCACCTGGCGGTTGTCGAGCAGGCGCAGGGCCGGCTCTTCAGTGCTGCAACGCTCGGTGGCGTACGGGCAGCGCTTGTGGAAGGCGCAGCCGGACGGCGGGTTCAGCGGGTTGGGCAGTTCACCGACGATCTTGATTTTTGGCTTGTCCGGATCCGGGTGGATGGCCGGCGTCGCCGACAGCAGCGCCTGGGTGTAGGGGTGCAGAGGGCGTGAGTAAATGTCCTCTTTCGTGCCCATTTCCACCGGACGACCGAGGTACATCACCATCACGTGGTCGGCAACGTGGCGTACCACTGCCAGGTTGTGGGAGATGAACACGTAGGCGGTGTTGAACTCTTGCTGCAAATCCATGAACAGGTTGAGCACCTGCGCCTGAATCGACACGTCCAGCGCCGAGGTCGGTTCGTCCGCCACCAGCACTTTCGGTTGCAGCATCATCGCCCGGGCCAGGGCGATCCGCTGGCGCTGGCCGCCGGAGAACATGTGCGGATAACGCTGATAGTGCTCGGGACGCAAGCCCACCTGCTTCATCATCGCCTGAACTTTCTCGCGACGTTCGGAGGCGCTCAGGCTGGTGTTGATCAGAAGCGGTTCTGCAAGCTGATCACCGACTTTCTGCCGTGGGTTCAACGAGGCGTACGGGCTCTGGAACACCATCTGCACGTCTTTGCGCAGTTGCTTGCGCTGGGCCTTGTCGGCCCCGGCAACTTCCTGCCCGGCGATTTTCAAGGAGCCGGAGGACGGCTCTTCGATCAGGGTCAGGGCACGTGCCAGGGTGGACTTGCCGCAACCCGACTCGCCGACGACAGCGAGGGTCTTGCCGGCTTCCAGTTCGAACGACACGCCGTTGAGGGCGCGCACGGTGGCGTGCCCCTTGAACAGGCCTCGGGACACCTCGTAGTGACGGGTCAGGTCGCGGGCGGTAAGAACGACGGCCATTACGCCACCTCCTGGTTCAGCGGGTAGAAGCAGCGAGCGAGGCTGTTGCTTTTCTGGTCAAGGGCCGGACGTTGTTGACGGCAGTTGTCTTTCACGTACGGGCAGCGCGGCGACAGCAGGCAACCCTGCGGACGGTCGTAGCGACCGGGCACGATGCCCGGCAGGGTCGACAAACGCGCGGCGCCGAGGCTGTGTTCCGGAATCGCCTTGAGCAGCGCTTCGCTATACGGGTGCGCCGGGATGTCGAACAGTTGCGGCACCTGACCGACTTCGACCGCCTGGCCGGCGTACATCACGCACACGCGCTGGGCGGTTTCGGCCACGACGGCGAGGTCGTGGGTGATCAGCACCAAGCCCATGTTCTGCTCTTTCTGCAATGCCAGCAGCAGGTCCATGATCTGTGCCTGGATGGTCACGTCCAGCGCCGTTGTCGGTTCGTCGGCGATCAGCAGTTTCGGTTCGCCGGCAATCGCCATGGCAATCGCGACACGCTGGCTCATGCCACCGGACAGTTGATGCGGGTAAGCGTCCATACGGCTGGCGGCACCCGGGATCTCGACTTTTTCCAGCAGTTCGATGGCGCGTTTGCGGGCCGCCTTGCCGGACATTTTCAGGTGCAGGCGCAGCACTTCTTCAATCTGGAAGCCGACGGTGTAGCTCGGGTTCAGCGCGGTCATCGGATCCTGGAAGACCATGGACAGGTCTTTACCGACGATCTGTCGACGCTGACGATTGTTGAGCTTGAGCATATTCTTGCCGTCGAAGTTCAGGGCGTCAGCGGTGACGATCCCCGGATGCTCGATCAGGCCCATCAGCGCCATCATGGTCACGGATTTGCCGGAGCCGGACTCGCCAACGATGGCCAGCACTTCGCCCTTGTCCACTTTCAGGTCGAGGCCATCGACCACTGGCGTGGCGTTTTTGTCGCCGAAGCGAACGTTGAGATTCTTGATTTCTAGCAGTGACATGGGAATCTCCTCAGGCGGCGTTCTTGAGTTTCGGGTCCAGCGCATCGCGCAGGCCGTCGCCCATCAGGTTGATTGCCAGCACGCTGAGCAAAATGGTCAAACCAGGCAGGCTCACCACCCACCAGGCGCGTTCGATGTAGTCGCGGGCCGAAGCCAGCATGGTGCCCCACTCAGGGGTTGGCGGTTGTACGCCAAGGCCGAGGAAGCCCAGTGCGGCGGCATCGAGGATCGCCGAGGAGAAGCTCAGGGTGGCCTGAACGATCAGCGGCGCCATGCAGTTGGGTAGCACGGTGACGAACATCAGGCGCGGCAAGCCGGCACCGGCCAGGCGCGCGGCGGTCACGTAGTCGCGGTTCAGTTCGCCCATCACCGCAGCGCGGGTCAGGCGAACGTACGACGGCAGGGACACCACGGCGATGGCGATCACGGTGTTGATCAGGCCAGGGCCGAGGATGGCGACGATCGCCACGGCCAGCAGCAGGGACGGCAGGGCCAGCATTATGTCCATCAGACGCATGATGGTCGGACCGAGCACGCGCGGGAAGAACCCGGCGAACAGGCCCAGCAGGATGCCCGGAATCAGTGACATCACCACCGACGACAAGCCGATCAGCAGCGACAGGCGCGAACCCTGGATCAGTCGCGACAGCAGGTCGCGGCCCAGTTCATCGGTACCGAGCAGGAACTGCAGTTGCCCACCTTCGAGCCAGGCTGGCGGGGTCAGCAGGAAATCGCGGTACTGCTCGCTAGGATCGTGAGGGGCAACCCACGGGGCGAAGATGGCGCAGAAAATCACCAGCAGCATGAACATCAGGCCGGCGACGGCGCCTTTGTTCTTGGAGAACGCTTGCCAGAATTCTTTGTATGGAGACGGGTACAGCAGGCTTTGATCGACTGCTACCGATGGAATTGGAGTGGTCATGGTCATGATCTCAGCGCTGATGACGGATGCGTGGGTTGGCAAAGCCGTAGAGGATGTCCACTACGAAGTTGACCAGAATCACCAGGCAGGCGATTAACAGGATGCCGTTTTGTACGACCGGGTAGTCCCGGGCACCAATGGCTTCGATCAGCCATTTGCCGATGCCGGGCCACGAGAAGATGGTTTCGGTCAGGACCGCACCGGCCAGCAGCGTTCCGACTTGCAGGCCGACCACCGTCAGTACCGGGATCAGCGCGTTACGCAGGCCGTGTACGAACACGACGCGCGCCGGCGACAGGCCTTTGGCCTTGGCGGTGCGAATGTAGTCTTCACGCAGCACTTCGAGCATCGACGAGCGGGTCATCCGCGCGATCACTGCCAGCGGAATGGTGCCGAGCACAATGGCCGGCAGGATCAGGTGGTGCAGGGCGTCGAAGAAGGCGTCCGGCTCGTCGGCCAGCAGCGTGTCGATCAGCATGAAGCCGGTGCGCGGCTCGATGTCGTAGAGCAGGTCGATCCGCCCGGACACCGGGGTCCAGCCCAGGCTCACCGAGAAGAACATGATCAGGATCAGGCCCCACCAGAAGATCGGCATCGAGTATCCCGCCAGGGAGACACCCATCACCCCATGGTCGAACAGGGATCCTCGCTTGAGTGCCGCGATCACCCCGGCCAGAAGGCCCAGGATGCCGGCGAACAACAGGGCGGCCATGGACAGTTCCAGGGTCGCGGGGAACAGGGAGGTGAATTCGCTCCACACACTTTCACGGGTACGCAGGGATTCCCCGAGATCGCCGTGGGCCAGCTTGCCGATGTAATCCAGGTACTGGGCATACAGGGGTTTGTTCAGACCTAGGCGTTCCATTGCCTGAGCGTGCATTTCGGGATCGACCCTGCGTTCTCCCATCATGACTTCCACGGGGTCGCCCGGGATCATGCGAATCAACGCGAAAGTCAGCAGGGTGATGCCGAAGAACGTGGGGATCAATAACCCCAGTCGGCGGGCAATAAAACTAAACATCGTGTGTTGTACCTCATCAGCCGGTTAGGCGTGCCCGGCATGCCTGGGTCAGGCATGCCGGGAGTTTTCTTATTACTTCACCTGGGTGGTGGCGAAGTTATTCGTGGTCAGGGGGCTAATGTGATAGCCCTCTACGTTGTTGCGCATTGCGGTAAACATTCTAGTGTGGGCCAAGCTGATCCACGGTTGGTCCTGGTTGAAAATAAGCTGGGCCTGCTCGTACAGGGCTGCACGCTCGGCCGGGTCGGTTTTTTCCCGGGCCTGATCGATCAGGGCCTGGAACTTGTCATTGCACCAGCGCGCGTAGTTTTCGCCGTTCTTGGCCGCTTCACAACTGAGCATAGGCGTCAGGAAGTTATCCGGGTCGCCGTTATCGCCCGCCCATCCGGCGGAAACCATGTCGTGCTCGCCGTTTTTCGCGCGTTTGAGCATTTCGCCCCATTCCATCACGCGAATGTCGATCTTGATCCCGACCTTGGCCAGGTCGGCCTGCATCATCTGCGCACCGAGCATCGGGTTCGGGTTGGTTGCACCGCCTCCGTTGCGGGTGAACAGGGTGAAGGTGGTGCCTTCCGGTACGCCGGCTTCCTTGAGCAGGGCACGGGCCTTGTCCAGATCGCGGACCGGGTTCTTCAGGGTGTGGTTGTAGCCCAGCAGGGTGTCCGGGAACGGGTTGACGGCGGCTGTTGCATTGCCCTTGCCGAACAGCGCGTTGACAGCCGCTTCCTTGTCGAAGGCGATGTCGATGGCTTTACGCACCCGTACATCGCTAAGGTACTTGTGCGTGGTGTTGATGGCGATGTACGCGACGGTCATCGCATTCAGCTCATCGACTTTCAGCTTGTCGTCTTTCCTGATGCTCGGAATGTCATCCGGTTTTGGATACAGCGCGACCTGGCACTCGTTGGCCTTGAGCTTCTGCAGGCGCACGTTGTTGTCGGTGGCGATGGCCAGGATCAGCGCATCAGCCGGAGGCTTGCCTCGGAAGTAGTCCGGGTTGGCCTTGAAGCGAACCTGGGCGTCCTTGTTGTAGCGCTGGAAGACGAACGGGCCGGTGCCGACCGGCTTGTTGTTCAGGTCGCCGGTCTTGTTGGCCTTGAGCAACTGGTCGGCGTACTCGGCGGAGTAGATCGACGAGAAGGCCATGGCGATGTCGGCCAGGAACGGCGCTTCGCGACGGGTCAGGGTGAACTTGACCGTGTTGTCGTCGACTTTCTCGACGCTTTTCAGCAGTTCCTTGAAGCCCATGCTTTCAAAGTACGGGAAGCCCACGCTCGACAGTTTGTGCCATGGATGATTCGGGTCCAGCTGGCGCTGGAAACTCCAGACCACGTCGTCGGCATTCATGTCGCGGGTCGGCTTGAAGTATTCGGTGGTGTGGAACTTGACGCCTTTACGCAGATGAAACGTGTAGCTCAGACCGTCTTCGCTGATGTCCCAGGAATCGGCCAGTGCCGGAATCACTTCGGTGGTACCGGGCTTGAAGTCTGCCAGGCGATTGAAGATGGTTTCGGCCACCGCATCGGCTGTGACTGCAGTCGTGTACTGGACCATGTCGAAGCCTTCGGGGCTGTTTTCGGTACAAACCACCAGGGGTTTGGCCGAGACACCAACAGCGACACTGAGCAACGCAGCCGCGATGGCCGCACGTAGGGGAAGCATTTTCATCAAGAACCCTCTGCAATCAGTTAAAGGACAAAAGCCGAACGGCCGATCCGTCATTGAATCAGCCGTTCGGCACGGGCATTACAGGATGTTGAACGGAACCGTGGTCACGAGACGGAACTCGTTGATGCTGCCATCAGCCTGGTTTTCGCTGGCACGGTGAGCGGTGTAGGTGCCGCGAATCGTGGTGGCCTTGAGCGGGCCGCTCTGCACGGCGTAGGTCGCGCCGATGCCGTATTCATAGTGGTGTTCGCCATCCTGGGACTGGATGCCATCGTAACCCTTGCCTGCCACGCCGCCGTTGCCGGTGTAGTGAGTACCGTCGATACCCCAGCCGCGAGCCTGGTAGATGTTGAACTTCAGGCCTGGCACGCCGTATTCGGCCATGTTCAGACCGTAGGCAACCTGGAACGATTTTTCGTTCGGGCCGTTGAAGTCCGACAGCAGGGAGTTGGCCAGGTAGATACCGTTGGTTTCGTGCAGGTAGTCGAAGTACTCGTTACCGTTCACTTCCTGATACGAGAGGGTCAGGGTATGGGCCTGGTGGGTCAGGCCGAACGACAGCGAGTAGGTGTCGTTGTCGATATCGCCGATCAGGGCTTTACCGGTTTCCTTGGTTTTGTAGTAGTTCAGGCCGGTGGTCAGGCTCAATACCTGGCTGTCGCCCAGTACGTGGGAGGCGCCGAAGTAGTACTGGTTCCAGATGTCTTCAGCCTGGGTCGCCCAGAGGCTGGTGGTCAGGCTGGCAAATGGGGTGTAGGTGATACCGCCGGTGTGAACGTGGTCGGTTTCGACGATGCCGTTGGCGTATTCGGTGCGGAATTTGCGCTGGCTTTCTTCGGTACGCGGTGAGTTGCGGTCGAAGGTGGCCAGGTCGAAGGCCAGGTTGTTCAGCTCTTCGCTGTGCAGGGCCACGCCCTGGAAGCTCGAAGGCAGTGCACGGTTACCGATTACGTCGACCATCGGGCTGCTGAAGTTCATGCGGCCGGCGGTCAGGGTGCTGTTGGAAACACGGGCCTTGACGTTGGCCAGGCCCAGTTTGCTCCACTGGCCTTGAGCGTCGCCGCCCTCTTTGGTCAGGGTACGGTTGTTGCCCGCGCCTGGACGACTGCCTGGTGCGCCGCCGTTGTTCGACGCCAGGTCTTTGCGGTCCTGGTCCAGGGCGATGGCGTTGTACGCCGCCACTTCAGTGCTGAAGCCCACGGTGCCTTCGGTGAAGCCCGAGTTGTACTTGAGGATGGTGCCCTGGACCCAGTTGATCCGGCGATCGGTCGGGGTCGAAACGCCGTCTTTTTTGTAGGCGAATTTGGCGCCGCGGTGCAGTTGCTCATTGGCGTACCAGTTACGCGTGGTGCCGGTGATCGACTGGCCTTCGACAAAGCCAGTGGCTTCGCTCTGGGCGTTTTTCTCGTTCACGGTAACCGGGGTGAAAGCCTGGCTTTGGGTTTCTGCGTAAGCCGTGGCGGTTACGCTGCTGATGGCCAAGGCCAATAACGCGGTGCTGCTCAGTTTCATGGGTAAAGCTCCTTACTTTCTTTTTTTTATGCCGGTCTTTTTTTGTGATCCGGCTATTGGTTTAGAACTCATTCACGGCATCGCAAACGTTTGCTGTCGGCCAAATTGACAAAAGACGGCAAAGCGTCTGCGTGAGGGCGGAAAATCCGCCCCCCGGCATTTCTGGCTAATCGGTTATTTTTCGATGCTGACACCCGAGAAAACATTGCGACCGAACGGGCTCACCTTGAACCCTTCGATTTTGGCGCTCAGCGGCTGGTTGACCGTTGAGTGGGCGACCGGCGTGATCGGTACCTGCTGCTTGAGGTACTGCTGCGCCTGTTTGTAGAGCTGGGTGCGCTGTTCACGGTCGGTGACGACCTTGGCCTGCTTGATCAGCTTGTCGTAGGCCGGATCACACCACATCGAGTAGTTGTTGCCGCCAATGGCGTCGCAGCTGTAGAGCGTGCCCAGCCAGTTGTCCGGATCACCGTTGTCACCGGTCCAGCCGATCAGGCTGATGTCGTGCTCGCCATTCTTGGTGCGCTTGATGTACTCGCCCCACTCATAGCTGACGATCTTGACCTTGAGGCCGATCTTCGCCCAGTCAGCCTGGAGCATCTCGGCCATCAACTTGGCGTTGGGGTTGTACGGACGCTGGACCGGCATGGCCCAGAGGGTGATCTCGGTGCCTTCCTTGACGCCGGCAGCCTTGAGCAGCTCCTTGGCTTTTTCCGGGTTGTAGGCGGCGTCCTTGATCGTGTCGTCGTAGGACCATTGGGTTGGCGGCATGGCGTTGACCGCCAGTTGCCCCGCGCCCTGGTAGACGGCATTGAGAATGCCTTGCTTGTTCACCGCCATGTCCAGCGCCTGGCGCACTTCGAGCTGGTCGAAGGGTTTGTGGCGCACGTTGTAGGCGATGTAGCCGAGGTTGAAGCCAGGCTTCTCGATCAGTTGCAGGGCCGGGTCGCTCTTCAGCGCGGTTACATCGGCAGGGCGTGGATGCAAGGTGATCTGGCACTCGCCGGCCTTGAGTTTCTGCACGCGCACCGAGGCGTCGGTGTTGATGGCGAAAATCAGGTTGTCGAGCTTGACCCGGCTCGGGTCCCAGTAATGCTGGTTGCCGGTGTAACGGATGTTCGAGTCTTTCTGGTAGCTCTTGAACACGAACGGCCCGGTGCCGATCGGCTTCTGGTTGATGTCGCTCGGCTTGCCCTCGGCCAGCAGCTTGTCGGCGTATTCGGCCGAAAGGATGGCGGCGAAGCTCATGGCGATGTTCTGGATGAACGCGGCGTCCACGCTATTGAGCGTAAAGACCACGGTCAGCGGCCCGGTCTTTTCGACCTTGGCGATGTTCTTGTTCAGGCTCATGCCGTTGAAGTACGGAAACTCTGTCGGATAAGCCTTACGGAAAGGTTGTTGCGGGTCGAGCATGCGATTGAACGTGAACAACACGTCATCGGCGTTGAAGTCCCGGGTCGGCGTGAAGTATTTGGTGGTATGAAACTTCACCCCTTCGCGCAGGTGGAAGGTGTATTTGAGGCCGTCCTCGGAAATATCCCAGCTCGTGGCCAGGCCCGGTACGACGTTGGTCGCGCCTTTTTCAAACTCTGCCAATCGGTTGTATAGCGGCTCGGCGGCGTCGTTGTCAGTCGCAGTGGTGTACTGCGCCGTGTCGAAACCGGCGGGGCTGCCTTCGGAGCAGAACACCAGGCTGTTGTTGGCGGCCTGGCTGATGGAAGTGGCGCCCAACAGACCGGTGCCCAGCAAAGCGGATAAAACCAGGGTATGGCGCATAACGCTTCCTTTTCTCTCAAATGTTGTCAATGAGCCGCCGTCCCGTGCGCGGACGTAGAGGCATCACTGATTTCAAACCATGCACACAGCAGTAACCGATGACCCACGCGTGCACTGGTCAGATCCCGACGGTATGAGCCATGGGTCCGGCAGTAAATGCGTAGAGTCCTAAAGACTCGTAGGAAATGGCAACGCGTCCTCGCCCGATGCTGTAGTCAGCTGCGGATTAGGATGTAGGCGAATTCCTGCTTTCTCGGAAGATAAAGCAACGGCGACGTCAGGAACGTCGCCGTTGCAAAACCTTATTTGCTGACGCTGACGCCGTAGAAGGAGTTCAAGCCAAATGGGCTGATCTTGAAGTCCTGCACGTTGGCGCGCATGGGTTGGAACACCGTCGAGTGAGCGATAGGTGTCATAGGCACGGCATCCTTGAGGACGTGTTGCGCCTGTTTGTACAGTTCGGTGCGTTTGCCTTGGTCCGAAGTGCGCTTGGCTTGCTTGACGATGTCGTCAAACTTCTTGTCACACCATTTGGAGAAGTTGTTGCCTTCCAGCGAGTCGCAGCCGAACAGAACGTTCAGCCAGTTGTCCGGATCACCATTGTCACCGCTCCAGCCAATCAGCATCGCCTGGTTCTCGCCACCTTTGGAGCGCTTGATGTACTCGCCCCACTCGTAGCTCTGGATCTTGACCTTGAGGCCGATCTTGGACCAGTCGGACTGCAGCATTTCTGCCATCAGCTTGGCGTTCGGGTTGTAAGGACGCTGTACCGGCATCGCCCAGAGAACGATTTCGGTGCCCTCTTTGACGCCGGCTTCCTTGAGCAGCTCTTTGGCTTTCTCAGGGTTGTACGGCGCATCCTTGATGGTGGTGTCGTAGGACCACTGGGTTGGAGGCATGGCGTTGACGGCCAGTTGGCCGGCGCCCTGGTACACGGAGTCGATGATCTGTTGCTTGTTGACCGCCATGTCCATTGCCTGGCGTACCTTCAGGTCAGCCAGCGGGTTCGCATCGGTTTGTCCCTTGACCTTGGGCATCACGTTGTAGGCGATGTAGCCGAGGTTGAAACCAGCCTGGTCAGGCAGCTTCAGGGTCTTGTCTTCGCGCAGTGCCTTCAGGTCGGCCGGACGAGGGAACAGGGTGACCTGGCACTCGTTCTTCTTCAGCTTCTGGATACGTACCGATGGGTCGGTGGTGATGGCGAAGATCAGGTTGTCGATCTTCACGTCGTCAGGCTTCCAGTAGTCCTTGTTCCCGGTGTAGCGGATGTTGGAGTCTTTCTGGTAGCTCTTGAACACGAACGGGCCAGTACCAACCGGCTTCTGGTTGATGTCGGCGGCCTTGCCTTCCTTGAGCAGCTGGGCAGCGTACTCGGCGGACTGGATCGAGGCGAAGCTCATGGCCATGTTCTGGATGAACGCGGCATCAACGTCCTTGAGGGTGAACTTGACAGTCTTGTCGTCGACTTTATCGATCTTGGTGATGTTGGTATCCATCCCCATGTCGGTGAAGTACGGGAATTCGGTCGGGTACGCTTTGCGGAACGGGTCATCCTTGTTAATCATGCGATTAAAGGTGAACAGCACGTCGTCGGCGTTGAACTCACGAGTTGGCTTGAAGTACGGCGTGGTATGGAACTTGACGCCTTCACGCAGGTGGAAGGTGTAGGTCAGGCCGTCATCGGAGACGTCCCAGCTGGTCGCCAGTCCAGGAATTACCGCGGTGCCGCCGCGCTCGAACTGCGTCAGGCGGTTGAACATGGTTTCTGCAGAGGCGTCGAAGTCGGTTCCGGTGGTGTATTGACCTGGATCGAAACCGGCCGGGCTCCCTTCGGAGCAGAACACCAGGTTAGTCGCTGCTTGGGCGAACGGTGCGCTGGCTAACAAGCTTGCGCCAACTAAGAACGGAATGACCGCGTGTTTAAGCATGGTGGCCTCATGATTTGTTGTCATTTTTGGAATTAGAGGACGACCTCGTGAGTCGTGCCTGCGGATACTTATGCAGGGGCCATACCCAATGCAAGATCCAGAGCGACTACAAGCCTTAAACGGTGGCACGAACGTACCTTAATGTCGCATTTGTATAATTGCTGACGCATTTGACCGTTTGCGCAGCATTTTTACGGTGCAAATGACGCACTTTTAGAGTGCGTTCCTGACTCGGGTTGCTCCTGCGTGGGGCGGGGTGTTACTTATTCATACCCCGGATTGTGGGGTGGGCATGGCGTGAATAAGAGTGGTTATTGTTGCACCGATAGTGGCCAATCGACGGCTTTTCTCGGGTGGACCTATCCAGTTATAGCTCATGCCTGAAAACTGCCAAAAAAAACGGCGATCATTTTTATGATCGCCGTTTTTGTTTACGGGCTATCGATTCAAGGCATCAGCACTTCAATCGAGCCATCGGCGGTCATGCTGACCTGGCTGGTACCGGCCTCGACATCCGGCGTCACCGGTGCGCTGTCCATGGCGGCGGCTTTCATCATCATTGGCGCGCGCATGTAAGGCTGTGGATAACCGTTGCTGTTGAGGTTCAGGTTGACGATTTTGTAGTTCTTGCCGCCCAGAGCATCAGTCGCAAGCTGGGCGCGGGCCTTGAACGCGGTCACGGCATCCTTGAGCAGGGCGTCTTCGCTGGCCTTGCGGGTCGGGGTGGCGATGGCGAAGTCCATGCCGCCCATTTTCAGGTCGGTGAGCAGTTCGCCGGTCAGCTTCGACAGCGCAGCGAAGTCCGAGCTTTCCAGGCGCAATTCGGCACGCTCGCGCCAGCCGGTGATTTTCTGGCCCTTGGTGTCGTAGATCGGGTAGCTGTTGCGACTGCCCTGGCGCAGGGTGATGTTCTTGACTTGCTTGGCCTGGGCCAGCGCCTTATTCATGGTGGTGCTGACATCGGCGGCGAGTTTGGCCGGGTCGGTGTTCTGTTCTTCGGTGTAGAGGGTCACGATCATCAGGTCGCGGGCCACTTCCTGACTGACTTCGGCGCGCAGGGAAATCTGGTTGTAATGAAGCTCGTCGGCGGCCAGGGCCGGGAGGCTGGCGACGGTGCCAACGCTCAGGGCGAGGAGGGCGGCGCTGCGGCGGAATGTGTGCATGAAGGCTCCTTGAAAGGTGCGCAGGGGTATGATCCAGGCCTGCGTGAAACCATCAGACTCTAGCTTTTATGCTCCGGTTCGCACAGTTACAACTTCTATACAGAACTGATGGTGCGCGCAGGGCTTTTTGTGGCGAGGGAGCTTGCTCCCGCTCGGCTGGGAAGCAGTCGTAAAATCGGTATGCAAATTTTCTTTGTGTTACACAGTTGAATGCTTAGGGCCTGCTGCGCAGTCCAGCGGGAGCAAGCTCCCTCGCCACAAAAGCGTTCCCTTAAAACATTGAGCTTGGCTGTGGCCGTTTGCCGCACTTTTGCCTGTCAGCCCCCGCGCTTGGTTATACTCCCTGCGATCCGCCTGGAGCGCTCATCAGGAGAGCTCATGCTCGCCCCCGTTCAAATCACTTCCGCCACTCGCCAGAACCTCTGGCGGCTGACGTTCATCCGCACGTTGGTGCTGGCCGCCCAGGCCGGTTCCGTTGGCCTGGCCTACTGGCTCGAATTGCTGCCACTGCCCTGGTTTCAACTGGCTGCGACGCTCGCATGTTCAATGCTGCTGTGCGTGTTCACGGCCATTCGCCTGCGCACTTCGTGGCCGGTGACCGAGCTCGAATACGCCGTGCAACTGGCCTGCGACCTGTTTATCCACAGTGCGCTGCTGTATTTCTCCGGTGGCTCGACCAACCCCTTCGTCTCCTATTACCTGGTGCCGCTGACCATTGCCGCGGTAACGTTGCCATGGCGTTATTCGGTGATCCTGTCGGGTATTGCGCTGACGATGTACACGCTGTTGCTGGCGCAGTTCTACCCGCTGCAAACCTTCCCGATCGCTCGGGAAAACCTGCAGGTCTATGGGATGTGGTTGAGCTTTGCCCTCGCGGCTGCGGTGATCACCTTCTTCGCCGCGCGCATGGCCGAAGAACTGCGTCGCCAGGAAGAGTTGCGCGCCATTCGTCGCGAAGAAGGCCTGCGCGATCAGCAACTGCTGGCCGTCGCCACCCAGGCCGCCGGCGCGGCCCATGAACTGGGCACGCCGCTGGCGACCATGAGTGTGCTACTCAAGGAAATGCGTCAGGATCATCATGATCCGATGTTGCAGGACGACCTGAGCGTGCTGCAGGATCAGGTCAAGTTGTGCAAGCAAACCTTGCAGCAACTGGTACGCGCCGCCGAGGCCAATCGCCGGTTGGCGGTGGAGATGCAGGACGTCACCGATTGGCTCGATGAAGCCCTCAATCGCTGGCACCTGATGCGCCCGGAAGCCAGTTATCGCTTCCAGCGCCTCGGCCAGGGCCCGGTCCCGCGCATGGCGCCGCCGCCGGACCTGACCCAGGCTTTGTTGAATCTGTTGAACAACGCTGCCGATGCCTGCCCCGAAGGGCTGCAAGTGACGCTGGACTGGGATTGGGAAAACCTGACCATCAGCATTCGTGACCATGGCGCTGGCGTGCCTCTGGCCATCGCCGAGCAAATCGGCAAACCGTTTTTTACCACCAAGGGCAAAGGCTTCGGCCTGGGCCTGTTTTTGAGCAAGGCCAGCGTGACACGCGCCGGCGGCTCAGTGAAACTCTACAGTCATGAGGAAGGTGGCACGCTCACCGAGCTGCGCCTGCCCCGTGTCGCCCGAGGAAACGAACATGAGTGAAGAGATCCAAGTCGAAGGCGAAGAACTGCCACATTTGTTGCTGGTCGATGACGACGCCACATTCACCCGCGTCATGGCCCGCGCCATGGCCCGCCGCGGTTTTCGCGTCAGCACTGCCGGTTCCGCCGAGGAAGGCCTGGAGCTGGCCAAGGCCGATCTGCCGGATTATGCCGCACTGGACCTGAAGATGGACGGCGATTCCGGCCTGGTACTGCTGCCCAAGTTGCTGGAAATGGACCCGGAAATGCGCGTGGTGATCCTCACCGGTTACTCGAGCATTGCCACCGCCGTCGAGGCGATCAAGCGTGGTGCCTGCAACTACCTGTGCAAGCCGGCCGACGCCGACGACGTGCTGGCGGCGCTGCTGTCCGAGCACGCCGACCTCGACAGCCTGGTGCCGGAAAACCCGATGTCGGTGGACCGCCTGCAGTGGGAGCACATCCAGCGCGTGCTGACCGAACACGAAGGCAACATCTCCGCCACGGCCCGTGCCCTGGGCATGCACCGCCGCACCCTGCAGCGCAAACTGCAGAAGCGTCCCGTTCGCCGCTGAACCTGCGCTGAATGAATGCGGGCCGTATCTCGCGACAAACCGGACCGATCATCTATGATCGGTTCGTGTGCGTACTTTTCTCTATCGAGCCTTATCCATGAATCAGAACGCTGAGTATTCCGCGGTCAACGACGCCGTGCGCGGGCAGTTTTTTCGCAAAGTGTGGGCGATGATCACGCCTTACTGGCGCAGTGAAGAGAAGGCCAAGGCCTGGACGCTGCTGATCGCGGTGATAGCGCTGTCGCTCATCAGCGTGGGGATCTCGGTGTGGTTCAACACCTGGTACAAGGACTTCTACAACGCCCTGCAAAAGAAGGACGAGGCCGCGTTCTGGCAACTGATCCTGTACTTCTGCGCGATTGCCGCGGTGGCGATCGTCGGCGCGGTGTACCGGCTGTACCTGACGCAAATGCTGACAATCCGCTGGCGGGCATGGCTCACCGAAAAGCACTTTGCACGCTGGCTCGCCGACAAGAATTACTACCAGCTGGAGCAGGGCGGTTACACCGATAACCCGGACCAGCGGATTTCCGAAGACCTCAACAACTTCACCTCCAACACCCTTGAGCTGGGTATCGGGCTGCTGCGCAATATCGTCAGCCTGGTGTCGTTCTCGATCATTCTGTGGGGCGTGTCGGGTAGCATTGAAGTATTCGGCATCACCATTCCCGGCTACATGTTCTGGTGCGTGCTGGTTTATGCGGTGGTCGGCAGTTGGCTGACGCATTTGATCGGTCGTCGCCTGATCGGCCTGAACAACCAGCAACAACGCTTCGAAGCCGACCTGCGTTTCTCAATGGTGCGAATTCGCGAGAATGCCGAAAGTATCGCGTTGTACAACGGCGAGCCGAACGAGAATCGTCGGTTGAGTGATCGCTTCGGGATGGTCTGGCATAACTTCTGGGACATCATGAAAGTGTCCAAGCGCCTGACGTTCTTCACCGCCGGTTACAGCCAGGCCGCCATTATCTTCCCCTTCATGGTTGCCGCCCCGCGTTACCTTTCCGGCAAGATCGAACTGGGCGAGCTGATGCAAATCAGCTCGGCGTTCGGCAACGTGCAGGAAAGCTTCAGCTGGTTTATCAGTGCCTACCAGAGCCTCGCTTCCTGGCGCGCCACCTGCGATCGTCTGTTGAGCTTCCACCAGGCTATGCGTGATAACGAAGAGCGTGCGCCGGCCATCGACGTACAGAATTCGGGCTCGGTGCTGAAGGTGCACAACCTCGGCCTCGACCTGACTGACGGTCGCCACCTGCTGTCCAACGCCGACATGACCGTGGAGGAGGGCGAGCGTGTGATGCTCAGCGGTCGTTCCGGCAGCGGCAAGTCGACGCTGCTGCGGGCGATGGGACATCTGTGGCCGACCGGCCACGGCAGTATTCGTCTGCCATCGGCGCGCTACCTGTTCCTGCCGCAAAAACCGTATTTGCCGATTGGTACCCTGCGTGATGTCCTCAGTTATCCACAGCCCGGCGATACCTATCCGAACGAACGCTACGCGCAGGTGCTGGAAACCTGCCGCCTGCCGCACCTGATTGCCCGTCTCGACGAAGCCAATCACTGGCAGCGCATGTTGTCACCGGGGGAGCAGCAGCGCCTGGCTTTCGCCCGTGCGCTGCTTTATGCACCACAATGGCTGTACATGGACGAAGCCACCTCGGCGATGGACGAAGAAGACGAGGCCACGCTGTATCAGGCGCTGATCGACGAGTTGCCGGGGCTGAGCATTGTCAGCGTGGGCCATCGCAGCAGCCTGAAACGCTTCCACCCGCGGCACATTCGTATCGAGAATGGCCATCTGGTGGACCAGGCCGTGACCGCATAAACACCACAAATCCTGTAGGAGCTGCCGCAGGCTGCGATCTTTTGATCTTGAAAAATCAAAGTCAAAAGATCGCAGCCTGCGGCAGCTCCTACAGGGGTGGTGGTGATCGTACAACCGCGTTGCGCTATGATGCGCTTTCAGCCGCCGATTTTTTCGAGACAGATGTTCACCATGGAAAACCCGAACGACGCTCCACGTCTCCCACGCAAGCGCCGCAGCCTCGCTCAGGAACTGGTGACGGTGCTGTCCGAGCAGATCCGCGACGGTCATCTCAAGCGTGGCGACAAGTTGCCCACCGAGTCAGCCATCATGGATGCCCATGGTGTCAGCCGTACGGTGGTGCGCGAGGCGATTTCCCGTTTGCAGGCGGCAGGGCAGGTGGAAACCCGCCACGGTATCGGCACCTTCGTGCTCGACACACCGAGCCCGAGCGGTTTCCGTATCGACCCGGCGACCGTGGTGACCTTGCGAGATGTGCTGGCGATCCTGGAACTGCGCATCAGCCTGGAAGTGGAGTCCGCCGGATTGGCGGCGCAACGTCGTAGTCCGGAACAGTTAGCCAATATGCGCGCCGCCCTCGACGCGTTGAATGAAAGCGCCGCTCACGCCAGTGATGCCGTAGCCTCGGACTTCGCCTTCCACCTCGAAATCGCGCTGTCCACCGGCAACCGTTATTTCACCGACATCATGACCCACCTGGGTACCAGCATCATTCCGCGCACACGGCTGAACTCCGCGCGCCTGGCCCATGACGACCAGCAGCACTACATGGGTCGCCTGAGCCGTGAGCACGAAGAGATCTACGACGCCATTGCCCGCCAGGATTCCGATGCGGCGCGTGCCGCCATGCGTTTGCACCTGACCAACAGCCGTGAGCGGTTGCGTCATGCCCATGAAGAGGCCGAGGCGCAGCGGGTTTAGGTTTTTTGCTTTTGGTGATGGGGCGCCCGATAAGCCGTCTTCGACTTGCTCGCGAAGGGGCCGCAAGCCATCCCGCAAGACCTTCGATCAGCCTCTTTTTTACTTATCTCCTGCTTCAATCTTCCGACAACGTATCTCCTGAACACCTGTTTTTCGAGGTGTGATCTTCCCTGCGTTCCCCTGAAGAAGCCCTCTAAAACAGGACTTCAACGAATTCTTGTCGAACAGTTTTCACCCCCGGCGATGAAATGCAGTTGACGGTTGTATTTTAAGTTGTACGATGACCTACAACTTCAGCGCGGGCTGAACGGTTTTCTCACACAACGTCGTTATCCAGGGTGTTCGAATAATGAATCCACAAGAACTGAAGTCCATCCTCTCTTCCGGTCTGCTGTCTTTCCCGGTTACCGATTTCAATGCTCAGGGCGACTTCAATCGCGCGGGTTACATCAAGCGTCTCGAATGGCTGGCCCCATACGGCGCCTCGGCTCTGTTCGCCGCGGGCGGTACCGGTGAGTTCTTCTCTCTGGCGGCCAGCGAATATTCGGAAATCATCAAGACGGCCGTCGACACTTGCGCCTCCAGCGTGCCAATCCTGGCCGGCGTGGGCGGTTCGACCCGCCAGGCCATCGAATACGCACAGGAAGCCGAGCGCCTGGGCGCCAAAGGCCTGTTGCTGCTGCCGCACTACCTGACCGAAGCCAGCCAGGACGGCGTTGCCGCGCACGTTGAAGCCGTGTGCAAATCGGTCAACATCGGCGTGGTGGTCTACAACCGTAACGTCTGCCGCCTGAACGCACCGCTGCTGGAACGTCTGGCCGAGCGCTGCCCGAACCTGATCGGCTACAAGGATGGCCTGGGTGATATCGAGTTGATGGTGTCGATCCGTCGCCGCCTCGGTGATCGCTTCAGCTACCTGGGTGGCTTGCCGACCGCCGAAGTCTACGCCGCGGCCTACAAGGCGCTGGGCGTGCCGGTCTACTCCTCGGCGGTGTTCAACTTCATCCCGAAAACCGCGATGGACTTCTACCACGCGATCGCTCGTGAAGATCACGCCACCGTCGGCAAGATCATCGACGACTTCTTCCTGCCGTACCTGGACATCCGTAACCGCAAGGCCGGTTATGCCGTGAGCATAGTCAAGGCCGGGGCAAAGATTGCCGGCTACGACGCAGGTCCTGTGCGTGCACCGCTGACCGACCTGACCGGCGAAGAGTACGAAATGCTCGCCGCGCTGATCGACAAGCAGGGCGCGCAGTAATACATCCGATTAAGTAAGGCCGCTGAGCAATCAGCGGCCTTTTGCGTGAGGAGATCTTCAAGTGGCTGATTCAAAGCGTTTCGATAACTACATCAACGGCGAATGGGTTGCCGGTGGCGATTATTCGACCAACATCAACCCGTCCGAACTGAGCGACGCCATCGGTGACTACGCCAAGGCTGACCTGGCTCAAGTCCACGCCGCCATCGACGCCGCCCGTGCCGCGTTCCCGGCCTGGTCCACTTCCGGCATTCAGGCGCG
Organism: Pseudomonas sp. IT-P258; assembly: GCF_949767825.1. Lineage (NCBI taxonomy): Bacteria > Pseudomonadati > Pseudomonadota > Gammaproteobacteria > Pseudomonadales > Pseudomonadaceae > Pseudomonas > Pseudomonas sp. IT-P258. The sequence continues at coordinate 600,303 of NZ_CATKPU010000032.1, read as the reverse complement.
TCACGACTCCCTGGACAAAGTCGGTACTGAAATCCTCGCCCGTCGCGAAGAACTCGGCACCCTGCTGGCCCGGGAAGAGGGCAAGACCCTGCCTGAAGCCATCGGCGAAGTGACCCGCGCCGGTAACATCTTCAAGTTCTTCGCCGGCGAGTGCCTGCGCCTGTCCGGCGACTACCTGCCGTCGGTGCGTCCGGGCGTCAACGTTGAAGTCACTCGCGAAGCCTTGGGCGTGGTCGGTCTGATCACCCCGTGGAACTTCCCGATCGCCATCCCGGCATGGAAAATCGCCCCGGCCCTGGCCTACGGCAACTGCGTCGTGCTGAAACCCGCGGACCTGGTTCCGGGTTGCGCCTGGGCCCTGGCTGAAATCATCTCCCGCGCAGGCTTCCCGGCCGGTGTGTTCAACCTGGTGATGGGCAGCGGTCGTGTGGTTGGCGATGCACTGGTCCACAGCCCGAAAGTCGATGGCATCAGCTTCACAGGTTCCGTGGGTGTCGGTCGTCAGATCGCCGTCAGCTGCGTATCGCGCCAGGCCAAGGTCCAGCTGGAAATGGGCGGCAAGAACCCGCAGATCATTCTCGACGACGCTGACCTCAAGCAAGCGGTCGAGCTGTCGGTACAGAGCGCGTTCTACTCCACCGGCCAGCGTTGCACCGCTTCCAGCCGCTTTATCGTCACCGCTGGCATCCACGACCAGTTTGTCGAAGCCATGGCCGAGCGCATGAAGTTGATCAAGGTCGGCCACGCGCTGAAAGCCGGCACCGACATTGGTCCGGTGGTTTCCCAGGCTCAGCTTGAACAGGACATGAAGTACATCGACATCGGCCAGTCCGAAGGTGCGCGTCTGGTCAGCGGCGGTGCTCTGGTGACCTGCGACACCGAGGGTTACTTCCTCGCGCCAACCCTGTTTGCCGACAGTGAAGCCTCGATGCGCATCAGCCAGGAAGAAATCTTCGGCCCGGTAGCCAACATCGTCCGCGTCGCCGACTACGAAGCCGCGCTGGCCATGGCCAACGACACCGAGTTCGGGTTGTCGGCGGGCATCGCTACCACGTCCTTGAAGTACGCCAACCACTTCAAGCGCCACTCCCAGGCCGGGATGGTGATGGTCAACCTGCCGACCGCCGGTGTGGATTACCACGTTCCGTTCGGTGGGCGTAAAGGTTCATCCTATGGATCACGTGAGCAAGGTCGCTATGCGCAAGAGTTCTACACGGTCGTGAAGACCAGTTACATCGGTTCGTAAACGCAATACCTCTGTAGGAGCTGCTGAAGGCTGCGATCTTTGCTTTTGAAGATCAAAAGATCGCAACCTCGTTTCACTCGGCAGCTCCTACAGGGAAATACCAAAGATTCACCCCGCATAAAAATAATCAGTGGGAGTACATCTACATGCAATCGACCAAGCCGACTCACGTCCGCTATTTGATCCTGCTCATGCTGTTTCTGGTGACCACGATCAATTACGCCGACCGGGCTACCATCGCAATCGCCGGCTCCAGCCTGCAAAAAGACCTCGGCATCGACGCCGTTACCCTCGGCTACATCTTCTCCGCATTCGGTTGGGCCTACGTGGCCGGGCAAATTCCCGGTGGCTGGCTGCTGGACCGTTTCGGTTCGAAAAAAATCTACGCACTGAGCATCTTCACCTGGTCGCTGTTCACCGTGCTGCAGGGGTATGTCGGCGAGTTCGGCATGTCCACCGCCGTGGTCGCGCTGTTCATGCTGCGCTTTTTGGTGGGCCTGGCCGAAGCGCCATCCTTCCCCGGCAACGCACGCATTGTGGCCGCCTGGTTCCCGACCGCTGAACGCGGCACCGCCTCGGCGATCTTCAACTCGGCGCAGTATTTTGCCACCGTGTTGTTCGCACCGCTGATGGGCTGGATCGTCTACAGCTTCGGCTGGCAGCACGTGTTCATCGTCATGGGCGTGATCGGCATCATCTTCTCCGGGATCTGGCTGAAAGTGATCTACAGCCCACGCCAGCACCCGATGATCAATGACGCCGAGTTCAAGCACATCGCCGACAACGGCGGCATGGTCGACATGGACCAGGACAAGGGCAAAGGCAAAAAGGCCGACGGTCCGAAGTGGGACTACATCCGTCAATTGCTGACCAACCGCATGATGCTCGGCGTGTACCTGGGCCAGTACTGCATCAACGGCATTACCTATTTCTTCCTGACCTGGTTCCCGGTGTACCTGGTGCAGGAGCGCGGCATGACCATCCTCAAGGCCGGTTTCATCGCGTCCTTGCCGGCGATCTGCGGCTTCATCGGTGGTGTGCTCGGCGGGGTGATTTCCGATTACCTGCTACGTAAAGGGCATTCCCTGACCTTCGCCCGCAAGGCACCGATCATTGCTGGCCTGCTGGTTTCCAGCAGCATCGTGGCGTGCAACTACGTGGACGTAGAATGGATGGTCGTCGGCTTCATGGCCCTGGCGTTCTTCGGCAAAGGCGTGGGCGCACTGGGCTGGGCGGTGGTGTCCGACACCTCGCCGAAGCAGATCGCCGGCCTGAGCGGTGGCCTGTTCAACACCTTCGGTAACATTGCGTCGATCACCACTCCGATCGTGATCGGCTACATCATCAGCTCCACCGGTTCGTTCAAATGGGCGCTGGTGTTCGTCGGTTGCAACGCATTGGTCGCGGTGTTCAGCTACCTGGTGATCGTGGGCCCGATCAAGCGCGTGGTGCTCAAAGAGCCACCAGCGAACGGTACTGAAGCCCCTGGCAAATTGTCTCAAGCGCATTCCTGAGGAGCGGCGTCATGCAGTTGATTGAACATTCCGACTCGCCGCGCTACATCCGCCTGCACGAGCGGGACAACGTAGTGATCGTGGTCAATGATCAGGGTGTACCGGCCGGCACCGAGTTTGCCGATGGTTTGGTCACCGTGGACTTCGTGCCACAAAGCCACAAGGTCACCCTGGAAGACATTCCAGAGGGTGGCCAGGTGATTCGTTATGGCCAGGTCATTGGCTATGCCTTGCAGCCGATCCCCCGCGGCAGTTGGGTCAAGGAAGATCAACTGCGCATGCCGACCGCGCCACCGCTGGACAGCCTGCCGCTGTCCACCGATGTGCCGGCCGCGCAAGCACCGCTGGAAGGTTTCACCTTCGAGGGTTATCGCAACGCCGACGGCACCGTCGGCACGCGCAACATTCTGGGTATCACTACCACCGTGCAGTGTGTGACCGGGGTGCTCGATCATGCGGTCAAGCGCATCAAGGATGAGTTGCTGCCCAAGTACCCGCACGTCGATGACGTGGTGGCGCTGACCCACAGCTATGGCTGTGGCGTGGCGATCACCGCGACTGACGCGTACATCCCGATCCGCACTGTGCGCAACCTGGCGCGCAACCCTAACCTGGGTGGCGAAGCCTTGGTGATCAGCCTGGGCTGCGAGAAATTGCAGGCCGGGCAAGTGATGCACGACAACGACAGCTCGGTGGATCTCAGCGAGCCTTGGTTATACCGCTTGCAGGATTCCAGTCACGGTTTCACCGAAATGATCGAACAGATCATGGAACTGGCCGAGACACGCTTGAAGAAGCTCGATCAACGTCGCCGGGAAACCGTGCCGGCGTCCGAACTGATTCTGGGCATGCAATGCGGTGGCAGTGATGCGTTCTCTGGCATCACCGCCAACCCGGCGCTCGGTTATGCCTCGGACCTGCTTCTGCGGGCCGGTGCGACGGTGATGTTTTCTGAAGTCACCGAAGTACGTGATGCCATTTATTTACTGACCTCACGGGCGGAAAACCAGGACGTCGCCCAGGAACTGGTGCGGGAAATGGACTGGTACGACCGCTACCTGGCGAAGGGCGAGGCGGATCGCAGTGCCAACACCACCCCAGGCAACAAGAAGGGCGGGTTGTCGAACATTGTCGAGAAATCCCTGGGATCGATCGTCAAGTCCGGCAGCAGCGCGATCAACGGCGTGCTTGGCCCTGGCGAGCGTTTCAAGCGCAAAGGCCTGATCTTCTGCGCGACTCCGGCCAGCGACTTTGTTTGCGGGACTTTGCAGTTGGCGGCGGGGATGAACCTGCACGTGTTTACCACCGGTCGTGGCACGCCTTACGGGCTGGCCATGGCACCAGTGGTGAAGGTCTCGACCCGGACCGAACTGGCACAACGCTGGCCGGACCTGATCGACATCGACGCGGGCCGAATCGCTACCGGACGCGCCTCCATCGAGGAGCTTGGCTGGGAGTTGTTCCACTACTACCTGGACGTGGCCAGCGGCAAGCAGCAGACGTGGGCTGAAAAGCACAAGCTGCATAACGACATCACCCTGTTCAACCCGGCGCCGATCACTTAAGACCGAGTCGCCTGCTTCGCGAGCAAGCCCGCTCCCACACTGGATTGTCGTCGCGCACAAATTTTGTGTTCGACACTGATCAAATGTGGGAGCGGGCTTGCTCACGAAGGCGATCTAGCAGGCGCCGAAGTCCTCAGTGGCTTATCATTAGCCCCCTAACGACGCCCACCAAGGTTACCCCCGGCATGCTGGCAATTTTCCTCGAAACCCTGAACATCACCGCGCCGGTGTTTGCCATGCTGTTTCTCGGGGTGCTGCTCAAGCGCATCGACTGGATCAACGACAACTTCATCCACACCGCATCGTCACTGGTGTTCAACGTCACCATGCCGGCGTTGTTGTTTCTGGGCATCCTGCATGCCGACCTGCACGCGGCGCTGCAACCGGCGCTGCTGATCTATTTCTCCCTCGCGACCCTGGCGTGTTTTGCCATCGCCTGGGGTTGGGCGATCTGGAAGTGCCCGCGGGAAGACCGGGGGATCTACACCCAGGGCGCGTTTCGCGGTAACAACGGGGTCATCGGCCTGGCACTGGCGGCAAGCATGTACGGCGACTACGGGATTTCCCTCGGGGCGATCCTCGCGGCGCTGGTGATCCTGTTCTACAACACCCTCTCGACCATCGTGCTGGCGGTGTACAGTCCGGTGATCAAGTCCGATCCGTGGAGCATCTGCAAAAGCGTGTTCAGCAATCCGCTGATCATCAGCGTGATCGTGGCTGCCCCCTTTGCCTATTTCAAGATTGGCTTGCCTGGCTGGCTGGAAACCTCCGGCCAGTATCTGGCGCAAACGACCTTGCCGCTGGCGCTGATCTGCATCGGCGGCACGCTGTCCCTGGCCGCGCTGCGCAAAAGCGGCAACATGGCGCTGAGTTCAAGCCTGGTGAAGATGATCGGTTTGCCGGTCCTGGCAACACTGGGCGCGTGGTTGTGGGGCTTTCGCGGGGCGGAACTGGGGATTCTGTTCCTGTACTTCGGCAGCCCGACCGCCGCTGCCAGTTTCGTCATGGCCCGGGCGGCGGATGGCAATCACGAGTTGGCGGCGGCGATTATCGTGATCACCACGCTGATGGCGGCGGTCACCACCAATGTCGGGATCTTCTTTTTGCAGTGGGGTGGGTGGATTTAAAGGCAAGGGTCAAAAGATCGCAGCCTGCGGCAGCTCCTACAGGAAAACGCATTCCAATGTAGGAGCTGCCGCAGGCTGCGATCTTTTCAAAGCAATAAAATTATTCCGGCTTCTGGTAACTGTCGATCACTTCCTGCGCCGCCCGAAACGCATCAATCGCCGCCGGCACACCGGCATACACCGCGCAATGCAGCAGCGCCTCGCGAATCTCATCCACAGTGCAGCCATTGTTCAGCGCACCGCGCACGTGACCTTTCAATTCCTGCGGGCACTTGAGTGCAGTCAGGGCGGCAAGGGTGATCAGGCTGCGGGTTTTCAGTGGCAGGCCTTCGCGATTCCACACACCGCCCCAGGCGTGTTCATTGACGAAGTCCTGCAGCGGCTGGGTGAATTCGGTGGCATTGCCCAGTGCGCGGTCGACGAAGGCGTCGCCCATCACTTGGCGGCGGACTTCAACGCCGGGTTTTTTATTCTCGGTCATGGGGCTTCCTTCTTATGGTGTTGGCGACGCCAGGCGCGTAGTGACGTGAACAACAAAAACGCCACCAGCGCCGGCAGGACGAAAAACAGCATCAAGTGTTCCAGCTTGCCGGCCAGTGGCATACCGGTGGTGAACGACACCACGTGTAGCCCATACGCCAGGTACAAACCCAGAAACAGCAGGCCTTCGGCGCGGGTCACCCGGTAGCCGGAGTAGAACACCGGCAGGCACAGCGCCGCGACGCCGAGCATCACCGGCAGGTCGAAATCCAGGGCGTTGGGCGACACCGACAGCGGCGACGGTGCCACCAGCGCGGTAAAACCGAGCACACCCAGGAGGTTGAACAGGTTGCTGCCAATCACGTTGCCCACGGCAATATCGCGCTCGCCGCGCATGGCCGCGATCAACGAAGTGGCCAGTTCAGGCAGTGAGGTGCTCACGGCGACGATGGTCAGGCCGATGATCCGCTCCGACAACCCAAGATCGGTGGCCACCGCAACCGCCGCGCCCAGCAGCAAGTGCCCGGCGTACACCAGCATCGCCAGCCCGGCGACGATCATCAGCAGGCTGCTCAGCCATGGCGCTTGCCCATGATGGTCATGGCTCGATACCGGCCGTCCCGAATGCCGTGACTGGCGCAGCAACAAGCCCAGGTAAATCGCCAGTGCCGTCAGCAGCATCACGCCGTCGGCCCGGGACAGTTCTTCATTCCAGGCGAGTACGAACACCAGCAGGCTGGCGCCGATCATCAACGGAATATCCAGGCGTACCAATTGCCGGGAAACCCGCAAAGGAATGATCAGCGCGGACAACCCGAGGGTGACGAGGATGTTGAAAATGCTGCTGCCGATCACACTGCCGACGGCGATGTCGGCATTGTGCGCCAGGGTCGCTTGCAGGCTGACCGCCATTTGCGGCGCGCTGCTGCCGAGGGCGACGATGGTCAGGCCGATGATCAGCGGTCGTACGTGCAGCCGCGCGGCGATGCGTACGGCGGCGCGCACCATCAATTCGGCGCCGACAATCAGCAGGAACAATCCGCTGAGCAATTCGATCACACTGATCAGGGGTAAATCGGCTAGTCCGAAAATGGTCGGGGCTCCATCGGTCAGTCGTCCAGGGCTTGCACGCGAACCTTCGCAGTGCCGCTGCGCAGCATGCCCAGGCGCTCGGCGGCTTCCCGGGACAGGTCGATCAGGCGGCCACGGGTGTGCGGCCCGCGATCATTGATGCGTACCACGCAGGATTTGTCGTTATTCAGATTGGTGACCTTCACCCGCGTACCAAAGGGTAGCTGGCGATGGGCGGCGGTCATGGAATTCATGTTGAAACGCTCGCCGTTGGCGGTGCGTTTTCCTTGGTGTTTGGCGCCGTAGTACGAAGCCACGCCGGTTTTGTCGTAGCCATGCGGATCGACGGTGTCGGTGCTGGCGCAACCCGCCAACAGAGAGAGCAGGGCACAGGCGCCGAATAGACGTTTCATTTCAAAGGCTCTCAAAATAGTTGTGGCGAGGGAGCTTGCTCCCGCTCGGCCGCGAAGCGGTCGCAAAATCAGACAATGCATTTTCTGAAAAAATGCGGTGACTGATTTGGGTCTGCTTCGCAGTCCAGCGGGAGCAAGCTCCCTCGCCACAGGGAATGGAGCCAGATTTTAAAGCTGGCTCCATCCTCATCAGCCTTCGAGCTTGCTTTTAAGCAGTTCGTTGACCTGTTGCGGGTTGGCCTTGCCTTTGGAGGCTTTCATCGCCTGACCGACGAAGAAGCCGAACATCTTGCCGCGCTTGGCTTCGTCTGCCGCGCGGTATTGCTCGACCTGCTCGGCGTTGGCCGCGAGCATTTCGTCCAGCACCGCCGAAATGGCGCCAGTATCGGTCACTTGCTTGAGACCGCGCTTGTCGATGATCTCGTCCGCGCTGCCTTCGCCATTGGCCATCGCTTCAAACACCACCTTGGCGATCTTGCCGGAGATGGTGTTGTCCTTGATGCGCAGCAGCATGCCGCCCAGAAGCTCGGCGGAAACCGGCGACTCTTCGATGTCCAGGCCTTGCTTGTTGAGCAGACTGCCCAACTCGACCATCACCCAGTTGGCCGCCAGTTTGGCGTCGCCGCCGATGCTCGCGACTTTCTCGAAGTAATCGGCTTGCTCGCGGCTGGTGGCCAGGACGCTGGCGTCATAGACCGACAGGCCGAACTGCTCCTGGAAACGCTCGCGTTTCTGCGGTGGCAATTCCGGCAAGGTGCCGCGCACGTCGTCGAGGAACGAATTCTCGATAACCACCGGCAGCAGGTCCGGATCGGGGAAGTAACGGTAGTCGTTGGCTTCCTCTTTGCTGCGCATCGGACGGGTTTCGTCCTTGTTCGGATCGTACAGGCGGGTCTGCTGGATGACCTTGCCGCCGTCTTCGATCAGCTCGATCTGACGCTGGATTTCGCTGTTGATCGCCTTCTCGATGAAACGGAACGAGTTGACGTTCTTGATCTCGCAGCGGGTGCCGAACTCGACCTGGCCTTTCGGACGGATCGATACGTTGCAGTCGCAGCGCAGCGAACCTTCGGCCATGTTGCCGTCGCAGATGCCCAGGTAGCGCACCAGCGCGTGGATCGCCTTGACGTAGGCCACGGCTTCCTTGGCGCTGCGCATGTCCGGTTCGGAGACGATTTCCAGCAGCGGTGTGCCGGCACGGTTCAGGTCGATGCCGGTGGCGCCGCTGAATTCTTCGTGCAGGCTCTTGCCGGCGTCTTCTTCCAGGTGCGCGCGGGTGATGCCGACACGTTTGACCGTGCCGTCCTCGAGGGCGATGTCCAGGTGGCCCTTGCCGACGATCGGCAGCTCCATCTGGCTGATCTGGTAGCCCTTGGGCAGGTCCGGGTAGAAGTAGTTTTTACGGGCGAACACGTTGTGCTGGCCGATCTCGGCGTCAATCGCCAGACCGAACATCACCGCCATGCGCACCGCTTCCTGGTTCAGCACCGGCAGCACGCCGGGCATGCCCAGGTCTACGAGGCTGGCCTGGGTGTTCGGCTCTGAACCGAACGTGGTGGAACTACCGGAAAAGATTTTCGACCGGGTGGTGAGCTGGGTGTGAATCTCCAGCCCGATCACGACTTCCCATTGCATGTGTGTCTCCTCAGAAGCCGGTTGGGGTGCGGGTGTGCCAGTCAGTGTTCAACTGGTACTGGTGCGCAACGTTGAGCAAGCGGCCTTCCTGGAAATACGGGGCGAGCAGTTGCACGCCGACCGGCAGACCGTCGACAAAACCTGCCGGCATGGACAAGCCCGGCAGACCCGCGAGGTTGGCGGTGATGGTGTAGACGTCTTCCAGGTACGCAGCGACCGGGTCGCTGTTCTTGGCGCCAAGCTTCCAGGCCGGGTTCGGCGTGGTTGGGCCGAGGATGATGTCGACCTCATTGAAGGCCGCCATGAAGTCGTTTTTGATCAAGCGACGAATCTTCTGCGCCTTCAGGTAATAGGCGTCGTAGTAACCGGCGGACAGCGCGTAGGCACCGACCATGATCCGGCGCTGTACTTCCGGGCCGAAGCCTTCGCCACGGGAGCGTTTGTACAGGTCGATCAGGTTGACCGGGTTTTCACAGCGGTAGCCGAAGCGCACGCCGTCGAAACGCGACAGGTTGGACGAGGCTTCCGCCGGGGCGATCACGTAGTACGCAGGGATCGCGTGCTGCATGTTCGGCAGGCTGATTTCCTTGATCACGGCGCCGAGCTTTTCCAGCTCCTTGACGCTGTTGTGGATCAGCTCTGCGATGCGCGGGTCGAGACCGGCGCTGAAGTATTCCTTCGGCACGCCGATGCGCAGGCCTTGCAGCGAGCCGTTGAGGCTGGCGCTGTAGTCCGGTACGGGCTCATCGATGCTGGTGGAGTCGTTCGGATCGAAGCCTGCCATACCTTGCAACATAATCGCGCAGTCTTCGGCGGTGCGTGCCATCGGGCCGCCCTGGTCGAGGCTGGACGCGTAGGCAATCATGCCCCAGCGCGAAACACGACCGTAGGTCGGTTTCAGGCCGGTGAGGTTGGTCAGGGCCGCAGGCTGACGGATCGAGCCGCCCGTGTCGGTGCCGGTGGCCGCAGGCAACAGACGAGCGGCAACCGCCGCAGCGGAGCCGCCGGACGAACCGCCCGGAACGTGTTCCAGGTTCCACGGGTTTTTCACCGCGCCGTAGTAGCTCGACTCGTTGGCCGACCCCATGGCGAATTCGTCCATATTGGTCTTGCCCAGGGTCACGGCCCCGGCCGCAGCCAGTTTGGCGACCACGGTGGCGTCGTACGGTGCTTTAAAGTTGTCGAGCATCTTCGAGCCGCAGCTGGTGCGAATGCCCTGGGTGCAGAACAGGTCTTTGTGGGCGATCGGCGCGCCGAGCAGGGCGCCGCTCTCACCGTTGGCCCGGCGGGCATCAGCGGCTTTCGCCTGCGTCAGCGCCAGGTCCGCGGTGAGGCTGATGAAACTGTTGAGCTGCGGATCGAGCTGGGCGATGCGCGCCAGCAGGACCTTGGTCAGCTCTTCGGAGGAAAACTTTTTATCGGCGAGTCCGCGGGCGATCTCGGCCAGAGTCAATTGATGCATTGCAGGCTCTTTCCCTATTAGTCGATGACTTTCGGAACCAGGTACAGGCCGTTTTCGACCGCTGGTGCGATGGACTGGTAGGCCTCGCGGTGATTGGTCTCGGTCACGACGTCTGCGCGCAGGCGCTGGCTGGCTTCCAGTGGGTGGGCCAGCGGTTCGATACCGTCGGTATTGACCGCCTGCATTTCGTCGACCAGCCCGAGAATGCTGTTGAGGGCCGAAGTGATGTGTGGAAGATCGGCATCATTGAGGCCAAGGCAGGCCAGATGAGCGATTTTTTCCACGTCGGAGCGTTCAAGCGCCATGGGATTCTCCAGTGGAAAACAAAACGGACCGCGTCCGTGTGTTAGATTGTCGGAACACTACCGCACTTCTACGGTCATAAGGCCGCGATTGTGGGGCTTGGTGCACAGAAAAGCGGCCAATTTAACATATTGGCGCCTTGCCCAAAATCCCTGTCGTTGTTAGAGTTTGCCGCACTTTTTTACCCACGCGTTGCCTAGGGTCCCTTTCCCATGTTCAAGAAACTGCGTGGCATGTTTTCCAGCGATCTTTCCATTGACCTGGGCACTGCCAACACCCTTATTTACGTGCGCGAGCGCGGTATCGTCCTGAATGAGCCATCGGTTGTGGCCATTCGGACACACGGTAACCAGAAAAGTGTCGTTGCTGTCGGCACCGAAGCCAAGCGCATGCTGGGCCGTACGCCGGGCAACATTGCTGCCATTCGTCCGATGAAGGACGGCGTGATCGCCGACTTCAGCGTGTGCGAAAAAATGCTGCAGTACTTCATCAACAAGGTTCACGAAAACAGCTTCCTGCAGCCTAGCCCTCGCGTGTTGATCTGCGTTCCGTGCAAATCCACCCAGGTTGAGCGTCGTGCAATCCGTGAATCGGCCCTCGGTGCCGGTGCCCGTGAAGTGTTCCTGATCGAAGAGCCAATGGCTGCTGCGATCGGTGCCGGCCTGCCGGTAGAAGAAGCTCGCGGTTCGATGGTCGTGGATATCGGTGGCGGTACCACTGAAATCGCACTGATCTCCCTGAACGGTGTGGTTTACGCCGAATCCGTGCGCGTTGGCGGCGACCGCTTCGACGAAGCGATCATCACCTACGTGCGTCGCAACTACGGCAGCCTGATCGGTGAGTCCACCGCCGAACGTATCAAACAGGAAATCGGTACCGCCTACCCGGGCGGCGAAGTTCGCGAAGTCGACGTTCGCGGCCGTAACCTGGCCGAAGGCGTTCCACGGGCATTTACCCTGAACTCCAACGAAGTGCTGGAAGCTCTGCAAGAGTCCCTGGCGACCATCGTTCAGGCGGTGAAAAGCGCCCTGGAGCAATCGCCGCCGGAACTGGCTTCCGACATCGCCGAGCGTGGCCTGGTACTGACCGGTGGTGGCGCCTTGCTGCGTGACCTGGACAAATTGCTGGCCCAGGAGACTGGTCTGCCGGTGATCGTTGCCGAAGACCCGCTGACCTGCGTTGCTCGCGGCGGTGGCCGTGCATTGGAAATGATGGATAAACACACCATGGACCTGCTTTCCAGCGAATAAGTCGCCGGATTGCCTCTATGCTGTTGAGCGCGCAGGCGGCACTTTGCAGTGCTGCCTGTTCGCGTTTATCTTCTGTCAGTCTGCATCCAGGCCGGATTGCTGCCGTATGAATAAACAGAACATTTGCCTGGGAGGAGCGGCTTATTAAACCGCTTTTCACCAAGGGCCCTTCACTGGGCGTGCGCCTGTTGGTGCTGGTCGTGCTATCGGTCGCGCTGATGGTGGTCGATGCCCGTTTCAGTCTGCTCAAGCCTGCACGCAGCCAGATGTCGCTGGTGCTGATGGACGCCTACTGGATCACCGACCTGCCCGGACGACTGTGGGAAGGCGTTGCCAGTCAGTTTGGCAGCCGGACCGAACTCGTCGCCGAAAACGAAAAACTCAAGACTGAAAACCTGCTGTTGCAGGGGCGCATGCAGAAGCTGGCCGCCCTGACCGAGCAGAACGTTCGGCTGCGCGAGTTGCTCAACTCTTCGGCACTGGTCAATGAGAAGGTCGAAGTGGCCGAGTTGATCGGCATGGACCCCAACCCCTTTACCCATCGCATCATCATCAATAAAGGTGAGCGCGACGGCGTGGTCCTCGGTCAGCCGGTACTCGATGCCCGTGGCCTGATGGGGCAGGTGGTCGAGTTGATGCCCTACACCTCCCGCGTCTTGCTGCTGACCGATACCACCCACAGCATTCCGGTGCAGGTGAACCGTAACGGTTTGCGGGCGATCGCCAGCGGCACCGGCAACCCGGAGCGTCTCGAGTTGCGGCATGTGGCCGATACCGCCGACATCAAGGAAGGCGACTTGCTGGTCAGCTCCGGCCTCGGTCAGCGTTTCCCGGCGGGTTATCCGGTGGCGACGGTCAAGGAAGTGATTCACGATTCCGGCCAGCCGTTTGCCATTGTCCGCGCCGTTCCAACCGCCGCCTTGAACCGTAGCCGTTACCTGCTGCTGGTGTTCAGCGACAACCGGACCGCCGAAGAGCGCGTCAACGCTGCCGCCCAGGCTCAGGAAAGCCTGGATGCACAGGGCGGTGGGCCGACCATTCCGGCGACGGTTCCGAAACTGGCCAGCCCTGCGGCCCCCGCTGCACCGGCTGCCGCACCGGCGATTCCTGCCACGGCGGCGCCTGCGGCCACCGCGCCAGCCAAGCCAGCGACCACGCCAGCCAAGCCTGCGGCAGCTAAACCGCCGGCGGCGCAACCCGCTGCCGCGAAGCCTGCGGCCAAACCGCCAGTGTCCGCGCCGGCCACTCCAGTGGGGAGAGAATAATGGGCGGTGTAAAAGCATCCCGAAACGGCTGGATAGTCTGGCTGACGTTTGCCGTCGGCCTGCTGCTGAGTGTTTCACCTCTGCCGCAATTCATGGAAATCCTGCGTCCGTTGTGGCTGGCCTTGTTGCTGGCATTCTGGGCGTTGAACCTGCCGCAGACCGTCGGGATGGTGACGGCGTTTTGCCTGGGGCTGGCTGAAGACGTGCTCTACGGTACCTTGCTGGGGCAGAATGCCTTGATCCTGACGCTCATCACCTACTTGGTGCTGGCGCTGCAGCAACGCCTGCGGATGTTCCCGATGTGGCAGCAGAGCCTGGTGATCCTGGTGATCTTCGGCCTCGCCCAGCTTGTACAACTGTGGCTCAGTGCCTTGACCGGCAATCGTCAGCCGACGCTGGCGCTGGTGCTGCCGGCACTGGTCAGTGCGCTGCTCTGGCCCTGGATCAGTTTCGGTTTGCGCGGACTGCGTCGACGCTACAAAATCAATTAATTCGCTCAGGCATTGGACAGGGAGAGGTCTTGATGAAACGGTTGTACCTCGCCTCTGGTTCGCCGCGTCGACGTGAACTGCTCACGCAGATCGGCGTTCCGTTCTGCGCCGTCAGTGCGGATATCGATGAAACTCCTTTAGCTCAAGAATCCCCGTCGGCCTATGTCGAGCGTCTGGCGCGCGGCAAGGCCGAGGCCGGGCGCGGCAGCGTCGTGTCTGACGAACCGTTCTGTGTGCTCGGTGCCGATACCGCCGTGGTGCTCGATGGAAAAATTCTCGGCAAACCGGTTGATCAGGCGGATGCGTGCGCCATGCTGATGATGCTGTCAGGGTGTGAGCATGAAGTGCTGACCGCGATTGCCGTGCTCGATGGCGAACGTTGCGAATCCCGGGTTGTCACCAGCCGCGTGCGTTTTCGGGATATCAGTCGTGAAGAAGCCGTGGCCTACTGGGCCAGCGGCGAACCACAGGACAAGGCGGGCGGTTATGGCATTCAAGGACTGGGTGCGGTGTTTGTCGCCGGGCTCGATGGAAGTTATTCAGCGGTGGTCGGACTGCCGCTTTGCGAAACCGCGGAACTGCTCGGCCATTTCGGCATACCCTGTTGGCAACCCCGGAACGCACACCAAGCAACGTTTTGAACAGATGCGGCCATTATCGTGAACATGCCTGAACGAGACCCTGCCATGAGTGAAGAGATTCTGATCAACATCACGCCGATGGAATCGCGCGTGGCGGTGGTCGAAAACGGTGTCCTGCAAGAGGTCCACGTCGAGCGTACGCAAAAGCGCGGGATCGTCGGCAACATCTATAAAGGCAAAGTCGTGCGGGTATTGCCGGGAATGCAGGCGGCATTCGTCGATATCGGCCTGGACCGTGCCGCGTTCATTCATGCGTCGGAAATTTCCCTGCGCGAAGGCCCGGCGGTCGAAAGCATCAGTGCTCTGGTGCACGAAGGCCAGAGCCTGGTGGTGCAAGTGACCAAGGATCCGATCGGTTCCAAGGGCGCACGCCTGACCACCCAGCTCTCGATTCCTTCGCGTTACCTGGTGTACATGCCGCGCACCGCTCACGTCGGCATTTCCCTGAAGATCGAAGACGAAGCCGAGCGCGACCGCCTCAAGCAGGTGGTCACCGACTGCGTGGCCAAGGAAGGGATCAAGGAGGCCGGCGGTTTCATCCTGCGCACGGCAGCCGAAGGTGCCGGCGCCGATGAAATCCTCATGGACATCCGTTATCTGCGCCGTCTCTGGGATCAGATCAACGCCCAGATCAAAACCATCAGTGCGCCTAGCGTGATCTACGAAGACCTCGGTCTGGCGCTGCGCACCCTGCGTGACCTGGTGAGCCCTAAAATCGAGAAGATCCGCATCGACTCCCGGGAAACCTTCCAGAAAACCACGCAATTCGTCGCCGAACTGATGCCCGAGATTGCTGACCGCCTGGAGCATTACCCGGGTGAGCGGCCGATTTTCGACCTGTATGGCGTCGAAGACGAAATCCAGAAGGCGCTCGAGCGCAAGGTCCCGCTCAAGTCCGGCGGTTATCTGGTGGTCGATCCGGCGGAAGCCATGAGTACCATCGACGTCAACACAGGGGCATTTGTCGGCCATCGCAATCTCGAAGAGACCATCTTCAAGACCAACCTCGAAGCCGCGACGGCCATCGCCCGTCAATTGCGTCTGCGTAACCTGGGCGGAATCATCATCATCGACTTCATCGACATGGAAGATGAAGAGCACCAGCGCCAGGTGTTGCGCACGCTCGAAAAGCAACTGGAGCGCGATCACGCCAAGACCAACATCATCGGTATCACCGAACTGGGCCTGGTGCAGATGACCCGCAAGCGCACCCGCGAAAGCCTTGAGCAAGTGCTGTGCGAACCGTGCAATGCCTGTCAGGGGCGGGGCAAGCTCAAGACCCCGGAAACCGTTTGCTACGAAATCTTCCGCGAAATCCTGCGTGAGGCTCGCGCCTATCAGGCGGAAGGCTATCGTGTATTGGCAAACCAGAAAGTGGTGGACCGCCTGCTCGACGAAGAGTCGGGTAACGTCGCCGAGCTCGAAGGATTTATCGGGCGCACCATCCGCTTTCAGGTCGAAACCATGTATTCCCAGGAACAATACGACGTGGTGCTGCTCTGAAGCGTTTCGTCTTGATTGTTCGAGAAGGGCTGGCCTCAGCTTTTTGCAAAACTTTTGCCATGGGAGCCACCTGACATGGATCGTCTGACACGCATTTTGGCTGTTCTGACCCGCTGGGGGCTGGGCCTGTGCGCGTTGGTTTTGGTGTTGATGGCGCTCTACGTCAGCCTTGGCCGGGAGCTGACGCCGTTAGTCGCCGAGTACCGTGCCGACATCGAGACCAAAGCCAGCGATGCCTTGGGCATGCCGTTGCAAATCGGCGAACTCGAAGGCAGCTGGAGTGGATTCGCCCCCATATTGATGGCCCGCGACGTGACAGTCGGCGAGGGCACCAATGCCTTGCGCCTGGATCAGGTGCGCGCGGTACCGGACCTTTGGGCCAGCCTGTTGGCCCGTCAGGTACGCATCGCTCATCTGGAATTCAGCGGTCTGAAGATCAACCTCAAGCAAGCCGAAGACGGTCAATGGGCGCTGGAAGGTCTGCCGGTGAAGCAGGACCAGCCCGCCGATCCGGAGCAACTGCTCAATCGCATGCAGATGATCCAGCAACTGTCGGTGCTCGACAGCCAGGTAACCTTGCAGCCGTTTGGCGAATCGCCGCTGACCCTGACTTACGTCGGCCTGAATCTGAAGGTCGGGGCGTCACGGCAGCGGCTCGACGCACGGCTGACCCTGCCTGACGGGCAACCGGTGGCCATGAGCCTGCGTACCCGTATTCGAGCCAGTCAATGGAAGGACGGTGAAGCCGAGGTCTACCTGAGCCTGCCGCAAAGCGACTGGTCGAAGTGGTTGCCTGAACGTCTGACCCAGCAGTGGAATTTTTCCGAGATCAAGGCCGGCGGCGAGCTGTGGGTGACCTGGGGCAAAGGCACCTTGCAAAGCGCTGCGGTGCGCTTGAACGCGCCACAACTCAAGGGCGCCTATGCCGAGCGCAAGCCGATCCAGATCAATAACCTGGCGCTCAATGGTTACTTCCAGCGCAGTGCCAAAGGCGCGTCGGTGACTCTGGACTCCCTGGCGATGAACTTCGGCGAGACCCGCTGGGAAACGCATCTGCAGCTCACGCAAAACGCCGCCACTAATAAAACCGAAGAACTCTGGCACCTGCAAGCCGACCGGGTTGATCTCACTCCGCTGACCCCGCTGCTTAACGCCCTGGCGCCGTTCCCGAAAGATTTCGCCACGCTCGTCGAGCGGTTAAAAGTCACGGGTGGCCTGCGTAACGTGCTGGTCGACTTCCGCCCCAATGCCACCGACGACAGCAAGTTCGGGTTTGCCGCCAACCTCGACCAGGTAGGCTTCGACGCCTATCACGGTGCGCCGGCGGCACGAAATGTCAGCGGCAGCATCAGCGGTGACCTGGGGCAAGGTGAACTGCGCATGGATAGCAAGGATTTCATGCTGCACCTGGACCCGATATTCGCCAAGCCATGGCAGTACATTCAGGCCAATGCGCGGTTGACCTGGAAGCTCGATAAAGAAAGTTTCACCCTGATCGCGCCGTATCTGAAAGTGCTGGGCGAGGAAGGCAAGATCGCCGGCGACTTCCTGATTCGCCTGCATTTCGATCACGCCCGGGAAGACTACATGGACCTGCGGGTCGGCATGGTGGACGGCGACGGTCGCTACACCGCCAAGTACTTGCCGACCGTCCTCAGCCCGGCGCTGGACGAATGGCTGCGCACTGCGATTCTCAAGGGCGCGGTGGATCAGGGCTTCTTCCAGTATCAAGGCTCGCTCAGCCACGGTGCCGCGGACGTTGATCGCAGCATCAGCCTGTTCTTCAAGGTTCACGATGCCGAACTGGCCTTCCAGCCGGGCTGGCCCCATGTCAGCAAGGTCAGCGGCGATGTGTTTGTCGAAGACAGCGGCGTGCGGATTCTGGCCAGCACGGGCCAGTTGCTCGATACGCAGGTCAACGATATCTACGTCAACATTCCCCATGTGCCGACCGGGCAGAACGTTCATTTGTTCCTCGATGGCGGATTTGCCGGCGGTTTGGGCGATGGCCTGAAAATCCTCCAGGAAGCGCCGATCGGCACCGGGCCGACCTTTGCCGGCTGGGAAGGCGAGGGTGACCTGCAAGGCAAGTTGAAGCTGGATATTCCCTTGGCAAAAGGCGAGGAACCGAAGATCCTCGTCGACTTCAAGACCGCCAGGGCACGCTTGAAACTGGCCGAACCTGCGCTGGAACTGAGCCAGCTCAAAGGTGATTTCCGTTTCGACAGCGACGAAGGCCTGAGCGGGCACAACATCAATGCCCGGGCGTTCGACAAGCCCGTCACCGCACGGATTTATGCCGATGGCAGCCCGGGCAGGCTCAAAACCCGGGTGTCCGCGACAGGGCAGGTCGAGGTCAGGAGACTGACCGACTGGCTGAAGGTGACCCAGCCTCTGCCGGTGAGCGGCGTGATCCCGTATCAACTGCAACTGACCCTGGACGGCGCCGACAGCCAGTTGATGGTCAATTCCAGCCTCAAGGGCGTGGCCGTCGATTTGCCTGCACCGTTCGGCATGACTTCCGAGACCGGGCGCGACACGACGTTCCGCATGACGTTGCAGGGCGACGAGCGACGCTATTGGGTCAACTACGGGGATCTGGCGAGTTTCACGTTCGCGGCCCCAGCCAGCAATTTCGCCGATGGTCGCGGGGAATTGTCCCTCGGTGGCGGCGAAGCCGTGTTGCCTGGCACCAAAGGCCTGCGGATACGGGGCGTGCTGTCGGAGCTGGACGTTGGCCCGTGGAAGGATCTGGTGGACAGGTACGCCGGACAAGACCCCGGAGGCAGCGCCAGGCAATTGCTCAGTGGCGCGGATTTCAAGGTCGACAAGCTCAGCGGTATCGGCACCACCCTCGATCAGGCCTCGATCCAGCTGGTGCGCAAGCCTTCTGCCTGGGCGCTGCAACTGGACAGCCAGCAGATCAAGGGCAGTGCCAACCTTCCCGATTCGAAGGCCACGCCAATCGCGATCAATCTTCAAACCGTGCGCCTGCCCGCGCCGGACCCGACCGTGCTGGCCGATGAAAACTCACCGGATCCGCTGGCGTCGGTGGACCCGACGAAAATCCCCGCGATGGACATCACCATCAATCAGCTATTCCAGGGCCAGGATCTGGTGGGGGGCTGGTCGCTGAAGATTCGTCCAACGCCCAAGGGCATCGTGTTCAACTCCCTGGACCTGGGCCTCAAGGGCATTCTGTTGGTGGGCAGCGGCGGCTGGGAAGGCGTGCCGGGTGCCAGCAACAGTTGGTACAAGGGCCGCATCAGCGGCAAGAACCTTGCAGACGTGCTCAAGGGCTGGGGGTTTGCGCCGAGCGTCACCAGCCAGGACTTCTATATGGACGTTGATGGCCGCTGGCCCGGCTCACCGGCCTGGGTGGCGACCAAGCGTTTTTCCGGCACGCTCGATGCGACGCTCAATGAGGGGCAGTTCGTCGAGGTTGAAGGCAGTGCCCAGGCGCTGCGGGTATTTGGCTTGCTCAACTTCAACTCCATCGGCCGGCGCCTGCGCCTGGACTTCTCCGACCTGTTCGGCAAAGGCCTGAGTTATGACCGGGTCAAGGGGCTGCTGGTCGGGACCGATGGTGTGTATGTCACCCGTAAGCCGATCCAGCTGACGGGCCCGTCGAGCACCATTGAACTCGACGGCACACTGAACATGGTGGCCGATCAGATCGATGCGAAACTGATGGTGACCTTGCCGGTGACCAATAACCTGCCGATTGCCGCATTGATCGTCGGCGCACCCGCGGTCGGCGGGGCGCTGTTCCTGATCGACAAGCTGATCGGTGACCGGGTCTCCCGTTTCGCCAGTGTGAAGTACACCGTCAAAGGGCCGTGGAAAGAACCGAAGATTACCTTCGACAAGGCTTTTTGAGATCCTTTTGAAAAGGCGCTCGGCAAGCCTATGGAGTAGCATGGCCGCATACGATTCCAGGAGTGCGCCATGTCCGTAGCGGTGATTCAAATGGTCAGCCAGAGCGATGTGCTGGCCAATCTGGCCCAGGCCCGTCGGCTGCTCGAGCAAGCGGCCGACGGTGGCGCGAAACTGGCGGTATTGCCGGAAAACTTCGCCGCCATGGGCCGGCGTGACATAGCCGACATCGGGCGCGCCGAAGCACTGGGTGAAGGCCCGATCCTGCCTTGGTTGAAACAGACCGCACGTGACCTCAAGTTATGGATTGTAGCCGGCACGTTGCCGTTGCCGCCGGTCGATCAGCCGACGGCCAAGGTGCATGCCTGTTCGTTGCTGGTCGATGACCAGGGTGAAACGGTGGCGCGCTACGACAAGCTGCACCTGTTCGACGTCGACGTGGCCGACAATCGCGGCCGTTATCGGGAATCCGATGACTATGCTTATGGCAGTGGGGTCGTCGTGGCGGACACACCGGTTGGACGGGTTGGCCTGACGGTCTGTTACGACTTGCGCTTCCCTGAGTTGTACAGCGAATTGCGCGCGGCCGGCGCGGAACTGATTACCGCCCCTTCGGCCTTCACGGCGGTGACCGGCGCGGCGCATTGGGATGTGCTGATTCGCGCACGGGCCATCGAGACACAATGTTATGTGCTCGCGGCCGCCCAGGGTGGGACGCATCCGGGGCCGCGGGAAACCTTTGGCCATGCCGCCATCATCGACCCGTGGGGGCGTGTGCTGGCACAACAGGATCAAGGCGAGGCCGTGCTGCTGGCCGAACGCGACAGCAGCGAACAGGCGTCCATCCGGGCGCGGATGCCGGTGTCCAGTCACCGGCGCTTTTTCTCGCAGGGCGCCCAGCGACCTGCATCAGAACGACGAATTTAAGGCGTAAAGCATATGAGCGAGTTGTTGTCCTCAGTCAGTGAACACCTGCTGGCGCCCGGTGGCGTCACGATCGAGAGCCTGCAAGGCGTGCTCGGCGACCTGGCCGGGCCGGGCATCGATGCGGCCGACCTGTATTTCCAGGGGCAGATCTCCGAGTCCTGGGCGCTGGAAGACGGTATCGTCAAGGAAGGCAGCTTCAACCTCGACCAAGGTGTGGGCGTGCGCGCGCAATCGGGTGAAAAAACCGGTTTTGCCTACAGCAATGCCATCACCCTGGAAGCCCTTGGCGCGGCGGCGCGGGCCGCCCGTTCGATTTCCCGGGCCGGGCAGCACGGCACCGTACAGGCATTCACCAGCCAGGATGTCGCGCAGTTGTATGCGCCGGACAATCCCCTGGAAGTGCTGACCCGTGCCGAGAAAGTCGATTTGCTCAAGCGAATCGATGCCGCGACCCGCGCCCTCGACCCTCGCATCCAGCAAGTCACCGTGAGCATGGCCGGTGTCTGGGAGCGGATTCTGGTGGCTTCCACTGACGGCGGTCTGGCGGCGGATGTGCGCCCGCTGGTGCGTTTCAATGTCAGCGTGATCGTCGAGCAGAACGGCCGTCGCGAGCGCGGCGGTCATGGCGGTGGCGGTCGCACCGATTACCGTTATTTCCTCGGCGAAGACCGCGCCATGGGCTATGCCCGTGAAGCGTTGCGCCAGGCGCTGGTCAACCTGGAAGCCATTCCGGCCCCGGCCGGTACCTTGCCGGTGGTGCTCGGTTCAGGCTGGTCGGGCGTACTGCTGCACGAAGCCGTCGGTCATGGCCTGGAAGGCGATTTCAACCGCAAGGGCAGTTCGGCTTATAGCGGGCGCATGGGCGAGATGGTTGCGTCGAAGCTGTGCACCATTGTCGATGATGGCACCCTGGCCGGTCGCCGTGGCTCGTTGAGCGTCGACGACGAAGGCACGCCGACCGAGTGCACCACGCTGATCGAAAACGGCGTCCTCAAGGGCTACATGCAGGACAAGCTCAACGCCCGCCTGATGGGCGTGGCACGCACCGGTAACGGTCGTCGCGAATCCTACGCGCACTTGCCGATGCCGCGCATGACCAACACCTACATGCTCGCTGGCGAAAGCGACCCGGCGGAAATCATCGCCTCGGTGAAGCGTGGCATCTACTGCGCCAACCTGGGTGGCGGTCAGGTGGACATCACCAGCGGCAAGTTCGTGTTCTCCACCAGCGAGGCGTACCTGATCGAGGACGGCAAGATCACCGCTCCGGTCAAGGGCGCGACCCTGATCGGCAACGGGCCGGAAGCCATGAGCAAGGTATCGATGGTCGGTAATGACCTGTCGCTGGACAGTGGCGTGGGCACGTGTGGCAAGGATGGGCAGTCGGTGCCGGTGGGTGTCGGCCAGCCAACGCTGAAGATTGATGCGATCACCGTGGGTGGCACGGGCGCATAACGACGGGGATATCCCCTGTAGGAGCTGCCGTAGGCTGCGATCTTTACCCAGACAATTGAGTTCTGAGCGAAAGATCAAAAGATCGCAGCCTTCGGCAGCTCCTACAGGACGGGAAGGGCGTTACTCAGCGCAGACCGCGTTGAGTCTCGTCCAGCTCACGGATGTACTTGAAGATTTTACGGCTGGAAGCAGGAGGCTTGTTTTGCGCAACCTCATGCTGGGCCTGACGGATCAGGGAACGCAATTGCTGGCGGTCCGCGTCCGGGTAATCGACGACGAACTTTTCCAGAACGGCATCGTCACCGGCAATCAGACGATCACGCCAGCGTTCCAGGTTATGGAAGCGTTCGTTGTATTGACGGGTGGAGGCATCGAGTTGATCGAGCAGAACCAGAATGGCGGCAGTGTCCTGATCGCGCATCAGTTTACCGATGAACTGAAGGTGCCGTTTACGCGCGATATTCGCGGTGTGCTTGGGCGCATCGGCCAGAGCCCGACGCATTCCGTCGGTCAAGGGCAGTTTTGCCAGCAAGTCAGGCTTGAGTGTTGTAAGGCGCTCGCCAAGGTCAACCAGAGCATGCAGCTCGCGTTTTACCTGGGATTTGCTTTTTTCTCCCGTATCGAGGGAGTCGTCGTAAGAATCAACCATGGTGGCCGTCCGCAAAGAAACGCCGCCATGATAACCAGTCGGGGGCCGCTTGTCCGGCCCGGTCGCTCGATGACCGTTACCGAAAGCAGAATTTGAGTGGAGAACAGCATGAGTGCAGTTGAAAGCGTCGGCCCACAAGCGTTGCCGGCACTGCAGGAACAAGTCGAGCAGATCATCGCTGAAGCCAAACGCCAGGGCGCCAGTGCCTGTGAAGTGGCGGTGTCACTGGAGCAGGGTTTGTCGACCACGGTGCGCCAGCGTGAAGTCGAAACCGTTGAATTCAACCGCGACCAGGGTTTTGGCATCACCTTGTACGTCGGTCAGCGCAAAGGCTCGGCCAGCACTTCGGCCAGCGGCCCTGATGCGATTCGCGAAACCGTCGCCGCTGCACTGGCCATCGCCAAGCACACCTCGGAAGACGAAGCCTCGGGTCTTGCGGATGCCGCGCTGATGGCGCGGGATATTCAGGATTTCGACCTGTTCCACCAATGGGACATCACGCCGGAACAAGCCATCGAACAGGCCCTGGCCTGCGAAGCCGCGGCGTTTGCCGCCGACAGCCGGATCAAGAACGCCGACGGCACCACCCTCAGTACCCATCAGGGCTGCCGCGTTTATGGCAATAGCCACGGGTTTATCGGCGGTTACGCATCGACTCGCCACAGCCTGAGCTGCGTGATGATCGCCGAGGCCGATGGCCAGATGCAGCGTGATTACTGGTACGACGTGAACCGCCAGGGCAATCTGCTCGCCGACCCGGTGAGCATCGGTCAGCGCGCAGCGCAAAGGGCGGCGAGCCGTCTGGGCGCGCGTCCGGTGCCGACTTGCGAGGTGCCGGTGCTGTTTTCCGCAGAGTTGGCCGGAGGGCTATTCGGCAGTTTCCTGTCGGCGATTTCCGGTGGCAGCCTGTATCGCAAGTCTTCGTTCCTTGAGGGCACTCTCGGGCAGAAGCTGTTTCCGGAGTGGCTGACCATCGACGAGCGTCCGCATCTGATGCGTGCCATGGGCAGCGCAGCGTTCGACGGTGATGGTTTGGCAACCTACGCCAAACCGTTCGTCGAAAAAGGCGAGTTGGTGTCGTATATCCTCGGCACCTATTCCGGCCGCAAGCTCGGCATGCCGAGCACGGCTAACGCCGGCGGCGTGCACAACCTGTTCGTCACCCATGGCGACGAAGACCAGGCCGCCTTGCTGCGGCGCATGGGACGTGGCTTGCTGGTGACTGAATTGATGGGGCAGGGCCTCAACATGGTGACCGGCGATTACTCCCGTGGTGCAGCGGGTTACTGGGTCGAGAACGGTGAAATCCAGTTCGCGGTGCAGGAAGTGACCATCGCCGGCAACATGCGCGACATGTTCAAGCAAATCGTGGCCGTGGGTAACGATCTTGAATTGCGCAGCAACATTCGCACAGGTTCGGTGCTGATCGAGCGGATGACGGTGGCGGGTAGCTAAGCCTCGGCCGCTGTACAAAAAAAGGCGCGTCACCCATTGGGTGGCGCGCCTTTTTTATTGACTACACGGCAACCCCCTTGCAGGAGTGAGCTTGCTCGCGAAGCGGAGTGTCAGGCGACATTGAAGTTGAAAGTGGTGATGCCATCGTCGGAACGCCGCCCGGAGCAGGCTCGCTCCTACAATGGCACGGCCTATCTTCTTTTCTGTAGCTTTTATTCGCCTTCGTCGAAGAAGTTGTTGATCAACGCCACCAGCGCATCCAGCGCTTCCTGTTCCTGCTCGCCTTCGGTGCTCAAGTGGATCGTGGTGCCTTTGCCGGCGGCCAGCATCATCATCGCCATGATGCTTTTGCCATCGACCATGGACTCTGGTGTCCGACCGGCCCGGATCTGGCACGGGAACTGACCCGCTACCCCAACGAATTTTGCAGAAGCGCGAGCGTGCAGGCCCAATTTATTGATGATTTCGATTTCCAGAGCAGGCATCGCGATGTGAATCCTTTAGCTGAGGTCGCGGTGGCGGACCTGGACGTTCTTCAGGGATTGTTGCAGCGTCTGCCCCAGACGCTCGGTCAGGTAGACAGAACGGTGATGTCCGCCAGTGCAGCCAATGGCAATGGTGACGTAGGCGCGGTTGCTGGCGGCAAAACGAGGCAGCCACTTTAGCAGGTATGTGGAAATGTCCTGAAACATCTCTTCGACATCCGGCTGTGCCGCCAGGTATTCGGCAACCGGTTGATCGAGCCCGGACTGCTCGCGCAATTCCGGTTTCCAGTAAGGGTTTGGCAGGCAGCGCACATCGAAAACCAGGTCGGCGTCCACCGGCATGCCGCGCTTGAAGCCGAAGGACTCGACCAGGAAGGCAGTTCCCGGCTCGGGCTGATTCAACAGGCGCAGTTTGATGGCGTCGCGCAGCTGGTACAGGTTCAGGCTGGTGGTGTTGATCTTGAGATCGGCAAGGTCGGCAATCGGCCCGAGCAGGGCGCTCTCAACGTTGATGGCTTCGGCCAGCGAACGGTTGGCGTTGCTCAGGGGGTGACGTCGGCGGGTTTCCGAGAAGCGCTTGAGCAGGGTTTCTTCGTCGGCGTCCAGATACAGCACATCGCACTGGATGTGGCGGGCACGGACTTCCTCGAGCAGGTCGGGGAAGCGTGACAGGTGGCTTGGCAGGTTGCGCGCGTCAATGGAAACGGCGACCAGCGGCTGCAACATCTCGGTATGAACCAGGGCGCGCTCGGCCAGCTCCGGCAGCAGGCCGGCGGGCAGGTTGTCGATGCAGTAGTAGCCGTTATCCTCAAGTACGTTGAGGGCGGTACTTTTACCTGAGCCGGAACGGCCACTGACGATGATCAAGCGCATGATTACTGACCGTTTTGCTCGTTCAGGACAACCTGATACAGGGCTTCGTTACTTGCAGCACTACGCAGCTTTTCACGCACGTCCTTGCGGTCGAGCATGCTGGCGATCTGTCGCAGCAGCTCAAGGTGCGCATCGGTGGCGGCTTCCGGGACCAGCAGCACGAACAGCAGGTCAACCGGCGCACCATCGATGGCGTCGAAATCGATAGGGGCGTCCAGGTGCATCAATGCACTGATGGGTGAAACACAGCCCTTGAGACGGCAATGTGGAATGGCGATGCCGTTACCAAACCCGGTGGAACCGAGTTTTTCACGAGCAATCAGTGCCTCGAAGACATCTTGCATCTCCAGGGCCGGCACTTCGCGGGCGATCAGATTGGCAATTTGTTCGAGGGCTTTCTTTTTACTGCCTCCCGGCACGTTCACCAGGGAACGGCCGGGGGTCAGGATACTTTCAAGTCGGATCATGGGTAGGGAGTGTTAACGACCGGTTGCGCCCTGTAGGAGGCTCTGGGTCTTTTCCTTATGCTTTTTGAGTTGTTTATCCAGCTTGTCGGTGAGTGCGTCGATCGCGGCGTACATATCGGTATGCTCCGCGTTGGCGACCACTTCATTCCCGGGAATATGCAGCGTGGCTTCGATTTTCTGCTTCAGTTTTTCGACGGTCATCGTGACCTGCACATTAGTGATCTTGTCGAAATGTCGCTCCAATCGTTCGAGTTTTTCGCCGATGTAGGTGCGAAGAGGTTCGGTCACTTCCAGTTGGTGTCCACTGATGTTGACTTGCATACAGCTTCTCCTTCGTTGCCAGTGCATAAAGCGGTAGACCAGATGATCTACCACTGGAACGCTGTGGCGTGGCCCTACATCAACCGCTTGCGTTCGCTCGAAGGCGCGATCCCGAGGGATTCGCGGTACTTGGCGACGGTGCGGCGAGCCACCTGAATGCCTTGTGCCTCCAGTAAACCAGCGATCTTGCTGTCACTCAACGGCTTTTTCTGATTTTCCGCTGCAACCAGTTTTTTGATGATCGCCCGGATCGCCGTGGACGAGCATTCGCCGCCTTCGGAGGTGCTTACGTGACTGGAAAAAAAGTACTTCAGTTCATAAATGCCCCGGGGGGTGTGCATGAATTTCTGGGTAGTCACCCGTGAAATCGTCGATTCATGCATGCCGACCGCTTCGGCGATGTCATGCAGGACCAGCGGCTTCATGGCTTCGTCGCCGTACTCCAGGAAGCCGCGCTGATGCTCGACGATCTGGGTGGCAACCTTCATCAGGGTTTCATTGCGGCTCTGCAGGCTCTTGATGAACCAGCGGGCTTCCTGCAGCTGATTGCGCATGAAGGTATTGTCGGCGCTGGTGTCGGCGCGGCGCACGAAACCGGCGTACTGGGCATTGACCCGCAGCCGTGGCACCGACTCCTGATTGAGTTCCACCAGCCAGCGCTCGTTGTCCTTGCGCACGATGACGTCAGGAACGACGTACTCGGCTTCGGTGGACTCGATCTGCGAGCCCGGGCGCGGGTTCAGGCTCTGGACCAGCTCGATGACCTGGCGCAGTTCGTCTTCCTTGAGCTTCATGCGGCGCATTAACTGGCTGTAGTCACGGCTGCCAAGCAGGTCGATGTAATCGCTGACCAGGCGCTTGGCTTCGGCCAGCCAAGGGGTCTTGGCAGGCAGCTGGCGCAACTGCAGCAGCAGGCATTCACCGAGGTTGCGGGCGCCGATGCCGGCTGGCTCGAATTGCTGGATGCGGTGCAGGACGGCTTCGATCTCGTCCAGTTCGATGTCCAGTTCCGGGTCGAAGGCTTCGAGGATTTCCTCGAGGGTTTCGTCCAGGTAGCCCTGATTGTTGATGCAGTCGATCAGGGTCACGGCGATCAGGCGATCGGTGTCGGACATCGGGGCCAGGTTCAGTTGCCACAGCAAGTGGCTCTGCAGGCTTTCGCCGGCCGAGGTGCGGGTGGTGAAGTCCCACTCGTCATCATCATTGCTGGGCAGGCTGCTGGCGCTGGTCTGGTAAACGTCCTCCCACGCGGTGTCGACGGGGAGTTCGTTGGGGATACGCTCGTTCCAGTCACCCTCATCGAGATTATCAACCGTCGGGGCGCTTTCCTGATAGGAAGGTTCCTGGATGTCAGTGTTGGGCTTTTGTTCGGCGTTGTCGGCCAAGGGATCGGAATTGTCGAAGTCGTCGCCTTCTTCCTGGCGTTCGAGCATCGGATTTGACTCCAGGGCCTCCTGGATTTCCTGTTGCAGGTCCAGGGTCGACAATTGGAGCAGGCGGATGGCCTGTTGCAGCTGCGGTGTCATCGTCAGCTGCTGGCCCATTCTCAAGACTAGCGATGGTTTCATGGCAGGGGCTTAACACCTTATTCGCCGGCGCACATGCGCCATCTACTACAGGGCGCCGGGGCGCCAAACTTAAGCAAATTATATGCCTGAAACTAAAGGGTTTGCCTAGAGCGCTGTAACAATAAAAAACTATAAAGCGGTGTTGCTGCGCTGCCCTTGTTGAGGGCTGACCACGCTTGTCGGCACGGTGAGTGCCCGGGCGATGGCCTGGGCACGACTCAGTGCTTACAGGCGGAACTCATGGCCCAGATACACTTCCTTGACCAGGTCGTTGGCCAGGATGGTCTCTGCGTCGCCCTCGGCGATCAGTTGGCCGTCATTGACGATGTAGGCGGTTTCACAGATATCCAGGGTTTCACGAACGTTGTGGTCCGTGATCAGCACGCCAATGCCCTTGGCCTTGAGGTGGTGAATGATCTGCTTGATGTCGCCGACCGAAATCGGGTCCACGCCGGCGAAGGGTTCGTCGAGGAGGATGAATTTCGGGTTGGTGGCCAGGGCGCGGGCGATTTCCACGCGACGACGCTCGCCGCCGGACAGGCTCATGCCCAGGTTGTCGCGGATGTGGCTAATGTGGAATTCCTGCAGCAGGCTTTCCAGTTCCTTGCGACGGCCGGCCTTGTCGAGTTCCTTGCGGGTCTCGAGGATGGCCATGATGTTGTCGGCCACCGACAGCTTGCGAAAGATCGATGCTTCCTGCGGCAAGTAACCGATACCGGCCTTTGCGCGGCCGTGCATCGGCTGGTGGCTGACGTCCAGGTCATCGATCAGGACGCGGCCCTGGTCGGCTTGCACCAGGCCGACGATCATGTAGAAGCAGGTGGTCTTGCCGGCGCCGTTCGGGCCAAGCAGGCCGACGATCTGGCCGCTGTCGATGGACAGGCTGACATCTCGCACGACCTGGCGGCTCTTGTAACTCTTGGCCAGATGCTGAGCTTTCAGAGTTGCCATTACTGGGCCTTTTTCTCGTCGGTTTTCTTCTTCGGCTGGATCACCATGTCGATACGCGGACGCGCCTCGGTGACCTTGCTGCCTGTGGCGCGACCGGCGCTGGCGAGCTTCTTGTCGGTGTCGTAGACAATTTTCTCGCCTTGGGTGACGTTGTTGTCCTTGTCGACAACTTTGGCCTTGTCGATCAGTACGACGCGATTTTGCGCGGCGTGGTACTGGATCGTCACGCCCCAGCCCTGCACGGGCTTGGTGTCGCCAGCCGTTTGCAATTGCTCGAAGTACGCCAGGTTGCCCACCGAGGTCACTACGTCAATGTCGCCAGTCGGGGTGCGGGTGATGGTAACGGTGTTGCCTGTCACCTTCATCGAGCCTTGGGTGATGATCACGTCACCCTTATAGGTAGCAATACCTTGCTTGTCGTCCAGTTGGGCATCGTCGGCCTGGATGCGGATAGGCTGCTGTTGATCTTCCGGCAGAGCCCAGGCGCTCACGCTTCCCAGTGCTGCGCCCAGACTGAGCAAAATCGGGAGGGTTTTAACGAGCCTCATACTGTCCTCTTACGTTCGATAGCAGGTGTATCCTGCTTTCTTTCAAATACGCTTTCATTCCCTTGCCAGTCGATACACCGCCAGCGCCGTCGATTCTAACGTCTTGCTCGGTCTGCGCATATTGCTGCTGCGGGAACACGGTCATGCGGGTGCTGGTGATCAGGGTTCTACGGTTTTTCTCGTCGAACCGCGTGATGCGCACGTCATCGATCAGTTCGACCTGCGTGCCATCAGGATTGACCTCGCCGCGCAGGCTCTGGACGTGCCACGGGAATTCAGTGCCGCGGAACACATTCAGGTCGGGGTTGGTCAGCAATGTCACCTCGGTCGCCTTCAGGTGCTCGACCTTGTCGGACACCAGATCATATTGCAGCTTGCCGTCGGGCAGGTACTGCACGCTGTGGGCGTTGATGGCGTAATAGTCGATCGCGCTCTCATCGACCGGCGTTACCGGCTTGTCGAGGAAGCGTTCCGGGCTGATGTTCCAGTAGCCAACCGCGGCGAATATTGCCGCGATGCAAGTGAACATCAGGGTGTTGCGAAACTTTTTGCTCAGCATAGTGGGCTCACAGGTACGCCGCATTGGCCGCATCGAGGCGGTCCTGGGCGCGCAGGATCAATTCGCAGAATTCGCGAGCGGCACCTTCGCCACCGCGGGCGAGGGTGATGCCGTGAGCGTGTTCACGCACGAAACCGGCGGCATTGGCCACCGCCATGCCCAGGCCGACGCGACGAATCACCGGCAGGTCCGGCAGGTCGTCGCCGAGGTAGGCCACCTGTTCATAGCTCAGGTTGAGTTGGGCCAGCAGTTCGTCGAGTACCACCAGTTTATCTTCGCGACCCTGATAGAGGTGCGGGATCCCGAGGTTTTTGGCCCGCCGCTCGACCACCGGGGTCTTGCGGCCACTGATGATGGCGGTCTGCACGCCGGCGGCCATCAGCATCTTGATGCCCTGGCCGTCGAGGGTGTTGAAGGTCTTGAACTCGCTGCCGTCTTCGAGGAAATACAGGCGCCCATCGGTCAGCACGCCATCGACATCGAACACCGCCAGCTTGATCTGTTTGCCGCGTTGCAGCAGGTCCGCACTCATTACATTACTCCTGCACGCAACAAGTCGTGCATGTTCAAGGCGCCGACCGGGCGGTCGTCTCTGTCGACCACGACCAGCGCGTTGATTTTATGATCTTCCATGATTTTCAGCGCTTCGGCGGCGAGCATCTCGGCGCGGGCAGTCTTGCCGTGTGCAGTCATGACCTGGTCGATGGTAGCGCTATGGATGTCGATGCTACGGTCCAGCGTGCGACGCAAGTCACCGTCGGTAAAGATCCCGGCCAGCTTTCCATCGGCTTCCAGGATCACCGTCATGCCCAGGCCTTTGCGGGTCATTTCCATCAGCGCGTCCTTCAGCAGGGTGCCGCGCTGTACTTGCGGCAACTCTTGCCCGGCGTGCATGACATTTTCCACTTTAAGCAGCAGGCGTCGGCCCAGGGCGCCGCCGGGATGGGAAAAGGCGAAGTCTTCGGCGGTAAAGCCACGGGCTTCCAGCAGCGCGACGGCCAGGGCATCGCCCATGACCAGCGCGGCGGTGGTTGATGAGGTGGGTGCCAGGTTCAACGGGCAGGCTTCGTGTTCGACGTGAACATTCAGGTTCACCTCGGCGGCCTTGGCCAGCGGCGAGCCAGGGTTGCCGGTCATGCTGATCAACTGAATGCCCAGGCGCTTGATCAGTGGCAGCAGGGTCACGATTTCATTGGTGGAGCCGGAATTCGAGAGCGCCAGAATGATGTCGTCGCGGGTAATCATGCCCATGTCACCGTGGCTGGCTTCAGCCGGGTGCACAAAAAACGCCGTGGTGCCGGTGCTGGCCAGGGTCGCGGCAATCTTGTTGCCGATGTGCCCCGACTTGCCCATGCCGACCACGACCACGCGGCCTTTGCTGGCCAGAATCATCTCGCAAGCGCGTACGAAATCCGCGTCGATATGGGGCAGCAGGCCTTGCACGGCCTCTACCTCGAGGCGGATGGTGCGTTGTGCTGATTGAATCAGGTCGCTGGATTGGCTCATGTCAGAAATCGTATAGCCTGATGAAAAGTCGGCGATTATAGCGGTTATGATCGAATCCCTCACGCTAGTTCGTCGCGCATTGCCATCCTTGTTGCCGGAAACCTTCTAAACGGGGCTTTCAACCGGTCATGCAGTTGAACATGTCCTGGCTTTGGCCTTGGGCGCGCAGCCTTTGCAATGCTATAGTTCGCCGCCAGTTCGGCCTGCCCGGGAGGTATGTGCTTTCGGCAGAAAGCCAGGCGTCCGAGTGAGAGGCTGCATCGCAAGGAGTTTAGATGAGTGCCGATAACGCCTACGCGGTCGAGCTGAAGGGACTGTCCTTCAAGCGCGGTGCGCGCAGCATTTTCAATAATGTCGATATCCGTATCCCGCGCGGCAAGGTCACCGGCATCATGGGGCCTTCCGGGTGTGGCAAGACCACGCTCCTGCGTCTGATGGGCGCCCAGTTGCGGCCCACCCAGGGTGAAGTCTGGGTCAACGGTCAGAACCTGCCAAAACTGTCGCGCAGCGACCTGTTCGATGCGCGCAAGCATATGGGCGTGCTGTTTCAGAGCGGCGCATTGTTTACCGACCTCGATGTCTTCGAGAATGTCGCTTTTCCACTGCGGGTTCACACGCAACTGCCGGAAGAAATGATCCGCGACATCGTCCTGCTCAAACTGCAGGCCGTGGGCTTGCGGGGCGCCATCGAGCTGATGCCCGACGAGCTTTCCGGCGGCATGAAGCGCCGTGTTGCTCTGGCCCGGGCGATTGCGCTCGACCCGCAGATCCTCATGTACGACGAGCCCTTTGTCGGCCAGGACCCCATCGCCATGGGCGTTTTGGTGCGCCTCATCCGGTTGCTCAACGATGCGTTGGGCATCACCAGCATCGTGGTCTCCCACGACCTGGCCGAGACCGCGAGCATTGCCGACTACATTTATGTGGTGGGCGATGGTCAGGTGTTGGGGCAGGGGACACCGGACGAGTTGATGAACTCGGATGAACCGCGCATTCGCCAGTTCATGACCGGCGAACCCGACGGCCCGGTTCCGTACCACTTTCCAGCGACGGATTACCGCGCAGATTTTCTGGGGAAGCGCTGATGCGCAGAATTTCATTGATAGAGCGCGTTCGCCGCTTCGGCCAGGCCGGCATCGATGTGTTGGCGGTGTTCGGGCGTTCGAGCTTGTTCCTGTTTCATGCCTTGCTTGGTCGGGGCGGCATCGGTGGCGGTTTCGGGCTGCTGGTCAAGCAGTTGCATTCGGTGGGCGTGATGTCCCTGGTGATCATCGTGGTCTCCGGGGTGTTCATCGGCATGGTGCTGGCGCTGCAGGGGTTCAACATTCTTTCCAGCTATGGTTCGGAGCAGGCTGTCGGGCAGATGGTTGCCCTGACGCTGCTGCGTGAACTGGGGCCGGTGGTGACCGCCTTGCTGTTCGCTGGGCGCGCAGGTTCGGCGTTGACCGCCGAAATCGGCAACATGAAATCCACCGAGCAGTTGTCCAGCCTGGAAATGATCGGGGTCGACCCGCTCAAGTACATCATTGCGCCACGTTTGTGGGCCGGCTTCATTTCCCTGCCGGTGCTGGCGATGATCTTCAGCGTGGTGGGTATCTGGGGCGGCTCGTGGGTGGCGGTCGACTGGCTGGGAGTCTATGAGGGCTCCTACTGGTCGAACATGCAGAACAGCGTGACGTTTACCGAGGACGTGCTCAACGGGATCGTCAAAAGCATCGTCTTTGCCTTTGTGGTGACCTGGATCGCCGTATTCCAAGGCTATGACTGCGAACCCACTTCCGAGGGGATCAGTCGTGCCACTACCAAGACCGTTGTGTATGCCTCGTTGGCAGTACTCGGCCTGGACTTTATTCTGACCGCCTTGATGTTTGGAGATTTCTGATGCAAAACCGCACCCTGGAAATCGGTGTCGGCCTTTTCTTGCTGGCTGGCATCCTGGCTTTGCTTTTGTTGGCGTTGCGGGTCAGTGGCCTGTCCCCGAGTCCGAGCACCGACACCTATAAACTTTACGCCTACTTCGACAATATCGCCGGTTTGACGGTCAGAGCAAAGGTGACCATGGCCGGTGTGACCATCGGCAAGGTCACGGCCATCGATCTGGATCGCGACAGTTTTACCGGTCGGGTGACCATGCAACTGGAAAAACGCATCGATAATCTGCCGGCGGACTCCACTGCATCTATCCTGACCGCTGGCCTGTTGGGCGAGAAGTACATCGGTATCAGCGTGGGCGGGGAAGACACCCTGCTCAAGGATGGTGGAACCATCCATGACACGCAGTCATCGCTGGTGCTCGAAGACCTGATCGGTAAATTTCTGCTCAATACCGTTAGCAAAGAAGCTAAATGAGGAACAGTTAAATGATCTCTACCTTGCGACGTGGCCTGTTGGTAATGCTCGCGGTGTTTCCGTTGGTGTCCCATGCCGCAGCGGCGCCTTCGGCGCACGATCTGGTGCAGGACACAACCAACCGTATGCTCGCGGACCTGGCGGCAAACAAAGAGAAGTACAAGCAGGACCCGCAGGACTTCTATACGGCGCTGGACAATATCGTCGGGCCGGTTGTGGATGCCGAGGGTATTTCCAAGAGCATCATGACGGTCAAGTACTCGCGTAAAGCTACGCCTGCGCAGATGAAAACCTTCGAAGAAAACTTCAAGAAGGGCCTGTTCCAGTTCTATGGCAATGCCTTGCTTGAGTACAACAACCAGGGCATCACCGTTGATCCGGCCAAAGACGAGTCGGGCGACCGTACCAGCGTCGGTATGACCGTCAAGGGCAGCAGCGGCGCTATCTATCCAGTGTCCTACACGCTGGAAAAGATCAACGGCGAGTGGAAACTGCGTAACGTCATCATCAACGGCATCAACATCGGCAAACTGTTCCGCGATCAGTTCGCCGATGCGATGCAGCGCAATGGCAACGACCTGGACAAGACCATCAACGGTTGGGCCGGGGAAGTCGCCAAGGCCAAGGAAGCCACCGACAACAAGCCAGGGCAGTCAGCCCAATGAGTGAGTCGGCAGTCCAGATGGACGAAGCGGGCGAGTTGCGACTCAGTGGCGTGCTGGATTACCGCACCGGCCCTGGCCTGCGCGAGCAGGGCAAGGCGCTGATCAAGGCCAGCAAGGCTACGGCGCTGGTGGTCGATTGCTCGGCGGTGACCAAGTCCAGCAGTGTCGGTTTGTCGTTACTGCTGTGCTTTATCCGCGATGCGCAGGCGGCCGGCAAGGCCCTGAGCATCCACGGGATGCCGGAAGACATGCGTGAAATCGCTCAGGTCAGTGAGCTGACCGAGCTGTTGGCGCATCACTAACCCGCATCTATAAGGAAGCCCCCCGTCAGAGTCCTGCTCCGCGGGGTTCGCAGGCGCGGGGCTTTTTTGTATGATGTCCGACCCGCGCGCACAGGGCGCCGATTGAGGTTGAGCATGCAGGCCAACGAAGTTAAGAGCTTTCTTGAAGGAAAGCTGCCCGGAACGAAAGTAGAAGTCGAGGGCGAAGGCTGCAATTTCCAGCTGAACGTGATTAGCGATGAACTGGCGGCGTTGAGCCCGGTCAAGCGTCAGCAGCAGGTCTATGCCCATTTGAACCCGTGGATCGTCGATGGCAGCATCCATGCGGTCACTATGAAATTTTTCAGCAGCGCGGCCTGGGCCGAGCGCACCTGAGCCCAAGGGCGTCGAGATTCTTATGGATAAATTGATTATTACTGGCGGTGCTCGTCTTGATGGCGAAATCCGTATCTCCGGGGCAAAGAACTCTGCCCTGCCGATCCTGGCGGCCACCTTGCTGTGCGATGGCCCGGTGACCGTGGCCAACCTGCCGCACCTGCACGACATCACCACCATGATCGAGCTGTTCGGACGCATGGGCATCGAGCCTGTGATCGACGAGAAACTCGCCGTCGAGATCGACCCGCGCACCATCAAGACCCTGGTCGCACCGTACGAACTGGTTAAAACCATGCGTGCGTCGATCCTGGTGCTGGGCCCGATGGTTGCCCGTTTCGGTGAAGCCGAAGTCGCCTTGCCTGGCGGTTGCGCCATTGGTTCGCGCCCGGTTGACCTGCACATTCGTGGCCTGGAAGCCATGGGCGCAGTCATCGACGTCGAAGGCGGCTACATCAAGGCCAAGGCGCCTGAAGGCGGCCTGCGCGGTGCGCACTTCTTCTTCGATACTGTCAGTGTGACCGGTACCGAAAACATCATGATGGCCGCGGCCCTGGCCAAGGGTCGCAGCGTCCTGCAAAACGCCGCTCGCGAGCCTGAAGTGGTCGACCTGGCGAACTTCCTGAACGCCATGGGCGCCAAGGTTTCCGGCGCCGGTACCGATACCATCACCATCGATGGTGTCGAGCGTCTGCACACCACCACGTATAAAGTGATGCCAGACCGTATCGAAACCGGTACCTACCTGGTTGCCGCTGCCGTGACCGGTGGTCGCGTGAAGGTCAAGGACACTGATCCGACCATCCTCGAAGCCGTTCTGGAAAAACTCCGTGAGTCCGGTGCCGAAATCACCTGCGGAGAAGACTGGATCGAGCTGAACATGCACGGCAAGCGTCCGAAAGCCGTCAACGTGCGGACTGCTCCGTACCCGGCGTTCCCGACCGACATGCAGGCGCAGTTCATCTCCCTCAACGCCATTGCCGAAGGCACCGGTGCGGTGATCGAGACGATCTTCGAAAACCGCTTCATGCACGTCTACGAACTGCACCGCATGGGCGCCAAGATCCAGGTCGAAGGCAACACCGCCATCGTCACCGGCACCGAAAAACTCAAGGGCGCGCCAGTGATGGCGACCGACCTGCGTGCTTCGGCCAGCCTGGTGATCTCGGCCCTGATCGCCGAAGGCGACACCCTGATCGACCGCATCTACCACATAGACCGTGGCTACGAGTGCATCGAAGAAAAACTGCAGATGCTGGGCGCCAAGATCCGTCGCGTTCCGGGCTAGACCCTGCTGCATGGGCATAAGGACGTGCCCGTTGATTTGTTGAAGTCGAGCCGTTTTCGGCTCGATGTGTGTCCGGCGCCATTTGCGACCGGGCATGAGTACCTTGATAAGGACTGACGTTTCCCATGTTGACCATCGCACTGTCCAAGGGCCGCATCCTTGACGACACCCTGCCGCTTCTGGCTGAAGCGGGCATCGTGCCGACCGAGAATCCGGACAAGAGCCGCAAGCTGATCATTCCCACGACCCAGGAAGATGTACGCCTGCTGATCGTGCGTGCCACCGACGTGCCGACTTACGTCGAGCATGGTGCCGCCGACCTCGGTGTCGCCGGTAAAGATGTGCTGATGGAATATGGCGGCCAGGGCCTGTACGAGCCACTGGACCTGCAAATTGCCCAGTGCAAGCTGATGACGGCCGGCAAGGTCGGCGCGGTCGAGCCCAAGGGCCGCCTGCGTATCGCCACCAAGTTCGTCAACGTTGCCAAGCGCTATTACGCTGAACAGGGTCGTCAGGTCGACATCATCAAGCTGTACGGCTCGATGGAGCTGGCACCGCTGATCGGTCTGGCAGACAAGATCATCGACGTGGTCGACACCGGTAACACGCTGCGGGCCAACGGCCTGGAGCCACAGGATTTCATTGCCGCCATCAGCTCCCGGCTGATCGTCAACAAAGCTTCGATGAAGATGCAGCACGCCCGTATCCAGGCGTTGATCGACACCCTGCGCAAGGCAGTGGAGTCTCGACACCGCGGCTGATTCACCTGCGCGACGTTAAGTCGCGCCCGTCTATCCGCCTCATAGCCAGAATTCTCAGGTGCCCAAGCGGAAACGACTGCTAAGTTAGGGCGCCTGAGTTTTTGCCATTCCTATGAGGCTCTCGCTATGACCGCACCGACTGCAATTCGCCGACTCAACGCTGCTGACCCGGATTTCGCGCATCATCTGGATCATCTGCTGAGCTGGGAAAGTGTGTCTGACGACTCGGTCAATCAGCGGGTGCTGGACATCATCAAGGCCGTGCGTGAGCGTGGCGACGCGGCACTGGTGGACTTTACCCGCCAGTTCGACGGCCTGGACGTGAAGTCCATGGCCGACCTGATCCTGCCGCGCGAGCGGCTGGAGCTGGCGCTGACCCGCATCTCCGTGCCTCAGCGCGAAGCCCTGGAAGTCGCCGCGGCTCGTGTGCGCAGCTATCACGAAAAACAGAAGCAGGATTCCTGGAGCTACACCGAGGCCGACGGCACCGTGCTGGGCCAGAAGGTCACGCCACTGGATCGCGCCGGCCTGTATGTACCGGGCGGCAAGGCGTCGTACCCGTCGTCGGTGTTGATGAACGCGATTCCGGCCAAGGTCGCCGGCGTGACCGAAGTAGTCATGGTGGTGCCGACCCCGCGCGGTGAAATCAACGAACTGGTGCTGGCCGCTGCCTGCATCGCCGGCGTCGACCGCGTGTTCACCATCGGTGGCGCTCAAGCCGTTGCGGCATTGGCTTACGGCACCGAAAGCGTGCCGAAAGTCGACAAGGTCGTCGGCCCGGGCAACATCTATGTCGCTACCGCCAAGCGCCACGTGTTCGGCCAGGTCGGTATCGACATGATCGCCGGTCCCTCCGAGATCCTCGTGGTGTGCGACGGCCAGACCGATCCGGACTGGATCGCCATGGACCTGTTCTCCCAGGCCGAGCACGACGAAGACGCCCAGGCAATCCTGGTCAGCCCCGACGCCGAGTTCCTCGACAAGGTCGCCGCCAGCATCACCAAGCTGATGCCGACCATGGAGCGCGCCGCGATCATCGAAACCTCAATCAATGGCCGTGGTGCACTGATCAAGGTTCGCGACATGGAGCAAGCCATCGAAGTGGCCAACCGCATCGCGCCGGAGCACCTCGAATTGTCCGTTGCCGATCCACAAGCCTGGCTGCCGCAGATCCGCCACGCCGGTGCGATCTTCATGGGGCGTCACACCAGCGAAGCCTTGGGCGACTACTGCGCCGGTCCCAACCACGTTTTGCCGACCTCCGGTACTGCGCGCTTCTCTTCGCCGCTGGGTGTGTATGACTTCCAGAAACGTTCGTCGATCATCTTCTGCTCCGAGCAGGGGGCGTCCGTACTGGGCAAGACCGCTTCCGTGCTGGCCCGTGGCGAGTCGCTGACTGCCCACGCCCGCAGCGCCGAATATCGCATCGTTGACGACAAGCAGGGGAACTGAACATGAGTAAATTCTGGAGCCCGTTCGTCAGGAATCTGGTGCCTTACGTGCCGGGCGAACAGCCGAAACTGGCGAAGCTGGTGAAGCTCAACACCAACGAAAACCCGTACGGTCCATCGCCGAAAGCCTTGGCTGCGATGCAAACCGAACTCAATGACAACCTGCGCCTGTACCCGGACCCGAACAGCGATCTGCTGAAGAACGCGGTCGCCAAATACTACGGCGTGCAGGGCAACCAGGTGTTCCTCGGCAACGGTTCCGATGAAGTGCTGGCGCACATATTCCACGGTTTGCTGCAGCACGATCAGCCGCTGCTGTTCCCTGACATCAGCTACAGCTTCTACCCGGTCTACTGCGGGTTGTACGGCATCAAGTTCGACGCGGTGCCGCTGGACGAGCAGTTCCGGATCAGCCCGGCGGACTACGCCAAACCGAACGGCGGGATCATCTTCCCTAACCCGAACGCACCGACCGGCTGCCTGTTGGCGCTGGAGGCGGTGGAGCAGATTCTCAAGGCAAGTCCGGATTCGGTGGTGGTGGTGGATGAGGCCTACATCGACTTCGGCGGTGAGACGGCAATCACCCTGGTGGACCGTTATCCGAACCTGCTGGTGACTCAGACCCTGTCCAAGTCCCGCTCCCTGGCCGGTCTGCGGGTCGGCCTGGCGGTCGGCCATCCAGACCTGATCGAGGCGCTGGAGCGGATCAAGAACAGCTTCAACTCCTATCCGCTGGATCGCATGGCGAATGTCGGCGCTGCCGCGGCGTTCGAAGATCGCGAGTATTTCGACAAGACCTGTCGGTTGGTGATCGAGAGTCGCGAGAAGGTCGTTGCACAGCTGGAGGATAAGGGTTTTGAAGTGCTGCCATCGGCGGCGAACTTCATATTCGCCCGTCACCCCCGGCACGATGCGGCGGGGCTTGCGGCGAAGCTGCGTGAGCAAGGCGTGATCGTGCGGCACTTCAAGCAGGAGCGGATTGCCCAGTTCCTGCGGATTTCCATCGGCACGCCTGAGCAGAATCAGGCGCTGATCGACGGCCTCGGCGACCTCTAAAACCAGGCACGACCCTGTGGGAGCGAGCTTGCTCGCGATGAGGCCATAACATTCAACATCATTGTTGACTGTCAGGCCGCCATCGCGAGCAAGCTCGCTCCCACAGTAGTTTTGGGCGCTACGTTACTCTTCTTCTTTATCCTTGACCGGAGCCGGCGGCGGACGCAGGCCGACTTCCGCCGTGAGCTTGAGCTCCTTGCCGTTGCGCATCACCTGGATTGCGACCTTGTCGGTCGGCTTGATCCGCGCCACCTGATTCATTGAGCGACGGCCATCACCGGCCGGTTCGCCATCGATGGCAAGAATCACATCACCCAGTTGCAGGCCGGCCTTCTGTGCCGGACCGTCGCGGAAGATCCCCGCCACGACAATGCCAGGACGCCCGGACAAGCCGAACGACTCGGCCAGTTCCTGGGTCAGCGGCTGCACTTCGATACCCAACCAGCCACGAATCACCTGGCCGTGCTCGATGATCGACTTCATCACTTCCATCGCCAGCTTCACCGGGATCGCGAAACCAATGCCCTGGGAGCCCCCGGACTTGGAAAAGATCGCCGTGTTGATGCCGGTCAGGTTGCCGATGGCATCCACCAGCGCACCGCCTGAGTTGCCCGGGTTGATCGCCGCATCGGTCTGGATGAAGTCTTCGTAGTTGTTCAGGCCCAGTTGGTTGCGCCCGGTGGCACTGATGATGCCCATGGTCACGGTCTGGCCGACGCCGAACGGGTTGCCGATGGCCAGCGCGACATCGCCGATGCGGATGTTGTCGGAACGCCCCACGGTGATCGACGGCAGGTTTTTCAGGTCGATTTTCAGAACCGCGAGGTCAGTCTCAGGGTCGCTGCCGATCACCCGCGCCAGGGTTTCCCGGCCGTCCTTGAGCGCCACCACGATCTGGTCGGCGCCGCTGGTCACGTGGTTGTTGGTCAGGATGTAGCCTTCCGGGCTCATGATCACGCCGGAACCGAGGCTCGACTCCATGCGTTTCTGCTTGGGCGAGTTATCGCCGAAGAAACGACGGAACTGCGGATCTTCGAACAACGGATGGTTGGGTTTGTTGATGACTTTGGTGGTGTAGAGGTTCACCACCGATGGCGCCGCGGTGGATACCGCTTCGGCATAAGACACCGGGCCCTGCTGCATGCTGGTGGTTTGCGGCGCTTGTTGCAGATTGACGTCGAGGCTCGGGAGCCCGACCCACTGCGGGTAACGCTGGATTATCAAAAGAGCGACAAGCACGCCGGCCAACAGCGGCCAGCCGGAAAAACGCAGCGCCTTGAGCATTAAGCAGTTCCTGAGAGAGTTGCAGGCGGTATGAGACCGCTCATAATGACGCGCATTATACGAGGCCGCACGCGCCTCTGAACGGGATATTTAGGAGTCTTTTATGGCCGTCGCCCTGAGCACCCTGGTCGAAGAAGCCGACCGCTACCTCAACAGCGCAAGAATCGCCGATTATTGCCCCAACGGCCTGCAGGTCGAGGGGCGGCCGCAAGTGATGCGCATTGTCAGTGGCGTCACCGCCAGCCAGGCCTTGCTCGATGCGGCCGTGGAAGCCAATGCCGACCTGGTGCTGGTGCATCATGGCTACTTCTGGAAAGGCGAGAACCCGTGCATCACCGGCATGAAGCAGCGCCGCTTGAAGACCCTGCTCAAACACGATATCAGCCTGTTGTCCTATCACCTGCCGCTGGACCTGCACCCGGACGTCGGCAATAACGTGCAGCTCGCGAAGCAGCTCGACATTACCGTCGAAGGTCCGCTGGACCCGGACAACCTGAAGATTGTCGGCCTGGTCGGCTCGCTGAATGAGCCGATGATGCCCAGGGATTTCGCCCGCCGTGTGCAGGAAGTGATGGGGCGTGAGCCGCTGTTGATCGAAGGCAGTGCAATGATCCGCCGCGTCGGCTGGTGCACCGGTGGTGGCCAGGGTTACATCGATCAGGCCATTCTGGCCGGTGTCGATCTGTACCTCAGCGGCGAGGCTTCCGAGCAAACCTTCCACAGTGCCCGGGAAAACGACATCAGCTTCATCGCCGCCGGTCACCATGCCACCGAGCGCTACGGCGTTCAGGCGCTGGGGGATTATCTGGCCCGTCGGTTTGCGCTGGAGCACATCTTCATCGATTGTCCGAATCCGATTTGACTCTGTCCGCAATGTGATCGCTCCCGTAGGAGCTGCCGAAGGCTGCGATCTTTTGATCTTGAAAAATCAACGTCAAAAAATCGCAGCCTTCGGCGGCTCCTACGTAGGGTGGGCATCCCAAACGGGCAGGCATATTCATATGCTCTTTCGATCTAGTTAGCGTCCTGATTAGAAGAGGTCGCTGTGCTAGGATCCCCGCTCGAACACGGCCCGCTGGCCGTTCATAAGAAAGCTTTCGTGAGTAGCCATGGTCGACAAACTGACGCATCTGAAACAGCTGGAGGCGGAAAGCATCCACATCATCCGCGAGGTGGCCGCCGAGTTCGACAACCCGGTGATGCTGTACTCCATCGGTAAAGACTCCGCCGTGATGCTGCATCTGGCACGCAAGGCGTTCTTCCCGGGCAAGCTGCCGTTTCCGGTGATGCACGTCGACACTCGCTGGAAATTCAAGGAGATGTACAGCTTCCGCGACAAGATGGTCGCCGAGCTGGGCCTCGACCTGATCACCCACGTCAATCCTGACGGCGTGGCGCAGGACATCAACCCGTTCACCCACGGCAGCGCCAAGCACACCGACATCATGAAGACCGAGGGCCTGAAGCAGGCACTCGACAAGTATGGTTTCGACGCAGCATTCGGTGGCGCCCGTCGCGATGAAGAGAAATCCCGCGCCAAAGAGCGCGTGTACTCGTTCCGCGACAGCAAGCACCGTTGGGACCCGAAGAACCAGCGTCCCGAGCTATGGAACGTCTACAACGGCAAGGTCAACAAGGGCGAGTCGATCCGTGTCTTCCCGCTGTCGAACTGGACCGAACTGGACATCTGGCAGTACATCTATCTTGAAGGCATCCCGATCGTTCCGCTGTACTTCGCCGCCGAGCGTGAAGTCATCGAGAAGAACGGCACGCTGATCATGATCGACGACGAGCGCATCCTCGAGCACCTGAGCGATGAAGACAAAGCCCGAATCGTCAAAAAGAAAGTGCGTTTCCGTACCCTTGGTTGCTACCCGTTGACGGGCGCGGTGGAGTCCGAGGCCGAAAGCCTCACGGACATCATTCAGGAAATGCTCCTGACGCGAACTTCCGAGCGCCAGGGCCGTGTCATCGACCACGATGGCGCCGGCTCCATGGAAGACAAAAAACGTCAGGGTTATTTCTAAGGGGTTGTCATGTCGCACGTATCTGATTTGATCAGCGAGGACATCCTCGCCTACCTGGGCCAGCACGAACGTAAAGAGCTGCTGCGCTTTCTGACCTGCGGTAACGTCGACGACGGCAAGAGCACCCTGATCGGGCGCCTGCTGCACGACTCCAAGATGATCTACGAAGATCACCTGGAAGCCATTACCCGCGACTCGAAAAAAGTCGGCACCACCGGTGAAGACATCGATCTGGCGCTGCTGGTCGACGGCCTGCAGGCCGAGCGTGAACAAGGCATCACCATCGATGTCGCGTACCGCTATTTCTCCACCGCCAAGCGCAAATTCATCATCGCCGACACCCCGGGCCATGAGCAGTACACCCGCAACATGGCCACCGGTGCCTCCACCTGTGACCTGGCGATCATCCTGGTCGATGCACGTTACGGCGTGCAGACCCAGACCCGTCGCCACAGCTTCATCGCCTCGTTGCTGGGCATCAAGCACATAGTCGTCGCCATCAACAAGA
This sequence comes from Pseudomonas sp. IT-P258, assembly GCF_949767825.1. Classification (NCBI taxonomy): domain Bacteria; kingdom Pseudomonadati; phylum Pseudomonadota; class Gammaproteobacteria; order Pseudomonadales; family Pseudomonadaceae; genus Pseudomonas; species Pseudomonas sp. IT-P258. The sequence goes on along the minus strand of NZ_CATKPU010000032.1, from coordinate 556,652 downwards.
TGGACCTCAAGGGCTTCGACCAGGGCGTGTTCGAGTCGATCAAGGCCGACTACCTGCAGTTTGCCGAAGGCTTGAAGCTCAAGCCGACCAGCATGCACTTCGTGCCGATGTCGGCCTTGAAGGGCGATAACGTGGTGAACAAGTCCGAGCGCTCGCCGTGGTACACCGGCCAGTCGCTGATGGAAATTCTTGAGACCGTGGAAGTGGCGGGCGATCGCAACTTCACCGACCTGCGTTTCCCGGTGCAGTACGTCAACCGTCCGAACCTGAACTTCCGTGGCTTCGCCGGTACGCTGGCCAGCGGCATCGTCAAGAAAGGCGATGAAGTCGTAGTGCTGCCGTCGGGCAAGAGCAGCCGCGTGAAGTCCATCGTCACCTTCGAAGGTGAACTGGAGCACGCCGGTCCCGGTCAGGCAGTCACGCTGACCATGGAAGACGAAATCGATATCTCCCGTGGCGATCTGTTGGTTCACGCCGACAACGTGCCGCCGGTGACCGACAGCTTCGAAGCGATGCTGGTGTGGATGGCTGAAGAGCCGATGCTGCCGGGCAAGAAGTACGACATCAAGCGCGCCACCAGTTACGTGCCGGGCTCTATCGCCAGCATCGTCAACAAGGTCGACGTGAACACCCTGGAAGAAGGTCCGGCCAGCGCGTTGCAGCTCAACGAAATCGGCAAGGTCAAGATCGCGCTCGATGCGCCGATTGCCCTCGACGGTTACGACAGCAACCGCACCACCGGCGCCTTCATCATCATCGACCGCCTGACCAACGGCACCGTTGGCGCGGGCATGATCGTCGCCCAGCCTTTGGCCCATGGCACCAGCACACACCACGGCAAACTGGCCCACGTCGCCACCGAAGAACGCGCACAGCGCTTCGGCCAGCAACCGGCCACCGTGCTGTTCAGCGGCTTGTCGGGCGCGGGCAAAAGCACCCTGGCATATGCCGTTGAACGCAAGTTGTTCGACATGGGCCGTGCGGTGTTCGTACTCGATGGCCAGAACCTGCGTCACGACCTGAACAAAGGTCTGCCACAGGATCGCGCCGGGCGTACCGAGAACTGGCGCCGTGCCGCACACGTTGCGCGTCAGTTCAACGAAGCCGGTCTGCTGACCCTCGCGGCGTTCGTTGCGCCGAGTGCCGAAGGTCGTGAACAGGCCCGGGAACTGATCGGCAAGGAGCGTCTGCTGACGGTCTACGTCCAGGCTTCGCCGACAGTCTGCGCCGAGCGCGATCCGCAAGGTTTGTACGCGGCGGCCGGGGATAACATCCCGGGCGACTCCTTCCCGTACGACGTACCGCTGGATGCCGATCTGGTGATCGACACCCAGTCCGTGTCCCTGGAAGAAGGCGTCAAGCAAGTGCTGGGTCTGCTGCGTGAGCGTGGTGCGATCTAAGCCTTAGCTGCAAAATGAAAAACCCGCCGATGAGTGATCATCGGCGGGTTTTTTGTGTCTTTCAGATCGTCAAAAGATCGCAGCCTTCGGCAGCTCCTACATTGGTTCGGCGTACATCCTGTAGGAGCTGCCGAAGGCTGCGATCTTTTGATCTTAAATCTGCGGATACTCGCGATGCATCTGTTCCAGCAACGCATCCTTGTCCTGCCACAACTGATTGATCCAGCCCTGGAACTGCAGGCGGTATTCGCCGTCCTGGTCATAGTTCTTGCCAATGAATTGCGGCGGAATCTTCAGCTCTTCAAAGTGCACCACCACATCCGCCACGTTCCCGCACAGCAAGTCCCAGAAACCCGGGCGCCCGGCGGGGTAGTGGATGGTCACGTTGACCAGGGATTCAAGCTGCTCGCCCATCGCATCCAGCACAAAGGCAATGCCGCCGGCCTTGGCCTTGAGCAGGTACTTGAAGGGTGACTGCTGTTGCTTGTGCTTGCCCTCGGTGAAGCGCGTGCCTTCGACGAAGTTGAAAATGCCCACCGGGTTGTCGCGAAATTTCGCACAGGTCTTGCGGGTGGTTTCCAGGTCCTTGCCTTTCTTCTCCGGGTGCTTCTCCAGATAGGCCTTGGAGTAGCGCTTCATGAACGGAAAGCCCAGCGCCCACCAGGCCAGCCCGATCACCGGAACCCAGATCAGCTCCTGCTTGAGGAAGAACTTCAGCGGCTGAATGCGCCGGTTGAGCACGTATTGCAGCACTAGGATGTCGACCCAGCTCTGGTGGTTGCTGGTAATCAGGTACGAGTGCTGATAGTCGAGGCCTTGCAGGCCGCTGATATGCCAGCGCGTGCGGCGTACCAGGTTCATCCAGCCTTTGTTGAGGCTGATCCAGGCTTCGTGGGTATGGCTCATCAGCCAGCCCGCGAGGCGCTGGGTGAGGGCGAACGGCAGTACCTTGACGAGTGCCACGCAGAACAGGAACGAACAGAGCAAAATCGTGTTCAGTGCCAACAGCAGCGAGGCGATCACGCCCCGCAACGGGGCGGGTAGGAAGTCCAGCATTTACACATCCATAGGTCGGTTGGCGGCTTGGATCGCGGTCAGGGCGATGGTGTAGACGATGTCATCGACCTGCGCGCCGCGGGGCAAATCGTTCACCGGTTTGCGCAAGCCTTGCAGCATCGGCCCGAGGCTGACGCAGTCGGCACTGCGCTGTACGGCCTTGTGCGTGGTATTGCCGGTGTTGAGGTCTGGGAACACGTAAACCGTGGCACGACCGGCCACCTGACTGTTCGGCGCCAATTGCCGGGCCACGCTTTCGTTAGCGGCGGCGTCGTACTGCAGGGGGCCGTCGATCAGCAGCGAGTGCTGTTGCTCATGGGCGAGCAGGGTCGCTTCGCGGACCTTCTCGACTTCTTCGCCGCTGTCCGACTCGCCGCTGGAGTAGCTGATCATCGCCACCCGTGGCGTGATGCCGAAGGCGGCGGCCGAGTCAGCGCTTTGCAGGGCGATCTCGGCCAGTTCGCTGGCGCTCGGGTGCGGGTTCATCACGCAGTCGCCGTAGACCAGCACCTCTTCCGGGAACAGCATGAAAAACACCGAAGACACCAAGGTGCAGCCGGGTGCGGTTTTGATCAGTTGCAGGGCCGGGCGGATGGTGTTGGCGGTGGTGTTGATCACGCCCGACACGAGGCCGTCGACTTCATCCAGGGCCAGCATCATGGTGCCGATCACCACGGTGTCTTCCAGTTGTTGCTCGGCCATCGGCGCGTTGAGGCTTTTGCTTTTGCGCAGCGCGACCATGGGCTCGACATAACGCTCGCGGATCGAGTCCGGATCGATGATTTCCAGTCCCGGCGGCAACTCGATGCCCTGGGCGCGGGCGACGGCCTGCACGTCCTCGGGCTTGGCCAGCAACACACAGCGAGCGATGCCACGGGCCTGGCAGATCGCGGCGGCCTGCACGGTCAGCGGCTCACTGCCTTCGGGCAGCACAATACGCTTGTTGGCCGCCTGCGCACGCTGGATCAATTGATAGCGGAACACCGCTGGCGACAGGCGCATTTCCCGTGGCGTACCGCAGCGTTGGTGCAGCCAGTTGGCATCGAGATGGCCGGCGATGAAATCGGTAATGATTTCGGCGCGCTCGCGATCGTCGATGGGGATTTCCTTGTTCAGGCCGTTGAGCAGGTTGGCGGTGTCATAGGAGCCGGTACTCACCGACAGCACCGGCAACCCGGCCTGCAGGGCGCCACGGCACAGGTCCATGATGCGCGGGTCGGGCAGGGTGTCGCTGGTCAGCAGCAGGCCGGCCAGCGGTACACCGTTCAAGGCCGCGAGGCTGACGGCGAGGATGATGTCGTCGCGGTCGCCAGGGGTCACCACCAGCACGCCGGGCTTGAGCAACTCCACGGTGTTGCGCATGGTGCGGGCGCAAATGATGATCTTGGTCATGCGCCGGGTTTCGTAATCACCGGCGTTGAGCACTTGCGCGCCCATCAGGTCAGCAACGTCGCGGGTGCGCGGGGCGTTCAGTTCCGGCTGGAACGGAATGCAGCCGAGCAAGCGGAAATCACCGCTGCGCAGCAAGGGCGAATGCTCCTTCAGGCGCGTGGCGAAGGCTTCCATGCTTTCCTCGGTCTTGACCTTGTTGAGGATCACACCGAGGACTTTCGGATCTTTCGGGCCGCCAAACAATTGCGCCTGCAACTCGACGCGACCGGAGAGTTCGGTCAGCACTTCGTTTTCCGGCGCCGAGACCAGGATCACTTCGGCGTCGAGGCTCTTGGCCAGGTGCAGGTTGACCCGCGCGGCGTAACTGGCGCTGCGGGTCGGTACCATGCCTTCGACAATCAGCACGTCCTTGCCGATGGCCGCCTGCTGATAAAGGGCGATGATTTCTTCGAGCAACTCATCGAGCTGACCGTCGCCGAGCATGCGCTCGACATGGGCCAGGCCCAGGGGCTGGGGCGGTTTCAAACCGTGGGTACGCGCCACCAGTTCGGTGGAACGTTCCGGGCCGGTGTCGCCCGGATGCGGCTGGGCAATCGGCTTGAAAAAACCGACCTTGAGGCCGGCGCGCTCAAGGGTACGCACCAGCCCGAGGCTGATGGAGGTCAGACCCACACCAAAATCGGTGGGCGCGATAAAAAAAGTTTGCATGCGGATTCTCTAAAGGTGCATTGCAAAGGCGATGACCTATAACTGGTCGTCTACCGAAATTCAGTCGCCAAGGTTATCGCTAACCGAGCCTTGTGCGCACCAACCACAATCAAAGGGTTGGCCTATTTTTTCCTGGCGCTGCGCAGGGTCCGTGACCCAGGCACGGGATTGCCATGGCGGCTGGTGCCGCAGGTGCTGGGTGTGGCCGCAGGAAAGCTCGGCCACCCAGTGCCCGTCCTCGTCCTGATGGAAGCCTGTGATCGTCGAATCCCGTCTGTCCGGGTTGTGTTCGCTTTCGGACGATTGCTTCGCTAAACTTGGCCTTTCAATCTTCTTATGCAAAAGGTCTCGCCCCATGCTGATCGCCGCCAATAAGGCTGTCTCCATCGACTATACCCTGACCAACGACGCTGGTGAGGTCATCGACAGCTCCGCCGGCGGCGCGCCGCTGGTCTACCTGCAAGGCGCAGGCAACATCATCCCGGGCCTGGAAAAGGCTCTGGAAGGCAAGGCTGTCGGCGACGAGCTGACCGTAGCCGTAGAACCTGAAGACGCTTACGGCGAATATGCTGCCGAACTGGTCAGCACCCTGAGCCGCAGCATGTTCGAAGGCGTCGACGAGCTGGAAGTGGGCATGCAGTTCCACGCCTCCGCTCCGGACGGCCAGATGCAGATCGTAACCATCCGTGATCTGGACGGCGACGACGTCACCGTCGACGGCAACCACCCGTTGGCCGGTCAGCGCCTGAATTTCCAGGTCAAGATCATCGACATCCGTGACGCCAGCCAGGAAGAAATCGCTCATGGCCACGTCCATGGCGAAGGTGGCCATCACCACTGATTTCTGCGCTAAGCTCAGATAACTGGAGAGGCGCCCTGTGGGCGCCTTTTTAGTCTGCGGCCGTCCCTGACGACACCGACAAGTGGCTGTTTCGAGAAGAACACGGGAATCTGGAGTACGCCATGAGTGCTTTTCACGACCTTAAATTGACAGCCCTGGATGGACAGGAGCTACCTCTGGCGCCTTTCAAAGGCCAAGTCGTACTGGTGGTCAACGTTGCCTCCAAATGCGGCCTGACCCCGCAGTACGCGGCGCTGGAAAACCTCTACCAGCAATTCAAGGCCAAGGGCTTCAGCGTCCTGGGCTTGCCGTGCAACCAGTTTGCCGGGCAGGAACCGGGGACCGAACAAGAGATCAAGGATTTCTGCAGCCTCAACTATGGCGTGACCTTTCCGTTGTCCAGCAAGCTGGAAGTCAACGGGCATGAGCGTCATCAGTTGTACCGTTTGCTGGCGGGCGAGGGCGCGGAGTTTCCCGGCGACATCACCTGGAACTTCGAGAAGTTCCTGTTGGGCAAGGACGGCCGTGTACTGGCTCGGTTCTCGCCGCGTACGGCGCCCGATGATCCGACCATCGTTCACGCGATTGAAAAAGCGCTGAGTTAAGCCAGAGATCAAGATCAGAGGATCGCAGCCTTCGGCAGCTCCTACGGCGAATGTGTACCCGTAGGAGCTGCCGAAGGCTGCGATCTTTTGCTTTCTGCCTTTTGACTCTTAATCACCGAAATCAATAATGCTGTTCAATGGGTTGGGCACTCCATATTATAGCCGTCATAAAGTCATTCTTCCGTGGAGCGTCCCATGTCCGTCAAAGCCCTGTTCAAACCGTTCCACCTCGGCACCCTCGAATTGCCGACCCGTGTCGTCATGGCGCCGATGACCCGCTCCTTTTCCCCGGGCGGTGTGCCTAATTCCAAAGTGATCGAATACTACCGTCGTCGCGCCGCTGCGGGCGTCGGCCTGATCATCACCGAAGGCACCACCGTCGGTCACAAGGCTTCCAACGGCTATCCGAACGTTCCGCATTTCTACGGTGAAGCGGCCTTGGCCGGCTGGAAGAAAGTCGTCGACGCCGTTCACGCCGAAGGCGGCAAGATCGTTCCGCAGTTGTGGCACGTGGGCAGCGTGCGCCGGATCGGCACCGAGCCGGACGCCAGCGTGCCGGGTTATGGCCCGTCGGAAAAACTGAAGGAAGGCCAGGTCGTGGTGCACGGCATGACCAAACAGGACATCCAGGACGTGATCGCCGCGTTCGCCCAGGCTGCCAAGGATGCCCAGAGCATCGGCATGGACGGCGTGGAAATCCACGGAGCCCACGGTTATCTGGTGGATCAGTTCTTCTGGGAAGGCAGCAACCAGCGTACCGACGAATACGGCGGCAGCCTGGCCAACCGTTCGCGCTTCGCCATTGAGTTGATTCAGGCCGTGCGTGCCGCGGTCGGTGAAGGTTTTCCGATCATCTTCCGTTTCTCCCAGTGGAAGCAGCAGGACTACACCGCGCGTCTGGTGCAAACCCCGGAAGCCTTGGGCGAGTTCCTCAAGCCGTTGGCCGACGCCGGCGTGGATATTTTCCACTGCTCGACCCGCCGCTTCTGGGAGCCGGAGTTCGACGGTTCCGAGCTGAACCTGGCCGGCTGGACCCGCCAACTCACCGGTAAACCGACCATCACCGTGGGCAGCGTCGGCCTGGATGGCGAGTTCCTGCAGTTCATGGTCAACACCGACAAGGTCGCGCAGCCGGCCAGCCTGGAAAAACTGCTGGAGCGCCTGAACAACGACGAGTTCGACCTGGTGGCGGTCGGTCGTGCCTTGCTGGTGGACCCGGACTGGGCACAAAAAGTGCGCGACGGCCGTGAGGATGACATTCTGCCGTTCAGCCGTGAGGCGTTGATGTCGCTGGTTTAAGCGGCGAGCGGGAAGGTCTCATCGCGAGCAAGCTCGCTCCCACAGGTTCTGCGGTGATCACCAATCATGTGTGAACCAAGAACCCTGTGGGAGCGGGCTTGCTCGCGAAGACCGACTCAAGAACACTGCAAAATCAAGGAACAATCGGTGCAATCGGCACCACCATCTCCCCGGTGCAGGCCCCGCGCAACTGCCCTTCGAACTGCTCGATGATCGTCGCCCAACCCTGGCGACTGGCATGTTGGCGTGCATTGAGGCGCACATTGCGCAAGGCTTCCCTTTCCTCCAGCAGCCATGCCGCTGCATCGCAGAACGCTTCTTCATCCCCCGGCATCGCCAGCACACCGTTGTAGCCATGACGAATATGCTGGGCGGCTGCCGCCTGGTCGTAGGCCACCACGCCGAGCCCCGAAGCGAGTGCTTCAAGCACCACATTGCCAAAGGTTTCGGTCAGGCTTGGAAACAGAAACACGTCGCCCGAGGCGTAGTGACAGGCCAGGGCTTCACCCCGTTGGGTGCCGCAGAAAATCGCCTCGGGCATTTCGTTTTCCAGTTCCTGGCGCTGCGGGCCATCGCCGACCACGATCAGTTTCAGCGTGCGCTGTGGATAACTCGCCTTGAGGGTATTGAAGGTGCGCTTGAGCAAGCCGAGATTCTTTTCCGGGGCCAGGCGTCCGACATGAATGACGGCGATGTCTGCTTCGGCCAGTCCCCATTGCTCGCGCAGGGCACTCAAGCGTTTGGCCGGGTGAAACAATTCGCTGTCGACCCCACGGGACAGCAACGCCACTCGCTCGAACTGACGTCGCTCCAGTTCCAGGCGCTGGCTGACGCTGGGCACCAGGGTCATGGTCGAACGGTTATGGAACCAGCGCAGGTAGTGGGTCAGCAGGCGCGTGAGCAAACCAAACCCGTACTGGTTGGAATACTGCTGGAAATTGGTGTGGAAACCGCTGACCACGGAAATCCCCAGTCGCCGTGCCGCACGTAGTGCAGAGAGACCCAGCGGGCCCTCGGTGGCGATGTAGAGCACATCCGGGCGGTGACGCGTCCAGCGCCGCAGCAGTTTGTGCATCGACGACTGACCCCATTGCAGGCCGGGATAGCCCGGTAGCGGCCAGCCGCGGCACAGCAGCAATTCATCGTCGCTGCCCAACTGCTGGTCGCAGCCCTGACGTGGTCGCACCAGCTCCACTTGATGCCCGCGCGCGCGCAAACCGTCGCACAAGCGACCCAGGGTATTGGCCACGCCGTTGATTTCCGGTGGGAAGGTTTCGGTGATCAGGGTGATATGCAGAGCTGTCGTCATGACCCCAGTGTCGACCGGGGCCATGTCGTCAGTGTGACGTCAGGATGATGGATTTATGAATTAGCGCTGGGTCACCAGGTTTTCCGCGCCGCGTTCACGCACCCAGAACAGCGTCGCCCCGGCCACGGCCGCCGGCATCATCAGAATGTTGACCACCGGGATCAGCAGCACCAGGTACACGCTGCCGCCGAAGCTCATGCTCTGCCAGCGCTTCTGCCGCAGCCAGGCGAGCATTTCGTTCCAGCCCAGCTTGTGGTTGTCCGCCGGGTAGTCGATGTACTGGATCGCCATCATCCACACTCCGAACAATAGCCACAGCGGCGCGGCGATGATGTTCACCACCGGGATGAACGAGAGGATGAACAACCCGACTGCCCTGGGCAGGAAGTAGCCGAGCTTGCGCATTTCCCGGGCCAGGGTGTGCGGGATCATGGCGATCAGCTCACCCCAGCTGAAGGCCGGGAAATCATCGGTGCCGCGCACCACCACTTCGACTTTCTCCGCGAGGAAACCATTGAACGGCGCGGCGATGACGTTGGCGAGCATGGTGAAGGTAAAGAACACCATGAACACTACAAGCACCACGAAAATCGGCCAGAGGATGTAGCTGAGAAAACTCAGCCAGTCGGGCAGGGAAGGCATCAAGGTATCGACCCACAGGCTGAATTGATGGCCGGCCAGGTAGATCAATCCGACGAACAGCACCAGGTTGATTGCCAGCGGCAACAGCACAAACAGACGCAGGCTGGGGCTCAGCACCAGCTTGAGGCCTTCGCGCAGGTATTGCGGGCCGGACAGGACAGGGGCGGGCATAAGAGGCTCCAGGCAGAGGGAAAACGCGCCGACCTTACCGGCTTTGCTTCACAGGCGAAAGCGCGATGGAGGTATCGACATTCACTGTAACAAAGACGTCGATATCATCGGCGAGATGGCATAGAGACCACCTATGAGCTGGATTGTTAAACCGTATTTCCTTAATCTTCGCCCCCTCGATACGCTGCACCCAATCTTTTTACAGGACGGTCGGGTTCAAGCCTTCCCCAAGTGCTTTCAACCGTTCTTTTTTATTCCAGCCGGCAATCCGGCGTTCCGCGCCAGGTATTCCGGGCCGGTCAACAGGAGCAGGTCATGTCTGAAGTCCGTCATTCGCGAGTGATTATTCTCGGTTCCGGCCCTGCCGGTTACAGCGCCGCGGTCTATGCCGCCCGTGCCAACCTCAAGCCGCTGCTGATCACCGGCATGCAGGCCGGCGGTCAACTGACCACCACCACCGAAGTCGACAACTGGCCGGGCGACGTCCATGGTCTGACCGGCCCGGCGCTGATGGAGCGGATGCGCGAGCACGCCGAGCGCTTTGAAACCGAGATCGTGTTCGATCACATCAATGCCGTCGACTTCGCTGCCAAGCCATACACCCTGACCGGCGACAGCGCGACTTACACCTGTGACGCGCTGATCATCGCCACTGGCGCCAGCGCTCGTTACCTGGGCCTGCCATCGGAAGAAGCGTTCATGGGCAAGGGCGTTTCGGCCTGCGCGACCTGCGACGGTTTCTTCTACCGCAACAAGCCTGTGGCTGTGGTCGGCGGCGGCAACACCGCTGTTGAAGAAGCCCTGTACCTGGCCAACATCGCCAGCAAAGTCACCCTGATCCACCGTCGCGAAACTTTCCGCGCCGAGAAGATCCTGATCGACAAGCTGAACGCCCGTGTTGCCGAAGGCAAGATCGAGCTGAAGCTGAACGCGACCCTGGACGAAGTACTGGGCGACAACATGGGCGTGACCGGTGCCCGCCTGAAGAACAACGACGGCAGCTTCGACGAAGTGACTGTCGACGGCGTGTTCATCGCTATCGGCCACACTCCGAACACTTCGCTGTTCGAAGGCCAGTTGACCTTGAAAGACGGTTACCTGGTAGTCCAGGGCGGCCGTGAAGGCAACGCCACTGCCACCAACCTCGAAGGTATCTTCGCCGCCGGTGACGTGGCTGACCACGTGTACCGTCAGGCCATCACCTCCGCTGGCGCCGGTTGCATGGCGGCACTGGATGCCGAACGTTACCTCGACGATCTGCAGAACGCTTGATTCTGCTTTCGTTGAACTGAAAAAACCGGCTTCGGCCGGTTTTTTTTGCCCGCGATTTACCACCCGATCACATTCCAGTGTGGGATTGTGTTCAGGTCAGTCTTGCCAGGCATGCCTCAAGGATGTCCAGCCCTTCCTCCAACACTGACGCCTCGATGGTCAGCGGCGCCAGCAGCCGGATGATGTGCCGCGATTTGCCGCTGGGCATCAGCAGCAGGCCCGCATCCCGCGCCAGGGCCAGCAGTTGGGTCAATTGCGCTGATGCGGGTGAGCCATCGGCGTTGATCAGCTCGATACCACGCATGGCGCCGACACCCGTCAGGCGTCCCAGGTACGGCGTCAGGTTGTTCGTGCGCCAGGTTGCATGGCGACCGACAATCGCTTCTTCCTGTTGGGAGCCCCAGGCATGCAGGTTGGCATCGGTCATTTCATCCAGGGTTGCCAGTGCCGCTGCGCAGGCGATGGGATTGCCGGAGTAAGTGCCACCAAGCCCGCCCTTGGGCAGGTTGTCCAGCAGCGACTTGCGTCCGACCACCGCACCCAGCGGCACACCGCCGGCGATGCTTTTGCCGAGCAGGATCAGGTCCGGCTCGATGCCCAGCCGCGAGAACGCGAAGCGCTGGCCGGTTCGGCCGAAACCGGACTGGATTTCATCGGCGATCAGCACGATGCCCTTGTCGTCGCAGAACTTGCGCAGTGCCTGGGCGAACTCGACATCCATGGCCACGAAGCCAGCTTCGCCCTGCACCGGTTCGACGATAAAGCAGGCGACGTCTTCGACATCAATCTCGACGCTGAACAGGCGCTCCATGGCTTTGAGGGCCTCGGCACAGGTGACGCCGTTGTCCTGGCTGGGGAAGGGCAGGTGAAACACCGGCCCCGGCAGCACGCCGACTTTCTGTTTGTAGGGCGCGACTTTGCCATTGAGGTTGAGTGTCGCCAGGGTGCGGCCGTGGAAAGCGCCGTCGAAGGCAATTACAGCGGTGCGACCCGTTGCGCCACGGACGATCTTCAGCGCGTTCTCAGCCGCTTCGGCGCCACTGTTGGTCAGCATGCCGCTGACCGGGTAATCGACCGGGATAAAGGCGCTGAGGCGGTCCATCAAGTCGATGTAAGGCCTATGAGGCGCGGCGTTGAACGCGTAGTGGGTCAGTCGGGTGGCTTGTTCGCGAATGGCTTCGACGATGCGCGGATGGCAATGGCCGAGGTTTAGCACGCCGATGCCGCCGACAAAGTCGATATAGCGCTTGCCATCGGTGTCCCAGACCTCGGCATTCTTGCCGTGGCTGAGCGTGACAGGGTGAACGATGTTGATCGACTGGCTGATGGTTTCGCTGCGCATGGAGGATCGGCTCGGAAGAAGGAGGACTTCTTTTTATCTAAGCCGTGAGCGGTGGTACGGGGCAAACGAAATAAAGTTGCCGGGTCAATCTTAAAAGTCGGAATGTGCAGGGCGAAACAATAGAGATCAAAAGATCACAGCCTTCGGCAGCTCCTACATTGAGGTTTGATTCCCTGTAGGAGCTGCCGAAGGCTGCGATCTTTTTGGTATCAGCGGCGGGTCAATGGCTGCTGAGCGAATTTCACACCAGCCAGGCCATGGGCAATCAACGCGCGGATGTTGGCGTGGTCGCTGCCTTCAGGTGTGGCAACGACCGAACGGTAATGCTCGCCAAAAGCCAGCAGTGCTTCTTCATCGCTCAAGCCTTCGAGCAGCGCCAGGCCCAGGGTCTTGCACGAACCTTCGTTCTGTCCGGCCGCGTTTTCCACGCCACCGTTGTTGAACACCTGAGGTTGGTAGTCGTAACCGGCGGCGATGAAGGCCAGGGTATCGGCGAAGGCGTGTTCGCCGGTCTTGAGGCTGGCACGCAGGGTGTTCAAATCACTCATTGGGTTTTCCTTTGGCGAACGCCGCTTGCTGGTCGGCGCTGGCTTCTTGCTGATATTGGGCTTTCCATTCGGCGTACGGCATGCCGTAAACCACTTCGCGGGCTTCGTCGAGGCTGACCTCGATCTGGCGGTCGTCGGCCGCCGCCTTGTACCACTTGGACAGGCAGTTGCGGCAAAAACCCGAGAGGTTCATCAGGTCGATGTTCTGTACATCCTTGCGGCTGTCCAGGTGGGCCACCAGCCGGCGAAAGGCGGCGGCTTCGAGTTCCAGGCGTTGTTGATCGGTCATGGCGGTCTCTGCGAGTCAGCTTCAAACGGCACGCTTGAAGCTGCAAGTTGGATGGCGGTGGCTGCAAGTTTACAGCCTGGCGCCTGTGGCTTGAAGCTAGCGGCTCGCTGCAAGCGTAATCGATACCGACTCGGCGAATCGCAGCGCGTGGGGCTTGTCGACCTCGACCTCGGCGTACAACACCGATGCGTTGGCCATCACCAGGTCGAGAATTTCCTGGGTCAGGCGTTCGAGCAGCGCAAAGCGGTTGCCTTCCACATGGGCGATGATCGCCTTGGTAATCGTGCGGTAGTTCAACGCGTGATCGATGTCGTTGTCCCGCACTGCTTCCTGGGCTGCGTACAGAATGGTGAGGTTGATCAGCACATCCTGCTTGTTGAGGATTTCATCCTCGTTGATGCCTATGAAGGTACGCAGGCCCAGGTCTTTGACCCGGATGCGTGCCATGCCTGGCTGAAGTTGTGGCATTGCTACTTGCTCCGTCCAATCAATTGCAGGAACTCCTGACGGGTGTTGCTCGACTCGCGGAAGGCGCCGAGCATCACCGAGGTGTTCATGGTCGAATTCTGTTTCTCGACGCCGCGCATCATCATGCACATGTGCTGTGCCTCGATGACCACTGCGACACCAGCCGCGCCGGTCACTTGCTGCACCGCGTCGGCGATTTGCCGGGTGAGGTTTTCCTGGATTTGCAGGCGCCGGGCGAACATGTCCACCAGCCGCGCGATCTTCGACAGACCCAGCACCTTGCCGGTTGGAATATAAGCCACATGCGCCTTGCCGATGAAGGGCAGGATGTGATGTTCGCAAAGCGAGTACAGCTCGATGTTGTCGACGATCACCATTTCATCGTTGTCGGAGGCGAACAGCGCGCCATTGACGATCTCTTCGACACTTTGCTCGTAACCATGGCAAAGGTACTGCATGGCTTTGGCCGCACGCGTCGGCGTATCGAGCAAACCCTCGCGGTCGGGGTTTTCACCGAGACCGATGAGGATCTCTCGATAATTCTGGGGCAGGGATAACGTCATGGAAAATCCTCGCGGGACACTATTTGATGTGCCTTCCGCCATTGACGGTCAGTGTGGTGCCGGTGACATAAGGGTTGTCGAGCAGGTAGCGCAGGCTCTGGTAGACCACTTCGCAGCCGGGTTCGATGCCCAGCGCGGACTTGGCCAGCGCCTTGGCGCGGTAGGCCGCGTCGTCCTCAGGGTTGAACAGTAGCAGGGCCGGCGCGATCCCGTTGACCTTGATGGCCGGCGCGTACCTGGCGGCGAAGGACAGGGTCAGGCTGTCGAGCCCGGCCTTGCTGGCGCAATAGCCGATGTGCTTGCTGCTGCCCTTGCGGGTCACGTCATCGCTGATGTGCACGATGTCGGCGGGGCTTGAGCGTTGCAACAGATCGGCGCAATGCAGGTTGATCAGGTAGGGCGCCAGCATGTGCACGCTGAACATGCGAGTGAATGCCGCGGCGTCGGTGTCCGGCGTTTCGGCCAGCCATTCGGAGGCGTTGTGGACAATCGCCCGCAAACAGTCGGTATGGGTTCTCAGTTCGCTGATGAAGGCGAGGATCCCGGCCTCGCTGGCGAAGTCCGCGAACACCGCGGTGGCCCCGAGGTCGCGCAGGGCTTGTACGCCGGGGCGCTCGCTGCGGTAACTGAATATCACCCGATGGCCATCTTCCAGCAATCGCCGGGCGCAGTGCAGGCCGACACGCTGGCCGGCGCCGGTAATGAGGACAGGGGCTGCGGAAGAAGTCATGAACGGCTCGCATCGCGGTGAGAGCAAAACTATACCAGCGAGGAGTCGTGAGATGTCTCGGAAAAGATCGCAGGCTTCGCCAGCTCCTACTAATCGACAACAGATGACGGCCCGTAGGAGCTGGCGAAGCCTGCGATCTTTTAACGATTTTGCGGTACTGAGGTCGTGGGCAATGGACGTACCGGCGTGCGGTTAAGCCAGCCGGCCAGCAAACGGGTCGACAACGGAATGAACAAATAAACCATCAGCGGCGTCAGGCACAGTGTGCTGAGCAATACCCGCGGCAGCAGGCTCATGTCGCTGATCAGCGGACCCAGTACAAAGTTGAACAGCAACGAAACCGGAAAGAACGCCAGCCAGATCGCCACTGCCTGTTTCCAGCGCGGCGGGCGTTGACCGACGGCACCGAACCAGCCCTCGATGCCGCTGACCCGGTGTTCTGTCGGGTGGGCGAACAGGTCGCTGCCACGTGCCAGCCAGGCAGTGCGCGAGGCCGAATGCTCCCAGGCGTGCAGGGTCTGCTCGTCGGCGAAGCGGAAAATGATCTGGAATTCGTCGTCCTCGGGCGGTGGAGCGAGCACACCGGAGCCGAGATAACCGGGAAAATCGGTGGCCAGTTGTTCGCCTTCGCGCAGCCAGGCAATCAGGTCCTGGTAACGTCCATTGGCAACGCGGCGAGCAACCATCAGCGTGACGGGAGGGGTAGACATTGTGTATCTCCGTAAGGCATTTGCGTCGCTCCGGATAGGAACTTCGCCAGGCACAGCGCCGGGGTGGTGGGCTGCGACTCGAAACAAGCAAGGATTATTCCTGATTCCGTCCCTGGCGTCTGTGACCTTGATCCGTTGATTGGCGGTATCGATTTTTTACGGAAACTTTACGGGGCAGGGGCGTTAGAATAAGGCTCGGACGATACAGGGATGTTTCAACAGGATGCCCATAATTACAGACGTCGCTTCAGGCTCCACGCAGGCCGTCGCTCTCGAACAGGAAGAACTCTTTCCCATTCGCGAGGTGGCGCGACTGACAGGTGTCAACCCGGTCACGCTTCGAGCCTGGGAGCGACGATATGGCCTGATTGCTCCAACACGCACCGATAGTGGGCATCGCCTGTATTCGATGTCCGATATCGAGCGTGTCCACCGCATCCTTGGCTGGATCGAGCGCGGGGTTGCCGTCAGCAAGATCGGCAAGATACTGGCCAGGACCAAGCCGCTCCAGCCGTTGTCGCACATCATCCCCAACAGCCTTGTGGAAGCCGATTACGCTCAGTGGCGGCAGCAGGTGCTTGCTGCGGTCAACGGGTTTGACGACCTTCGGCTGGAGCAGGTCTACGGGCAGATCTTTTCCAGCTACTCCCTGCCGGTGGTGTTCCAGGACATTCTGATCCCCGTCTGGAAGCAATTGTTGCAACGCCAGGACCAGTTCGGTGGAACCAGCGAGTGGCTGTTCCTGGATGGCTTTCTGCGGTCCCGGGTAGTGCAGCGTCTATTGTTGATGCGCGAAAAACAGCCGCGTGGCGTGGTCATTTGTGCTCTGGATGGCAATTGCCGGGAACTGGAACTGCTGGTCGCCGCGCTGTTCCTGAGTTCCGGACCATTGGCCGTTCGTGTACTGAACATGGGCCAGCCATTCGAGGAGCTGGCGCTGATGTGTGAAAGGATCAAGCCCCAGGCACTGGTGCTGTTTTCCAATCATGCGCCTGCTCCCGAGTTGCCGCGGCGCCTGAATCGCCTGGCCATGAGTCTGGAGTGTCGGTTGTTGTTGGCCGGCGATGCTTGCGACCTGGTACAGGAGAGCCTGGCCGGGTCATCGATTGGTTGCCTGGGCAATGAAGGGGAGTTCATGAGCCAGCGTCTGAAGCAGTTCCTGGCGGGTACTCTGGATACTTGAAGTTCAGAGATGCAGCGTTGGATGAGTCAAACGATGCTGTTGCAGGATGAACTGGCGCAGACGCTCGGTTTCGTCCGTATCGCCCTGGCTCAGTTGATAGGCGTAGAAGCCCTTTTCGTTTTCTTTCTCGAAGGTGCCGCGCAAGGCAATCCGCTCGTAGCCTGAGGGGCTGAACCACAAGGCGAAATGCTTCGGCGGTTTGGTCTTGTTGCGAGCTTCCAGCAAAACCCCTTTGCACGACACTTCGTGTACCCACAGGGTGCCGGGTTGACCCTTGGCGTTTTCCAGCGCTACCGGTTCGTCCAGCACCAGGCGCCAAGGCCGGACCATCGGGCCGTCTTCATAGATGCTCGGTACGCCGAGACGCAAATGCAGCGCATGGAACTCGTCTTCCACCAGGTGCAGGGGGAAGGTCATTTGCTGGTTTTCGAAGCTGGCTTGAATGGTGACCTGCTCATGGGCCGCCAGGCGAGTGAGCAGGTCACGGATTTGCGAACCACCGTTGACGAGCAGGCTCGACGTCGCGTCCCGCACATTGAGTTGCGGGTTGTGTTGCATGGTCTGGATGAAATCCAGCTCATCCTGGGTCAGGAGCGCGTCGCGTTGCATGGCCAGCTCGAAGGATATAGTTACAAAATCATTGGTGATTGTAGTTACTGACCATTAA
The DNA here is from genome assembly GCF_949767825.1 of Pseudomonas sp. IT-P258. Taxonomy (NCBI): domain Bacteria; kingdom Pseudomonadati; phylum Pseudomonadota; class Gammaproteobacteria; order Pseudomonadales; family Pseudomonadaceae; genus Pseudomonas; species Pseudomonas sp. IT-P258. Next base: position 539,457 of record NZ_CATKPU010000032.1, on the reverse strand, counting down.
TTCCGGGTTTCGTTTGCGCCGTTCGTCGCCTTGAGCGCGGCAAGCTCGGCCTGGAGTTCAGCCAATTGCCCTTCCAGCTGTGCCACGCGCTGTTGCGCCTTGACCTGTACGGTGACGTCTTTCTGCACTCCAACGAAATAGGTTTGCCCGTCCGCCGGATTTTTCACCGTTGAAAGGGACAGCTCGTTCCAGAACGGTGTGCCGTCCTTGCGGTAGTTGCGCAGTATTTCCCGGCAGGATCCTTCGCGGTTCAATGCATCACGAATCAATGGCAGGGCTTCCTGATCGCGGTCCCCTGACTGCAGGAAGCGACAGTCCTGATAGAGGATTTCTTCACTGGAGTACCCCGTCAGGCGTTCGAACGCGGGGTTGACGTAAATGAGGATCTTGTCCTGTTCACCTTCCTTTTCGGCAATCACGATACCGTCATTGGAGGCGTTGATTACCATTTGCAGCAGTTGTGCATTAATCATCGGAGTATCCTTTCCTGATTGATTGTCGATTGCATTCTAAAAGAACTATCACGACCGTGCTGTTAATATCCGGGTCTTTTACTCGGATTCAGGATCAGATTGATGAAAGTCGCCATCATTTCCGGCTCGGTGTACGGCACGGCCGAAGAAGTTGCCCGCCACGCCGCCAGCCTGTTGAAAGCCGCCGGTTTCGAAACCTGGCACAACCCCCGTGCGACCCTCGCCGATGTCCAGGCGTTCGGCCCCGAAGCTTTTCTGGCGGTGACCTCGACCACCGGCATGGGTGAGCTGCCGGACAACCTGCAACCGCTGTATTCGAACATTCGTGACCAGTTGCCAGCAGCCTGGCGCGGTTTGCCGGGCGCGGTGATCGGGTTGGGCGATGCGAGCTATGGCGATACTTTTTGTGGCGGCGGCGAGCAGATGCGCGAATTGTTCGGTGAGCTGGGCATTCGCGAAGTACTGCCAATGCTGCGCCTGGATGCCAGCGAGAGCGTGACCCCGGAGACGGACGCCGAGCCTTGGCTGGCGGACCTGATCAACGCACTGCGCGACTGACCATTGCCACGACACCCACGCCAGTCATGGTTCTGACAGTGCGCTGAAAACGGCCTGTCTGACCCTCGCTGGCGCCGGTCAATTGACATGGATCCAAGGCGGCAGAACGGCTGACTCGCTGGGTCATCAAGCTGGCTGCCAATGCAACTACAGGAACCTCAAGGGCTGGCTAGACTCGGTAAAGATAGGAAACACTCCATCATAAAAACACCGAGGCTTCCTGCCGTGACCGTCGCTCCCGTCCAATCATCTCCGAGTGTCAAAGACCAGGTCAGTGCTGCCGAGTGGCAGACCCGCATTGACCTGGCAGCCTGTTATCGCCTGGTCGCCCAGCATGGCTGGGATGACCTGATCTTCACCCATATCTCCGCCAAGGTGCCCGGCACCGAAGATTTCCTGATCAACCCGTTCGGGTTGATGTTTCACGAAATCAGCGCGTCTAGCCTGGTCAAGGTGGATCAGGCCGGCAACAAGCTGATGGACAGTCCTTACGAGATCAATCCGGCGGGTTACACCATCCACAGCGCCGTGCACGAAGTCCGCCACGATGTCGTCTGCGTGCTCCACACCCACACGGCTTCGGGGGTTGCGGTGTCGGCACAGAAGCAGGGCGTTCTGCCGATCAGCCAACAGTCATTGTTCGTGCTTTCCAGCCTGGCCTACCACGCCTACGAAGGCGTGGCGCTCAACCATGAAGAGAAAGTGCGGCTACAGGCCGACCTCGGTGAAAACAATTTCCTGATGTTGCATAACCACGGTTTGCTCACCTGCGGCAGCACCATCGCCGATACGTTCCTGATGATGTTCACCTTTCAACGTGCCTGTGACATTCAGGTCATGGCGCAAAACGGTGCCGCTGAGCTGATCGCCATCGAACCGCAGATTCTGGCCGGAGCCAAAGCCATGATCGCGGGTGTCACCCGAAGTGCTCAAGGAATGGGCGGAGCGCTGGCCTGGCCGGCTCTGCTGCGCAAACTCGATAAACTGGACCCGGGTTATAAACTCTAATGACGCTCGCCGAGATCCCCTTGTGTGTCTGGCGCAAACGCAGCCAGGCGTTCGTGTTCCGTGGCCAGACCATCCGTTACTGGACAGCAGGGCAGGGTGAGCCGTTGTTGCTCATTCACGGCTTTCCGTCCGCCAGTTGGGACTGGCATTACCTGTGGCAGCCATTGGCCCAGCGCTTTCGCGTGATCGCTTGCGACATGCTGGGCTTCGGCGATTCGGCCAAACCGGTGAATCACGAATACAGCCTGCTGGAGCAGGCGGATCTGCAGCAGGCACTGCTTGAACACCTGAATGTCCAGCAGCCAGTGCACCTGCTCGCCCACGATTACGGTGACAGCGTGGCCCAGGAACTGCTGGCCAGGCATTACGAATCGCGGTTGGAACTGGCCAGTTGCGTGTTTCTCAACGGCGGGTTGTTTCCGGAAACCCACCACCCGCTACTGATGCAAAAACTCTTGCTCAGCCCGTTGGGCTGGATGATTGGCCGCGCCTTCAGTCGAGAAGGCCTGGTGAGAAGCTTTCGGCAGATTTTCGGCCCGCAAACCCGTCCCAGTGAAAGCCAGATGGATGACTTCTGGAGCCTGGTCGAAAGCCAGCGCGGGCCACGGATCATGCACAAATTGATCGCCTACATCCCGGAGCGACGCGTCTGGCGCAACCGCTGGGTGAGCGCGATGCAACGTGGTGAAGTGCCGCTGCGAGTGATCGATGGCGGGGTCGATCCGGTCTCCGGGGTGCACATGGTCGAGCGTTACCGTGAGCTGATCCCGGATGCGGACACAGTGGTGTTGCCCGACATTGGCCACTACCCGCAGATCGAGGCGCCCTGCGAGGTGCTCAAGCATTACCTGGTGTTTCGCGATCAGCTGCTCTTGCCGCCGCGCAAGGTGGCGTGTTCCTGAATCGCAGCGTTGAATCTGTCCTTCTTCTGTGGGATCGCGTCATCCTGTCCGACACGATCATCATCCCCCAGCCTTATCGCGCACCATTCAGCCTCCCCCGTGTTCATTGTGACCCGCTACGCCGTGCCTGAAACTCGGACTCACTGTCCCTTGGCCTGCTGGAGTCCCCCATGAATGAGTCTGTGCGCTTCGAAGATAAAGTCGTGATCATCACAGGAGCCGGTGGCGGTCTGGGACGGACGCATGCACTTCTGTTCGCCAAACAGGGCGCCAGGGTGCTGGTCAACGATCTTGGCGGCTCGGCCCAGGGCGAAGGCGCCAATGCCTCGGCCGCCGACCGCGTGGTCGCAGAGATCCGCGAGGCTGGCGGCATTGCCGAAGCCAACCACGACTCGGTCACTGACGGTGACAAACTGGTCCAGCACGCCCTGGACGTCTTCGGTCGCGTCGATGTGGTTGTCAACAACGCCGGGATCCTGCGGGACAAGACCTTCCACAAAATGGATGACGCCGACTGGGACCTGGTTTACCGCGTCCATGTCGAAGGCGCCTACAAAGTCACCCGCGCCGCCTGGCCGCATATGCGCGAGCAAAACTACGGCCGGGTGATTTTCACTGCGTCGACCTCGGGCATCTATGGCAACTTTGGCCAGTCCAACTACGGCATGGCCAAGCTCGGTCTCTACGGCCTGACGCGCACCTTGGCCATCGAAGGCCGCAAGAACAACATCCTGGTCAACGCCATCGCCCCCACCGGCGGCACGCGCATGACCGAAGGCCTGATCCCGCCGCAAGTCTTCGAACAGCTAAAGCCCGAACTGGTCAGCCCGCTGGTGGTGTACCTGGCCAGCGAGAACTGCCAGGAAACCTCCGGTCTGTTCGAAGTCGGCGGCGGCTGGATGGGCAAGGTCCGCTGGGAGCGCAGCCTCGGCATCGGTTTCGATCCACGGGCCGGTTTCTCCCCGGAAGACGTGGCGGCGCACTGGCAGCAGATTTGCGACTTCGAAGGCGCGGCGCACCCGAAGGACAACATCGAGGCGTTGAAGGAAATGATGGGGAATTTGCAGAGGTATTCGCTCTGAAAGCGCCGGCAAGGTCACATTGACTGACCTTGCCGGTTGTTGCATTTGTCGGCTGCAAAGCCGTTTGCCAATGGTCAGCCCGGGAAGTATTTGACTACCAGCGCCTTCAGGTTGGCGGCTGTTTGCGCGTCCATTTTTCCATCGAAGTTTTCCGGGCGAAAATGTAACTGGAATGCCCGCACCAATTGTTGAAAACCGCCTTCCGTGGACGCGCCCGAAACATCGTATCCATAGGTTTTGAACAGCCCCAGCAATTCGCTTCGGGCTGGAGCGCCGGATGTGTTGTATTGGCGCAGATACTCGTCCCGAGTGCTTTCATCGAACCAGGCCCCGACTCCTTTCAAGTAAAGCTCCCGCCAGGGAAGCATCGGTCCCGGGTCACTTTTGCGGCCGACCGAAACATCGGAGTGGCCCAGAACCTGGGTCGGCGTGATATCCGGGTAGCGATTGAGGATATTCAGCGCCAGTTGTTCAATCGCGGCAATCTGCTCGGAGTGATACGGCGGGAAGGTGAATTTACCTTTGTTGTCGGTTGCCAGATTCACGACTTCAATGCCGATGGACGTGTCATTCAGATTGCTGCGGCTGCCCCACTGACTGACACCCGCGTGCCACGCGCGATGGGTTTCATCCACCAGGTTGAAAACTTCCTGCCCGGTATAGCCGGCTTTCAGGTAAGTGGGGTCCGTGATATCTGGAACCAGATAGTGCGCGCTGACATTCGGGCCGGTCAGGGCACTGACAGAACTCGCAAAGTCAGCGGCCGTGTAGTGAAGAATCAGAAAGCGGATTCGACTATTGAAGCTTCGGGTGGATCGATAGTGGTTGTAGTTGATGGATTTCATGGTTGCACTCGCAATAAGTAAGTTTGAAGTCGGACGAAGATCAAAGTCGTTCGCCGACTTGCTGTTCAACTTAAAGACTCGAGTGCTTTTGGTGTTTACCTATGCTTGTAGGTACTTTCTGAAAGAAATGTAGGTATGTGAAGTTTTGACTGGCAGCTGTTACTCATCAAGAACCATCGCCCATAAAAAAGGCCGCTGCAAAGGCAGCGGCCAAAGTAAGACGTTGGATCAGGAGCTACAAATCAACGTCAGTGAACACGGGGTGACGAACCGAATCCTCAATTCATCTGAAATCTTTCAGTCACGGCGCAGGCCGGTACATCTACATCGTGCATCGCGGTGGATTACCGTGGCAGCCAGGCAAGAATAAACCCTCTGTACTGTAGGAAAAATACCAATTCCCGACATGCACTGTTGCAGCCCCGGCAACAGTCGGGATTCGGCTGCTCGTCGTCTGTGCCTGTCATCCTTTAGAGGTACACCACGAATACCTCCTTGGTGCGCTTATCGACCCCGAAGTCCGGCAGTAGGGTGAGGCCTTCTGTCACTCACCGGGGAAGACGCATGACAAAAACAACAATGCGCGCCATCTTCACACCACAGGCGCTGGCGGCTGCGGTCGCCTTGGGTTGCTGTGCCCAGGCGCAGGCCATTTCGTTCAACATCGGGGAAATCGAGGGGACATTCGACTCCTCGCTGTCGGTCGGCGCGAGCTGGGGCATGCGTGATGCGGATGACACCCTGGTGGGCACCGTCAATGGCGGTTCCGGCCAGTCTTCGACCGGCGACGACGGGCGATTGAATTTCAAGAAGGGTGAAACCTTCTCGAAGATCTTCAAGGGTATTCACGACCTCGAACTGAAGTACGGCGACACCGGTGCGTTTGTGCGTGGCAAGTACTGGTACGACTTTGAACTCAAGGATGAAAGCCGCCCCTTCAAGGACATCAGCGATCACAATCGCAAAGAAGGCGCCAAGTCTTCAGGCGGGCAAATCCTCGACGCATTCGTCTATCACAATTACTCCCTCGCCGATTTGCCAGGCACGGTCCGCGCCGGCAAGCAGGTGGTCAGTTGGGGCGAGAGCACGTTCATCGGCAACTCGATCAACAGCATCAATCCGGTCGACGTGTCCGCGTTCCGTCGTCCCGGCGCCGAGATCAAGGAGGGCCTGATCCCGGTCAACATGCTGTTCGCCTCCCAGGGCCTGACGGAGAAGTTGACCGTGGAAGGCTTCTATCAGCTGGAATGGGACCAGACGGTCGTCGATAACTGCGGCACCTTCTTTGGTGTCGATGTGGTGGCGGATGGTTGCAACAAGGGCTACACCGTCGCCAATCCGGCCATTGCGCCGTTGCAGCCGATTGCGGCTGCCTTCGGCCAGGGCTTCGAAGTCAGCAAGGAAGGGGTGATCGTTCCCCGTGGCGGCGACCGCGATGCCCGGGATTCCGGACAGTGGGGTACAGCGTTGCGCTGGTTGGGGGATGACACCGAGTACGGCTTGTACTTCATGAACTACCACAGCCGTTCACCGAATGTCGGGACCACCACCGCCGGCCCCGGTACGCTGGCAAGCATTCCGGGGATCGTTGCCGCCGCCAACCGCATCGCCCCCGGCAGTGGTTCGGGCCTGGCCCAAAGCGTGATGCTCGGTCGTGGCCAGTATTACCTCGAATACCCGGAGGACATCCGCCTCTACGGCGCGAGCTTCTCCACCACCTTATCCACCGGCACCGCGTGGAGCGGGGAAATCAGCTACCGCCCCAACCTCCCGGTGCAGGTCAACACCAATGACCTGACCCTGGCCATGCTCAATCCGATTGCGGGTGGTGCGGCATCGCCCATCGCCACGTCGCCCGGGGCTGACAACAAGGGTTATCGCCGCAAGGAGGTGACGCAGATCCAGAGCACCCTGACGCATTTCATCGATCAGGTCGCGGGTGCGGATCGCCTGACCCTGGTGGGTGAGGCCGGGGTGGTCCGGGTCGGTGGACTGGAGTCGCGCGGCAAACTGCGCTATGGCCGCGACTCGGTGTATGGCCAGTATGGTTTCGGAGGCGATACCGACGGCTTCGTGACCTCGACTTCATGGGGTTATCGCGGCCGGGCCATCCTCGACTACAACAACCTTATCGCCGGGATCAACGTCAGGCCCAACCTCTCGTGGTCCCACGACGTCGCAGGCTATGGCCCCAACGGTCTGTTCAATGAAGGCGCCAAGGCCATCAGCCTCGGTGTCGATGCGGACTATCGCAACACCTACACCGCGAGCCTCAGCTACACCGATTTTTTCGGTGGGGACTACAACGTCCTCACCGACCGTGACTTCGTGGCGTTGAGCTTTGGTGTGAACTTCTGATCTGGCTGAAAAGGATGATTTCAATGCGCAAGATGATTCTGCAATTGGGCACCGTTCTGGCCCTGAGTCTGCTGGCCGCCAACGTTATAGCCGCGGTGTCGCCGGAAGAAGCCGGCAAGCTCGGCGCCAGCCTGACCCCACTCGGTGCCGAGAAGGCCGGCAATGCCGATGGCTCGATTCCGGCCTGGACCGGAGGCATCCCGAAAAACGCTGGCGCGGTGGACAGCAAGGGTTTCCTGGCTGACCCCTTCGCCAACGAAAAGCCCTTGTTCGTGATCACCGCGGCGACCGTCGACAAGTACAAGGACAAGCTCTCTGACGGCCAGGTCGCGATGTTCAAGCGCTATCCCGAGACCTACAGGATTCCGGTCTACCCGAGCCATCGCACTGTGGCGTTACCGGCAGAAATCTATGAGTCGGCCAAGCGCAGCGCGCTGAACGTAACACCGATCAATGACGGTAACGGTCTGGCCAATTTCACCGGCAATCGCTACTACGCATTCCCGATTCCGAAGAATGGCGTGGAAGTGATCTGGAACCACGTCACTCGTTACCACGGCGGTAATCTGCGCCGCACCATCACCCAGGCGACACCACAATCCAATGGTGACTTCACCGTGATCCGCTTCAAGGACGAGGTCGCCGTGCCGTCGTTGCTCAGCGATCTGAAACCGGGCAGCGACGATAACGTCCTCAACTACTTCAAGCAGGAAGTGACCGCACCGGCGCGGCTGGCGGGCAACGTGTTGCTGGTCCACGAGACCCTCGACCAGGTCAAGGAGCCGCGCAAGGCCTGGATCTACAACGCAGGCCAGCGCCGGGTACGGCGTGCGCCACAGGTTGCTTATGACGGCGTCGGCACCTCGTCCGACGGCCTGCGCACCACCGACAACTTCGACATGTTTTCCGGCGCGCCGGATCGCTACGACTGGAAACTGATCGGCAAAAAGGAGATGTACATCCCCTACAACAGTTACAAGCTCGACTCGCCAAACCTCAAGTACACCGATGTGATCAAGGCCGGGCACATTAATCAGGACCTGACTCGCTACGAGTTGCACCGGGTCTGGGAAGTCGTCGCCACGGTCAAGCCGAGCGAACGCCACGTGTACGCCAAACGCCACATGTATATCGATGAAGACAGCTGGCAAGTGGCGCTGGCCGACCACTACGACGGGCGTGGTCAACTCTGGCGCGTCGCCGAAGGGCATGCCCAGTTCTACTACGATCACCAAGTACCGGCCTACACCGTCGAAGCGCTGTATGACCTGATTGCCGGTCGCTACATCGCCCTTGGAATGAAGAATGAAGAGAAGCGCAGCTTCGAATTCAACATCGATGCAAAAGCGGGGGACTACACGCCAGCAGCCTTGCGTAGCACAGGGGTTCGGTAGGTTTCCTACAGGTTCCTACATAAAAGGGTGACTTTGCGGTCACCTTTTTTATAGCGGTCGATCAGTGTGTTGAATACTTCTTCAACAAGCGCTCGGGAGGGGGCTAGGGTGGCGCCAGAATTATAAAAAAGGCGCACCACAATGACTGCAATGACGCACTGTCTGGACCGCCCTGGCTTCCTGCCCCGACTGTCGTCCCATCATCTGTCCCGCGAGCGGCTGATCGAGCCCATGCTGGTTTCGACTGCGCGAGTGAAGCTGCTTTGCGCGCCGGCCGGTAGTGGCAAGAGTGCATTGCTCACCGAATGCCTGCTGCGGGCGCCGGAGCACGTTCGGGTCTGTTGGCTGCCGCTGGCGGGGGCGTCGTTGAGCGCCGCCGATTTTTTGTTGCGCCTGACGCAAGCGCTGGGCCTGCCCTCGACGGATGAGCCCGGGTTGCTGGCGTATCTTGCCCGATTACAGGCGCCGACCTGGCTGTTTCTCGATGATTACTGCCGGGCACCCGATCCGGAACTCGACCGGATGCTCGATCGTCTGTTGGCCGTCGCCAGCCCGGCACTGACCTGGTGGCTGGGTTCCCGTCGACGACCGCCCTGCAACTGGCCGCGGCTGCTGCTCGATGATGAGTTGTACGAGTGCGAAGCCCGGGCGCTGGCGTTTACCGAGGCCGAGGTCGGGCAGTTGCTCGGTCATGTCGAGCCGAACCTGGCGGCGCAAACCGCCAAACGGGTGGTACAGCGCAGCGGTGGCTGGTGCGCTGGCGTGCGGATCGCGTTGCTCAATGGTTGTCCGTGGTCGGGTGAGCAGGGGCGTTCGGCGACATTGCTCGATTATCTGCAGCACGAATTGTTCAATACCTTGCCGCCGGAACTGGTTGAGGTCTGGCAGGTGCTGGTTCATCTGCCTCGCTTCAACGCCAGCCTGTGCGAGCATCTTTTCGGTACGGGGGAGGGCGCGCAGTGGCTGCACGCGTTGCAGGACATGGGCTGCTTCATTGAACCCTGGGAAGACTCCGTCGAGTGGTTGCGAATCTTCGAGCCACTGGCCCGGGAGATGCGTGAAGAGCCGACCCCGGCCGGACGATCCTGGCATCGCCGCGCGTGCCAGTGGTTCAGCGCCGAAGAAGACTGGCAGGGTGCCTTCGAGCAGGCGTTGCTGGCGCAAGAGCACGAAGTCGCGGTCAGCCTGATGCAACACTTCAGTTTTGAGCATCTGTTCAAGCGTCAGAACGTCAGCTGGTTACTCAAACTGCACGAGCAACTGGGTGAACAGTTGACCCTGGGCACGCCGCAACGGGTGGGGTTGATCACCTCGGCGTTGCTGTTTGCCGGGCGTTTCGAGCAGGCGGCTGCCTGCATTGGGCAACTGTCCCGATTTGCCCCGCAACCGACGGCATCCTTGCAACGGCAACTGCTGGCACGTTGGCAGGCGCAACAGGGCTGGTTGCTGCATTTGCAGGGACGCCTGCCGGCGGCACGGGCGCATTTTATCGAGGCGCTGGGCGAGTTGGCGGCCGAGGCGTGGCCCGCACGGTTACTGTGTCTGTCCGGGTTGACCCAGCAAGCGCTACTCAACGCCGACCTCGATGCCGCCCAGGCCTTCAATCGTGACGCCCTGTGCCTGGCGCGGGCACAAGGCTCGTTGCTGTTTGAAGGCTTGCTCGAACTCGATCATGCCCAGTTGCTGGAGCAGCGTGGTGCGCCGCGGCGAGCAGCGCAGTTGCTGGCCGACATCCATGAAATGCTCGGGCGACAGGCCGATCGACCGACGCCACTGCTGGGACGAATCGCCCTGCGGCGTGGTCGGTTGGCCCTGTGCCAGGGCCAGGATGAATTAGCCGGGGAATGTTTCCAGGCGGGCCTTGATGACTGTTTGCACAGTCAGGACAAGCACGTGTTGTACGGATTTTTGGGGCAGGCGCAACTGGCGGCCAATCAACGCGACTACGCCCATGCGTTTGATCGTCTGCGCGAGGCCGAACGGTTGATGCAGCAACGGCAGATCCCCGACACGGTGTATCGCGGGGTGCTGCTGCAAATCAGCAGTCATTTCTGGCTGCAACAAGGGCGCCCGGAATTGGCCCGGGAAGCGTTGACCCGAGTCTTGCGTCATTACCGCGGGGCCCACGCGCGCCAGGCACCGCCGGCCACGCTGCACTTGATTGCACGTATCGAATACCAGTTGGTATTGGCCGAAACCCAACTGCAACTGGTGCAACGTCCATTGGATCGACTCAGGGCGTTACTCGAGCACGCCCAACAACACGCCATGCTGGCGCTGGAAACGGAACTGCATTTGGCGATCAGCGAAGTGGCGGACCTGACGGGTGAGCCGGACATGGCCCACGCAGCTCTGCAGGCCGGTCTGGCGTTGGTCAAGCGTTGTCAGGGGCAACAGGCATTGCGTGATTTGAACTTGCGCCAGCCGAGCCTGATCTGTCGATTACAAGGCGAGGAGACGGTGACCGCGCTGGCCCTGGATGCCAGCCTGCTGAGCAGTCGGGAGCTGGAGGTGCTCGGCCTGATTGCCCAGGGTAATTCCAATCAGCAAATTGCCGAGCAACTGTTCATTTCTTTGCATACGGTGAAAACCCATGCCCGGCGCATTCACAGCAAGTTGGGTGTGGAACGGCGGACACAGGCAGTTGCCATGGCGAAGAAGTTGGGGTTGATAATGCAGAGTTGGTAGTTGTTTGTTTTTCGTTTGGAAATGAATTAAAACATACGGTTTCGTGCATAAATAACCATGTTGATTAGTATGGTTGTCGGCGCTGACCAATTTGCGTGCATTGCGCGGTGGGTTGATTAATATGTTAGATAGTGCTCGGTCAAGGTAATGTTTGTCAGGGTGCTAGCGCGCTAATAACTATTAATTATGGAGCTTTAAGGTATGGGGCAACTGACAAGGAAGTTGGTGCGGGCCAAGTTGCATGCAAGGCTCGGTGGTCGCGGCATTGATGTCGATAAGGTATATATCAATGCAATTGCGTCGGCTAACGATTCGACGGTTATTTACTCTCAATCACTGGTATGGGCATTTTTCCTTAAGTTGCAGGACGGTGAGGTCCCAAGATTCTCCAGTGAGAATCTTGGGATCTTTTCCGAACGGTACACCTTTGACCGGAAATATCGTTTCGATGGTGTGAAACTTGATGAGCTCAATGAAATGGGTGCAGCAATTGCCCGGGATTTACTGAGCTGATTGGTGGTTCTATCAAAGTAGTTGTGCCAACCCCTTGGTTGGCACAGCTGCCGCAATCAGGTTGCGGATACGGCGGGTTCAAAACCCAAGCGCCAGCTGACCGCATGGCTGGCGGATAACAGACGCTGCGCCGCCGGACCGTTTTCATCGGCATGGAACAACGATGTCGGCCCCACCACCGTCAGCACGGCAACCACTCTGCCCATCGCGTTGAACACTGGTGCCGACAAGGCATCCACCCCTGGCAGCAGTAAACCATGTACATGGTGCAAACCGCGTGCGCGGATTTGTTCGCACTGGGCCGCATAGGCCTGATCGTCTGCCAGCGCGTGGGCTGCGTGGGACTGCAATTCCTGCACGCGCAGATCCTCGGTTTCGCGTTTCGGCAGGTAGGCGCCAAACACCAGTCCCGTCGAAGAACTGAGCAACGGCAACACCGAACCCAGTTGTGTCACCACCGTCACCGCACGCACCGCCGGTTCGATATGCACCACGGTTGCGCCCTGATTGCCCCATACCGCCAGGAAACAGGTTTCGTTCAAGTCGTCGCGCAGTTCAGCCAGGGGCAGGGCGGCGACTTTTAGCACGTCCATGCTGTTGAGAGCCGCCAACCCTACGCGCAGGGCTTCGCGGCCCAGGCCGTAATGGTTGGTGGCGGCGTTCTGTTCGGCGAATCCACTGGCGATCAAGGCCTGCAAATAGCGGTGAACCTTGCTCGCCGGCATCTGCACGTGTTCGGCCAGGCGCGACAGCGAAGTCGAAGGCGACAACTCGGCCAGAGCCTTGAGGATGTCTGTACCAACCTCGGCCGAGCGGACTTTCTGTTTACCGTTGTTGTCGCTGGTTTTTTCCATGGTGGCTGGGATCCCGGGACGAATGGGCGTCTTTATAGCTTGACGGTCAATACCAATCAAATTACGTTATGCGTAATCAAATTACGATAAAAACAACCCGGGCGTGCCTCGACCTCTGCAACAGAGCGAGCGGCCACTGCCGACTCCCTGTTCAGGAGGCTCCATGAACCCCGATTCAACGATGCCAGCGCTGGCCTACCAGTCAGGCTTCGGCAACGAATTCAGCAGCGAAGCGTTGCCCGGCGCACTGCCTGTCGGCCAGAACTCCCCGCAAAAAGCCCCGTACGGTCTTTACACCGAACTGTTCTCCGGCACGGCGTTCACCATGGCGCGCAGCGAAGCGCGGCGGACCTGGATGTATCGCATTCAGCCGTCGGCCAATCACCCGGCATTCGTCAAGCTGGACCGGCAACTGGCGGGCGGCCCGCTGGGTGAGGTGACCCCCAACCGTCTGCGCTGGAACCCGCTGGACATTCCTGCCGAGCCGACCGATTTCATCGACGGCCTGGTGAGCATGGCCGCCAACTCGGGCGCCGAAAAGCCGGCCGGGATCAGCATCTATAACTACCGCGCCAACCGTTCCATGGAGCGCGTGTTCTTCAATGCTGATGGCGAGATGTTGCTGGTACCTGAACTGGGGCGCCTGCGCATCGCCACCGAACTGGGCGTGCTTGAACTCGAACCGCTGGAAATTGCCGTACTGCCACGCGGCCTTAAATTCCGCATCGAATTGCTCGATCCGCAAGCCCGCGGTTACGTCGCCGAAAACCATGGCGCGCCGCTGCGTCTGCCGGACCTGGGACCGATTGGCAGCAATGGCCTGGCCAATCCACGGGACTTCCTGACCCCGGTGGCGGCCTACGAAAACCTGCAACAACCCACCACGCTGGTGCAGAAGTTCCTCGGCGAGTTGTGGGCCTGCGAGCTCAATCATTCGCCACTCAACGTGGTCGCCTGGCACGGTAACAATGTGCCGTACAAATATGACCTGCGCCGTTTCAACACCATCGGCACCGTCAGTTTCGATCACCCCGATCCGTCGATCTTCACCGTGCTGACCTCGCCGACCAGCGTTCACGGCCTGGCCAACCTCGACTTCGTGATCTTCCCGCCACGCTGGATGGTGGCCGAGAAAACCTTCCGTCCGCCGTGGTTCCATCGCAACCTGATGAACGAATTCATGGGTTTGATCCAGGGCGAGTACGACGCCAAGGCCGAAGGCTTTGTGCCGGGCGGTGCTTCGTTGCACAGCTGCATGAGCGCCCACGGTCCCGACGGCGAGACGTGCACCAAAGCGATCAACGCGGACCTCAAGCCGGCGAAAATCGACAACACCATGGCGTTCATGTTCGAGACCAGCCAAGTGTTGCGCCCAAGCCGTTTCGCCCTCGATTGCCCGCAACTGCAAAACACTTACGACGCCTGCTGGGCTACGTTGCCCGCCACTTTCGACCCGACCCGGAGATAACCCATGACGCAGACTTCCATCACACGCAGCTGGGTTGCATCCGCCAACGGCCACGCGGATTTCCCCCTGCAAAACCTGCCACTGGGCGTGTTCAGCCTCAACGGCTCGGCACCGCGCAGTGGCGTGGCCATTGGCGAGCATATCTTTGATCTGCAAGCAGCCCTTGAGGCCGGATTGTTCGATGGCGCCGCGAAGACTGCCGTCGAGGCTACCCGTGGCGGCGAGCTGAATGCGTTCTTCGAACTGGGCCGCGAGGCTCGCGTCGCCTTGCGCGAGCGTTTGCTGGAACTGTTCGCCGAGGGCAGCACCCTGCACGGCAAGATTGAAGCCCAGGGCGCAAAACTGCTGCCGCTGGCGGCGGATTGCCAGATGCACCTGCCGGCGAAAATCAACGACTACACCGACTTCTACGTCGGCATCGAGCACGCGCAGAACGTCGGCAAACTGTTCCGTCCCGACAACCCGTTGCTGCCGAACTACAAGTACGTGCCAATCGGCTACCACGGTCGTGCGTCGACCATTCGCCCGTCCGGTACCGACGTACGTCGCCCGAAAGGCCAGACCTTGCCGGCCGGTCAAACCGAGCCGACCTTCGGTCCTTGCGCGCGCCTGGACTACGAACTGGAACTGGGTATCTGGATCGGCCAGGGCAACGACATGGGCGACTCGATTGCCATTGGCGACGCCGCTGATCACATCGCCGGTTTCTGCCTGCTCAACGACTGGTCGGCACGGGATATCCAGGCCTGGGAATACCAACCACTGGGACCGTTCCTGTCGAAAAGCTTCATCACCAGCATCTCGCCGTGGGTGGTCACCGCCGAAGCGCTGGAGCCGTTCCGTCGTGCCCAGCCTGCGCGTCCCCAAGGCGATCCGCAGCCGCTGCCGTACCTGCTCGACAAGCGCGATCAGGCTGCTGGCGCGTTCGACATCGAGCTGGAAGTATTGCTGCTCACCGAGGCCATGCGCGAACAGAACCTGCCAGCCCATCGCCTGACCCTGAGCAACACCGGGCACATGTACTGGACCGTGGCGCAAATGGTCGCGCATCACAGCGTCAACGGCTGCCAATTGCAGGCCGGTGACTTGTTCGGTTCGGGCACCTTGTCGGGGCCGCAGAACGGTCAGTTCGGCAGCCTGCTGGAAATCACCGAAGGCGGTAAAAAGCCGATCGAACTGGCCTCGGGCGAAGTGCGTAAATTCCTTGAGGACGGTGACGAAATCATCCTGCGCGGCCGTTGCCGCCGCGACGGTTTTGCTTCCATCGGTTTCGGCGAATGCCGCGGCAAAGTGCTGCCGGCGCGCTAACAGGAGCGGGGCATGGAACTCTATACCTACTACCGTTCGACGTCCTCGTACCGGGTGCGTATCGCGTTGGCGCTCAAGGGCCTGGATTATCAATCCTTGCCGGTCAACCTGATCGCACCGCAGGGTGGCGAGCATCGACAGCCTCCTTATCTGGGCATCAACCCTCAGGGCCGCGTGCCGGCCTTGCGCACCGATGAAGGCGATTTGCTGATCCAGTCTCCCGCGATCATCGAGTACCTGGAGGAACGTTATCCACAGGTGCCATTGCTGTCCAAAGACCTGGCTGCCCGTGCTCACGAGCGCGGCGTAGCGGCAGTGATCGGCTGCGATGTGCACCCGCTGCACAACGTCAGTGTGCTCAATCAACTACGCCAGTCGGGCCACGATGAACCGCAGGTGGTGGAGTGGATCGGTCACTGGATCGGCCAGGGGTTGTCGACGGTGGAGCAGTTGATCGGTGATGACGGTTACTGCTTCGGCCCCGAGCCTGGGGTGGCGGACGTCTACCTGATCCCGCAGTTGTACGCGGCCGAGCGGTTCAATGTTTCTCTTGAGGCTTACCCTCGGATTCGGCGAGTGGCGGCATTGGCGGCGACGCACCCGGCGTTCATAAAGGCGCATCCGGCTAATCAGCCAGATACGCCTTAAGTCAGAAGCAGGATTAAAAGATCGCAGCCCGCGGCAGCTCCTACCCCGATCCTCGTAGGAGCTGCCGCAGGCTGCGATCTTTTGCTTTTAATGGACGATGGAATTCGGCGGCAAATGCCCCAGCCGTTCCGTCAGGCGAATCCGCTGGATCGGATCGTCGCTGAGCAGCAACGCATGCTCCAGGTCAAAACGCTCGGCGTTCGGGCAGTCCAGCCGTTGGTACAGGCTGGCCCGGGCCAGATAGTCGGCCGCAGTGGCATTGCCCAGTTCCAGGACGCGCTCGGCGTCGATCAAGGCATTGATGAAATCGTCGTGGGACAGGTACAACTGGCGCAGGTTGCGCGACAACCGTTGCAGCATCTGCACCGGCTCGGCGGTTGTCAGGTGATCGGCGTTGAGCTTCATGTTCGGGCCATACTGGCGCTGCAGCAGTTCCCGACAATCGTTCGGATAAAGGCGACGGCCACCGCAGGGGTCGAGCAAATGATCGGCGCCCGGCACCCGCAGCAGGAAATGCCCGGGGAAGTTGACCCCGACCATGGGAATCTCCAGGCCCCTGGCCAACTCCAGCGCAATCAGCCCCAGCGTCAAGGGTTGCCCTCGTCGGCGCTCCAGTACTTTGTCCAGCAGTGCCACTTGCGGGCGCAAGGGGGTGAAGTCGTCCTGGGCGAAGCCAAGGTCATTCAAGCGCCGCAGCAGCGGCTGGGCCAGCTCACTGACCGGCAGCATCGGCAAGCCGCCACTGACCCGTTGTTGTAGCTCCTGAAAATCGGCCAACAGTGCTTGCGGCTGCACCTCGCTGTCGTGCTCGGCCGCAATCCACAGTGCCGCCTCGAACAGCGCGGGCGGTGAACGTTGCAGGCAGGCGAAGAACGATTGGCGCGGGGTCATCAAAATCTCCGGGCAATGCCTCGTTTTAGCCCCCTCTCCGGCGTTCGTCCAGTGCTGTAAAAGGGCGACCTCAGGATATTTCCGAAAGTCTGCATCGGGACCGTGCTTATTCCGGTGCGCTTCTGCAATTTTTGGGCGCAAGCCTATACTGGCGTCTACAAGAAGTGATTCGGGAGCCTTACGATGTTCGCTCTCATGCAAAGCACTCGCCTTGAATCGCTGCATCTGAGCGTTGACTCGGTCACCGGGTTGAAGGCGGTCATTGCCATTCATAACAGCCGGCTGGGGCCTGCCCTGGGCGGTTGTCGTTACCTTGCCTACCCTAACGACGAATCGGCGGTCGAGGATGCTGTGCGCCTGGCCCAGGGCATGAGCTACAAGGCTGCGCTGGCTGGCCTGGCCCAGGGCGGCGGCGTGGCGGTGATCGTGCGCCCGGCCCATGTGGAAAACCGCGCGGCATTGTTCGAAGCCTTCGGACGCTGCATAGAACAGCTCGAGGGCCGCTACATCACCGCCATCGACAGCGGCACCTCAGTGGCGGACATGGATTGCATCGCCCAGCAAACCCAGCACGTCACCAGCACCACTTCGGCGGGTGACCCAGCGCCCCACGCGGCGATGGGCGTGTTCACCGGTATCCGCAGCACCGCCATGGCCCGGCTCGGCAGTGACAACCTCGAAGGCCTGCGCGTTGCCATCCAGGGCCTGGGCAATGTCGGGTATGCATTGGCCGAACAGCTGCACGCCGCCGGTGCCGAACTGCTGGTCAGCGACATCGATCATGGCAAGGTGCAATTGGCCATGGAGCAACTCGGCGCCCACCCGATTGCCAACGACGCGCTGCTCAGTACACCTTGCGACATCCTCGCGCCCTGCGGACTGGGCGGAGTACTCAACAGCCATACCGTGACGCAGTTGCGATGCTCGGCGGTGGCCGGTTCGGCGAACAATCAGCTGACACATCTGGATGTCGCCGACCAACTGGAACGCCGGGGCATCCTGTATGCGCCTGATTACGTGATCAACGCCGGTGGGCTGATTTACGTGTCGCTCAAGCACCGCGGCGAAGAGCTGCCGACCATCACCGCACACCTGTCGAAAATCAGTTCGCGCCTGACCGAAGTGTTCGCCCACGCCCAGGCGGAAAAACGCTCCCCCGCACGGGTGGCCGACGAGTTGGCGGAGAAAGTGTTGTACCGATAGAAGCTCGGGCGATCTTTTTTGTAACGGGCATGAAAAAGGCCCTGGGTCATTCGACTCAGGGCCTGTTCAATTCGGGCTTTGCCTACTTGGCGGCTTTGGGGGCCTTGGCAGGCTTGGCCGGGGTGACAGGCTCAGCGGCCTCAACCTCTGCAACAGGTTGTGCGACTTCAACCGGCGCGCTGAGCAGTTCGGACAGGGCATCCGGCTGGCTCTTGAACGCCTTGGCGAATACGTCGCGATTTTTCGCCATGTAAATCCCGGCTTCTTCCACTTGCTGCTCGGTCAGGGACGGAACGGCTTTCTGTAACACTTCAGCCAGCAATTCGGCCAGTTCGAGCATTTTGTCATGACGGTCAGCTTCGGCTTTATCCATGAACAAGCGCTCCAGATCTCGGCTGCTGCGGTATACCACTTCGACGGCCATTCACCACCTCACATGCCTTCACATTGGTTGTCGATTTCGACTACTGTATCTATATACAGCTAAAGGATAAGCGAAACCCTGTCTTTTGGGTAGTGGCTTTTTAATGTAGACCGGATTCGGGATTTGTCAGGCAAGGCGTGCGCTGGTGCGACCAAACGCCACGGCGCGTAATCCAGAGCGGCTCGCCATCATGGGCTGGCCTTTTTTCTGCATGCAGGAAAACCGTCACGTCCAACCCGCATCATCCGGTCGAATCGACCTAAGGAAGCAGCATCGTGAAAATCAACTGGGCCGAAAAACTGCGGCAGAACGTGCATGAACTGGCCGAGTCCCTGGGCAATCTGTTCGTCGAAACCTTTCACTACCTGGCGTTGTTCGCCATTGGTGCGGTGACCGCGTGGGCGGCGGTAATGGAATTTCTCGGGATGATCGAAGAAGGGCACATCAAGATCGATGACATCTTGCTGCTGTTCATCTACCTGGAACTGGGGGCGATGGTCGGGATTTACTTCAAGACCAACCACATGCCCGTGCGCTTCCTGATCTACGTGGCGATCACCGCGCTGACGCGGCTGCTGATTTCCAACGTTTCGCACCACAACCCGCCGGACCTGGGGATCATCTACCTGTGCGGCGGGATTCTGCTGCTGGCGTTTGCGATTTTGGTGGTGCGGTACGCTTCGTCGCAATTTCCTTCGGTGAAGATCGAGAACCCACATCGCAAGACCGGTGCGGGCTCCAGTGAACATCCGGAAGTAGAAAAGGGCGAGCTTTAAAGCCCCATGGCGGGTCGGGGACGGCCATTGGCTGATGGCGGCGGCAGGCTGCGCGTGCCGCCATCGGTCATGGATTCGAGGATGGCCACGGCGCTGTGGCCCTGCTCGATGGCAATGCCGAACTGGATGCTTTGCACCAGTCGTTTCAGGCGCTCGGGATCATTGCGTTGTTCGGCGCTGATCATGCGTTTTGCGACTACGCGGCCACTGTTGGACAGGGTCAGCATGATGCTGCCATCCAGGCCCTGAATGCTCAGGTTGATCTGGTAATCCGCTGCAAAGGCATCGGTAATGAGCTGAAAAGGGTTGTCCATGATGCGTCACCGCCTGATTGAACGTGCAGTTGTTGACCGGCCGTGATCGGGTTGGTTCGCAATGCCTGACCACCGGCCATCTCGCCATCATTGTTCCAGCAGGGAAGTAGCAAGGCCCATGCCGGAAAATTGTCGGACAAAAAAACCGGTAACAAAAAGGCGGGCACTGAGGCCCGCTGGTTTTTGTCTGCCTTTGCCTGCCCGTTTCAGGGCAATAACGGCTGGCGTGCAACCAAAATGGTCAACATTCCACCCAGTTCACCGCCAGGCCGCCCCGTGACGTCTCTTTGTATTTGTCGTGCATGTCGGCCCCGGTGTCGCGCATGGTACGGATCACCCGGTCCAGGGAGATGAAGTGCTGGCCATCGCCGCGCAGGGCCATTTGCGTGGCGTTGATGGCCTTCACGGCGGCGATCGCGTTGCGCTCGATGCACGGCACTTGCACCAGTCCGCCAACCGGGTCGCAGGTAAGACCGAGGTTGTGTTCCAGACCGATTTCGGCGGCGTTCTCCAACTGCTCCGGGGTGGCGCCAAGCACCTCTGCCAGGCCGGCGGCGGCCATGGCGCAGGCGGAGCCGACTTCACCCTGGCAGCCGACTTCAGCCCCGGAGATCGATGCGTTTTTCTTGCACAGGATGCCGACCGCAGCTGCGCCCAAAAAGAACGAGACCACGTCATCGTCAGACGCATCGGCATTGAACTTCATGTAGTAGTGCAGCACTGCCGGAATGATCCCCGCCGCGCCGTTGGTCGGTGCCGTGACCATGCGCCCGCCGGCGGCGTTTTCCTCGTTCACGGCCAGGGCGTACAGGTTGACCCATTCCATTGCCGACAAGGTGGACGTAATGACATTCGGCTTGCCGATTTCCTGCAGGCTGCGATGCAGTTTCGCCGCTCGACGCGGCACATTCAGACCGCCGGGCAAGATGCCTTCGTGGCGCAAGCCCTGTTCGACGCATTCGCGCATCACCGACCAGATATGCAGCAAGCCCTGGCGAATGTTTGCGTCACTGCGCCAGGCCCGTTCGTTGGCCATCATCAGTTCGCTCACCCGCAGCCCGTGCTGGTTGCACAGCTTGAGCAGTTCGGCGGCGCTGGAGAAATCGTAAGGCAGCACCACATCACCGGCCGGTGCGATCCCGGATTCGGCTTCGGCCGCTTCGATGATGAAACCGCCACCCACCGAGTAGTAGGTCTGCTCGAACAGTTCGCCGGTTTCACCGACGGCTGCCAGGGACATGGCGTTGGGGTGGTAAGGCAGGCTTTCGTTTAGCAGCAGGAGGTCGCGTTGCCAGTCGAAGGCAATTTCCGTTACGCCTGCCAGGCACAATTTGCCGGTTTCGCGCAGGGTGTGAATGCGGCTGTCGATGGTGGTCGGATCGATGCGGTCGGGCCATTCGCCCATCAGGCCCATGACGCAGGCGCGGTCCGTTGCGTGGCCGACACCGGTCGCCGACAGAGAACCGTAAAGGCGAATTTCCACGCGTCGCACGTCAGCCAGAAAACCCTGATTGAGCAGCGCTTGGGCAAAGGTTGCGGCAGCGCGCATCGGACCGACGGTATGGGAACTGGACGGGCCGATGCCGACTTTGAAGAGATCGAAAACACTGATAGCCATGCTAAAGCCTGTACATGTAATGGAAGGAAAATCGCTGCCATTTCTGTAGGACAAGCGCAATTTGGGCGATACTGCCTGTCACGATCCTGCGTGACCAACGAAAATTCCTAAGACATCCTTTAGCAGGACTAAACGATGAGCCGTCAATTACACGCCCAGACGTATGTCTGGCTGAACGTGTTTGCCTGTGCCGCGCGGCACCTGTCGTTCACCCGGTGCGCCGAAGAGCTGCACATCACACCGGGAGCGGTCAGCCAGCAGATCCGCCAGCTGGAAGAACGCCTGGGCTTTCGCCTGTTTCACCGTCGCGCCCGCGGGGTGGAGCTGAGCGCAGAAGGCCAGCGCCTGGCCATTACCGTCAACGAGGCCTTTGGCAGCATCGACGCGGAATTGCGGCGACTGGATGCGGGCATGATCAGCGGGATCCTGCGGGTGCGTTCGATTCCGTCGTTCCTGAGCAAATGGCTGACGCCGCGCCTGCCGCGCTTGCAGCAGCGCTTTCCGGACATTCAGTTGCGCCTGGTGGCCGAGGACAGCAGCGTGCCGTTGCATGAAGGCGACTTCGACCTGGCGATCGACCTCAATGACGGCAGTTATCCGGGCCTGTTATCCACAGCCTTGCTCGATGAACAGATTTTTCCGGTGTGCGCGCCGAGCCTGTTGCGTGGTCGTCCGCCGCTGCACGGTCCGGCAGACCTGATGCACTTTCCCTTGCTGCACGACATCACCGCCTGGCGCGGCAGCTATGAGTACGCGGAATGGGAGTTTTACCTCAATGCCATCGGCTTCGAGGGCGCGGATGTGCGACGTGGCCATACCTTCAATCGCAATCACCTGACCATCGAAGCGGCCATCGCCGGGATGGGCGTGGCGATTGCGCGCCGAACCTTGCTCAATGATGAGTTGGAGCGTGGAGCCTTGATCGTGCCGTTTGGCCTGGCGGTGCCCAATCACAAGCGCTACATGCTGCTTTACGCACCGGGGGCGTTGAGCCATCCGGGTGTGCGTGCGGTGCACGATTGGTTGGTGGAGGAGGCGGGTGCTTTTCGCAGCCTGCACCCGCTGGGGGAGCAGCAGATGTGAGAAATTTTGGCGGGTAAGCAGGGCGACCCGACTCCCGACAGTAACAGCGCTTTTGCTCGTTGTCCGGCTTTTTTTGCGTATGAATATTTATCTTTTTTCAGGGGTTGAATTGTTCAGCGTACAGACCGATTGTGTAAGTAAGAGGTCACGGTGATGACGCCCAAGGGCTTAGCTGACCGGCCTCTCGCGAGCTAGCTGAAATAAGGGATGAACTATGCAAATCCAAGTCAATAGCGATAACCATATTCAAGGCAGTAAACGACTGGAGGAGTGGGTACGTACGACCATTGAGAGCACGCTCGAACGCTACGAAGAGGACCTGACACGAGTCGAGGTCCACCTGCGGGACGAGAACGGCGACAAGCCGGGTCCCCACGACATGCGCTGCCAGCTGGAGGCGCGGCCAAAAGGCCATCAACCGGTTTCCGTCACCCATAAAGCCTCCATCATGGAGCAGGCGATCGACGGAGCGGCCACCAAACTTGAACATGCGCTGGAGCATATGTTCGGCAAATTACGCGGAAAACGAGCCAATGTGGTGCCCATCGAGAGCGCTGCCCATGCCGACCATCTGCTGGAAGAAGAGTTTCTTGAGAACGAACAGGCAGCGCTTAACGGCTGACACCTGATTCACTTTTTTACCTTTCCATGAAAACGGGCCTGCATTGCAGGCCCGTTTTGTTTTCGGTGGCTTTTGGATTCCATGGTCATTGACTGGCTGTGGGACAGCCAGGTTTGCGCTGCAATCAACGCGCGTATATAGAGGGCTACATCCGATCCTTTTGCATGTGAGAATATTTATCATTATTATCGCGGCCTTGCCGGCCCCCTGACGCTGTCGTGGCCTCACCGGTTTTCAGGTCGAAACATGAACGATGATCACTCTGCCCCCCGACCCCCACGATATCGAGCACGATCAACAGCGTGGCGACCGTGCGCATTTTCTCCAGGTGTTTCTCTCCCAGCGTTCGCAAATGGAAGCACTGGTGAGTCGGCGTGTCGGTTGCCGGGCGACGGCGGCTGACCTGGTACAGGATTTGTTCCTGCGTTTCTGGAAGCGGCCGCTGGTGCAAGTCGAGGAACTCAGCACCTACCTGTTGCGCTGTGCCGGCAACATCGCCATCGACCATTTGCGCAGTGAAGGCACGCGGGGCCGGGCCAGCGAAGGCTTGATGGTGGAACCAACGGACGGCGATGGCAGCGGACCGCAAGCGGCACTGGAGGCGGGCAACGATTTGCGCAACGTCGAAGCCGCGTTGCGCGCCTTGCCGGAGCGCACGCGGCAGATCTTCTTGCTCAATCGCATTCACGGCCGCAAATACGCCGAGATCGCCAAGGCCATGGGCTTGTCCCAAAGTGCCGTGGAAAAACATATGATGCGCGCCCTCGAAGCCTGCAAGGCCAGCCTTCGGGAGCCCGATCCGCGTACGCCAGGGAAAGCACCGTGAACCACTTCGAACGCGTCGTTCCGACACCTGCGCAGGAGCAGGCCGCGCTGGGCTGGCTGAGCCTGTTACATGACCAGCCCGGCAGGGGTGACCAAGTGAAGTTCAGCCAATGGTTGCAGGCCGACCCCGCCCATGCCGAGGCCTATGCCCGGGCGCAGGTCCTGTGGGAGTTGAGCGAAGGGCCGGCGCGAACACTTGCCAATGAAGACGCTTTTGCCTTGCAGGGGTATCTCAACGCCATGGACAAGCCGCGGCACAGCACGGTTGGGCGCTGGTCCGGTGTGTTGGCGATGGCCGCATGTCTGCTGTTGATGATCAGTCTCGGCACAGGCTGGCAGCCGATGCGCTGGATCGATGACCTGGGGGCGGATTACGTCTCCGCACCGGGAGAAATCCGCACCGTCACCCTGGCCGATCAGTCACAGGTGACATTGGATGCCGACAGCGCCATCGCCGTGGATTTCAGTCGCGGGGAGCGACATGTGCAACTGCGTCGTGGCACCGGTTTTTTCAGCGTGACGCATACGGGGGAACCCTTTGTGGTCGACGCGGAAAAAGGTCAGGCGCGGGTCCTGGGGACGCAGTTCGAAGTCCGTTTGCAGCCCCACGGTGCACAGGTCACGGTGCTGTCCGGCCGAGTGGGCGTGACGGCGGACCAAAACGCCGAACAGCAAATTCTTACCGCCGGCCAGCAAGTGGCCTATGGCGACGGCGCGGCGCAAACGCTCCACGCGGTGGACGGCGAAGCGCAGTTGGCCTGGCGCCAGGGCTGGCTCAATTACTACAAGGCGACGCTGGCCGATGTGGTGCGGGATTTGGCGCGCTATTACCCCGGGCGGATCTTGATACTCAACGATGAACTGGCGATGCGCCGGGTCAGTGGCAGCTTTCCGAGCAGGAACCCGCAGGCGGTGTTGGGTTCGTTGCAGGGAGTGTTGGGGTTTGAGCAGCATCAGGTTATGGGGCATCTGATTATTTTGCGTTGAATCGATTGGCCCCATCGCGAACAGGCACCCAATAACTCAATGTAAAAATATTTTCATTTTTTTGCTGAGGTAAACCCGATTGCCATTCGTGTAGTGACTGAAACTGCGAGTCATTCGCATCCGTTGCGGTTCTACACAGGTCATGAGTCATGAAGTCCAGGGCAAAATCGGGGTCGATCAAACAATGGTTGGGTGTGTCGGCGTTGAGCTTTTTGGCAATGGCGTTGTTGGCGCCGAGCGTGGCGCTGGCCGCAGAGGCTGGCAGCAGTCAGTCCCGTGGGCAATTCAATTTCGCACTGGCCGCCAAACCGTTGCCCCAGGCCCTGAGTGATTTCAGCCGAGTGACCGGCATCAGCGTCGTCTACACCGATGAAGCGCCGTACGGTCTCAATGCGCCGGCCATCAATGGCCAGATGAGCGCCGAACAGGCTTTGCAACGTCTGCTCACCGGTTCGGGTTTGACCTTCCGTCGCACCGACGGCCACACCATTGCACTGGAACCACGGCCGACTGAAGGTGCGTTGAACCTGGGCGCGACCACCATCACCTCGGTGATGGATGACTCCATGAGCTATCAGCCGCCACCGACCTCTTCGGTGATGCGCTCCTCGGCCCCGGTTCAGGAAATCCCGCAGACCATCAATGTCGTCCCGGCCCAGGTCATCCGCGACCAGGCGCCGCGTAATCTCGATGACGCCCTGGCCAATGTCAGCGGCATCACCCAGGCCAACACCTTGGGCAGCACCCAGGACTCGGTGATGGTCCGCGGCTTCGGCGACAACCGTAACGGCTCGATCATGCGCGACGGCATGCCGATCGTGCAGGGCCGTGGCCTCAACGCCAGCGTGGACCGGGTCGAAGTGCTCAAGGGGCCGGCCTCGTTGCTCTATGGCATCCAGGATCCGGGCGGCGTGGTCAATATGGTCAGCAAGAAGCCCGAGCTTGAGCAGTACAACGCACTGACCGCGCGCGGTTCGAGTTATGGCGACGGCAAGAACGGCAGCGGCGGCGGTCTCGACAGCACCGGAGCCCTCGGCGATTCCGGACTGGCCTACCGGATGGTTCTGGACTACGAAGATGAAGATTACTGGCGCAACTTTGGTGTGCATCGCGAGAGCCTGATCGCGCCTTCCCTGGCCTGGTATGGCGAAAGCACCACGCTGCTGTTCTCCTATGAGCACCGCGAATTCCTCACACCGTTCGACCGCGGCACGCTGATCGATCCACGGACCAACCATCCGCTGGACATCTCGCGCAACGAGCGTCTCGACGAACCGTTCAACAACATGGAAGGGCGTTCGGATCTCTATCACTTCCAGGCCGATCACGAACTCAACGACAACTGGAAAGCCCATTTCGGCTACAGCTGGAACCGCGAAACCTACGATGCGAGCCAGGTGCGCGTGACCGCCATCGACACTAAAAAAGGCACTCTGACCCGCAGCATGGATGGCACCCAGAATGCGATCAGCACCGACCGGTTCACCACTGCGAGCCTCGAAGGCAACGTGAACGTGCTTGGCATGCAGCACGACCTGCTGTTCGGCGTCGATGACGAGTATCGCAAGATCTACCGCGAAGACCTGATCCGCCAGAAAAGCCTGACCACATTCAGTTACGTCAACCCGGTCTATGGTCGGGAAGTGGCAGGCACCACTGTCAGTGCGGCCGACAGCGCGCAGACCGATGAATTGCGCAGCGATTCGGTGTTCCTGCAAGACTCCATCCACCTCACCGATAAGTGGATTCTGGTGGCCGGTGCGCGTTTCCAGGCGTACGACCAATACGCCGGCAAAGGCGTGCCGTTCCACGCCAACACCGACAGCAACGGGCAGAAATGGGTACCGCGCGCGGGCCTCGTGTACAAGTACACCGATGCCTTGTCGTTCTACGGCAGCTACACCGAATCGTTCAAACCCAACTCCACCATTGCGCCATTGAGCGGCAGCAGTACCGTGCTGGACGGCGGTATGGCGCCGGAAGAAGCCAAGTCCTGGGAGCTGGGTGCCAAGCTTGATCTGCCGGGCCGCGTCACCGGCAACATCGCGCTGTTCGACATCAAGAAACGCAATGTGCTGGTGGCCAATGCCGAAGGTCCGACCACGATTTACAGTGCCGCTGGTGAAGTGCGTTCCCGTGGCCTGGAAGTGGATCTGAGCGGTCAACTGACGGATCGTTGGAGCATGATCGGCAGCTACGCCTACACCGATGCCGAGGTTACCGAAGACCCGGTTTACAAAGGCAATCAGTTACAGAACGTGGCGAAGAACAGCGGCTCGTTGTCGGCTGTCTATGACTTCGGCAGCGTCATTGGCGGCGATCAGCTTCGGGTTGGCGCCGGGGCGCGTTATGTGGGTGAGCGCGCGGGCAATGCGGTGAACGATTTTGACCTGCCGAGCTACACCGTGGCCGATGCGTTCGCCACTTACGACACCAAAATCGAAGGGCAGAAGGTCAAGTTTCAGCTCAACGTGAAGAACCTGTTCGACCGCACCTACTACACCTCGGCGGCGAGCCGGTTCTTTGTTTCGATGGGGGATTCGCGGCAGGTGACGTTGTCGAGCACCTTGGAGTTCTGACGACAGGCCGCGTCATCGTTTTTCGTCGGAACGCCGCCCGGAGCCGGCTCGCTCCCACAGGGAAAAGCAGTCCAAAGGTGGGAGCGAGCCTGCTCGCGATGGCGGCCTGAAAGGCGCTGAAGATCCCGGATCTAGCGCAAAAACGCCTGCCGATACTCACCGGGCGTCCCGCCAAGTGACTGGCGAAAGCGATTGGTGAAATGGCTGGCACTGGAAAAGCCGCAAGCCAGTGCAATCTCCCCCAGTGGCTGCGAGGTCGTGCGCAGCAACTCCCGCGCCCGGTCAAGGCGCCGCGCCAGCACGTACTGGTGGGGTGGCAAGCCGAAGCTTTCGCGGAACATCCGCGCAAAGTGGTACTCGGACAACGCGCACAACGCCGCCAATTGACCGAGGCTGATGGCCTCGTCCAGATGGCTGTCGATGAACTCCACCAGATACCGACGCTGATGCGCGGCCAAGCCGCCTTTAAGGCGCAAGCCCTGGCGTACGTTGACCTGGCTGAGCAGGGCATGGCTGAGCAGTTCGTGAGCCAGGCTGCTGGTGAGCAGGCGCTCGCCCGGCTCATCCCAGTTCAAGGTGATCAACTGCCGAAAGCGTAGCGCCTGCTGAGGATCATCAAGAAAAGTCTGCTCGCGCAGCTGCATTTCCCGTGGCTCGCGATCGAGCAAGGTGATGCAGCCGAGGGCAAATTGTTCGGGGCTGAAATACAGGTGCGCCAGGCGAATATCGCCGTTGATCACCCAGCCTGACTGGTGATCGGCCGGGAGGATGCACAGTTTGTCCGGACCACCCTTGTTACCGGGCTGGTCACGGCGAAAGGTGCCGGTGCCGCCGGCGATGTAACAGGACAACGTGTGATGGCTGGGCGCTTCGTATTCCTGGGCGTCGTGGTGATTGCTCCACAAGGCTGCGGACAAGCCGTCACCGAGCTCGGCGCTGTGCTCAAGGCGAGCATTCGGCGAACGGTTGAGGGCTTGAAAGACTTGCAGGTTGTCCAGTGCGGCCATATGGGTTCTCTCCAACGCCTTGCATCCTACTCCGTAGACGCGTGCCTGCCAGCCTGTCGCCAGACAAAAGCGCAAGTTTATGCAAGTGCGCCCAGGCGTGGCGCCGGAGACTGGGCTCATATCGAGGAGCCTTAGTCATGAACCTTTCTTTGTACCTGCTGACCGTGTTGATCTGGGGGACCACCTGGATTGCCTTGAAATGGCAACTGGGCGTGGTGGCCATTCCCGTGTCGATCGTCTATCGCTTCGGCCTCGCCGCGCTGGTGCTGTTCGTGATCCTGCTGCTCAGCCGACGCCTGCAAGTGATGAACCGTCGCGGGCACCTGATCTGCCTGGCTCAAGGCTTGTGCCTGTTCTGCGTCAACTTCATGTGCTTCCTCACCGCGAGCCAGTGGATCCCCAGCGGTCTGGTGGCCGTGGTGTTTTCCACCGCCACCCTGTGGAATGCCCTCAACGCGCGGGTGTTCTTCGGTCAGAAAATCGCCCGCAATGTGCTGATGGGCGGTGCGTTGGGCCTGCTGGGGCTGGGCTTGCTGTTCTGGCCGGAACTGGCTGGGCATACCGCCAGTGCGGAAACCTTGCTCGGTCTCGGTCTGGCCCTTTGCGGCACCTTGTGTTTCTCGGCGGGCAACATGCTTTCGAGCCTGCAACAGAAGGCCGGTCTCAAGCCGCTGACCACCAATGCCTGGGGCATGGCTTACGGGGCGGCGATGCTAACCGTGTGGTGCCTGGTCAAAGGCATTCCCTTCGACATGGAGATGAGCACGCGTTACATCGGGTCACTGTTGTACCTGGTGATTCCGGGATCGGTGATCGGGTTCACCGCTTACCTGACGCTGGTCGGGCGCATGGGGCCGGAACGTGCTGCCTACTGCACTGTGCTGTTCCCGGTGGTGGCGCTAAATGTCTCGGCGTTCGCCGAGGGTTACCAGTGGACCGCTCCGGCACTGGCGGGGCTGGTGATGGTCATGTTGGGTAATGTGCTGGTGTTTCGCAAGTCCAAGGCAAGTGCCGCTCCGATGGCCGGCAAGCTGGCCTGAAACTATTCAGGTATCCTTTACCGCCAACAGATAAATAATACCGAAGAACATGTATTGAATGTGGGTTTGTGCCCATTCAAAGGCGTTGGCCTGTTTGGAATACTCTAAGTCAAACCATTCGTTTAGTATGATGATGTAGAAAATCTGATACGCAAAAATGGCTGTAATAAAGCCTACTATGGAAAATTTTTTGGCTTCGTTGAACTCGCCGTGTGGTGCGCCGAGTTTGCGGTAGAGCTGATAAACTCCAACTATGAAGCTGCATGTGAATATGGTCTCTAGTGTTATCAGTGCCCAGTAAAAACGGTGGTGAAACAGGGTTGAGCTTATAGCTCGGTAACGGCGGGAGTCATTGCCGACGGTGTCGCTCATGCTGATGATTCGCCCGATATACTCGGCGTATGCAGTGTAGTCGGTAATGTTGTTGATAAGGGTTGTTGTACCGAATAATGCCGCCATGAAGACAACTATTAATTTGCTCCGCCTTACTAAGCTGGCAGTGGTGAAATAGCTCATGCAGGATACTCTCCGAATGTACGATTGATGCGTTTTTGTCTTTCGGAGTTTATAGGGGTTTAGAGGGTGTGGGGGTGAAGAGTGGTTTGCAGGTTATGTCGCTTTTTATATGAGCTGGACGGTAAATTGTTTGAGGGAGATGATTCCAGTATGTATATAAAGTGGCACGCCGATTATGGCGTGCCATTGTTTAATCAGACTTTCCACACCTGCGGATTGACCAGATCCTGCGGCCGTTCACCCAGCAAGGCACTGCGCAAGTTGGCCAGGGCACGGTTGGCCATGGCATCGCGGGTCTCATGGGTGGCCGAGCCGATGTGCGGCAAGGTCACGGTGTTTTTCAGCTGGAACAGCGGCGACTCGGCCAGTGGTTCTTTTTCGTATACGTCCAGCCCGGCACCACGAATGCGGTTGTTTTGCAGCGCTTCGATCAGCGCCGGTTCATCTACCACCGGACCGCGGGAAATGTTCACCAGAATGGCACTCGGCTTCATCAGCGTCAGTTCTCTGTGGCTGATCAGATGCTTGGTTTTCTCGCTGAGCGGCACCACCAGGCAGACGAAATCGGCTTCGGCCAGCAATTGATCGAGGCTGCGGTACTGTGCGCCGAGTTCCTGTTCCAGTTCGGTCTTGCGGCTGTTGCCGCTATAGATGACCGGCATGTTGAAACCCAGGCGACCGCGTCGGGCGATGGCCGCACCGATATTGCCCATGCCGACGATACCCAGGGTCTTGCCGTGCACATCGCAACCGAACAGCTGTGCGCCGACAGTGGCCTGCCATTGCCCGGCCTTGGTCCAGGCGTCAAGTTCGGCGACGCGACGGGCGCTGCTCATCAACAGGGCAAACGCCAGGTCGGCGGTGCTTTCGGTGAGCACATCCGGCGTGTTGGTCAGCATGATCCCGCGTTCGTTGAAGTAGTCCAGGTCATAGTTGTCGTAGCCCACCGAGACGCTGGATACCACTTCCAGGCTGGCGGCGTTCTCCAACTGCGCACGACCGAGTTTTCGGCCTACACCAATCAAGCCATGAGCATGGGGCAGGGCTTCGTTGAACTGGGCATTGATGTCGCCGTTTTTCGGATTAGGCACGATGACGTCGAAGTCTTGTTGCAGGCGTTCAACCATTTGTGGAGTGACGCGGCTGAATGCAAGGACGGTCTTTTTCATGGAGGGCGGGCTCGTCGGGCGGTGAAGAATGATGAGCACGCTAACATTCTTCACGGGATTTGTGCGAGTCGTCAGGCGGTCAATGCAAGCTTGCAGCTTGCCGAGCTCCATCCAGTTATACTGCCGCACTTCTTATACTGTGGCATGCGGCTCACTCACCGGGCCCGACACTTCATGCACCACCCGGAGCTTTCATGACTTCCCCGAAACAACCGCCAGTCGCCGACGCCATGAGCGACGTGCAGGCCGAGCTGCCAGACAGCGTCGACTCCAGCGCCGATAGCGAAACCAAAGCCGAGATCCCGGCCTTCAGATTCCCGTTCAAGCCGGGTGAGCTGGCAGCTGCCAAGGGCTCCAACCAGCCGTGGTACAAGAACGGCGCCAAGAACGGCCACACCAAGACGCCGGGCATGGCCCCACCGGGGACTCGTCGGTCGATGGGTAAGCGCTGAGTCTTTATCTCTGCGGTGCCTGATCTGCCATCTTCGCGAGCAAGCCCGCTCCCACATTTGGAATGCAGTCCCCTGTGGGAGCGAGCCTGCTCGCGATGGCGTCGTGTCAGAGCGGTATCGGTTCCCGGCGAACCGCGCGCATCCCGACGCTTTCATACAAGCGCCGCGCCCGAAGGTTGTCTTCACGTACCTTCAGATCCACGAAGCCTTCACGCCGCTGCTGGAACACCTTGAACGCCTGCAACAACAGTGCACGCCCCAACCCCCGGCCCTGAAACCGCGGATGCACCACCAGGTTCTTGATATAGGCACTGGTCCAGCACTGGCAAACACCCACCACTTCCCCAGCATCCAGGGCAATGAAGCACAGGGCCGGGTCGTATTCCGGATCGGTTTCGAACTGCCGTTGCCACATCTCCAGCGCGGCTACGCGACCACCGCCGTCGAGATAACCGAACTCCATCAATCGGTGCACGGCGGCGCCCAGTTCGGGGCGGTACTCGCTCAATTGCAGGCCGGCTGGCCAAGCGGGGGGCGGCACGATTAAAGAGAGGTCGCGCCGCATCAGCCAGCAGAATTCTTCGTTCAACACTCAATAACCCTGTTCGGCGACAGCCTTGGCCGCGGTAATCAGGCACTGGGTCAATTCCGGCGAAGAGAATTTGGTCAGCACCGCGTTCGCTCCTGCCAGTCGTGCTTTTTCGGCGTTCATCGCACTGTCCAGCGAGGTGTGCAGCAGTACATAAAGATGCGCGAAATCCGGGGTTTCCCGCAGGGTGCGGGTGAAGGCGTAGCCGTCCATCTCCGACATCTCGATGTCCGAGACGATCAGGTTGATCTGTTGCGCTGTGCCTTGCAGGTCCAGCAGGCAGTCGATGGCTTCCTTGGCGCTGCGGGCGGTATGGCATTGCAGGCCAAGGTTACGCAGGGTGTGCACCGATTGCTGCAAGGCGACCTGGCTGTCGTCAACCACCAGGATGCGCGCGTTGCCGAGCAGTTCGGCGTCTTCCATGCTCAGTTCGGTCGGCGCCATTTCGATTTGTGCCGGGGCGATGCCGTGGATGACTTTTTCGATGTCCAGCACTTGCACCAGGGTGCCATCGACTGACGTTACGCCGGTGATGTAGGCGCGCAATCCACCGGAGCCGAAGGGTGGAGGGCGGATGTCGGTGGTCAGGCAGTGGACGATCTTGCTCACGGCCTGCACATGCAGGCCCTGCTTGGAGCGGCTGACGTCGGTGACGATCAGGCAGCCGCCGTTCGGGTCTTCCAGCGGACGCTCGCCAATGGCACGACTGAGGTCGATCACCGACAGCGAGGCGCCGCGCAGGCTGGCGATGCCTTTGACGTGGGGGTGCGACTCCGGCAGTTTGGTCAGCGGCGGGCACGGGATGATTTCACTGACCTTGAGCAGGTTGATTGCCATCAGCTTGCCGCTGCGCAGGGTAAACAGCAGAAGCGAAAGTGAGTCTGCGCGGGCTTTGGTGGAGGACATAGGAACCTTCTCTGGAAAAAGGTGACGGGCAATCCAGGGATCGCCAATGACTTCGATGCCGGGTTATCGACTTGTCGGGGGCAGGCTTTAGGGTCAATACCTATCTCGGACCAAATGGTGGACCTTTGTGGCGAGGGAGCTTGCTCCCGCTCGGCTGCGCAGCAGTCGCAAAATCGTCTTGCCTGAAACTGTGCACTGCCGGATCTGGGAGCGCTTCGCACTCCAGCGGGAGCAAGCTCCCTCGCCACAGGATGCTCACTTCATGCCGAGTCTTTTGGCCATCCGCCCCAGGTTCGCCCGATCCAGGCCCAGCTCACGGGCCGCGCTTGCCCAGTTGTTGTTGTGCCGCTCCAGGCAGGCACCGATCAATTGACGCTGATAATGCTCGGTGGCTTCGCGCAAGTCGCCGGTCACCGCTTGCGTGAGGGTAGCGACGGGTTGCTCGGCAGCGGTTTCAACGCTGGCGTTGGGCAAGTCCAGGTCGGCGGCGCTCAAGCTGAGAATTTTCGGCCGTTCCTTGCAATTGCCCAGGGCCTTCAAGGCGCTGCGGCCGATCAAATGTTCAAGCTCGCGCACGTTGCCGGGCCAGTCGTAGGCCAATAGCGCGGCCTGGGCGTCGCTGGTCAGGCGAAGGCTGTTGAGGCCCATGCGTGAGCGGTTCTGCTCCAGGAAGTAACCGCTGAGCAACAGTACATCGCGCCCGCGATCGCGCAGGGCCGGCACCAGCAGTGGATAAACGCTGAGGCGATGGTAGAAGTCGGCGCGGTAACGGCCGCTGCGCACTTCTTCGGCGAGGTCACGGTTGGTCGCCGCGATCAGGCGCACGTCGACCTGATGCTCCTGGTCCGAACCCAGTCGCTGCAACTGGCCGCTCTGCAGCACTCGCAACAACTTGGCCTGCACGGTCAGCGACAACTCACCGACTTCATCGAGGAACAGCGTGCCGCCATTGGCCAGTTCGAATTTGCCGCGGCGGTCGTTCATTGCCCCGGTAAAGGCGCCGCGAACATGGCCGAACAACTCGCTCTCCACCAATGTGTCGGGCAACGCGGCACAGTTGAGGCTGATGATCGGTTTGTCGGCGCGGGGCGAGGCCGCATGGATGGCCTGGGCCACCAACTCCTTGCCGACCCCGGTTTCGCCGGTGATCAACACGGTCAGGTCGCTACCGCCCACCAGGCTGATTTCTTCGACCAGACGCTTGTGGGCCTTGCTCTGGCCGATCATTTCGCGATTCTGCTGGCCGCTGGCCTGGCGGTAGACCTCGGCGCGTTGATGTTCATCTTCGACCCGGTTGTTCAACCGCTCGATGCGCTCGGCGGCGTTGACCGTGGCCGCTGCAAGGCTGGCGAAGGCTTGCAGGGCATCCAGTTCGATCGGTTCGAAGCGCTCCGGGTCGAGGGCATCGAGGGTCAGCAGACCCCAGGGGCGCTCGTCGATGAACAGCGGGCAACCCATGCAGTCGTGGACTTCCAGATGATCATCCAGGCCATCGACCAGGCCGTCATAGGGGTCAGGCAAGTTGCTGTCGGCAGCGAAACGGGTCGGGCCGGGGCCGCTGAGCAGCGCTTCGAAGCGCGGATGCTCGCTGACCTTGAAGCGCCGGCCGAGGGTGTCGGTACTCAAGCCGTCGACGGCCAGCGGCACCAGCCATTCACCATCAAGGCGCAGCAGGGCGGCGGCATCGCACGGGAGCAGGGCGCGCATGGCTTCCAGCAAGCGTCGATAACGCTCACCTTCGGGCAGTTCGCGGGACAGGTCGGAGACCAGGGGCAGCAGGGCGGTGAGCAGTGATTTTGCAGTCATAGTGACTCCGTGTAGTCGGTATGACTATAAAGCAGGCAGTGTCTAAATGACTATTAAGTTATTAAAGTATTGATTTATAAGGATTAAATAGTTGGCACGAAAGCTGATACGCATAGGGTAATCCGTTAGCAACCCAAGAAGATCAGGAGTCACCTTATGCTGAGCGCTCAAGACCGTGCCATCGTCAAATCCACCGTGCCGCTGCTTGAAAGCGGTGGTGAGGCGCTGATCACGCACTTCTACCGCATGATGCTCTCCGAATACCCGGAAGTCCGCCCGCTGTTCAACCAGGCCCACCAGGCCAGCGGTGATCAGCCGCGTGCGTTGGCCAACGGCGTATTGATGTATGCGCGCCATATCGACCAGCTCGACCAGTTGGGCGACCTGGTGGCCAAGATCATCAACAAGCACGTGGCCCTGCAGATCCTGCCTGAGCACTATCCGATTGTCGGCAGCTGCCTGCTGCGGGCCATCGCCGAGGTATTGGGCGAAGAGATCGCCACCCCGGAGGTGATCGCGGCCTGGGGCGCGGCCTACGGCCAGTTGGCGGACATCCTGATCGGTGCCGAAACCAGCATCTATGACCAGAAGGAACAGGCACCGGGCGGCTGGCGCGGGGCGCGGGAATTCATCGTGGCAGGCAAAGTCCAGGAGAGCGCCGAGATCACTTCGTTCTACTTCGAGCCCGCGGATAAAGGTCCTATCCTGCTGGCAGAACCCGGCCAGTACATCGGCATGAAACTGATCCTCGACGGTGAAGAGATCCGTCGTAACTACTCGCTGTCGGCGCTGGCAAACAAAGGCCAGTACCGCATCAGCGTCAAACGTGAGGACGGTGGCCGCGCTTCCAGCTTCCTGCACGACCAGTTGCAGGTTGGCGCCAGCATCGAGTTGTTCCCGCCATCGGGCGATTTCGTCCTGACGGCCAGCGACAAGCCACTGGTGCTGATCAGCGGTGGCGTCGGCATCACCCCGACCCTGGCAATGCTCGAAGCGGCGCTGGAAACCCGGCGGCCGGTGCATTTCATCCACTGCGCGCGCAACGGCAGCGTCCATGCCTTCCGCGACTGGATCGACGGCCTGGCCGAGCGTCACCCGCAACTCAAGCGCTTCTACTGCTACGCCGAAGATGACGGCGTGAGCCCGGCAGCGCACAAGGTCGGTTTGTTGAGCCAGCAGCAGTTGAATGCTTGGCTGCCGGAGCAGCGTGATCTGGATGCCTACTTCCTGGGGCCGAAAGGTTTCATGTCGGCCGTCAAACGCCACCTGAAAGCCTTGGGGGTGCCGGAGAAGCAGAGCCGTTACGAGTTCTTCGGGCCGGCAGCGGCGCTGGAGTAACCCCTAATAAAGATCGCAGCCTTCGGCAGCTCCTACAGGATGCAATCCATTCCGATGTAGGAGCTGCCGGAGGCTGCGATCTTTTGATCTTTCTGGTTAAAAGTTAATCCCTCCTTAACCGTCCTGTCGTCTATTCCCTGCGACATCCCCCTTGCTACGCGCCAGCTCTCAAAGATCAGGCCAGCGTGTAGACTGGCGGGCAATCGATATCTTGAAGGGAAACGCGATGAGCGATGAATCCATGCGGTTGGGCCGTGAACGGCGCTATCTGGTGTTGCTGGGCATCATTTGCCTGGCGCTGATCGGCGGTGCGCTGTACATGCAAATTGTTCTGGGCGAGGCCCCTTGCCCGCTGTGCATCCTGCAACGTTACGCGTTGCTGCTGATCGCGATCTTTGCCTTCATCGGCGCGGCCATGCGCGGCCGTCGCAGCATCACGGTGTTTGAAACCCTGGTGGTGATCTGTGCTGTGGCAGGCGCAGGCGTTGCCGGGCATCACGTCTATACGCAGTTTTATCCGGCGGTCAGCTGTGGCATCGATGTGTTGCAACCGATTGTCGATGACTTGCCGCTGGCGAAGATCTTCCCGCTGGGTTTCCAGGTCGACGGTTTCTGCTCCACGCCATACCCGCCGATCCTCGGCCTGTCGCTGGCGCAGTGGGCGCTGGTCGCCTTCGTGCTGATCGTGGTGCTGGTGCCGTTGCTGACCTCGCGTAACCGCAAAGCGCTGCGCTGAGTTTATCTGCCGCCACGCATTGTCGGACAAAAAAAGCCCCGGTCCTCGAAGAGAGGGCCGGGGCTTTTTTTGTCGTGCAGAGCACATTTCAGAGGCCGGGTAAAAAGACCGTGACGGGCGGCAATCAAGGGTGCGACACATGTGCGACATGTTGTCACAGAGTCGGTGTCGCAGGGCGTTCGAGGAGGCCGGATTGGTACATGGAAACGTAACGAAATCGGGTTGTTTTGCAGGCGGGCGGTTTTTTCCATTGCAGGCACGAACAGGCAGTTTTAACAGGCTCTGGCGAATGCCCGGAGCCCCCGTCATATCGGGCCTTGGGCAAGGTCAAGGGCAGAGAAGAGGGACTGGATACTGTCTGAACCGTGGGTGGAAGGCCTACTTATTTTGGTGTTTTTGTTGAGAATGAATTTCGATAAGATGCGCCACTTTTGCGAAAACGGTTAATGATTGTTGCCGGTTCGGATAAAAATTATTTCGGGATGAGACATGGTTTATAAAACGTTACATATCTACAATCGCCCGCACTGAATTCCCGGCACTGCTCAATTCTTAACCAGAGGTGAGCAGGAACAGGGTGTCGAGAGGTCTGGTGGCTTCATGCGATTCCCAGGTGTCGGAGCCTCCAACTACCCGCACCAAATGGAATTGGTCTGTAACAAGGCCTTTGACCACGTATTCGAATAAGAACTCACCGCAGGCCCGGGATTTGTCGTACAGCGTCTGACGCACGACGGGCATGCCCTTATTCAATCCAAGAAAAATGCCAACCCTTGGCAGGGTGAAGTGTTGGCGATCAAAACCCAACTGCATTGCGCAAGCTGCTTTAGAGGTCGTGAGATGAGTAAAAACAGGTACCCCAGACTACTAGGCTTATTGCCGCTGATCGGCACGTTGTTGCTGTCAGGCTGCAACATGACCTTGCTCAATCCCAAGGGCCAGGTTGGTCTGGACGAGCGAAACCTGATCATCACCGCAACGCTGCTGATGCTGTTGGTCGTGGTTCCGGTCATCGTCATGACCTTCCTGTTCGCCTGGAAATACCGCGCGTCCAACACCAACGCCACCTACACCCCGAAATGGAACCACTCCACCAAGATCGAGATCGCGGTGTGGGCTGTTCCGGTGCTGATCATCATTGCCCTGGGTTACGTCACCTACAAGTCGACCCACGCCCTTGACCCGTACAAGCCGCTGGAATCCGACGTCAAGCCTGTGACCATCGAAGTGGTCGCGCTGGACTGGAAGTGGCTGTTCATCTACCCGGAACAAGGCATCGCCACGGTCAACAAGATCGTGTTCCCGGCCCACACCCCGATCAACTTCAAGATCACTTCCGACGCCGTGATGAACTCGTTCTTCATCCCTGCGCTGGGCGGCCAGATCTACGCGATGGCGGGCATGCAGACCAAACTGCACCTGATCGCCAACGAAAACGCTGAGATGGACGGTATCTCCGCCAACTACAGCGGCGCGGGTTTCACCGGTATGAAATTCAAGGCGATCGCCACTTCCCAGGAAGATTTCGACGCTTGGGTAAGTGAAGTCAAAAAGGCACCTAAACAGCTTGAACAAGCTGAATACGCAGCCCTTTCCAAGCAGAGCCAGAACAACCCAGTCGAGCTCTACTCCTCGGTGACACCGAACCTGTTCCAGACCATCGTCGACAAGTACGAAGGCATGAAACCGGGTCCGAAAGTGAAGCACGAGAAAGAAGAGAAAGAAGTGGCCGCTACGCAAGGAATGGACATGAACGCGCATTCAGCTGCCGGGGCAGAGGAGTAAACGATGTTTGGTAAATTAAGTTGGGAAGCGGTCCCGTTCCACGAGCCGATCGTAATGGTGACCATCGCCATGATCGCGCTCGGCGGTCTGGCACTGTTCGCGGGTATCACTTACTTCAAGAAGTGGACCTACCTGTGGACCGAGTGGCTGACGTCGGTCGACCACAAGAAAATCGGCGTGATGTACATCATCGTCGCCATGGTCATGCTGCTGCGCGGCTTCGCCGACGCCATCATGATGCGTACCCAGCTGGCCATGGCCACCGAGGGTTCGCCTGGCTACCTGCCACCTGAACACTATGACCAGATCTTCACCGCTCACGGTGTGATCATGATCATCTTCATGGCGATGCCATTCTTCACCGGCCTGATGAACCTTGCAGTGCCGCTGCAGATCGGCGCGCGTGACGTTGCCTACCCGTTCCTGAACTCCCTGAGCTTCTGGCTGCTGGTATCCGGCGTAGTGCTGATCAACCTGTCCCTGGGCGTCGGCGAATTCGCCAAGACCGGCTGGGTTGCCTATCCGCCGCTGTCGGGCCTGCAATACAGCCCTGGCGTGGGGATGGACTACTACATCTGGGCGCTACAGCTATCGGGCCTGGGTACGACGCTGACGGGGGTCAACTTCCTGGCCACCGTGCTGAAAATGCGTACCCCTGGCATGAAGCTGATGGACATGCCGATCTTCACCTGGACCTGCACCTGGGCGAACGTCCTGATCGTGGCTTCGTTCCCGATCCTGACCGCTACCCTGGCACTGCTGACGCTTGACCGTTACATGGATTTCCACATCTTCACCAACGAACTTGGTGGCAATCCGATGATGTACGTGAACCTGTTCTGGGCGTGGGGTCACCCTGAGGTGTACATCCTGATCCTGCCAGCGTTCGGTATCTTCTCCGAAGTCATCTCGACCTTCACCGGCAAGAAACTGTTCGGCCACCACTCGATGGTCTACGCATCGGGCGCGATCTCGATCCTGGGCTTCATGGTTTGGCTGCACCACTTCTTCACCATGGGTTCGGGTGCCAGCGTCAACGCCTTCTTCGGTCTGGCGACGATGCTGATTTCCATCCCGACGGGTGTGAAGCTGTTCAACTGGCTGTTCACCATCTACCAGGGCCGTCTGCGTTTCACCAGCCAGGTGCTGTGGACCCTGGGCTTCATGGTGACCTTCGCCATCGGCGGCATGACCGGCGTACTGCTGGCCATCCCGGGTGCCGACTTCGTTCTGCACAACAGCCTGTTCGTGATCGCGCACTTCCATAACGTGATCATCGGCGGTGCGGTATTCGGTTACATCGCAGGTTTCGCGTTCTACTTCCCTAAAGCGTTCGGCTTCAAGCTGCACGAAGGCTGGGGCAAGGCAGCATTCTGGTTCTGGATCAGCGGCTTCTTCGTCGCGTTCATGCCGCTCTACGCTCTGGGCTTCATGGGCATGACCCGTCGCCTGAACGCCACCACCAACCCTGAGTGGGTGCCGTACCTGTACGTCGCCATGTTCGGCGCGGTGATGATCGCCGCGGGTATCGCTTGCCAGCTGATCCAGCTGTACGTCAGCGTGCGTGACCGCAACAAGCCGGAAAACATGTGCGAACACGGCGACCCGTGGAATGCACACACCCTGGAATGGTCGACCTCGTCGCCACCTCCGTTCTACAACTTCGCCGTGCTGCCAAAAGCCGACGTAGTCGACCCGTTCACCGAAGCCAAGGAAAACGGCACTGCGTACAAGGCCCCGGCCAAGTACGAGCCGATCCACATGCCAAACAACACCGCCACCGGTGTGGTCATGGGTGCTCTGTTGACCGTGTTCGGTTTCGCGATGATCTGGCACATCTGGTGGCTGGCAATCGCTGGCCTGGCCGGCACCGTGATCTACTTCGTGATCCACGCGGCCCGTGATGATCAAGGCTATATGGTGCCGGTCGACGTGATCGAGCGCATCGAAGCCGAGCAGCACAAGCGTCTGGTAGCGGCAGGGAAAATCCCGGCCACCGCCACCCGTGTTGAAACCTCGTTGGAACAGGCTTAAACCATGTCGA
The DNA here is from genome assembly GCF_949767825.1 of Pseudomonas sp. IT-P258. Classification (NCBI taxonomy): domain Bacteria; kingdom Pseudomonadati; phylum Pseudomonadota; class Gammaproteobacteria; order Pseudomonadales; family Pseudomonadaceae; genus Pseudomonas; species Pseudomonas sp. IT-P258. The sequence goes on along the minus strand of NZ_CATKPU010000032.1, from coordinate 498,648 downwards.
ACTTAGTGACCAATGCTGGACACACCCATGTCGATGGACATGGGCATGATGACCATCACCACGACTCGGGCGAGATGACCGTATTCGGTTTCTGGCTCTACCTGATGACCGACTGCATTCTGTTTGCGTCGATCTTCGCGGCGTACGCGGTACTGGTTAACAACGTAGCGGGTGGCCCGTCGGGCCACGACATCTTCGAACTGCCATACGTACTGGGCGAAACCGCCTTGCTGCTGTTCAGTTCGATCACCTACGGCTTCGCCATGCTGGCGTTCTTCCGTGGCAACAAGAAGCAGGTCCTGGGCTGGCTGGCCATGACCTTCCTGTTCGGTGCCGGCTTCATCGGCATGGAGATCAACGAGTTCCACATGTTGATCTCCGAGGGCTACGGCCCTAGCCGTTCCGGCTTCCTGTCCGGGTTCTTCACCCTGGTCGGCACCCACGGTCTGCACGTGACCAGCGGTCTGATCTGGATGGCGATCATGATGTATCAGGTGCAGAAAAACGGCCTGACGGCGACCAACAAGACCCGTCTGAGCTGCCTGAGCCTGTTCTGGCACTTCCTGGACGTCGTGTGGATCTGCGTATTCACCGTTGTTTATCTGATGGGGACTATGTAAATGGCTAACACAGCTCATTCCCAAAATGGCCATGACAGCCACGACGCCGGTCACGGCAGCGTCAAGTCCTACGGCATCGGTTTCATCCTGTCGGTGATCCTGACCCTGATCCCGTTCGGGCTGGTGATGTACCCGACGCTACCGAAGTCGATCACCCTGATGATCGTCGTCGCGTTCGCAGTCATCCAGGTGCTGGTGCACCTGGTGTACTTCCTGCACCTGGACCGTTCGGCCGCGCAGCGTAACAACGTGATTGCGTTTGTCTTTGCCGCGATCGTGATTGTCCTGCTGGTTGGCTTGTCGCTGTGGATCATGTTCAGCATCCACACGTTCATGATGGCGAAGTGAGGTAGATCCGCATGTCCCTTAAGCACTTTATCCAAATCACCAAACCGGGGATCATTTTCGGTAACGTGCTTTCTGTGGCAGGCGGATTTTTCCTGGCCTCCAAAGGGCATGTCGATCTGGCCATCTTCCTGGCCGCCATGATCGGCACGTCCCTGGTGGTTGCCTCCGGTTGCGTGTTCAACAACTGCATCGACCGCGACATCGACATCAAGATGGAACGCACCAAGAACCGCGTGCTGGTCCAGGGCTTGATCTCCCTGAAACTGGCCCTGATCTATGCGACCGTCCTGGGTGTTGCCGGCGTTGCCCTGTTGTACAAGGTGGCCAACCCGTTGGCCGCGTTGTTCGCGGTAATCGGCTTCGTGATCTACGTCGGCTTCTACAGCCTGTACCTCAAGCGCAAGTCGGTTCACGGCACGCTGGTGGGCAGTCTGTCGGGTGCCATGCCGCCAGTGATCGGTTACGTCGCAGTCAGCAACACCTTCGACATGGCCGCGCTGACCCTGCTGGTGATGTTCAGCCTGTGGCAGATGCCGCATTCCTACGCCATCGCGATCTTTCGCTTCAACGATTACCTGGCCGCATCGATTCCGGTGCTGCCAGTGAAGCGCGGCATCCAGGTGGCCAAGAAGCACATCCTGCTCTACATCCTGGCCTTCCTCGTGGCGACCTTGATGCTGACCTTCAGCGGTTACGCCGGCATGAGCTACCTCGCCGTCGCCGCGGCCATGGGCATGTACTGGCTGTACATGGCCTGGACCGGCTACAAGGCAGTGGATGACACGGTCTGGGCACGCAAGCTGTTCGTGTTCTCGATCTTCACCATTACCGCGTTGAGCGTGATGATGTCCCTGGACTTCAAAGTGCCGACCGAGTTGCTGCTGACGTACGCGCCGTAAGCGTCGGATGCTGTAAAGAAAAGCCCCGCCTTCGAGAGAAGAGCGGGGCTTTTTGTTTGGGCGTTTTCTGCTGGACCAAGTTACCGCCATCGCGCACTAACAGGCGAATTCGATATCTGTCCGCTTAAGAAAAAATTGAGAAAATCCCAAATTATTAAGATTTTCTTGGCCCACTTAAGAAAAAATGCGCGGTCAGACCCAATAAATGGGGTAAGGCGGAGGGTTCCGAGGTCTTGGGGGGGAATTTGTCATTGGGTTTCCATCTCCTGTGTTTCGTCCGTTGCCGCCATCGCGACCAAGCTCGCTTACGATAGGGAGACCTGACCGGCAAAAATGCCTACGGTTTTGCCTGAACTTTCCCACGAGTTTTTCAGGTTGAGGGTCGGAAGTCGCATATCTAGCCTCGGGGATGCTGTCATTACAAGCATCTCAGAGGCTCTACGATGGAACTGCCAGAGGTAATCACCCCGCGTGTTAATACGAATACAGCGTTGGGGCAGGCTTTGATTTCGATGTTCAAATCTGTCGAAGCGGAGCTGGAACTTGAGAACGCAGGACCAGGGGCGGTCAAAATTATCGTTTTCGGTGGCTGCGCTGTTCACCTTTATACCCATCATCGCGTTTCCACCGACGTCGATGCCGAGATTTATGAGGCTCATGTTCCCGAAGGTTTACACCTGCAAGCCATGCTCGCAGAGATACCCGAACAGTTTGTTGATGAGCGATCCGGTCGATTGATGGAGCTGAACTACGACCTGCAATACAACACCAGTTTTGGTCCGATACATGAGGACTATTGGGAGCGGAGCCTTCCTATTGAAGAGTTTCCGATTGAGTCCCCGCTGCACGTTCATATCGCAGCACCTGTCGACATTGCCATCTCCAAGCTGGGCAGAGCGACCGATCAGGACATTGGTGATATCAAGGCACTTCTCAGGGCTGGTTTCATCCTGACTACCGAGTTCCGTCGGCTGGCATTGCAGGCGATTGATGTATATGTTGGCAACAAGGAGCCATCAATCTCCGTTCTCACTAATATTTTGCATGATTATCTGGAGAGCACAGTTGACGAAGCCCCATAGCGGCCACGTCCTCTCATCCGCCTTGGACACGCTGGTAAAAAGACCTTTGAATCAAGCGGATGACGCTGCTCTCGTGAGCGCCGCCAAAGCTGTCTGGTATTCGGACTCAAATCTTGAAAGCGAGGTAACCGCTTTTTTGACTCGGCACACTGACGAAGTGGAGGTTCGGCGTGCTGGCTATCTGCTCGAGCGATTCACTCGATTTACTTGCTTGTCCGATCTCCGGGTGTCGGAAACTCTCAATGTCCTCGAGCTTTTTGCACATTCGACTTCCGTGCAAGCCGTGATGCTACAAACCGTCACGCCACTGCGTCGACGCCGTGATGAACTCGCTGTCTCTTGGGGGTTGAGTGAGGGCCTCGGCCTAAAAGCCCAAACCCTCATGCCTTTTCAGACCCGGCATTACGAAGCTGAGCAGCGCGCCATGTTTTCCTGAGCTTTGGTTGCAGCGAATAGGCTGCATTGTTTGGCCCAAAAGTTGAAACGGCTTGCAGCGCAAAAGCCCCTCCTTTCGAGAGAACGGTGGGGCTTTTTCATTTACGCGCGGTTGTTACATGGTGCGTCGAGCACCTTCACCACGTCGTCGATGATTGCCTTGCTCATGTCCTGCAAAAAATGTGAGGCCCAGGCATGTCGGTCGGAGTCCCGAACCATGGCGGCGTCTGAGGCGAGCAGTTTGGCTACGTGGAGCAGGTCGGAGGCGTGGTAGAGGGCTTCGATCACCGGGACACCGGCGTTGATGCGGAACAGCGGTTCGTTGGCGTGGTAGGAGAACGGGGTGAGGCCGATGGTTTTCAGGTCTTGAAGGTTGGTCATTGGGCTTCACCCCCTATCGGTTGGGAGGTGCTGGGTGCAAAAGCATAAATTTTGAACGAATAGTTGGCATGCATAAGGAGAACTCCAATTGTTCCTACATCGAGTTCGAGTTCTCAGGCCCGGTCGCTGAATTGGCAGCGACCGGGCGAAGTTAGCCGGCAAGGATGAGGTCGGCAATCGTAGCGATCTGGTGGCCGGGGATCTCATTGGGCACCGCAATCCCTGTGGGAGCGGGCTTGCCCGCGAAGGCGGTGTGTCAGGCAACATTGATGCTGGATGTGACGGCCTCTTCGCGGGCGAGCCCGCTCCCACAGGATTGAGGGTAGTCAGTTACTTAAGTGGTTTATCAAGCAACCGGAAAAACCGCTCCCGCACCTGCAAGCTGTCGCTGTGAGCCACATTGAATCGCAGGAACTGGCTGGCATCCGGCCCTTTGCTCAGCAAGGTGCCCGGCGCCAATACCATGTTGTTCTCCAGCCCCTGGCGCGCCAGGTTTTCGGCGTGCAGGCCCTCCGGCAACCGTGCCCAGATAAACACGCCTTCGCCGGGCAACGAGGAAAGCGAACACCCGGCCTGCGCCAGCCAACCGGCCACACGGCTATTGGATTCATATAACCGATCTACCGTGCGCCGCGCATGCTTGGCATAGCTGCCGTCGCTGAGCATGGTGCAGGTGATCTGCTCTGCCAGCTCCGACGTTACCCCGCCGCAGGCCATTTTCAGGGCGACCATGCGCGCCGCCAGTTGCGGCGAGAGCACGGTGTAGCTGACGCGGCTGTTGGCGGTCAGGGTCTTGGAGAAACCGGAGACGTAACTCACATGATCCAACCCGCTGGCGGCCAGGCGCGGGGTGCGGCGTTGCTGGATGTCGCAGTACAGATCGTCTTCGACGATGTGCAAGCCATAACGGTGGCTCAGTTCCAGCAAGCGGTAGACCTGGGCCGGGGTGAACGAGTGACCGGTGGGGTTATGCAGCGTGCTGTTGGTCATGTACAGCACGGGTTTGTGGGCGATCAGCAGTTGCTCGAACGCGTCGAGGTCCATGCCGTCGCAATCCCGGGCGATGGTGATGACTTTGGCTCCATGCAACGCCAGGTTGGCGTGCATGTTGAAGTAGCAGGGGTCGTCGAGCAGCACGGTGTCGCCGGGTTTGACCAGCAGGCGCATCAGCAGGTCGATGGCCTGCATGGTGTTGGCGGTGGTGATGATCTGGTCCACCGACGCCTCGATGCCGAAGGTTGCCAGTTTGACCCGCAGGGCTTGGCGCAACGGCAAGTAACCGCCGGCTACGCCGTACTCGCCCATGCGCAACGAAGTTGCTCGCAGGGTAGCGCGCACGGCTTTCTGCAATTCTTCGGCGGGTAGCCACGAGGTTGGCAGAAAACCGCAGCCGGGGCGCAGCGCGCCGTTGTCCAGCAGCAAGGCGCGACGAATCACGCTGAGGGTGTCCTGGGGTTGCAGGTCCGGGCCGGTGCCGCTTTTGAGCGCCGCTTCGGAGCGGTGCACGTAATGCCCGGAGCCCTGGCGAGACACCACCAGCCCCTTGGCGCGCATGCGGTCCAGGGCATCGACCACCGTGGACTTGCCCACGTTCATCAAGTCGGAGAGTTCGCGAATCGGCGGCAGCTTGGCGCCGTGGGGCAGGCCCCCGGTGCTGATGGCTTGCGTCAGCTGATCGACGATCTGCTGCACCAGCGGCGCGCCGGGCTGGAATTCAATGGCGGCGATGACTGCGCGTTGAACCTGCATTTTACTGGTCTCTCCGGCAGTAAAGTTCGTTGGATTCTATACGAACTTGCCCTGATCAGGACAAGCCTCTCTCTCTACCATGCTCTTACAGACTTTTCTGAATGTCGGCCTTTGCCGGCGGGCGTTCACCCGGTTCTTGAGGTGCTGCATGAGTGTCGAAACAGCGGTCGCGGTGGCTAAACCGGTCATTAACCTGCGGTTATTCACGATCCGGATCATCACCGCCGTCTCGCTGTTCGCGGTACTGGGCAAGGCCAACGTCTGGCTCGACACGGCCACCAACAGCATCCTGGCCCTTGGGTATCGCGCTTTGTTGCTGCTGTTGCCCCTGACTTTACTGGTGCTTGGCCGCCGTTCCCTGAGCGTCACCCTGCTGTGTGCCGGCCTTGGCCTGGTGCTGCTGGCGCTGACCAGCAATCAAGGCATGGTGATGTTTGCTGCCGCGCTGTTTGCCTACGGCATCGCCATTGCCGGTTACCTGATCAAGAGCGAAGCGGCCCAGACCAAGGAAGGCGCGGCCTACAACCGCGTGGCCATGAACATGGGCAGCCTGGTGGCCGGTTTGATCCTGCTGTCGCCGCTACTCACGCCGACGATGTTTTTCCTTGGTGCGGCGGCCTTCGTTTTGCTGTGCCTGCCGATCGCCCTCGGCGCGACCTTCACCACCGAGCCGGTGGTCTCCCGCCCGGCCAGCCAGACCGGCAGCAACTGGGGCAACAAACTGCCCTGGGTGATCGCCGGCATCATCATGGGCATCAAGCTGTTCGGGGTGTTCTCGATCCTGCCACAGGCAATCCTGCTCAAGACCGGCGAACTGCCGGCCTGGTACGGCTTGATGCTGATCCTCAACAGCGCCGTGGTGGTGTTCGCCCAGGTGCCGGTGATGAAGCTGATCGAGCGCACCGGGCGCTTCAAGGTCGTGTCGGTGATCGCGATCATCGTCGGCGGTTTTGCGGTGCTGTCTTCGCCTGCCGCGTTCCACGTCGAAACCCTCGCCGGGGCGTTGGTCTGGGTGGCGCTGCTGTCCATCGCCGAATGCGCCTTCAGCTACCTCGATTACTTCTCGGTCAAGCAAAACAACATGTTCGTCAAGGAAGTGTCCCTGGGCGTCGGGGCCGGGCTGACCGTATTGATCATGCGGGTGGTGCCGGCGCCCTACAACGCGCTGGTGCTGGCCGCCATCGGTGCCGCTGGGATCCTGGCCTGGTACTGGTTCAACCGTAAATCCAATGCGTCGTTGCATGACTGAGTCATCGCCGTTGCGGTTTTCACCTTGCAGGTCGGGGGGATTATGAATACGACTTCATGCGTAGTAGTGGTCGGTTACAACGGCAATCGGGTGCACGACATCCAGAAGCTGCGCGAGCTGTGCAAGTCGCTCTACAACGCCAGGCTCATCCTGCTGGTCGAGAAAATTCAGCCCCACGACGACCAGGTGGCCGATCACGTCTGCAGCACTTCGCTGGCCGAAGACGATGTGGCGGCGTCCCTTGAACTGGTGGTGGGTTGCCTGAATGCCGACAGCTGGAAGCTGATCGGCGTACTGCCGTTCTCCGATCGTGGCGTGCTGCTCGGTGCAGCGCTGGCCACTCACTTCGGCCTGCGGGGCATTACCCCTGGCGAAGCGCGGGCGGGCCTGGACAAGCAGATCTTCCGCCAACTCGAAGCGGCGGCCAGCAGTGCCCCCGAAGAATACCGGCCAGTGTTTTCCGCGCGGGTCGCAAGCCTGTCGGAACTGCGCCAGCGCGTCGTCGAACTGGGCGGAAAAGCCTTCATCAAGCCGGCCTGCGAAGGTGCGAGCCGGGGCTGTCGCGTCATCCACCACCCTTCGGAATGCGATGACGCCTGGCTCGCCCTGAAGCCTTACCGCGAAGGCGGCATCGTCCTTGAAGAGCTGGTGGAGAATGCCCGGGAATACAGTTGGGACTGTGTGGCCGGCAGCACCTGGGTGACGGAAAAAACCACCACCGAAGGCGCCTACCGCGCCGAGATCCAGCAAGTCGTGCCCGCACCGCTTGCGCCTGAGGTACAGGCGCGTTTGATGGCAGCCGGTCGGCATATGGCGGGCTTGGTATCCCTGGCCAATGGCGCCTGGCACAACGAAGTGTTCCTGCGCCGCGACAACCTGACCTCGGCCGTGGAAACCAACATGCGCCCCGGCGGCATGCACATCTGGGACCTGGCCAAACGCGCCTTCGTCAATTTCGATCCGTGGGAACGTTGGGTGCGCTGGGCAGTGGAAGGCCAGAGCGAACAGCACGAGCCAGTGGCCCGCGGTTATTGCGGCATCCGCCTGCTCAGGGCACCGGCCGGCGGCATCCTGCGCGCAACGCCTGACATCGAGGCCCTGGCCCGCGCCCTGCGCATCGAGCTGGTGGAGGGGCAGTACGCCAGGCGTGTCGGTGACTCGGTCAGCGCCCAGATCAAGGACAACTTCTCATTCATCGGCCACATCGTGCTGTTCAACGAACACTACGGGCAACTGAGCAACGACCTGTTGCGCCTGACCGAGGCGATTGAGTCACGCATTGAGGTGACTTGCCTGGCACCGGCCACCCGCGCCGTGTGTTGAGCCGGCAAGCAACCGTTTTTTTTTCATTACTGATCTAGAGGGTTCGATCAATGATCCAGCACATGACCTGCGATGAACGTTTCATCGCCCTGGCCAAAGAGTTTGGTTATGACATCTACGGCGAAAACACCGCAGGCGGACATTACGCGCCACTGATCCGTCATCACGATGAGCTGTATATCAGCGGCCTGGTGCCGCGCATGAACGGCAAGATCCATTACCCCGGCCGCGTCGGGCTGGATCTCACCATGGCCGATGCGCAAGCGGCCGCCAGCATCAGCGCGATGCGCGGGCTGGCGCTGATCGTCGATGCCATTGGCTCGCTGGACAAGATCAAGTCATTGATCCGGGTAACGGTCTATGTGAAGTCCACCGCGGACTTTGTCGATTTGAGTGAAGTGGCCAACGGCGCCTCGGATGTGTTCAGCCATGTGCTGGGCGATGCCGGTAAACATACCCGCACTACAGTGGGTGTTTATCAGTTACCCAAGAATGCCGCGATAGAAGTGGACATGATCGCCGCCTTGCGCCCATCGGTTTTGTAAGTTGTTTCCAGACTTTACAGTGCTGAATAGTTAACTTAAGGTTTGGCGCTAAAGTATGGGTAATAATAAAAAAGGGCGTGCGAATGGATAACTTTCAAGGTGCGTTTTTTTCATATAAGGACTTTCGTCAGAGCCTGCACCATCGAGCGCCAAGTCCCAAGGTATGGAAAGGCACTGAACTGGCGGGTATGCGTCAGACCCTTGAAGCCAGCGACGTTGATATTGTCGCGCTGGCTCACGACAAGAGCATTGCGGGCTGTGAAGTGACACCTGGCATGGCGATCGCCATGCAATGGCTGAACCCCGGCGTGACGCTCAACGGCCATGCCCATTCCTGGTGGCATCTATTTGTCATCCAGTGCGGCAGCGGCGTGTTGACCCTCGGCGATGCCGACGGGGTCAATGTCAGCAATGGCGACGTGCTGCTGGTACCGGCCTGGACCAGACATGGCTTCGTCAACAGCAGCAGACACGAGCCCCTGGCGATGCTGAACATGAGCAATATGCCGCAAATGGCACTGCTCTCGAACTTTGCCGACAGCCATGGCCTGATCACCACCCAACCGTAATTTTTCGGCGCATCAGCCGCCCAGGGAGCCCACCTTCGTCGGCTCCCTTTTTTTGTTTTTCAGACCTGCCCCGGTATCGCCTTTTGCAGCGTTATCACCGGGATTCTGGCTGCGTATCTGCCGCTGGAAAACAACTTTCTGTATCGATTGAAACGGACAAATTCTGTATCTATTCAGCCTTCATTCAACTAACTACGATCACTCCCAATGCACGTCAATCCCTGCAGTTGGTCAATGGAGTGTTCTATGGAAAACAGGAAGCTAAAACTGTATGTCGGCGCCGATCATGTCAGCGCCTTTGCGATGTCGGCTTTTGTGGCGCTCAAGGAAAAGCAACTTTCATTTGAACTGGTTACTGTTGATCTAAAAGCGCGCGAAAACTATCTGCCGAGTTATCGCGATCTTTCGCTGACCTGCAAGATTCCAACGTTGGTTCACGACGATTTTGCCTTGTCGGAATCATCGGCGATTGCCGAATACCTTGATGAACTCTCCCCGGGGCATAAAAAACTCTATCCGCAGGACCTCCGTCAGCGTGCCCGTGCCCGTCAATTGCAGGCCTGGTTGCGCAGTGACTTGCTGGTGGTGCGCAAGGAGCGCCCGTTTGACCTGGTGTACTTCGGCAAGAAAAACACCGCGCTGTCCGACGAAGCCCAAGCTGCCGTCGAGCGCCTGTTCTTCGTCGCCGGGCATTTGCTGGAGGAGGGTGCCGAGCATCTGTTCGGTGACTGGAGCATTGCCGACACCGACCTTGCAATCATGCTCAACCGACTGGTTGCCAACGGCGATCCGGTGCCTGCACGGCTCGCGGCGTATGTGCGCCGCCAGTGGGATCGCGACAGCGTCCGGGCGTGGATGGACATAGAGCGCAAAGCGCCGGCCATCGCGTAACGACACTTAGGGCAATCACCAGGAGCGCGGCCATGCAAGGACTGTCAGAGCACGAACGCTACAAACCCTATAACTCACGCACCATCCGCGACTCACCCTACTGGCACAAGCTGACGCCGGCATTGCAGGAGGCCATGACCGTGGTGGCCCGGGTCATGCCGTTTCGCACCAACGAATACGTGCTGGGCACGTTGATCGACTGGAACAACATTCCGGACGATCCGGTTTTTCGCATGACCTTCCCCCACAAGGACATGTTGCTGGCGGAGGAATATGCCTCGCTCAAACAACTGATCGAACTGGATGACAGCGCAGCGATCAAGCGTCGGATCGAGGCGATCTGGCGGCGCATGAACCCGCATCCGGCCGGGCAGTTGACCCACAACGGTGTGACCCTCAACGGCAAGATCCTGCCGGGTATCCAGCACAAGTACCGCGAGACCGTGCTGTTTTTCCCCGGTGCCGGTCAGACCTGTCACGCGTACTGCACCTTCTGTTTCCGCTGGGCGCAGTTCATCGGCGAAGAAGAGCTCAAGTTCAATGCCCGCGAGTCCCAGGAGCTGGTCAGCTACTTGAAGGTGCACAGCGAAGTGACCGACGTGCTGATTACCGGCGGCGACCCGATGATCATGAACACCCGCTCCCTGGCCGGTTACATCGAGCCGCTGTTGGATTTGCCACACCTGAAGAACATCCGCATCGGCACCAAGTCCGTGGCGTACTGGCCGCAGCGTTTTGTCAGTGACAAGGATGCGCCTGAACTGCTGGAGCTGTTCCAGCGCATCGTCGCGGCGGGGAAAAACCTGTCGATCATGGGCCACTACAACCACCCCGTGGAGATCCGTCAGGCCATCGCCCGCCAAGCCATCGAGCGCATTCGCTCGACGGGCGCGACGGTGCGCATGCAGGCGCCGCTGATCCGTCACATCAACGAAAACCCCGCCGATTGGGCCGCGCTGTGGACCGAAGGGGTACGGCTTGGGGCCGTGCCTTATTACATGTTCGTCGAGCGCGATACCGGCCCCAGCCACTATTTCGCGATGCCGCTGGCCAGGGCCTTCGAGATCTTCCAGGCGGCGTACCGCACGGTGTCGGGGCTTGCGCGCACGGTGCGCGGGCCGTCCATGAGCACCTTCTACGGCAAGGTGTTGATCAACGGCATCGAGACCGTCGCCGGGGAAAAGGTCTTCGTCTTGCAGTTCCTCCAGGCACGCAATCCGCAATGGGTGTTGCGCACCTTCTACGCGCGCTTCGATCCGCACGTGACCTGGTTCGACGACTTGCAACCGGCCTTCGGCGAGCGTTCGTTCTTCTTTCAGACCGAGCTCACCGCCGTGCCGGAATTGATACCCGTGTTGCTGGAAACAGCGTAGGAAAAATCATGAACAATGGGGAGATATGGATATGAGCAGTATCCCGTTTGATCAGCGCGAGGGCGTTATCTGGCTCGACGGCGAGTTCGTCGAGTGGTCCCGGGCGCAGTTGCATGTGCTGACCCATGGCCTGCATTACGCGAGCACCGTGTATGAAGGCGAGCGGGTCTACAACGGCAGGATCTTCAAGCTGCGCGAACACAGCGAGCGCTTGTATCGCTCGGCGCAACTGATGGACTTTGCCATCCCCTTTGAGCTGGCTGAACTGGAGGCGGCCAGCCACGAACTGCTGCAACGCAACCAGGTCGTTGACGGTTATCTGCGCCCAGTGGCCTGGCGCGGCAGCGAGATGATTTCCACCTCGGCGCGTTTCAACCGTGTGCACGTGGCCATCGCCTGCTGGCAATGGCCGAGCTATTTCGACCCGGCGGCGCGCATGGCCGGTATCCGCTTGAAAACCGCGAGCTGGCGTCGTCCGCCACCGAGCAGCAACCCCTTCGAAGCCAAGGCCTCCGGGCATTACCAGATCGCCACGCTGAGCAAGCACGATGCCGAGAACACGGGCTACCACGATGCGCTGATGCTCGACTGGCGTGGCCATGTTGCCGAAGCCACCAGCGCCAATGTGTTCTTCGTCAAAGGCCGGACGCTGCACACGCCGCTGCCGGAATGTTTCCTCAACGGCATCACCCGCCAGACGGTGATCGAACTGGCCAGGGCGCTGGACTACCAGGTGGTTGAACGCACGATTCTGCCTACGGAGCTTGGCGACTTCGATGAGTGTTTTCTCACCGGCACCGCCGCCGAAATTACCCCGGTGCAGAGCATCGACGGGCAGCGCTATCGACCGGGTGACGCCTGCCGCGACTTCATCGCCGCGTACACCTCAACCGTCAACGCCGGATAACCCGCCAGGAATCTCACCATGTCAGACCAAGGGATTGTTGCGTCTCAACCTTGCATTGCGCTCGGCCATCGTCATGAAGAACTGTCGACGTTGGGCTGGACTGTGCTGACCCCGGACGAATTTGCCGATGATGTCGTAGGCACCTTGAGCGAATTCGGCCCGATCATTCCGCAGTTCAACGGCCAGATGGCCTTTGCCATTACCCGCAAGCCGGGTTACGAAGACTTGCCGTATTCCCAGAGCATGAACGGCATCGGCCCGCACACTGAAGCGCCAGTGTACGGGCCGCCGCCGCGCTACCTGGCGTTGCATTGCCATAAACAGGCCTCGTGCGGCGGTGGGCACACCGGTTTGGTGGACGGTTATGAATTTCTCAAGTTCCTGGAGCGCAGTGAACCAGAACTGCGTGAGTGGCTGGATGACTCGCCGGTAGAATTTGTCGCCACCGCCAAACCGGGTGAACCGGGACAGCGGCGGGTCAAGGAATACATCCTCACGCCTACGCAAGACGGGGATATTTTTCGCTTCAGCTACAACCAGTTTCACTACGGCGACGTGAACCCGTCCAAGGCTGCCCTGCAGCAATCGCTGGTGACCAACAGCACCTCGCCACTGGCCAGGTTTGCCGCGCTCGGTGAAGCGTACTTCGTCGAGCACAACATTGCGGTGCTGATTCCCGACGGGTGCCTGCTGATTTGGGACAACTGGCGAATGATCCACGCCCGCAGTCGTTACACTGACCCGGCGCGCAACCTGACCCGCTATTGGCTGGCCTGATTTTTCCGTCGCCCTTCATTCTTTTGGCGTACCCCTTGGCGGGTACGCGTCTTACAGGTATCGCGTCATGCAGACAGCAATCGAGATCGCCCAGGTCGATCATCAACTGATCGTGCGGCTCAACCAGGGCTGGACCAAGCGCGCCTCCGTTTGTGATCCAGACAGGGCCCGGATCAACGAAGTGTTTGACCCGCTACGACCGGATTACCCGGAGTGCATGGTGCCGTTCTTCCACCATCCGAAATTCCAGGCCTTGAGCGACAAACTCAAAAGCAGCGTGGTGACCTGGGGCTGGATCGGCTACAACCTGCGCACCATCACCGCCGAAGAACATGTGGTCAATCCGGCGCTGAGCGTCATCGCCAATCAGTACCTGGGCAAGGATGACTGGCATTTTCGCGAGGCCATGCAACAGACCCTGATCGACGAGCACTACCACACGCTGATGCACCTGCGGGCCATCGAGCGGACCAAGCTCGACCGGGCGCTGGATCAGGATCTGGACTTGCCGCCGTCCGTCACGTACCTGCGCCTGAAGGCCCAGCGTGAAGCACTGCCCGAGCAATGGCAGCGGGATCTGGCGGCGATCACTTTTGCGGTGGTGGCCGAGATCAGCGTCAACGCCTATCTGGACTTGCTGGCGGACGACCAGACCATCCAGCCGCAGAACCGCCGGGTGGCCGAACTGCACAACCGTGATGAGTACGCCCACAGCAAGGTGCTGGTCGAAGTGTCCAAGGTCATGTACGCGAACATGCAGCCCATGCAGCGGGAATTTTTCGCACGCAACCTGTCGGTGGCGCTGAGTGCTTTTATCGCTCAGGACTACTCGATGTGGGAGGCGATTCTGACGCAGCTCGGGGTCGAGGATGCGGCGCTGATCATTGCCGACACCCGCGAGAGCAACAAGAGCGCGACCATCATGCGCGACTACAGCGGCCTGCATAAGCTGGCTCAGGACCTGGGCATCAGCGAGCAGATCGATTTCGATTTCCGCCCGACCCTCAAAACCACGGCGGTCGCCTGAACCCGGAGGTGTCCATGTCTGCTCCTGTGTACGAAGTGTTCGCTATTCGTGTCGGCGCAAACGCCCAGCGCAGCGCCAGGGAGAACTTTCTCTACGACGCCTGCTGCGGTGATCCGAATGCACCGATGCCGCTGGACTACTACTTCTGGGTCATCCGCAACGAGCAGCAGGTGATCGTGGTCGACACCTGTTTCCAACCGGCCACGGCGGACCGGCGCAATCGCCAGATGTATCGCCTGCCGGAAGAGTCCCTGCGGCAACTGGACATCGATCCGGCCCGGGTCGAGCATCTGATCCTGACCCATTTGCACTGGGATCATGCCGGCAACCTCGGGCTGTTCCCGAAGGCGACCGTGCATCTGCAGGAAGCGGAATTGCGTTTCTGCACCGGGCCGAAAATGGCCCATCGCCCGGTGAACAAAACCTACGAAGTCGAGGACGTGATGTCGGCGTTGCCGCCGCTGTTCGAAGGGCGGATGCGTTTGCACAATGGTGTTGTCGAGGTCGTTGCGGGCGTGACCTTGCACCCGGTGGGCGGACATACGCCGGGCAGTCAGGTGGTGCGGGTGAACACCGAGCGCGGCTGGATCGTGCTGGCCTCGGATGCCGCGCATTTGTGGGTCAACATTCGCGAGCGCAGTCCGTTTCCGATTCTCGATGACCTGGCGCAAACCCTCGAAGCCTTCACCGAAATCGACCGCCTGGCCGGCAGCGAAGACCACGTCATCCCCGGCCACGACCCGCTGATCGCCGAGCGTTTCCCGCACTGGAATGACGACCCGCATATCATTTGCCTGCACCAAAACCCTCACTAACCCCGCAACCCCCTGTAGGAGCTGCCGAAGGCTGCGATCTTTTGATTTTGATTTTAAAGATCAAGATCAAAAGATCGCAGCCTTCGGCAGCTCCTACAGGGGATTGTGTTAAGGCTGGTTTTTCAGGATATGGCCGAGGGTCTCCAGCGCCTCATCAATCCGCGGTGAATACGGCGCCCCACAACCCATCCGCACAAAGTGATCAAAGTGCCGGGCATTGGAAAAGATATCCCCAGGTGAAATCTGGATGCCGACCTTCAACGCATCATGAAAAAACGTCATCGATGAATACCGGCGAGGCAGTTCCACCCATAACAGCGTGCCGCCCTGGGGGTTGGTCACGTGGGTGCCGAGGGGGAAGTGGCGAATGATCGCCTCGCTCATCTGTTGACGTTGTTGGGTCAGGGCTTTCCTCAACCGCCGCAGGTAGCGCTCGTAGGACGGTGTGCGCATGAATTCGCTGGCCGCCAGTTGCGATAACGCCTCGCACCCCCGCGACTGCGCATGCTTGAGCATCTCCACACGGTCGTGCCATTTGCCGGCGCTGATCCAGCCCAGGCGCATGCCCGGTGCCAGGGTTTTGTTCAGCGAGGCGCAATGGATCACGTTATCGGTGCTATCCCAATGTTTGAGCGTGGACAGCGGCTGCTCGGTGTCCACCAGGTCGCCGTAGGTGTCGTCTTCGATCAGCACGGTGTCGTGCTCGGCGCACAGTTTCACCAGCCGCGCCTTGTTGGCGTCGGGCATGATGCTGCCCAACGGGTTTTGCAGGTTGGGAATGACGATCAGCGCCTTGATCCGCTCGGGGCCTTGCAGCAGCCGTTGCAGGGCCTGCAGATTGAGCCCGGTGTGGGCCGAGGCCGGGACTTCCAGCACGTGCAGGTTCAGGCTTTCGAGAATTTGCAGCAGACCGTAGAAGGTCGGTGACTCCACGGCCACGGTGTCGCCAGGGCGGGTGACCGCACGCAAGGCCAGGTTGATCGCTTCGGTGGCGCCGTTGGTGATCACGATCCGCTCGGGGGGCAGGTGAGTCTTGCTGGCCAGAGCACGCCGGGCCAGGATACTGCGCAGTGCGCTGTTGCCGCAGGCACCGCCCGCGGTGCCGAGCAGGCAGGCGTCGTGGCGCAGCGCCTTGATCATGTTGTCTTGCAAGGTCTTGAGTGGGTAAAGCTCAGGCGCGCAGTAGGCGCTGGCGAAGTTGACCTTGATCGTCGCGCGCTGACTGGCCTTGAGCACCGTGCAGACCTGTTCATGAATGCCGACATATGCGCGGGTATCCAGCGCTGGCGCCAGGGCGATCGGGGCGGGCCTGGACAGGGTGTCGGGCTTGCGAATGTAGTTGCCGGAGCGCGGCCGGGCTTCCAGCACACCGCAGTCTTCCAGCTCCCGGCACACCTGCACGGCGGTCGACAGACTGACGGCGTGTTTTTCCATCATCAAGCGGATCGAGGGCAGGCGTTCACCGGTTTTCAGGGTGCCGCTGCGGATAGCGTCCAGGTAGTGGTTGGCCAACTGGCGATACAAGGGGGGCGTGTTCATGATGACCTCGGCAGTTGCACCACTGAGGACTGGGCTGGAAAGTGAGTTGACGCTCCCCGCAGGCGGACCCGTGGTGCTCATGGGTGAAGGGAAGTGGTGTTCTGCGTCGATACTGGAAGAGTAATCGCGGTTTTGCCCGAATCACGGGCAATAAAAAGCCCCGCTCTGATGGCGGGGCTCTTGAGTGGGGCTGTGAAGTATCTGTGGCGAGGGAGCTTGCTCCCGCTTGAGTGCGGAGCACTCACAAAATGTCGGCAAGTGTTGTCAGATTTTTGGGGCCGCTACACAGCCCAGCGCGAGCAAGCTCGCTCGCCACAAATGCGGGCGGTCGCCTTACTGTGCGGCGATGGAGTAACCATCGAACGCGGTCTGCTGCTGCAGGGCGGTGATGATGTTCTTGCGGTTGACAGCTTGCTCGGCGCCGCTGTTGTCCAGGAACGTTTCGCTTTCCAGTTCCGCTTCGTCGCCTTCGCCAACGAAGGTGAAACCGAGGAATTCCAGGGCTTCACGGTCGACGTTCAGGCGCGAGCGCGGGGTGCGCAACGGCAAGGTGACGCTCATGCCGTCCTTGCTGATGGTGAAGACTTCGACTTCTTTCTTGGCCTTGGCGGCTTTGCTCTTGCCGCCGCTCGGGTTGCTGATGGCCTGGTGGGTCTGGTTCAGCACCTTCAGGGCCAGGCCGTAGACGATTTCCTGGAACGCCGGGTCGTCCTTGAAGCTGGACAGGATGCGGCTGATCGGGAATTTGCTGCTCAAGTCTTCGAGGGCGGCGATGTCCGCGGCCTCGGCGTCCTTGAGTTGCTTGAGCTGGCCCATCAGTTCGTAGGCTTTGTCATCGTCGAAGCTGTCGTGGGCCTGACGGATGGCGGCACGCAGTTCGCGGATCTGGTCGCTTTCGCGGGTGGACTGGAAAGCGTCCAGCACCATCTCGCTGATGGTTTTTGCCTGAGGCACGTGTTGTGAAAGATTGATGGAGTTTTCGTATTCCGCTTTGGACGACAGGGTGGCTACGGTTTCAGCGGTATTGGAATCGGACATTGAAATTTCACTACTTCTATAACTTGAATTGGGGCGAGAAAGCCCGGGGGCTTTTTCAGGTCGCCTAATCTATTGGACCGGGGCGGCGTTGTCACGGATCAACGGGCGGCTGGTCATTTATTTGCCTTTCTGCGGAAGCGTTACAGGGTGTCCTGCCAGGTCTGGCGGGACGATTGCAGTTGCGTCTTGACCCAGTTGCTGAAGGCCTGGACTACCGCGCGGTCCGCCTTTTGCGGGTCGGTGGCCAGGTAGTAACCACGGTGCAGATCGATGCTGATGTCGAACGGTCGCACCAGCAAACCCTTGGAAAGGGCATCGCCACTGATCAGGGTGTCGCCAATCGCGATGCCCTGGCCGGCAATGCAGGCGGACTGTGCGCAGTGGGCATCGGAGAACAGGATGCCGCTCAACGCATTGACCCCCGAAGCGCCGGCGGCGGTCAGCCAGATGCGCCAGTCCGAGTAGTCGGTCATGTGCAGCAAGGGGTAAGTGCTGAGCTCCTGCGGGTTTTTCAGTCCGCCCAGGGCGTTGATCAGGCGTGGGCTGCACACCGGGAAGAAGCGCAAAGCCACAATCTCTTCAACATTCATTTGCGGCCAGTCGCCGATCCCGTAGGCGATGAACAGATCGACGTTGGGGTTGTTGGTGTCGTCCGGCGTGCGCGGGGAAATCAGCTGCAACTGCACTTGCGGGTACTGCCGCAAAAACGCACCGATGTGGTGGCACAGCCAATAGGTGGCGAACCCCGGCGCGCAACTGACGCACAGCCGGCCGGAGATTTCCTGATCGTCGATCAACTGCCCGGCATCGAGCAGGTTCAGCAGAATTGCGTGCACCTCCCGCGCATAACGCTCGCCCTGGTACGTCAGGCCAATGCCACGGCCGATTCGTTCGGTCAGGGCGAAGCCGACACACTCCTCCAGCTTGCTGATCTGGTGGCTGATGGCGCTGCGGGTCAGGTTCAGCTCACGGGCCGCGACCGACACGCTACCTGTGCGGGCAACCGCATCCAGCGCACGAAGGGCTGTCATCGAAGGAAATCGCATAAATCATCCCGTTCAAAGGTGGAAGAAAGGCCTGCAGACACCGATCACCGATGGCTTCCCTTATGGTGAGGTAAATCGAACAGTCAGGCCAAAAAAAATCGATTGTTGTATCGGTTGATTCAACAATACTAGCGCTAATTGTCATCGGCCGGTCAGGCCCACCCTCAAACAGGGTGCTGCCCGCGACCTTTCCTGCTGACGAAAACAACAACAGTTTTTTCAGGTTCCCGACTCGCCTGGCGCCCGGTGGACCTTTCAATCTCCTGAACTCGAAGGTGGCTGACATGGCTGAGTCCGACAACGTTTCCTCTACCCATTCCACGCAGGGGACTTACGCCGACCTGATCCTCGCCAACGGGCGTATCTACACTCAGGACCCGGCCAACCCGTGGGCCGAGGCCGTGGCCATCCGCGACGGCAAGTTGATCGGTGTCGCCAGCCTCGGCCAGATCGAGATGTTCAAGGGCCCGAACACCCGCGTGCATGACCTGCAAGGCGCGTTCTGCATGCCCGGCCTGCACGACATGCACACCCACCCCGACCTCGCGTTGGC
Source organism: Pseudomonas sp. IT-P258 (assembly GCF_949767825.1). Lineage (NCBI taxonomy): Bacteria > Pseudomonadati > Pseudomonadota > Gammaproteobacteria > Pseudomonadales > Pseudomonadaceae > Pseudomonas > Pseudomonas sp. IT-P258. The sequence continues at coordinate 479,482 of NZ_CATKPU010000032.1, read as the reverse complement.
GCCGCGCTACAGCGACGACCTCGACGTCGGCATCGAAGACCCGACCCCGGAGCAACTGCGCGAAAGCATCCTTGCCTACGCCGACAGCCATCCCGGCGACGGCTGGATCTACGGTCAGTACTGGGTGCGCTACACCTTCCGCGAAGCGGGTTTGACCCCGGGCCGCGCCTGGCTCGACAGTGTCATGCCGGACCGTCCGGTGGCGCTGCTCGATCGCATGTGGGGCACCATGATGGTCAACTCCAGGGCCCTGGAACTGGCCGGCATCGATGGCAACACCAGCGATCCGCGCAACGGTTACTTCGAGCGTGACGAACTGACCGGCGAACCGACTGGCCTGATGATCGACGGAGCCTACGCGATGATCCACGCCGCGATGCCGCCGACCCCGGTCAGCGTGCTGCGCCGCGCCTATCGCGATGGCGTGCATTTCCAGAGCTCACGCGGCGTCACGGCGAGCAAATACGTGCACGTTTGCGAACAGCGTTTGCAGGCCCTCAAGGAACTGGACGACAGCGGCGAACTGACGGTGCGCATCGAAGCGGCGATCAGTTGGCAGGACGACATTTTCCCGGTGCGTCGTCGCTGGGAACTGCTGGCGGGCGAGCGTCACTACTACCGCAGCGCACGCCTGAGTGCCAACGCGGTGAAGTTCCACTTCGACGGCACGGTCGAGCCGAAGTCTTCGTACCTGCTGACCCCATGGCCGCAGGAATCGAGCTGGCGCGGCAAGCTCAACCTGACCCCGGAGCACATCACCGACATGGTGGTGGACATGGACCGCAAGGGCATCCGCGTGATTGCCCATTGCACCGGTGACGGTGCGTCGGACGTGTTCCTCGATGCCGTGGCCGAGGCCCGTCGTCGCAACGGTTTCAGCGGCGTGCGCCACCAGTGCGCCCACAGCACCTTGTTGCACCCCGGTAACCTGCCGCGCTTCAAGGAACTGAACGTCATCGCCGAATTCTCCCCGGCCGCCTGGTACCCGACACCATTCGCCAGCGGTGCACGTTCCGGCTACGGCCAGGAGCGACTCAAGCGCATCTACGATTTCAAAGGCGTGCTCGCCGCAGGCGGCACCGCGGTGATGGGCACTGACTGGCCGGTGGCGTCCATCGACCCGTGGCTGGCGCTGGAAACCATGATCACCCGGCAGAACCCGTGGAACGACGACCCGGCCTGCTTCGGCGACCCGATCAGTCTCGAACAGGCACTGACCGTGATCACCAGCAACGGCGCCGTGGCCATGGGCCTGGAACACAGCACCGGTAGCCTGCAAGTGGGCAAGGCGGCGGACCTGATCGTCATCGACCGCGACCTGTTCGCCGAGCCGGCGCGCAACTACATCCACAAGACCCGGGTGCTGCTGACCTTCGTTGAAGGGCAACTGGTCTACGACCGTCATTCGACGCTGCAAGCCTTGGGCCTCAAGGCGGTGTGGCAGGGCGAACCACCGGTGCTGGAGGGCAAGGCAGAATGACTTCCCCACGCATTGCCGTGACCGTCGTCTCGGGGTTTCTCGGCGCCGGTAAAACCACGCTACTCAACCGCATGGTGCGCCGTGCCGAAGGCAGTCGGCTGGCGGTGATCGTCAACGACTTCGGTGAGCTGAACATCGATGCGGCCATCGTCTCCGAAGTCTCCGACGCGGTGTACAGCCTGCAAAACGGCTGCATCTGCTGCACCGTGCAGGAGGACCTGCTGGCGCAACTGGGCAGCCTTGCTCAATTGGAACCACGGCTGGAGCGCATCGTCATCGAGTGCAGCGGCGTGTCCGATCCGCAGCGCATCGTGCAGACCCTGGCTTATCCACAGCTGCGCAGCCAGATGCAACTGGACATGGTGATTACTGTGGTCGATGCCACCCGTCATCTGCAACTCGATGGCGAGTACGCGCGGCTGGCCCGGGCGCAAGTGGCGGCCGCCGACCTGCTGTTGCTCAACAAGATCGACCTGATCGACAAGCCGCAGTTGCGGGCGCTGCGCGAGGTGTTGGGCCTCAGGACTCGAGTGCACGAAAGCGTGCAGGCGCAGTTGCCCGATGCGCTGTGGCTCGACACCGATCTGGAGCTTGAGCCGCGCACAGTGAAACCGCTGGCACGGGTGTCCGATGGCGATCACGGCGATATGTTCAGCAGTTGGCTTTGGCAAAGCGACCAGGCGCTTGATGCCGAGGGGTTGCGGGGCTGGTTGCAGGCGCTGCCCGGCGATGTGTTTCGGGTCAAGGGGCTGGTGAAGCTTGCGCAGGGCAACAAGGCCCACTGGCTGCAACACGTCGGCACCCGCAGTCAGTTTCTGCCGGCCACGGATGAAGCCCAGGCAAAGACCATACGCCTGGTGTGTATTGCCCGCCGTGGTTTCGACGGCTGGGAAGCCTTGGGGCAGGGGCTTGAGGCCTGCACCGTGAAGGTGAGCGCATGACTGCGGCCGGGCTGGCCTCTTCGCGAGCAGGCGCCTCGGTCAGTCAGGCCTGCCTCGGTGTATTGAGGTTCATCGAGCGCACCGCCAATGCAGTCGCCGTTTCCTCATCGATCGGCAACGAAAACCGGAACGTCGCCCCGCGCCCCGGCACGTCGATCAACTGAATCTCGCGTCCGTGCAATTGCAGGATGCGATGCACGATCCGCAGCCCCAACCCGCCATCGCGCCGTGCGCCGCCAATATTGAACGGGCGCAGGAATAACCCTTCGCGCAGTTCCGGGGCGATGCCGGGGCCGGTATCGCTGACCGTGACTTCGATGAATGAGCCTTGCGGGCGCAGGTCCAACTCGACCTCACCACCGGCCGGGGTATGGCGCAGGGCGTTGTCGAACAGGTTGGTCAGCACCCGCTCGATCAAGCCGAGGTCCGCGCAGGCCGCCGAGGCATTCGGTGCGAAGGTGGCCTTGAGTTCGACTTTGCGCGCTTCGGCGCTGAGTTCGAATTTCTGGAAGATGTCCTGGGCCAGGTCAGTCAGGGAAAAGCGTTCCAGCACCGGTTGCACGAAGCCGTGTTCCAGCCGCACCAGTTCCAGCAGCGACTGCGCCAGACCTCCGACCTTGCGGCTCTGGTCCAGGGCGATGCCCAGATAGCGACGGCGGTCGGCAGGGGACAGCGTGGCGTCCTTGAGCGACAGGGTTTCCAGATAACCGTGCAACGAGGCCAGCGGCGTGCGCAAGTCGTGGGAGATGTTAGCCACCAGTTCGCGGCGTTCCTGATCCTGGCGGGTCAACGAACGCCATTGTTCGCCCAGGCGTGCCTGCATCTGCCGGAACGCGGCATCGAGCACGGCGATTTCATCGTGGCTGGCGGCTTTTTCCACCGTGACGGGCAGGGCCGGGGTGACCGGCACGCCATCGATGTCGAACTGGCTGACGGTTTCGGTCAGGCGGCGCAACGGCCGGGTAATCAGGGCAAACGCCGTGAGACCGGCAATCAGGCACAGCAGCGCCACCAGGCCGATAGACAACAGCGCTGTGTTGAGCGCCGCGCTGGTTGCACCGCGTTCGGACAGTCGATCATGGTCTTCACCGAGCAGCACCACGTAGAGATAACCGGCCGGCTTGCCATCGACCTTCAGCGGCGCAGCGCTGAACACCTTGCGCGCATCGACGCTGCGCGGGTCGTCGCCGAGAATCGGCAGGGCATCACCGCGCAACAGGCGCTGGATCGGTGCCAGGTCGATCCGCTCACGACGGATCCGACCCTCGGGCGCGGCGCTGCCGACAATCTTGCCCGCGGAATCGAGCAGGTACACCTCGACGCTCGGGTTGACCTGCATCAGTTTGCTGAACAGGTCACGCACGGCATTGGGCATCAGGCCCTGGGTGTCCATCAGCACCGTGTCGCTGGCGATGTGCTGCGCCAGGTCCCGGGACAAGCCTTGCACCACTTCCTGCTCATGCATCTGGTTGGAGCGCACCTGCAACCACGCCGACGTGCCGCAGCACACCAGCAGCAGTACGGCGAACACCAGGGACAGGCGTTGCGTCAGGGTCAGCCTCATGGCTGCGGCTCCTCGCCTGTGGCGAATTTGTAGCCGCGGCCCCAGACCGTGAGGATGCGCACCGGTTGCGCCGGGTCGGCCTCGATCTTGGCGCGCAGTCGGTTGATGTGGGTGTTGACCGTGTGCTCGTAGCCTTCGTGGCTGTAGCCCCACACGGCATTGAGCAGGTCCATGCGCGAAAACACCTTGCCGGGCTGGCGGGCGAAGAAATACAGCAAGTCGAACTCCCGGGGCGTGAGGTCCAGGCGCCGTCCGTCGAGGGACACATCGCGGGTGATCGGGTCGATGGCCAGGCCGTCGGTGAGCAGGCTGCCGGCGTCCATCTTCAGGTTGCGCGCCATGGCATCGACCCGGCGCAGCAGCGCTTTGACCCGGGCCACCAGTTCGAGCATGGAAAAGGGCTTGGCCAGATAGTCGTCGGCACCCAGTTCCAGGCCGAGAATCCGGTGCACTTCGCTGGAGCGCGCGCTGGTGATGATGATCGGCGTGTAGCGGGCCATGGCCCGGGCGCGGCGGCAGATTTCCAGGCCGTCGACACCGGGCAGCATCAGGTCGAGGACCAGTGCGTCCCAGTTGCCCTGTTGCAGCAGGCGCATGCCTTCATCGCCATCGGCACTGTGCACCACCTCGAACTGTTCATCGCGAAGATGCAGGCAGATCAGGTCGGCGATGTGCATATCGTCCTCGACCACCAGGACGCGTTTGGTCTGTTCCATACAGCTCAATCCTTCAGTGCGATGCACGCATGATGCGCAATACCCCTACTGTTCGGGCAGAAGCATTGTGCGGGTTTTTCGGGGTCTGAGTTATCACGAATTGTTTAACTTCCCGTGAGGATTTGGCGATCACCCAAAGCCTAGGCTGTGTTCCATGAAACACCCCCGGATTTTTTGGAGACGAGCATGTTTTCACGACGGCAATTTCTTTTAGTGAGCGGCGGACTGGGGGTGGCAACCCTGGCAATCGGCCTGTTGCCGAAGTTTTCCACAGGCACTGCACTGATCAGTGAGGCCAGCGCGGCCGAGGCGTTCGAAGTGATCCACAGCGACAGCGAATGGCACGCGATCCTCAGTGACGAGCAGTACGACATCCTGCGCGAAGAGGGTACCGAACGGGCCTACAGCAGCCCGCTGAACAACGAGCACGGTGATGGCACCTTCGTCTGTGCCGGTTGCGAGTTGCCGCTGTTTTCCTCGGCGACCAAATTCGACAGCCGCACCGGTTGGCCGAGTTTCTGGGCACCCCTGGACAAGGCCGTGGCGACCCGCCAGGACCGAGCGTTCGGCATGGTCCGCGAAGAGGTTCATTGCCGGCGCTGCGGCGGGCATCTGGGGCATGTCTTCGACGACGGCCCGAAACCCACCGGCCTGCGTTACTGCATGAACGGCCTGGCGATGAAATTCGTGCCCAAGACGGTGTGATTCCCTACCACTCACTTTTTGCAGGTAATCGCCATGTGGCTGCTGGTCCTCGCCTATCTCGGTGGTGTGCTGACGATTGTCAGCCCGTGCATTCTGCCGGTGTTGCCGTTTGTCTTCGCCCGCACCGGGCAACCCTTCGTCAAAAGCGGATTGCCGCTGCTGGTGGGCATGGCGCTGACCTTCGCATTGGTCGCCACGTTGGCGGCGGTGGGCGGTGGCTGGGTGGTGCAGCTCAACCAGTACGGGCGCTGGCTGGCGCTGGTGTTCGTGGCGCTGTTCGGACTGACGTTGTTGCTGCCGCAATTGGCCGAGCGCCTGACCCGACCATTGGTGGCGGCGGGCAGTCGTTTGTCGGTGGCGGCGGGCGACGATGCGCGGCCACGTCCTGGTGCTTCGTTGTTGATCGGCGTGGCCACCGGCCTGCTGTGGGCGCCCTGCGCCGGGCCGATTCTCGGTTTGCTGTTGACCGGTGCGGCGTTGCAAGGCGCGAGCATCCAAACCACCTTTTTGCTGCTGGCGTATGCCGCCGGCGCTGCCACATCCCTCGCGCTGGCCTTGTTGCTGGGCGGCAAAGTCTTCACCGCGATGAAGCGCTCGATTGGCACGGGCGAATGGCTGCGTCGCGGTCTTGGCGCGACGATGTTGGCTGGTGTGGCGGCGATTGCCCTGGGCCTGGACACGGGGGTTCTGGCGCGGATTTCCACGGCGTCGACCGGTGGTATCGAGCAAGCGTTGGTGGAGAAACTGAGCGGCAAGTCGCCGCGTAACAGCGCGGCGCCGAATGCGATCGCCGAGGGTGCGGTGCAAGTGGCTGGCAAAACCCCGGGCACCTTGCCGGTCGAGGGCAACCTGCCGCCACTGGACGGCGCCGTGCAATGGCTCAACTCGCCACCCCTCGATGCCCAGGCCTTGAAAGGCAAGGTCGTGCTGGTGGATTTTTGGACCTACTCCTGCATCAACTGCCTGCGCTCGCTGCCCTATGTGAAGGCCTGGGCCGAGAAGTATCGTGATCAGGGCCTGGTGGTGATCGGCGTGCATGCGCCCGAGTTTGCCTTCGAACGCGACGTCAGCAACGTCACCAAGGCCATGAAAGACCTGGGCATCAACTACCCGGTAGCCATCGATAACGAGTTCAAGATCTGGCGCGCCTTCAACAACGAGTACTGGCCGGCGCATTACTTTGCCGACGCCCAGGGACGCATTCGTTATCACCACTTCGGCGAAGGCGCGTACGCCGAATCGGAGCGGGTCATCCAGCAATTGCTGCGCGAGGCGGGGGCGGCCAAGGTTGCGGACGGGCTGATCAGTGCCCAGGCCGAGGGTGTGCAAATGGCCCCGGACAGCGACGCCGTGCAGTCGCCGGAAACCTATGTCGGCTACCAGCGCGCGGAACATTTCGTATCGCAACCCGCGCTGGTGCCGGACAAGGTCGCGGCCTACAACCCGCCGGCGCAATTGGCCCTCAACGACTGGAGCCTGGGCGGCCAGTGGCATGTCGGCCCGGAGCGGGCCACCGCCAGCGCCCCGGCCAGTCGCATCGTCTATCGCTTCCATGCCCGTGACTTGCATTTGGTGCTCGGCCCTGGCGCCGATGGCAAGCCGGTGCGCTTCAAGGTGCTGATCGACGGCAAGGCCCCCGGCGATGACCACGGCATGGACGTGGCCCCCGATGGCAGCGGCACCGTGACGGACCAGCGCTTGTATCAACTGGTGCGCCAGAGCGGCGGCGTGACCGACCGGACCTTCAGTATCGAGTTTCTTGACCCGGGTGCGTCGGCTTACGCCTTCACCTTCGGCTGATTACTTTCCTGCGCTTGAGGAGTTCGCCCCATGAAAACACTCATTACCTGGCGCCGTGCCCTGCTGGGGCTGGCAGCTGCCGGCATCATCAGCCAATGCTCGGCTTTCTCCTTCGGTGGTGCCGAAGAGGGGGTAGTCCTTCCACCGCCGGCCCTCGACGAAACCACCCAGGCCCGCAGCGAAACCGCGGTGTTTGCCGGCGGCTGCTTCTGGGGCGTCCAAGGGGTGTTCCAGCATGTCAAAGGCGTGAAGAACGCCGTCTCCGGCTACGCGGGCGGGGCGGCAAATACCGCGCAGTACGAGCGCGTCAGCAACGGCAATACCGGCCATGCGGAGTCGGTCGAAGTGACCTTTGATCCTGCTCAGGTCAGCTACGGCACCTTGCTGCAGATCTACTTTTCAGTGGCGCACAACCCGACCGAACTCAACCGCCAGGGACCGGACAGCGGCACCCAGTATCGTTCGGCGATCTTTGCCAAAAGTGCCGAGCAGCAGCGGGTCGCACAGGCCTACATCGCCCAGCTCGACGCCGCCCATGCCTTCGACAAGCCGATCGTGACCAAGCTGGAAACCTTCAACGGTTTTTACCCGGCGGAGGAGGAACATCAGGACTTCCTGACCGAACATCCGACCTATCCATACATCGTGATCAACGACTTGCCGAAGGTCGCGCAGTTGAAGCAGCTGTACCCCAATCGTTATCAGGAACAGCCGGTGCTGGTGAAGGCAGGGATGTAAATGCATGGCCTAGTCGGCGGACGGGTGCTTGCCCCATCGCTGTACGGCGAATTCGACGAAGCGCCGCAGCTTCGGCAAACGGTGGCGATCCTGGGCGTAGACCAGGTGCATCGGCCGGCTGGGCGGGCAGTAATCGGGCATCAGGGCCAGCAGCTTTCCGTCCTTGAGGTCCTGCTCGACCAGGGCGTCGGGCATCATCACGATGCCCATGCCGGTGCGCGCTGCCTGATGCAACCCCGCCGAACTGTTGATCAGCATTGGTCCGCCGACCCCGACGCTGACTTCGCCATCGGGACCGGCCAGGCGCCATTCCTTTTGCACCGATTGCCAGTCATCCCCAGCCGGATAGGCAAAGGACAGGCAGTCGTGGTGTCGCAGGTCTTCAGGCGTTTGCGGTGTGCCGCGCCGGGCCAGGTACTGCGGTGACGCGCACATGGTCAGGGTGTAGTCGATCAGCGGGCGGGCGATCAGGTTGGAGGGTTCCAGCGCGCCGAGGCGAAACGCCACATCCAGACCATTTTCCAGCAGATCCGGGCGCCGGTTGGTCAGGACCACGTCGAGTTTCACCCGCGGGTTTTGCCGGCTGAACTCACTCAGTGCCGGCGCCAGGCGTTCGGTACCGAAGGTCAGGGGCGCGGTGATGCGCAAGATGCCGCTCGGTTCGTCCAGCGCCTGCTCGGCCAGGCGCTCGGAGTCGGCCACCAACCCCAACACTTCCAGGCAGCGCTGGTAATACGCGGTGCCGAACTCGGTCAGCCGCTGGCGCCGCGTCGTGCGGTTGAGCAGGCGTACACCCAGCCGTTGCTCCAGGGCCTTGAGGTGGTTGCCGACCATGGTCGTGGACATTTCACACTGCAAGGCGGCGGCGGTCATGCTGCCAGTCTCCACCACTTTCACGTAGACAGTCATTGCCTGGAACAGGTCCATTATCAAGCTCTGCTTTTAAATGATTGAAGTTTTTCGGTGTTTATCCAGTTCTGGTGGCTAACCATACTGCAAAAACACCGACCCTTGCTGGAGCTTGATGTCATGACCGCCGCCTGCCTGATGAGCACTTACCAACCCTTGGCCTTGAGTTTCAACAAGGGCCTGGGCACTCGCCTGTGGGATCAGGGCGGTCGCGAATACCTGGATGCGGTCGCTGGTGTGGCGGTGACCAATGTCGGCCACTCCCACCCGAAAGTCGTTGCCGCCATTACCGAACAGGCCGGGTTGTTGCTGCACACCTCGAACCTCTACAGCATCGACTGGCAACAGCGGCTGGCGCAGAAACTGACGCGGCTGGCGGGCATGGACCGGGCGTTCTTCAACAACTCCGGGGCCGAAGCCAACGAAACCGCACTGAAAATCGCCCGGCTGCATGGTTGGCACAAGGGTATCGAGCAGCCGCTGGTGGTGGTCATGGAGAACGCGTTCCATGGCCGCACCCTTGGCACCTTGTCGGCCAGCGACGGCCCGGCGGTACGCCTGGGGTTCAACAAGCTGCCGGGGGATTTCGTCAAAGTACCGTTCGGCGACCTCGACGCGCTGGACAAGGTGCAACAGGCCTTTGGCTCGCGGATCGTGGCGGTCCTGATGGAGCCGATCCAGGGCGAAAGCGGCGTGCAACTGGCGCCACCGGGCTATCTCAAGGCCGTGCGCGAACTGTGCAACCGGCGCTCATGGCTGATGATGCTCGATGAAATCCAGACCGGCATAGGCCGCACCGGCCAGTGGTTCGCGTTCCAGCACGAAGGCATCGTCCCGGACGTCATGACCCTGGCCAAAGGCCTGGGCAACGGCGTGCCCATCGGCGCGTGCCTGGCCCGTGGCAAGGCGGCCGAACTCTTCACGCCGGGCAGCCACGGCAGCACCTTTGGCGGTAATCCGTTGGCCTGCCGGGTCGGATGCACCGTGCTGGATATCGTTGAAGAACAAGGCCTGCTGGAAAACGCCCGGCTTCAGGGGGAACGCCTGCTCGAAAGATTGCGCACAGAACTGGTGGGCAACCCGAACGTCTCGCAGATCCGCGGCCAGGGCCTGATGATCGGCATCGAACTCAAGCAACCGATCCGCGACCTGAGCCTGATCGCCGCCCGGGATCACGGCTTGCTGATCAACGTCACGCGGGGCAAAACCATCCGCCTGCTACCGCCGCTGACCATTGATGAGCGGGAGGTGGAGATGATCGTCAGAGGGGTGAGTGGGGTGGTGAAAGCGGGCTGAAGTTCGGCTCAGTAATGGTATCTGCACATCACGACGCGTATTTCGCCATCTTCAACGGCGTAGACCAGACGATGTTCAGCCGTAATCCGGCGTGACCAGAATCCGCTCAAGTTATGCTTGAGCGGTTCGGGTTTTCCCAGACCGTCGAAAGGCTCGCGCTGGATAGCTTTGATCAACAGGTTGATACGTTTGAGTCCTGCCTTATCGTTCTGCTGGAACCAGAGATAATCGTCCCAGGCTTCAGGGGTGAACTCGATATTCATTCTTCAATCAGTTGCCTGGTTTTGGTTTTGCCCGCTCGCAGGTTACCGATTGATTTGATCAGGCGTTCAGCGTTGGCTGGGGAGCGCAGCAGATAAGCTGTCTCTTCGAGAGCGTTGTATTCGGCCAATGACATCATCACTACCGGCTCGCCTTTCTGACGGGTTACCAGTAGCGGGGCGCGATCTTCATTCACCCGGTCCATGGTTTGCGCCAAGTGTGCCCGAGCGTTGGTGTAGTTGATGGTTTCCATGTGATTGTCCTCGCTTGATGCAGAGAACGTACAGAAATGAGTACATGTTAGCAAGGCGATACCTACGAGTGGTTGTTGCGTGGAAAGTGCATCCACGCTTGTATCGAGTATCGCCGAATGTTCCTCAGGACGTTTGCGTGACTGATGTAATCCCATTCTGAGCTACACGCCATCCATCAGGATTGTCCGAGCGCAGCTGCGAAAATTTACGAGTGAAGAACCAACGCCGCGATTTCCTCCCGATCCCGCAGACGGATTTTTGCGCCGGAAAACTCCTCGAACAGCCGCTGATGCGCCGCAAACCCACTTGACCCCTGCCGCTGGCGATAACTGCCCGCCCACTCCAGCAAGGCGATCAGCAACAGGTCTTGTTCATCGCGCCCGGCCTCGCGTTGTCGAATGTTGGCGACGCAATCCTCGTCCCCGACGCTCAGCCAGATCAGCGCAGTTGCCCGTGGCAGGAGTTCGCAGGCGATCCAGCCATACACGCCTTCGATCACCCAGCGCTCTTGTTCGGCCGCGATCCGCGCCATGGTCAATGTTTCGGCGCGGGGGCGGGGGATGCTGTGTTCGTCGGATAGCCAGTGAATCCGGTCAAGATCGGTCCAGGGCACACGCAGTTGCTCGGCCAGCCGTTGCGCCAGCCAGCTCTTGCCCGAGCCGGAGTTGCCGATGATCAGCGTTCGGGTGAGGTTCATGAGAGACACCGATCAATAGTGGGGGCGAACCTGCTCGCGAAAGCAGTGCTTCAGTCAGCATTGATGCTGGATGTGCTGCTCTCATCGCGGGCAAGCCTACAGGTGCACCAGAATCCGCCGGCCTGTGCGCCTTGAGGTCCATCGGTAACTTGCCGCGCGTCACTGCTCATCATTACTGTAAGCCATTTTATAGTGTCAGTTTTTAGACATTGCCGTGATGTGGGAGGTTGTAGTGAGGGCGATCAGGTTGGCTCAGTTGTGAGTTGGGCTTACCTTTACTGCTGGGCTCAGGAAGTCTATGTGATAGCCAGAGGAACCGTCCCCAATTGCTATATGAACGCCATTAATCCCTTCGTTTAATTGAGAGTTGATTTTGTAGTCAATGCTATTTGCGATTGTGTCGTTTACTCCAATAGCAAACTCAGTCAGCTTGAGGCCTCTAGGTCCTGCTGCAATTCAATAACCGTATTGCACTCAGCTCCTGCAACCGCCGTTGGTTTTAAGTTTTTTTAGAATTAATCATGCTCGTTAGGTGTCTTGTACGAAGCTCTTGGTTATTTGTGTAAGTAGTGGCTGTAGTCCTCTTCTGAAAATTTAGTGTTCCACCGAATTTGGTTGTGATGGACGATCTGAAATCGTTAGGTTGGTCTATGGGGCTCTTCTTACAGGGGGTATGCATTCAATCGTTAATAAGGGGTTGTGTAGTGCAGGAATCAAAGAAGTATCTGACACAGACATCCGTACACCAAGCCTTGTTACTGGCTGATCTAACAGAACCCGCTGCACCCGATCACGCCATTCGACTATTACTCAAGGAGGTCCTTCAAGGGTTAACGGATAAAGGCTGGCCACAAGCGCAAGTGCAGACGGGACCGAGAATTGTTTCCGCTGAAGAAAACTACGGATTGCTTGGTTATGACCCATCTGAGATTACGCTTGGAAGTGCACACACTCGATGGGTTGACGAGTGGTCTCTGTTACGGACGCAAACCACTAGCCAAATTCCCTCCGCGCTTCAGCGAGCGGCCAAGCTACGACAACCAGGGCAGTCAATATTATTGGCCGCGCCTGGTATCACTTTTCGTCGCGACAGCCGGGATCGTTGGCATTGTGCGGAGCCGCATCAGATGGATATCTGGGTGCTCGGCGATCCTGAATTGTCGACGCATGAGCATTTGCTCTGCTTGGTCGGCGATATCCTCAAATCTGCCGTGCCTGATATGCCTTGGATCTTCAGTGATAGTCCGCATCACTACACTGAGGGCGGGATCGAAGTAAATCTGTTGAATGACGGCGTCCCTGTAGAGGTTCTGGAGTGCGGTCGAATTGCCAAATCATTATTGGAGCGACTGAAGATCGATCCTCTGCGTCATGGAGGACTGGCGCTGGGAATGGGGTTGGATCGCTTGACCATGCTGCGCAAAGGCATCCCGGATATTCGTTTGCTGCGTGATCAGAACGAACGCGTACAGGCCCAGATGCATGATCTGAATCCGTGGAGTGCCGTCTCTCGGTTGCCTTCGATTACTCGTGATATTTCGTTGGCGGTGACGCCGGGGCTCAGCGAGGAAGTGTTGACTGAAAGGATGTTGCAGGCCGCTGGCGATTGTTCAGATTGGATCGAGGAAATGCAGATCAAAGGGCGCTGGGCGTTCACAGAACTGCCTCTGCAGGCCATCGATCGCCTCGGATTGCTGCCGGGGCAGGAGAATGTGCTACTACGTGTTGTACTGCGTGATTGTTCGCGATCAATCACCACTGCTGAGGCGAATGCCTTGTATTCGAAAATCCAGGTGGCACTCCATGAAGGTGCGCCGGGGGCAGGTTACAGAATGGATTCCCCCAATATTTAACTGGCCACTTCGCGAGCAGGCTCACAGGATCTGGAAATAGTACACGCCAGAAATCCAGTGTGTGCGAGCCTGCTCGCCGCACTGTCGCTCCCACAGTTCTTTGTGGTGTCTTCTCTACCTCAATCATCACCGTCCGGCGCAATCATCCGGGTCTTCGGCGAGCCGTTCGAGTTGTGCTGATAGATGGTCTGCGGCTGCCCCAGGTCATTGAAATACACCTGGCCGATCCCCGCCGAGTTCCATAGCCGCTCACCGGCTTCGGCGTGCTCGGGCACGTGGGGCACGATGCGCATGCGTCGACGCTTGGTCAGCCAGTTCAACGGTGAGCGTGGCGAGTACAGCCAGCGGTTGAGGCGGTCGAACCACTCGAGCAGGGCGGGGGGGAATTCATTCTTGATGCCGCTGCTGGTGACCTGCCAGATGCGCGGCCCGGCCTTGCGGTGGCGGATCAGCACTTCGTAGACGAAGGAATAGTGCACATCGCCCGACAGCACCACGTAGTTACCCGGGGTGCGCGAGTGGCGGAAAATATTCAGGATCACCTGTGCCGCGCCGCGATGGGCCATCCAGTTTTCCGCGTCCACCAGCAGCGGATAACCGCACCAGCTGAACACCCGTTGCACGGTTTCAATCAGCTTGACGCCGAAGATCGGTGCTGGCGAAACGATGATCGCACTCGGGTGGTCCAGCAGTTCCTGTTGCAGTTCACTGAGGGCTTCCCAGTCGAGCAAACCGGAAGGCTGCTTGAGGTTTATTTCGCTGCGCCAGCGTCGGGTGCGGGTGTCGATCACCACCATGGCCGGGGTGGTCGGCAGCACGTAATGCCAGTGCTGAAACTTAAGCAGATCATCGATCAAATCATCCTGAACCCTGCTGTCGAGGTGACGGTCGTGTGTGCTGGTGCTCAACGCTCCGGCCTTTTCCAGCACCGCAGTGAACGCATCCGGATTGTTGCCCCAGCCCTGGCACAACATATACGCCAGCAGCGCGTTGCCGATGATGCGCCGGGAGAACGGATGGCCGTAGGCCGTTTCCTCCCATTGCGCGCTAAGGTTCCAGTCATCAGTGATGTCGTGGTCGTCGAAAATCATCAGCGTCGGCAGATGCGCCAGCGCCCGCGCGACGCTGCCAAGGCCCGCCTTGAAGGCATCGATGTGCGTCTGTTCAAGGGTGTAGCGCTTGAGCCGCTCCGGCGTCAGGGTCGGTGCCTGGGGCGCGATCAGGGCCCAGGGCACTGGCGACCAGACCAGCACATACATGGCCATGACTTCGGCGAAGGTCACCAGGTGATTGTCGGCGCTGCTGCTGGTGAAAATCGGCTTGCGCGCGCCACCGAAAAATCGCTCGCGCAGGGTTTCATTGCTTTGCAGTGCCGGCAGCAGATCAGCACGGTGGTAGTAACTGGCCGGATGCTCGTAGAGCCTGGCGCTGTCGCTGACCACGGCGCCTTCGAGGTGTTCGCCGAACAGGCCCAAACGTTCGATCAAAGCGTGAATCGCCCGCAACATCGGCCCCGCGACATCGTCGGCGTAGACCTGATCGCCCGTCATCATCAGCAGTGCCGGGCGCTCCCCGGCTGCGTGTTCCTGCGCCAGTAACTGGTCGACGCACAGCAAGCCGTCTGTCGCCGGGTGATGAGGCTTGCGGCAAGAGCCGTGCAGCAACTGGTCGACCCGAGCGCGCAGGACGAAGTTCGGGCAACGGGCATCGCCATACAGCAGGTGCGGCGCCCAGTCGGCGATGCCTTGTTCTGTGCCATCGATCAACAGGTCATAGTCGACCGACTCGTCCCGGGGCAGGGCGCCGTCGAGTTGTACATCGATCAAGTGCACAAAGGCATGGGCACCTACTGCAATCACCGTGCATTGGCCGGCATCCAGGCGGATATCGCCGACGCCCTGCAAGCGCAAGGTCAGCGCCAGCGCCCGGGAACCCACCAGCCACAGCACCAGCCGCGTGGGCTCCAGGCGCCGCAACAGCGGGCCGGCCAGGACTGGGGGCAAGGCATGATCATCAGGCAGTGGCAGCGTTTCGGACATCCGGCTTCAAGACTCTTGGGGCGTGGAAGCGGGCGATGATAGCGCAGGTGGTGGCGGGACTGGCCAGACGATCCCGTTTCTGTCTGTCACCAAATGAAAAGCCATTGTCGTCTGATGAGAAGCGTCCCGACAGGCCTCGTCCTACAGTCCAATCAGCGCAATTCGATGCAACACGCCCATATTGCAGATTGGAGAATAAGAAAAATGGCCAAAGCCGTACGCTTCTACGAAACCGGTGGTCCCGAAGTTCTACGTTATGAGGACGTCGAAGTCGGCGAACCCGGTCCGGGTCAGGTTCGCCTTCGCCATGTGGCGGTTGGCCTGAACTATGCCGACACCTACTTCCGCAACGGCACCTACCCGATTCCGATGCCCAACGGCATGGGCGTCGAGGCCTCTGGCGTAGTCCAGGCCGTTGGTGAAGGGGTTACCAACGTCGAAGTCGGTGATCGCGTCACCTACACCGGTTTCCTCAACACCCTCGGCGCCTACAGCACCGAGCGCCTGATCGCGGCCGCGCCGCTGATCAAGCTGCCGGAAACCATCAGCTTCGAGACTGCTGCCGCGATGACCATGCGTGGCCTGACGTCCTCGTACCTGATGCGCCGCATCTATGACTTCAAGCCGGGCGACAGCATCCTGTTGCACGCCGCCGCTGGCGGTGTCGGCCTGATCGTTTCGCAGTGGGCCAAGTTGCTGGGCCTGAACGTGATCGGCACGGTGTCGACCGAGCAAAAGGCGGAAATCGCCCGGGCTCACGGTTGCGACCATACGATCAACTACAGCCATGAAGACGTCGCCGCTCGCGTTCGCGAACTGACCGATGGCGTGGGCGTCAATGTGGTGTTCGACAGCGTCGGCAAGAACACCTTCATGGGTTCGCTGGATTCGTTGAAACCCCGTGGCCTGATGGTCTGCGTGGGTACTGCTTCCGGACCGATCCCGGCGTTCGACCCGGTGATGCTGGCGATGAAAGGTTCGCTGTACCTGACCCGTCCGGCCCTGGCCAACTACATCAGCGACCCGGCCGAAAAAGCCGCGCTGGCCGGTGAGTTGTTTGACCACGTCGGCAGCGGCCGGATCAAGATCGAGATCAACCAGCACTACGCCTTGCAGGACGCCGTGCAGGCCCATCGCGACCTTGAATCGCGCAAGACTACCGGCTCATCGATTTTCGTCGTTTAAGGAGCGGCCAGCCATGAAAGTCGAACAATTGACCTGCTCCATCGGCGCCGAACTGATCGGCGTGAACCTGGCTGACGCCGTGCACGACGACGGCCTGTTTGCCGAGATCCGCGCCCAGTTGCTCAAGCACCGCGTGGTGTTCCTGCGCGATCAGGACATCACCCGCGCCGAGCACGTAGCTTTTGCCCGGCGCTTCGGCGAGCTTGAAGATCACCCCGTCGCGGGCAGCGATCCGGAGCATCCGGGTCTGGTGCAAATCTACAAGCGTCCGGACCAGCCGGCAGACCGCTACGAAAACTCCTGGCACAGCGACGCCACCTGGCGTGATGCCCCGCCGATGGGCTGCGTATTGCGTTGCCTGGAGTGCCCGCCGGTGGGCGGTGACACCATGTGGGCCAACATGGTCGAGGCCTACGCACGTTTGCCCGAAGACGTGAAGGTCAAGATCGCCGACCTGCGTGCGCGCCACAGCATCGAAGCGAGCTTCGGCGCCGCCATGCCGATTGAAAAACGCCTGGCACTCAGGGAGCGGTTCCCGGATGCCGAGCACCCGGTGGTGCGCACTCACCCGGAAACCGGCGAGAAAGTGCTGTTCGTCAACGCCTTCGCCACGCACTTCAGTAACTACCATACCCCGGCGCGGGTAAGGTTCGGCCAGGACGCCAACCCCGGCGCGAGCGAGCTGCTGCGTTACCTGATCAGCCAGGCGTACATCCCCGAGTATCAAGTGCGCTGGCGCTGGAAGCCCAACAGCATCGCCATCTGGGACAACCGCAGTACCCAGCATTACGCCGTCATGGATTACCCGCCGTGCCATCGCAAGATGGATCGCGCCGGGATCATCGGCGACAAGACTTACTGATCCACGCCTCTGCATTCGCTCTCGTAAACACGCCTGCCCGGCGCGACTCCGGGTGGGCGGGACAATCATAAGAACTGGAGTAACCCATGCAATTTTTCGACGATTCCCTGCACCCCGAAAACATGGAGAAGGTAGTCATCACCGTGGCCCCGTACGGCCCGGAGTGGATGCCGGAAGATTTCCCGGAAGACATCCCGCTGACCATGGACGAGCAAGTCCAGAAAGCGGTCGAGTGCTATGAAGCCGGCGCCACCGTGCTGCACCTGCATGTGCGTGAACTGGACGGCAAGGGCTCCAAGCGCCTGTCGAAATTCAACGAGCTGATCGCCGGTGTGCGTGAAGCCGTGCCAGACATGATCATCCAGGTCGGCGGCTCGATTTCCTTCGCTCCGGAAAGCGATGGCGAAGCGGCCAAGTGGCTGTCTGACGACACCCGTCACATGCTGGCCGAACTGACCCCTAAGCCGGATCAGGTCACCGTGGCGATCAACACCACCCAGATGAACATCATGGAGCTGTTGTACCCGGAGTACCTGAAAGGCACTTCCCTGGACAACCCGTTGATCCATGCCGCCTACAGCGAAATGACCGTACCGGCAGGTCCGGGCTGGGTTGCCGAGCACCTCAAGCGCCTGATGGACAACGGCATCCAGCCACACTTCCAGTTGACCGGCATGCACGCCCTGGAAACCCTCGAGCGCCTGGTGCGCCGTGGCGTTTACAAAGGCCCGCTGAACCTGACCTGGATCGGCATCGGCGGCGGTTTCGATGGCCCGAACCCGTTCAACTTCTTCAACTTCATCCACCGCGCGCCGGACGGTTGCACCCTGACCTCCGAGTCGCTGCTGAAAAACGTCATGCCGTTCAACACCATGTCGATGGCCATGGGCATGCACCCGCGTGTGGGCAACGAAGACACTATCATTGACCACAAGGGTGACCGTTTCGGCTCCGTTGCCCAGATCCGGCAAACCGTGCGCATTGCCCATGAACTGGGCCGTGAAATCGCCACCGGTAAAGAAGCCCGCGAGATCTACCGCATCGGCGTGCAGTACGAAACCATCGAAGAAACCCTGTTGGCCAACGGCATGGCCCCCAACCGCAAGGCTGGGCAGAAAGGTACTCCGCAACGCGGTTGACCGTGGGTCGGGACGAGAGGCCGTGACCTCTCGTCCGCCTGACCGTTACACGCTTGATAACAAAAATAAAACAAAGCTATTGAGGAGGCTGCATGGCCTTTCACCCAATCGCCGCTGACGATGACGACTCCAGCGGAGTCGGCGTTGCGCGCCAATATGCCTGGATCGTCTTTGCCTTGACGTTCGGTCTGTTGATTTCCGATTACATGTCGCGTCAGGTGCTGAACGCGGTATTCCCGCTGCTCAAGAGTGAGTGGGCATTGAGCGACGGACAGCTGGGTCTGCTCAGCGGCATCGTTGCCCTGATGGTCGGCCTGCTGACGTTTCCCCTGTCGTTGATGGCCGACCGTTTCGGCCGGGTCAAGAGCCTGGCGCTGATGGCGTTCCTGTGGAGCGTGGCGACCCTGGGTTGCGCGCTGGCCCAGGACTACCAGCAGATGTTCATCGCGCGGTTCATGGTCGGCGTCGGCGAAGCGGCCTACGGCAGCGTGGGCATCGCGGTAGTGATTTCGGTGTTCCCCAAACACATGCGGGCCACCCTGGCCAGTGCCTTCATGGCCGGCGGGATGTTCGGTTCGGTGTTGGGCATGGCTTTGGGTGGTGCGATCGCCGCCAAGCTGGGCTGGCGCTGGTCGTTCGCCGGCATGTCGCTGTTTGGCCTGTTTCTGGCGGTGCTCTATCCGCTCATCGTCAAGGAAGCGCGCATTGCGCCCAAGCGTGCAGCTCAGTTGGCGAACAAGGTGGCAGCGGTCAAGCGTCCGTTGTCTACGTTGTGGTCCAGCCGTTCGGTGGTGGCGACCTACATCGGCAGCGGCTTGCAGTTGTTCGTCGGCGGTACGGTGATGGTGTGGATTCCCAGCTACCTCAACCGCTACTACGACATGCCCACCGACAAGGCCGGTGGCATGGCGGCGGTCATCGTGTTGTGCAGCGGCGCGGGGATGATCCTGTGCGGCATGCTCAGCGACCGCCTGTGTCGCAACTCGCCGGAGCGCAAGGTCAGCCTGGCCATCGGCTTCTGCCTGGGCAGTTGCCTGCTGCTGTCGGCGGCCTTTGCCTTGCACGCAGGGCCGGTGCAACTGGCGCTGATCTGTCTGGGCATGGCGATTGCCACCGGCACCACCGGCCCCGCCGGCGCGATGGTTGCCAACCTGACCCATTACTCGGTCCACGGTACGGCATTCGCCACGCTGACCCTGGCCAATAACCTGCTGGGGCTGGCACCCGGGCCGTTCCTGACTGGCCGTGTGTCGGACCTCATCGGCCTGCATGCCGCTTTCCAATTAGTGCCACTGGTCAGCCTCGCGGCGGCAGCGGTGTTCTTCTATGCCAAGTGTCATTACCAAAAAGATATCGCCCGGCTTGAGGGTCAGAGCTTGCCTGAGCCCGTCAGTGCCGCCGGGATAGAGGTGAAGTTGTGAGTCGTCGTTTACGTATTGATGTGTTTTTCGATTTTATCTGCCCCTGGTGCCTGATCGGCAAACGCCAACTGGAGCATGCGCAGGTGCAGTTTCGCAGTCGCCACCCGGATGTGCAGATCACCACGGTGTGGCACGGTGTGCAGTTGCTGCCGCAGATACCGGTGGAAGGTGAACCCTTCGCCGATTTCTACCGCAAGCGCCTGGGCAATGCCGACGCAATGACCATGCGCCAAAACCAGGTACAGCAGGCTGCCAGTGCAGTCGGACTGGCCATCGATCTCAGTCGTATCGAGACGATGCCCAACACCGCCGACGCCCATCGCTTGTTCGAGCGTGCCAGCGCACTGGGTAATGCCAGCCAGCGTGAAATGTTGCTCGAGCGACTGTTCGCCGCTTATTTCCAGAGGCGCGAAAACCTCGGTTGCCCTGAGACCTTGCTTGCCATCGCCCGCTCCTGCGGCGTGTCCCAGGACGGCTTGCTCGATTGCCTGAAGGGCGATGCCACGCCGTTTGAAGGCTCCCCTGGCGCGACCAGTGGTGTGCCGAGCTTCAAATTCGACAACCGCCTGACGGTGATCGGCGCACAACCTGTCCAGGCGCTGCTCGGGGCCATGACCGAAGCCCTCAAGGAAAGTGATCGCGAGCGGCAGCCAGCATGACCCGGCGCATTCCCGTGCCAGCCGGCAAGTACCCGCAGGCCGGTGGCCGGGCGCTGTTCGAATTCGAAGACAAAAGCCTGGCGCTGTTCAACGTCGACGGGCAGTTGTTTGCCATTGACGACAGCTGCCCGCACCAGGGTTCTTCGCTATGCGCAGGGCGTCTTGAGGGCCGGGTGATTCAATGCCTCGCCCATGGTTTGCGCTTCGATTTGCACAGCGGTTACCTGCTCAATTCCAGGCAGGTCAAAGTCACCAACTACCCGGTCGAGATCATCGACGGCCAGGCGTTTATCGTCATCGCAACCGAGGAGTCCGCGCCATGAGCGCCATTGCTCTCACCCGTATCCACACTCGCACGCGCGAACTGGCACCGGGGCTTATCGTCAGTCTGATTGTCGCGGCCGCCGCGTCGTTTCTGTCCGAGCACTACGGTGCGCCGGTCATGCTGTTTGCCTTGTTGCTGGGCATGGCCCTGAATTTTCTCGCCGATGACGGCCCCTGCAAGGCCGGTATCGAGTTCACCGCCCGCACCGTGCTGCGCATTGGCGTGGCACTGCTGGGGATGCGCATCACCCTGGAGCAAATGGCGGCGTTGGGCTGGAAGCCGATAGCGCTGGTGGTGATTCTGGTGGTGGTGACCATCAGCGTGTCTGTGATCGCCGCGAAGTTTCTGGGTTTCTCGCGGCTGTTCGGCATGCTCACCGGTGGCGCCACGGCGATCTGCGGCGCTTCGGCAGCCTTGGCGCTGGCGGCGGCGCTGCCGAACCATCCGCAGAAAGAGCGCGCGACCTTGTTCACTGTGATCGGTGTGTCGGCGTTGTCGACCCTGGCGATGATCGTCTATCCAATGATTGCCAACTGGTTATCGCTTTCACCGCAAGTGGCCGGGGTGTTCCTCGGGGCCACCATCCACGACGTCGCCCAAGTGGTTGGCGCCGGCTACGGCATGTCGACCGAGACCGGTGACACCGCCACCGTGGTTAAGCTGATGCGCGTTGCCATGCTCCTGCCGGTGATCGTCACTGCAGCGATGATCACCCGCATGCAAGGCGCCGACCCGACCGGCAAACGCCCGCCGCTGTTGCCGTGGTTCGCCGTCGGCTTTCTGATTCTGGCCTGCATCAACAGCACCGGCTGGATCGCTCCGGCGGTGCAAGGCGGGGTCAATGAGTTGTCGCGCTGGTGCCTGGTGATTTCCATCAGTGCCCTGGGCATGAAGACCCGGCTCAAGGAGCTGGCAGCGGTCGGGATCAAGCCGATTCTGCTGATGGTGGGGGAGACGGTGTTCCTCGTTGTGCTGGTGCTGCTGTTGCTGCGCTGGGGGCTCTGAACGCGTTGACGTTTTATGGCAGGGCCACGCGGCGTTGACTCCTCATGCCGTGGGGCTCCAGATCGGTGCTACAAACACCGGTCTTTCGCGGCGACTGTACCAGCAGTCGCCGTTTTTTTAAGTCTTGGTTGGTTCGTAATATCAAGTTTGTATTTTTGCGTTATTTCAATCGTTCTGGTCAAGCTCGTACAGCAAAGCTAATAACTACTGGTTTTTGATCAATAAAAATTTTTGGCTTTCTCTGTCGAATTTATAGTTGTTGGAAATATCGCTTTTTGTGCTGTAGCAGTTAAGTCGAACCTGAGGTTGGTTTTTTTCGCTCTCTATGTTTTGGTATATGCTGGTCATGTAAAATCCAAACTCGCAAGTTTGGGATTGAGGGTTAATGGTCTGATCTGTTTTGCCGGTTGTTTTGTTTAGTATATTTATTTTGTCGATGTAGATTCCATTTTCATTTTTTTGATATATGCCAATAAAGCTATGTGTCGCTGTCTGTCCCCAATAGGGTATTTCTATGCCTTCTTGCCTTTTTATTTTATTTGATTCGCCGTTTAGTGAGTTGCTGTGCTTCAATAGTACCTTGTACGTACTCTCCTTGTTTTGCCAAATCCCCTTAAGTCCATCATCGCTTACTGTCAAGGTAAACGGGCAGGGATGCATTTTATCTTCATTTTCGAGGCCTGCATCGAGTTCATATTCCCAGTCGCTATGAACTTCGCAAAGTTTCATGGTTGTAGGTGTGCGTTGTCCATACAGCGGGATTGGAGCGGAGTATTTGTCATAGTAGTAGCTGCCTCTTATGTTGTTGCTGCCAAAGTGTTCATATGTCTGTAGCGAAACATGAACATTGGTCGAGCCTATTTTACCTTCGTAGTTGTCAATTACGTACCAGTTTGCATGAGCGCTGACGGATGTCAAAAATAAAGAGATTGTAATGAGCTTAATTTTTGCATTAAAAAGTCGTCTTACGGCTATGGATTTATGCTGCATTCCGTTCAACCCCTCATGGTTGGTAAATAAAGCTTACTCAAGTAATAAGCCATTTTTCGCTCCATATTTTTTTGAAATTTTCTCGTCGCTCAGGATAGCTGGCCGTATGCTTATTGATAATGGCTGTTATTCTATCTACAACATCTCCAGTTGGCCGCTATCTGCAATGTCATACAAGCAATG
This sequence comes from Pseudomonas sp. IT-P258, assembly GCF_949767825.1. Taxonomy (NCBI): domain Bacteria; kingdom Pseudomonadati; phylum Pseudomonadota; class Gammaproteobacteria; order Pseudomonadales; family Pseudomonadaceae; genus Pseudomonas; species Pseudomonas sp. IT-P258. Next base: position 456,460 of record NZ_CATKPU010000032.1, on the reverse strand, counting down.
CTTCACCCAAAAATACGCTGCAGACCTTACTGCGTATTTGGTTTCTAGAAGTAAATCCGGGTGCTCCTCAAAGTTTGCCGAATCATTGGGCCAGTGTGCTCGATGCCAGCTTTGAAACATATTGTAATTGCTTCTTCCGGTCAGTTGTTTTAAGCCGCGTCCTCTATACTTCCAGCCATCACCACTAGCGTAATCCCCATTCCCAAGTCTTCCTCCATAGGCATAATTCGCTATTTTTTCGTAATCTGTGCTGGTGATTGAGTCGCCGGTTGCATTAATGTTTTTTTGATTTCTATTCGCATATCCTAAAACGGCAGCCTTTTCAGGTTGATTACCGAAATAGCCAAACGTCCCAATCAAGCCTTGTTTTGAATAAACAAACGATTCCTCTATGCTTATTGTTGGTCCTGTCTCCCGCATAACTTGTGCCCAAAAGTGGGCGCGTCTGAGCTCAGTGTCAAGCTTGTAAAGCTCGATGTGTTCGTTCAGTTCATCGGCTATTGATTGCATCGTTGGAAGTGCAGACGGACTAACTTTCGAATATATTTTTTTCATCATTTCAATAGTGAAGAGATAGGCAATGCCGCCGATGAAATGTCCTACCATTCCCACCGGATGAAAGTGATACGGCCTCCCCCACGCCGGCAACCCCACTTTCTCCGCCACCTCACTCCACCAACTGATCTGCTCAATCCGCTGCTTCTCCGCCTCCCAATTCCAGTGCGGCGTCGAGCCGCTGTGGCCGAGCAGTTCATCCAGAGCGTCCCACTTCTGAGGTTGGTGAAACCACTCACTTTCCTTGCGCAGGATCATCTGCGAGATGGCTTGCGCCAGAGCCGGGAGTCGCAGGGCCGCCTGCAGTTCGTCGGCAGTGATCTTGCCGTCGCGGTTGCGGTCGATGATGGCGTACAGGCGATTTTTCATCGGCCCGTGGTTGTTTTTCTCGGCCAGGGGCCGAAAGCGCTCACGCTGTGCCTCGTTGAAGCGGCCGACCGCACTGAAAAACGACGCCATTTCCTGTCGCGGCGTGCTGTAGTCGAAAATCACCTCATAACCTTCCCACGACCACGGGCTGAGCCACGGGGTGGCGTCGACTTCTTCGCACACCCAGCCGTCGAGCAGGTTGTGGTCTGCACCGTGCAGCAGCCCGTCCAGGCGATACCAGTTACGGGCCTTGCGGTACTCGGTCGCCGGCATGTGGATTTTACTTTCGGGCGGCAGGCCATCCAGGAGGTTTCTAGGGACTAACAGGTCGGCGGCGCTGCGTGGGCTGGCGTCACTCGACGCCTGCAGGCGCGCGCCCGTGACCCATTCTTCATGGGGTACCACCGGCGTGCCCTTGACCAGCTTCATCCAGGTGCACTCTTTCGCCGGCAGTCGCTTGGCCCAGTCTCGACTGGCGTCAAAGAACAAATCGACGTCATCGCCGGTGAACACTTCCAGGTGCAGTTTTTCCTCCGGTCGATCCGCGCCCATGCTCTGGTACTCGCCGAAGTGCCCTATCAAGGCACCGGCCTGGATCGGCACCGGCTGGTCGAGTACCACGATGCGGTCCGTGGCCAGCGGAGCGAGCTCGCCTTGCAGTGAGGCAAAGTGCACATATTGGTGGACACGCTCCAGCTTGCGGAAATCGCCCTCGCCGCTAACCGTGACGACCGAGCCGGTCGGCAGTTTCAAATGGACACCGCTCGTCAGGTTCGGCTCGACGCGAACATTCACCGCCGGTTCCGACGAGGTGATGCGGTACTCGTTGTCCCCGAGGGGTCGCAGCAGCTTGGCGGCGATGTAACCCGCCAGCGCCCCGTCGTCGGTGATCAGGACATCAGGGCCAAGGCGATTTTCCAGTTTGCGGTAGGCCCCCGTGCCACTAACGGTCACCGGCGCACCCCGCGGCAGGAAGTCGATGATCTTGCCTTGGGAAGGCTGGTGACGCACATTCAGGCCGCGCTGTTCCAGCGAGCCCGGGCGAATGTCCTTGGCGTTTTGCGGGACCCGCAGGGTCGGACTGGCGGGCCAGAAACCGGGGCGCTCGATGGCATCGTTTTGCTCGTACTTCGCCCAACCCTGAAGGTGCATGTACAGGCTGTAGAAGGTCAGGCTGGGCGGTATGTCCGTGCTGCCGGCAATCTTCGGCGGCTGCAGGCGATGACGCACCAGCACGAAATTGCGCGAGAACGGTTTGTTGATGGTCATCTCGCCGATGAAATAACGCGTGGTCGGCGCGTGCGTGTCGATGCGGTACGCCACCACTTCACCGTCGGCCAGGCACTGCACGCTGGACTGATCCAGGGTGCCGGCGGTGCCCCCGTCGAAATGGATACCGCCGTGGAACAGACCGCTGCGACCGATTGGGTAGTAACCGCCAGCGGCGTTGGCCAGGTGGGTCAGCTGCCGCAGCGGGTTGGGGTTGTCCTTGGACGCATCCTTGTCCTTGAACGGATGGCACCAGTTTTTCAGCGGCGGCGGGCTCGCAGGCGTTGGAGTGAACCGAGTATCGGGCGTCGGCAGGATCGGCGCCCGGGGTACCGCAAGCGGCGAGGTCTGTTGAGGCTCGCGTAAGCCAAACAGTCGGGCAAGCAAACTGGCCATGTTGAATGTCGCTCCTTGCTATGCAAACGGGATTGCGCAGGAACGAACTCCGGTCGACATTTCCAGCGATGTTGGGCGTCGGGTGCTGTGCCAACAGTAGCTGTTTGGCCGCTGGTCAGGGGGAGACCCTGGGACTGGAAAAGTCATCCTCGTTCAAGCGCTCGCAAGCTTTAACGAGGGCGACGAAAATGGATGTAGGGGATTTCTGGTAATGGCGTAGGACGCTTCCAAAGTTTGAAAGTTTGGAGTTTTCGGCCCGCCGAAGCATGCGAAAGCCCGCTCGAAGCGATATTAAGTTAGCGCAATGATTGATTCTGCGAGATTTTACAAATCGGGTTCGCTGGCCGCGTCGGTGCGCAGGAGGCAGTTACAGGACTAAACAGCCGAACAAAATCATCAAGCGGGGAGGGGAAGGGCGATAGCGAGTTATTTTTCAGGAAGATCAATAGCGACCTTCCCGATTTTTCGTGAACAATTTTTTTTGCCTGGCACTCAAGGCATTTATGCAGCGCCTGCCTTTTCAGGATTGTTCCTGATCAGACTGCCCCGCAGCATCTGCCTGAAGCTTTGCAGCGCCTGGTTTATGCGTGCTGCGCCACACCGCCGGCGGCATACCAAACTGACTGATAAACCACCGCGTAAACGAACTCGCCATCGAATAACCCAGCATGTCGGCAATACGACTGAGGGAGTAGTTCGGGTTGTCCAGGTAACGCAGCACCAGGTCGCGGCGCACATCGTTGATCACGTCGTTGAAGGCGCAGCCGTCGTCCTTGAGGCGGCGTTGCAGGGTGCGCACGTTCATGCCCTGGCTCTGGGCCACCTGCTCGATGGTGGCGCGCCCCATGGGCAGCAGCAGGTAGATGGCCTTGCGCACCTCGAACAGCATCGAGGCGCCTTCGTGGTTCTGCAGCGAGTCGAGGTAGCCCTGGGCATAGCGGGCCATGGCCGGGTCGGCGTTGGGGTTGGTCATGTCGAGGCTGATGTCTGGGCAGACGATGCCGTTGAACTCGCTGCCGAACTCCAGGTTGCAGCCGAACAGGCGGCGGTGCAGGTGCAGGTTGTCCGGTGGCTGGTGCATGAAGTTGACGCTGTAGGGATGCCAGTGTGTGCCCAGCAGGGCCGAGCACAGCCGGAACATCACGCCAATGGCCAGCTCCGTGGCCTGGCGGCTGGGCATCGGCGATTCGGTGACCACCTCTTCGCGAATGATCACCATCTTGCCGGCCTCCTCGATGAAGATGGCCAGCGAGTCATTCATCAGGTGCCGGTAATCCACCACCACCTGCAAGGCATCGCGCAGGGTGCGCTGGTGGCTGAGCAGCAGGCTGACCACGCCGAAGTCCGAGAGCTGTCGCGACTCGGCCATGCTCAGGCCGAAGGTCTGGCAGCCGCTGGCGGTGGCCGAGTCTTCCAGCAAGCGCACGGCGGCATCGATATGGATACGGTGTTCAGGGGCTTGCAGTTGGGCCCTGCTCAGGCCGACAGCGGCCAGCACGTCGCGCGGGTTGAAACCCAGGTACTGGGTGACCTCCAGGTAGTTGGTCAAGACGGCGGCGCGAACAAGCTTGGTCATGCAAAGTCTTCCCTGGGCCGATGGCGATTGGCGTGAGCGTGGCGACTATATCCAGCGTATCAACAGTTGAACAGTTGTCATGTCGTTGATGGAATTCATGCTGCCGGTCACCAGTCTTCTACGCTGCATGGAGCCACCGGCGCTCATCCGTTGATTACAGTGACCTTGCGCCGACCTGCGGGATTTTTCGACCGGTGGTCGCGCTGTCAAAGTGTCCGACAATTTGTCATCAAAAGAAAAGTGCATGACGTCCAATGTAAAGCGCTTCGGGTGGGCGCTCTTTAATGTCGACCCTACAAAAAGCCCCTGGCGAATACAGCCAGTCGAGTTATCGAGAAAGCGAAGGTGTTGACCGTGGACAAACTGCAAACTGCCGCCACCGTTCTGATCGTCCCAGGCCTGCGCGAGCATGTGGCCGAACATTGGCAAACACTGCTGGCCGCCAGGCTGAGCAACGTGCGCAGTGTGGCGCCGCTTACGACCGACAAGCTCGATTGCATGGCCCGTGTGCGGGCGATTCAACACGAACTCGAACAAATCGACGGCCCGGTGATTCTGGTGGCCCACAGCGCAGGTGTGCTGATGGTCGCGCACTGGGCTGCGCACTACAGCCGTCCGATCAAGGGCGCCTTGCTGGCCGCGCCACCGGACCTCGATGCGGTCTGGCCGTCAAACTATCCATCGTCCGAGACCCTGCGTAACCAGGGCTGGAATCCTCTGCCACAAGGTCCGCTGCCATTTCGCAGCATCGTGGCCGGCAGCACCAACGATCACCTGGCCAGTCTTGCCGCGGTCACCCGCATGGCAGAAGGCTGGGGCGCCGAATTGCTCAATCTGGGCGAAGTCGGTCATCTCAATCCGGCCGCAGGATTTGGCCACTGGCAGCAAGCTGAAGCACTCATCCTGGAGCTGGATCGCTAGTACAAGGAGCTGGACTGGCAGTACGCCAACCGGCATTTGCCCTCATTCCTTAAACGCAAGCCCGAAGAGGTTTGTGCGAGGGCGGCTGCGCTTAAAACAAAGACAAAAAGGCGGAGACAACGCAATGCACAACAATAAGAGTCACGGCTTCACCGCGCCACGCTACACCTTGCTGGCCTCGGCCATTTTCGCGGCAACCGTACCGATGGCCCATGGGGTCGAGATCGAGACGGGGAATCCGGACTGGAACGTACGCGTGGATAACACCATCAAGTACAACTACGGCGTACGCACCGAAAGCGCCGACAAGCGCATGCTGGCAACGCCGAACAACAACGACGGCGACTACAACTTCCGCAAGGCCGGTACCAACATCACCAACCGTGTCGACCTGTTGACCGAAATGGACGTGGTCTACAAGAACGCCATGGGCTTTCGCGTCAGCGCCGCCAGCTGGTACGACAAGGCCTATGACAACACCGGTTCCAACTCCAACCCGTTCGTCAACGGCAACGATGCGCGATCGGGCCTGATCGCCAACGACCCGCGCCTGGCCGGGGTCACCCATGACAACGTCGGCAACGGCAGCCCGCACCTGAGCAACTATGCCCAGCGCTACTACAGCGGTCCTTCGGGCGAAATCCTCGATGCCTTCGTGTTCTACAGCACCGAAGTGGGCGAGGAGTCGATGTTCAGCGCCAAGGCCGGTCAGCACAACGTGTTCTGGGGCGAGACCATTCTCAACCCGGTGCACTCGGTCAGCTACGGCCAGTCCGGCCTCGACCTGGCCAAGCTCGCCGCTTCGCCGGGTACCGAAGCCAAGGAACTGTTCGTTCCGCGTAACCAGCTGTCGATGTCGTTCACCATCAATCCCGAGCTGACCGTGGGTGCCCAGTATTTCCTCAATTGGGATGCCGCGCGTCTGCCGGAAGCGGGCACCTACTACGGTGGTTCCGACCTGGTCGGCTTCGGCGCGCAATCGTTCCTGTTGGGCAACACCAACGGCGTGGTACCGGGCAGCCCGCTCGGTTGTGGCCTGGCGCCGTGCAACGCCTTGACCAATGTGCGTCGCGGCAAGGACCTGACCCCGCATGACAGCGGCGACTGGGGCGTCATGGCCAAATGGTCGCCGGCCTGGCTGGATGGCACCCTCGGCGTTTACTACCGCGAAACCTCGGAAATCCTGCCGCAAGCCTGGCTGGACGCCCGGGGCATTACCTCGGCCAACCCGAACGGCACCCGTCCGGCAGGGCAAGTGCCTGCGGTGATCAACACCCTCAACTCGCTGGACACCGCCACCTATCAACTGGCCTATGCCGACAACATCAAGATCCTTGGCCTGAGTCTGTCCAAGGACGTGGGTGGAATCAGCGTGGGTTCGGACCTGAACGTTCGTCACAACATGCCGCTGGCCAGTATCCCGGCGATCGTCAGTACCCGCAGCCCGCTGGGCCTGGGTCAAGGGCTTGGGCTGCTGCCTGCGCGTTCGGACGCCACCGGTGTGGTCTATGACACCCCGAGCCGTGGCGACAGCATGGCCGCCACCGGTGACACCCTGCACTGGACGCTCAACGGTCTGATGACCCTGCCGAAAACACCTGTGTTCGACCAGGCAACCGTGCTGGCCGAGCTGTACTACAGCAACCTGCTCAAGCTCGATAGCGAAAACGAGGCGCTCTACAAAGGCAAGAGCAGCTATCGCGGCATCGACGCGCCGACCCGTGACAACTGGGGTCTGGCCGTCAACTTCACACCGACCTGGTACCAGGTATTCCCGGGTGTCGATCTCAACGCGCCGATGTCGGTCAACGTCGGTCTCGATGGTGTGTCGCCGGTCTCCGGTGGCGGTGCCAAGGACACCGGCAACTATGCCGTGGGCGTGGGCGCCATTGTGTACAACAAATACTTTGTCGACCTGAAGTACGTGGACTCCTTTGGCGAAACCGACAAGTGCAACAAGAGCGGTGTAAGCACCGGCCCAACCGGTGGTGACGGCTCTACCCCGAACGCCTTTAGCGGCAACGAAAACTACGCCTGCTACGCCGGTGGCTACTCGTCCTTCTCCGGAGGTGGTGCCACGACTGAGGACCGTGGCGCCGTGTACCTGACGATGAAAACTACATTCTGATTCACCACTGATTTGCTTAACGCAAGCAGGAGAATAACAAGATGAAATTTGTAAAAACCGTGTTGGCCGCTTCGCTGGCCATGGTCTTCGCCGCTCAGGCACAGGCTGCTGTTTCACCTCAGGAAGCTGCCAGGCTTGGCACCAGCCTGACCCAGGTAGGGGCTGAAAAAGCCGGGAACGCTGATGGTTCCATTCCTGCCTACAACGGTGGCTTGACCACGCCGCCGGCCAGCTTCAAGGCCGGCGACAGCATGCGCCCGGATCCGTTTGCCAGTGAAAAGCCGGTACTGGTGATCGACGGCAAGAACGTCGATCAGTACAAGGGCCTGCTCACCGCGACCACGGTAGAACTGACCAAGCGTTTCCCGACGTTCCGTGTCGACGTGTTCCCGACGCACCGCACCGTTTCGCTGCCCCAGGCGATTCTGGACAACGGCGTGAAGAACGCCAGCGGCGCCAAGTCCCTGGAAGGTGGCCTGGCCATCGACAACGTCCTGCCTGGCATTCCATTCCCGATTCCGCAGTCGGGCAACGAAGCGATGTGGAACTTCCTGTTGCGCTACCAAGGCGTCAGCATCAGCTCCAAGTACGACTCCTGGAACGTTGACTCCGCGGGCGTTCCCAGCCTGGCGACCACCGGGCAAGCGAACATCTCCTACCCGATCTACGAAAACCTCTCGCAGCCGATCAGCAGTGCCGACGTGTACTACCAGATGAAGCTGGCGTACACCGGCCCTGCGCGCCGGGCCGGCGAGGCGATCATGCTCAAGGATGCCGCCAACCCGTTGCAGCAACCGCGTCGCGCCTGGCAGTACTTGCCGGGGCAGCGTCGAGTGAAACTGGCGCCGAGCCTGGCTTACGACACGCCAAACCCGGGGACCGCCGGTGCGGGCACCTACGATGACGTGTTCGTGTTCAACGGTGCGCTGGATCGCTACGACTGGAAACTGGTCGGCAAGCAGGAAATGATCGTGCCGTACAACACCTACAAACTGACCTACGTGCAGGATCCGAAGTCGCTGACCACCGCCAATCACCTGTCACCTGACTTCGTACGCTGGGAAAAACACCGCGTCTGGGTCGTTGAAGGCAACCTCAAGGCCGGTGCCCGTCACATCTACGCCAAGCGCCGCTTCTACCTCGACGAAGACAGCTGGACCGCTTTGGCCTCGGATCAGTATGACGCCCGTGGTCAGCTCTATCGCGGTTCCTTCGCCTTCCTGAGCCAGAGCTACGACAAGCAGGTGCCGGATTCGACGCCGTTCATGATCTACGACCTGGTCGGCGGTTCCTACAACATCAACGGTGTAGTCGGCCCTTACGGCGGCATCAAGTACATCGAGCCGCTCTCCAAGGCCCAGTGGTCTTCGGAATCCCTGGCCGGCGCCGGTATTCGCTAAGCCAACCGCAAAAAAGCGCAAGTTCGGTCCACTGCCCACAAGACAGTGAGACCGTGCGGCGGTCGGTGCGTGCCGATCGTCACGAACGCAAGGTTTGAACGTCAGGCACACCGATGATGTGTGCCCCGACGCGGTTTTCCGAAGAGGGACGCAGTATGTGTTCGTATAAAAATAATATGTTGCAGCTAGCGTTTGGCGTTGTGCTCGGCCTGTCGCAGGGCATCGCCCAGGCGGCCGATTACGTCGATGTGCTGGACCTGCCCGCCAGGGTCAGTGCCTTGGCCATCAACAGCCCGTTGTCCGGTATGACTCGCGCCGGCGAGCGCGTGATTACCGTCGGCCAGCGTGGCCATATTCTGTTTTCCGATGATTCGGGAAACCACTGGCAACAGGCCGCCGTACCGGCCAGTGCCGACCTCACTGCGGTGAATTTTCCGACCGCCACCCAAGGCTGGGCGGTGGGCAATGACGGCGTGGTGCTGCACAGCAGCGACGCCGGCGCGACCTGGCAAAAGCAACTCGACGGGCGTCAGATCGGCGCCTTGCTGGTCAAGCATTACACGGCGCTGGCCAGCGCCGAACCGGGCAATGAGCAATGGCCGCTGCTGGTCGCCGAGGGCCAGAGGCTGGCCGATCAGGGCGCGGACAAACCGCTGCTCGGCGTCTGGTTCGCCAACGACAAGACCGGCTACGTGGTCGGCGTGTTCAACCTGATCCTGCGCACCGACGACGGTGGCCTGACCTGGACCCCGTTCCAGGACCGCACCGACAACCCCCAGGGTTTCCACCTCAACGCCATCGCCTCCACCGGCGACAGCCTGTACATCGCTGGCGAGCAGGGCCTGTTGCTCAAGTGGGACGACAGCGCCCAACGCTTCAATGCCGTGCCGACGCCTTATCAAGGCAGCTTCTTCGGTGTGCTCGGCAAGCCCGGCGAAGTGCTGATCTACGGCCTGCGCGGCAACGTGTTGCGCAGCACCGATGGCGGCCAGAGCTGGACCGCACTGGACACAGGCCTGCACGTCAGCATCACCGCGGGCCTGATCGATGCCCGTGGCAATTATCGCTTGTTCACCCAGGGCGGGCAGATGCTGGTCAGCCAAGGGACGGGCGCGCAGTTGCGTCTGAAGCAGCAACCGGCACCGACCCCGGTCGCCGGCGCCACCCAGTCCGCCGCCGGCGCCTTGGTGCTGGCCGGCAGCCGTGGTGCCCGGACGCTGTCCGCCGATCCAGCCCTCGAACCCTAAGAGCGAGAACCCAGACATGGGCAATATCAAACAAGACGCCATGCCGGTGATTCGCGATCTGCGTGATTTCGACCACCGCTCCGGCAACCTCCTCGAGCGGTTGGTGTTTAACTACCGCCCGCTGTTCATGCTGCTGATGGCGCTCGCCACCGTGGTGCTGGGCTTCATGGCCGTGACTCGCCTGGAGTTGCGCCCAAGCTTCGAAAAAATGATTCCCCAGAGCCAGCCCTACATCCAGAACTTCCTGGAAAACCGCGCTTCGCTGCGCGGCCTGGGCAACTCGGTGCGGGTGGTGGTCGAGAACACCCAGGGCGATATTTTCGACCCCGAATACCTCGACGTGCTCAAGCAGGTCAACGACCAGTTGTTCCTCACCGAAGGCGTCGACCGTGCGTGGATGAAGTCGCTGTGGAGCCCGGCGGTGCGCTGGACCGAAGTCACCGAGGACGGTTTCCAGGGTGGCCCGGTGATGCCCGACACCTATTCCGGGCAGCCTGAGCAGATCGAACAGTTGCGCCAGAACATCTCCCGCGCCGGTGTGGTGGGCAGCCTGGTGGCCAGCGACTTCAAGTCGACCATGCTGATCGTGCCGCTGATGGACAAAGCTGCCGCTGGTGGTCAACGCATCAACTACCACGCGTTCTCGCAGATGCTCGAAGAGCAGTTGCGCGACAAGATCGAATACGCCGGCGACAGCGCTGCGCGTCAATCCGGCGTCGAAGGCACCGGCCATTACAAGGTGCGGGTGATCGGCTTCGCCAAACTGATGGGCGACCTGATCGACGGCCTGATCCAGGTGATGATGTTCTTCGGCCTGGCCGTGGTCACGTCGCTGATCATCATCTACGGCTACACCCGTTGCGTGCGCAGCACCCTGCTGGTGGTCGGCTGTTCGCTGATCGCGGTGGTCTGGCAACTGGGCATCGTCGCCTGGCTCGGCTACGCCATCGATCCGTACTCGGTGTTGGTGCCGTTTTTGATCTTCGCCATCGGCGTGTCCCATGCCGCGCAGAAGATGAACGGCATCATGCAGGACATCGCCCGTGGCACCCATAAACTGATCGCTGCGCGCTACACCTTCCGCCGTCTGTTCATCGCCGGTGTCACCGCGTTGCTGGCCGATGCCGTGGGCTTTGCCGTGTTGATGCTGATCGACATTCCAGTGATCCAGGATCTGGCGATCACTGCCAGCATCGGCGTCGCGGTGCTGATCTTCACCTCGCTGTTGCTGATGCCGGTGGCACTGTCCTACGTTGGTGTTGGCGCGAAAGCCGCCGAGCGCGCGTTGAAGATCGACAACCGCGCAGAGAAGCACAAAGGCTTCGGCAGACTGTGGGACGCGCTCGATCGCTTCACCACGGCCAAGTGGGCCACGGGTGCCGTGCTGGTCGCGGTGTTGATGGGCATTGGCGGTTTCGTGGTCAGCCTGGACCTGAAGATCGGCGACCTGGAAAGCGGGGCACCGGAGTTGCGCGCCGACTCGCGCTACAACCGCGACAACGCCTACATCACCCAGCATTACGCGCTGTCCAGCGACCTGTTCGCGGTGATGATCAAGACGGCGCCGGAAGGCTGCCTGAACTACAAGACTTTGGTCCTGGCCGACCGCCTGGCCTGGGAGCTGCAACAGTATCCGGGCGTGCAGGCGACGTCTTCGCTGGTCAACGCGGTGCGCCAGATCACCGCCGGCACCTACGAAGGCAACCCCAAGCTCAACAGCATCCAGCGCAACCAGGACGTGCTCAACTACGCCGCCCAGCAAGCCTCGGTCAACTCCCCGGAGCTGTTTAACACCGACTGCTCGCTGATGCCGGTGATCACCTTCCTCAAGGATCACAAGGCCGAAACCCTGGATGCCGTGGTGGCGATTGCCGACAAGTTCGCCAAGGAAAACAGCACCGAAGATCGCCAGTTCCTGCTCGCCGCCGGGACTGCCGGTATTGAAGCCGCGACCAACATCGTGGTGCGTGAAGCCAACCGCACCATGCTGCTGTACGTGTATGCGGCGGTGACGCTGTTCTGCCTGATCACCTTCCGCAGCTGGCGCGCCACGCTGGTGGCGTTGTTGCCGCTGGTGCTGACCTCGATCCTCTGCGAAGCCTTGATGGTGGCCATGGGTATCGGCGTGAAAGTCGCGACCTTGCCGGTGATCGCCCTCGGCGTGGGCATCGGCGTCGACTACGCCTTGTACTTGCTCAGCGTGCAACTGCACTTCCAGCGCCAGGGCCTGCCGCTGTCCGAGGCCTACCGCAACGCCGTGTCCTTCACCGGCCGGGTGGTCGGGCTGGTGGGCATCACCCTCGCCGCGGGCGTGGTGTGCTGGGTCTGGTCGCCGATCAAGTTCCAGGCCGACATGGGCATCCTGCTGACCTTCATGTTCCTGTGGAACATGCTCGGCGCGCTGATCCTCATTCCTGCGCTTTCGTACTTCCTGCTGCGCGAACGGGCCCCTCAGCCCGGTTCTGTCGCGGCAACCGAAACCACTGAATCCACTGAACGTCCCGGCATGCCGCATGCCGTGACCACTTCCGAGTAAGCCAAGATGTCTGATTACAAAGCTCCCCTGCGCGACATGCGCTTCGTACTCAACGAGGTTTTCCAGGTGTCCCGGCTGTGGGCACAATTGCCCGGCCTGGCCGACGTGATCGATGAAGAGACCGCCGCCGCCATCCTCGAAGAGGCCGGCAAGATCAGCGGCGAAGTGATCGCGCCACTGAACCGCGCCAGCGACGAACAGGGCTGCACCTGGAACGACGGCGCGGTCACCGCCCCGGACGGTTTTGCCCAGGCCTATCAAGCCTTCGCCGAAGGCGGATGGGTGGGTGTCGGCGGTGATCCGCAGTACGGCGGCATGGGCATGCCCAAGGCGATTTCGGCGCAGGTCGAAGAGATGGTCAACTCGGCCAGCCTATCGTTCGGCCTGTACCCGATGCTGACCGCCGGCGCCTGCCTGTCGATCAAGGCCCACGCCAGTGAAGAACTGAAAGCGGCTTACTTGCCGAACATGTACGCCGGCACCTGGACTGGTTCGATGTGCCTGACCGAAGCCCATTCCGGTACCGACCTGGGCCTGATCCGCACCAAGGCCGAACCCCAGGCCGACGGCAGCTACAAGGTCAGCGGCAGCAAGATTTTCATCACCGGCGGCGAGCACGACCTGACCGAGAACATTATCCATCTGGTGCTGGCGCGTCTGCCCGATGCACCGGCCGGGCCCAAAGGCATCTCGCTGTTCCTGGTGCCGAAAGTGCTGGTCAACGCCGACGGCTCGCTGGGTGAAAACAACGCGCTGTCCTGCGGCTCCATCGAACACAAGATGGGCATCAAGGCCTCCGCCACCTGCGTGATGAACTTCGACGGCGCCACCGGCTGGATCGTCGACGCACCGAACAAAGGCCTGGCGGCCATGTTCACCATGATGAACTACGAGCGCCTGGGCGTGGGCATCCAGGGCCTGGCGCAGGGTGAGCGTTCTTACCAGAACGCCGTCGCCTACGCCCGTGACCGCCTGCAAAGCCGCGCACCGACCGGCGCGCAGCACAAGGACAAAGCGGCCGACCCGATTATCGTGCACCCGGACGTGCGCCGCATGCTGCTGACCATGAAAGCCTTGAACGAAGGCGGTCGTGCGTTCTCCAGCTACGTGGCCCTGCAACTGGATATCGCCAAATACAGCGAAGACGCCCCGACACGCCAGCGCGCACAGGATCTGGTGTCGCTGCTGACCCCGGTGGCCAAGGCTTTCCTCACCGACATGGGCCTGGAAACCACCCTCCATGGCCAACAGGTCTTCGGCGGCCACGGCTACATCCGTGAATGGGGTCAGGAGCAACTGGTGCGCGATGTGCGCATCACCCAGATCTACGAAGGCACCAACGGCATCCAGTCGCTGGACCTGGCCGGACGCAAGATCGTCGGCAGCGGCGGGGCGCTGTACCGCTTGTTCGCTTCGGAAATCCGCAACTTCACCGCCAGCGCTGGCGCTAATCTCGGCGAGTTCACCCAGCCGCTGAACGCTGCCGTCGACACCCTCGACGACCTGACCGCGTGGCTGCTGGACCGGGCACAAAACAACCCGAACGAAATCGGCGCAGCCTCGGTCGAGTACCTGCACGTGTTTGGCTACACCGCGTACGCCTACATGTGGGCGCGCATGGCCAAGGCCGTCATGAGCGGCGATGCCGAGGACGATTTCTACACCAGCAAACTGGCCACCGCGCGTTTCTACTTCGCCCGGTTGCTGCCGCGTATCCATTCGTTGAGCGCATCGGCCAAGGCCGGCAGCGACTGCCTCTACGAGCTGCAAGCCGATCAGTTCTGATCGAAAGGACAAGGAACCTTAAACATGATGGCGACAAAAATAATCCCGCCCGCCGACGGCGCCTATGCCTATCCCTTGCTGATCAAGCAATTGCTGCTGTCCGGCGTGCGCTACCAGCCGGGCCGGGAAATCGTCTACGCCGACAAGCTGCGCTACAGCTACGAGACCCTCAACAAGCGTATCCGCCGACTGGCCAATGCGCTGACGGCGGCCGGGGTCAAGGCCGGTGACACCGTGGCCCTGCTCGACTGGGACAGCCACCGCTACCTGGAATGCTTCTTCGCCGTGCCGATGATCGGCGCGGTGCTGCACACCGTGAATATTCGCCTGTCGCCGGAGCAGGTGCTGTTCACCATGAACCACGCCGAGGATGACCTGGTGCTGGTGCATGATGATTTCCTGCCTCTGGTCGAGCAGATCCACGGTCGGCTGGAAACCGTAAAAGGTTACCTGCAGCTCACCGATGACGAGGCGACCACCACCTCGCTGCCGGTGCTGGGCGAGTACGAGCACCTGTTGTCCCTGGCCCCGGAGCAGTACGACTTCCCCGATTTCGACGAGAACTCGGTCGCCACGCTGTTCTACACCACCGGCACCACCGGCGACCCGAAGGGCGTGTACTTCACGCATCGCCAACTGGTGCTGCACACCCTGAATGCCGTCGGTACCCTGGGCGCCTATCAGGGCCAGCCGCTGTTGCGCTCCGACGACGTGTACATGCCGATCACACCGATGTTCCACGTGCATGCGTGGGGCGTGCCGTATGTCGCGACCCTGATGGGCATCAAGCAGGTCTACCCCGGCCGCTACGAACCCAACAGCCTGGTCAAGTTGTACCGCGAAGAGAAGGTGACCTTCTCCCACTGCGTGCCGACCATTTTGCAGATGATCCTCAACTGTGAAGAGGGCAAGGCGACCCGTTTCGACGGCTGGAAAATGCTCCTGGGCGGCAGCGCGCTGACCCTGGGCGTGGCCAGCGAAGCCCATGCCAAAGGCATGGTGGTGCACGCCGGCTACGGCATGTCCGAGACCTGCCCGTTGCTGTGCCTGACCTACCTGCGCGATGAAGACCTGCAGCTGTGCGCCGAAGCGCAACTGCCGATCCGCATCAAGACCGGCACCCCGGTGCCGATGGTCGACCTGAAGATCATCGACGCCGACGGCAACGATGTGGCCCATGACGGCGAGTCGCTGGGCGAGATCGTGGTGCGCGCACCGTGGCTGACCCAGGGTTATCTGAAAGCCCCGGACCAAGGCGCGCAGCTGTGGCACAACGGCTGGCTGCACACCGGCGACATGGCCTCGATCGACAAGCTGGGCGGCGTGGAAATCAAGGATCGCATCAAGGACGTGATCAAGACCGGCGGCGAGTGGATCAGCTCACTGGAACTGGAGAGCCTGATCAGCGAACACCCGGCGGTCATGTCGGTCGCGGTGGTGGGTATCGTCGATGAGCAGTGGGGCGAACGCCCGATGGCCATGGTCGTTTGCGAACCGGGGCAATACCTCGACCGCAAGATTCTGGAGGTGCATTTGCAAGCCTTCGTCGACGGCGGGCGCATCAACAAATGGGCGATCCCCAAGCAGTTCAAGTTTGTGACCGAAATCCCCAAGACCAGCGTCGGCAAGATCAACAAGAAGCTGATTCGGGAAACTGAAGCGAACTGAGGGATACGCCTGCCACTGTTGCTGATGTAGGAACAGGCTCGCTCCTACAACGAATACAACAGTGCGCTGTTTCTGGATAGTTCGCGGGGCGTCATCTTTGTCATAGTCCTGGCCAAAGATAACGCCCCGTCGGTCGCAGTTTTCAGAGCTTGTGCCAAGCTGAACGGGGTATTGAACCGCCGCGTATTCAATTGCCGGTCAGTCAAATCCCAGGAAGCCCACGACATGAACTTCACCCTTGCATCAAACGTCCGCCACGAGTTCTACAAAGCCGTCTGGTTCTACTTCAAAGTGGTCTGGCCGATCTTCTCGATACTGCTTTTAGTGATCATCGCCTTCGGCCTTATCATCGCTCAACTGGAAGGCTGGAGCCCTTTTGACGGCATCTACTTCGCCTTCGTGACGGGCCTGACCATCGGCTATGGAGAGCTGGTGCCCAAGCTGGGTGTGTCGCGAGTGCTGGCGATCCTGCTGGGTTTCAACGGCGTGCTGATGACCGCGACATTCGCGGCGATCAGTGTCCGGGCGATTGAAGTGACGGTGACGGCGTCGCGGCAGAAGGACGTCGAATAGGGCGGTGATGGCTACGGCCGGTTTAAATGGCCGCAGCCTCCGGGGCTCAGTGCGAGTGCCGGTGGTGGATGTCGGGAAAGTGCGGGTGACTGTGGACGATCGGTGAGTGTTGGTGCACATGGCTATGGGGTTGCACACCATCCCACTCAAAGGCATGTTCATGCTGATGATGCTCATCGTGGACATGCTTGTGGTCGTGGATTTGCGGTTCGTGCTGATGCTCGTGTGAGTGACTCTCGGTCAGATGAATCCAGACCCCAAGCCCCATCAGGCCGGCAGCGATCCAAAACACCCACGTCACGCCTTCACCGAAAAACAGGATCGCTATCGCGGCTCCCAGGAACGGCGCCGTGGAAAAGTACGCCCCGGTCCGCGCCGTACCAAGCCCCCGCAACGCCAGGACGAACAGCACCAGACTGACGCCATACCCCAAAAAGCCCACCAGCAGGGTTGGCCCAAGAAGCGACCACTCTGGCAAGTGCATACCCAGCGCGATCCCCAGCGCGCAATTGACGGCCCCTGCCACCAGCCCTTTGGTGCCAGCAATAAACAACGCATCCGACGCAGACACCTTACGTGTGAGGTTGTTATCAATGGCCCAACAAAAACAGGCCACCGCCACCGCGACAGGCCCCAACCAGCCATGAACCTCTGCCGAAGTGCGAGGCCACGCCAACAACACGCCCCCGGCAACAATGGCCACCATCCCCGCAACAATGCGCCGGTCAGCGTTCTCCCTGAAGACCACCCACGCCATCAGTGCGGTCAACACGGCTTCCAGGTTCAGCAACAGTGATGCGGTGGTGCCGGAGGTGAGGGTGAGTCCAAACATCAATGAAACCGGGCCCAGTACGCCACCGAACACAATGGCCCCGATGAACCACGGCCATTCAGGGGCTGTCAGGCCTGTCGGCTGCCAGCCACGATCACGGATCAGGCGGGTTAGCGTCAGCCCGACGCCGCTGCCCAGGTAGAGCAGGCCGGCGAGGAGGATGGGGGATACGTTCAAGCCTAGCCACTTGGCCAAGGGCGTGCTGGCGCCGAACAAGGCAGCAGCGCCCAAGGCGTAGAGAATGCTTTTGGTCATTGTGGTTCCGGGGCTCAGGGGAGGCAATCTTGAACAGGATACGCCGCGAATGAGCGCCTGTGGCCTGTCCACACAACACAACCCCCTGTGGGAGCCTAATGCTGTTCACTTAAGGACGAACACTGTATCTGTGGCGAGGGAACTTGCTCCCGCTGGGGCGCGAAGCGGCCCTAAAATGGGACTGCTGCGCAGTCCAGCGGGAGCAAGCTCCCTCGCCACAGTTTTTTGTAGTCAGCAGGCTAAGCCTCCCAACCCGCCCCAGTCACCGCCGCCTGCACCAGCGGGTGCAAGTCCGCCCCCTGGTGATCCGTCTGCCAGGCCAGCAACTCCTTGCGCATGCTCGGCGCCCAGTACATCTGCATATGATTGCGCACGCTGAGCACCGCCTGTTGCTGGTCCGGCTGGCTGGCGAAGTACTCGGCGATCTGATTGGCCATCTTGATCAGGTTGTCCGTGCTCATCGGCGTACCTCCGCTTTCGCGCCACGGGCCTGACGACGTTCATCGAGCAAACGTTGCTGTTCCTCGCTGAATTCCTGGAAGCGCTTTTGCCACTCAGAAGGATGATAAACCCGGCTGACTTCCACGGCGGTGACCTTGTACTCCGGACAGTTGGTAGCCCAGTCCGAGTTGTCGGTGGTGATCACGTTGGCCCCCGATTCCGGGAAGTGGAAGGTGGTGTACACCACGCCCGGCGCGACCCGTTCGGTGATCCGCGCCCGCAGCACGGTCTGCCCGGCGCGGCTGCCGATGCCGACCCAGTCACCTTCGCTGATGCCACGGCTCTCGGCGTCGGTTGGGTGGATTTCCAGGCGATCTTCGTCATGCCAGGCGACGTTTTCGGTGCGCCGGGTCTGGGCGCCGACGTTGTACTGGCTGAGGATACGCCCGGTGGTCAGCAGCAGCGGATAACGACTGTTGACCTTTTCTTCGGTCGGCACGTAGCCGGTGAGCATGAAGCGTCCCTTGCCGCGCACAAACTCTTCGATGTGCATGGTCGGCGTGCCGTCCGGTGCCTCGGCGTTGCACGGCCATTGCAGGCTGCCGTGGCGCTCAAGTTCGGCGTAGCTGACGTTGGTGAAGGTCGGCGTCAGGCTGGCGATTTCATCCATGATTTGCGATGGATGCTGGTAATTCATCGGGTAGCCCAAGGCATTGGCCAGGGCCACCGTGCCTTCCCAGTCGGCCTTGCCGCCCAGCGGGTCCATGACCTTGCGCACCCGGGAGATGCGTCGCTCGGCGTTGGTGAAGGTGCCGTCTTTTTCCAGGAACGAGCAGCCCGGCAAGAACACATGGGCGAACTTGGCGGTTTCGTTGAGGAAAATGTCCTGCACCACTATGCATTCCATGGCCGACAGAGCCGCGGTGACGTGCTGGGTATTGGGGTCGCTCTGGGCGATGTCTTCGCCCTGGCAATACAGGCCTTTGAAGCTGCCGCCCAAGGCTGCCTCGAACATGTTGGGGATGCGCAGGCCCGGGTCGGGTTGCAGGGTGACGTTCCAGGCCTGTTCGAACTGCGCCCGCACCACCTCATTGGAGATGTGCCGGTAACCGGGCAACTCATGGGGGAAAGAGCCCATGTCACAGGAGCCCTGAACGTTGTTCTGCCCGCGCAGCGGGTTCACGCCCACGCCTTCGCGACCGATGTTGCCGGTGGCCATGGCGAGGTTGGCGATGCCCATCACCGAAGTACTGCCCTGACTGTGTTCGGTGACGCCCAGGCCGTAGTAAATCGCCGCGTTGCCGCCGGTGGCATACAGACGCGCAGCGGCACGGATATCGGCAGCGGCAACACCGCAGACCGGGCCAAGGGCTTCCGGCGAGTTTTCCGCACGGCTGACGAACTCACTCCAGATCGCGAAATCGCTGCCCTCGCAACGGGCGTCGATAAAGGCCTGGTTGAGCAGTCCTTCAGTGACAATCACATGAGCCAAGGCGTTGAGCATGGCGACGTTGGTACCGGGGCGCAGGGCCAGGTGATACTCGGCGCGGGCATGCACCGTATCCACCAGATCAATGCGTCGTGGGTCGATGACGATCAGCCGCGCCCCTTCACGCAGGCGGCGTTTGAGTTGGGAAGCGAACACCGGGTGGGCATCGCTGGGGTTGGCGCCCATCACCAGGATCACGTCGGCCTGCATCACCGAGTCGAAACTCTGGGTGCCGGCGGACTCGCCCAACGTTTGCTTCAAGCCATAGCCGGTGGGCGAGTGGCAGACCCGCGCACAGGTGTCGACGTTGTTGTTGCCGAAGGCGGCGCGCACCAGTTTTTGCACCAGGTAGGTTTCTTCGTTGGTGCAACGGCTGGAGGTGATGCCACCGATGGAGTCGCGGCCATATTTTTGCTGCAACCGACGGAACTCGCTGGCGGCGTAAGTCACCGCTTCATCCCAGCTGACTTCCTGCCACGGATCGTTGATGTGCTTGCGGATCATCGGCTTGGTGATGCGATCCGGGTGGGTCGCATAGCCCCAGGCAAAGCGCCCTTTGACGCAGGAGTGGCCGTGGTTGGCCTGGCCGTTCTTGTCCGGAACCATGCGCACCAGTTGGTCGCCTTTCATCTCGGCGCGGAACGAGCAGCCCACGCCGCAATAGGCACAAGTGGTGATCACGCTGCGTTCCGGTTGACCCAATTCCACCACGCTTTTTTCCATCAGCGTCGCGGTAGGGCAGGCCTGCACACAGGCACCGCAGGACACGCATTCCGAGTCGAGGAAGTTATCCCCACCGGCAGCGGCCACCCGGGATTCAAAACCGCGCCCGGTAATGGTCAGGGCGAAAGTACCCTGTGTTTCTTCACAGGCACGCACGCAGCGGTTGCAGACGATGCACTTGCTCGGGTCGTAGTCGAAATAGGGGTTGGAGGTGTCTTTCACGTCCTCCAGATGGTTCTCGCCCTCATAGCCATAACGCACTTCCCGCAGGCCAACCTGGCCGGCCACGGTTTGCAGCTCGCAGTTGCCGTTGGCCGAGCAGGTCAGGCAGTCCAGCGGGTGATCGGAAATGTACAACTCCATGACGTTGCGCCGCAGGGTCGCAAGCTTTGGCGTCTGGGTGTGCACGCTCATGCCTTCGCTGACCGGCGTGGTGCAGGACGCCGGATAACCGCGCATGCCGTCGATCTCCACCAGACACATGCGGCAGGAGCCGAAGGCTTCCAGGCTGTCGGTGGCACAGAGTTTGGGAATGGTGGTGCCCAGCAGCGCGGCGGCGCGCATCACCGAGGTGCCTTCGGGCACGCTGATGCTGCGGCCATCGATGTTCAGGGTGACTTGCACCTGGCTGTCGCGGGCCGGTGTACCCAGGTCGATATCGGTTTTCGGATCGAAGAGAGTGATCATTGTTCGGCCTCCGAGGCTTGCAGACCGAAGTCGGCGGGGAAGTGCTTGAGGGCGCTGGCCACGGGATAAGACGTCATGCCGCCCAACGCGCACAGCGAACCGTATTGCAGGGTGTCGCACAGATCCTTGAGGATGATCACCTGCTCATCGCGACTGCTCTGGTCAGGCGCGGCCAACAGACGGTCGATCACTTCCACGCCCCGGGTCGAGCCGATACGGCAAGGCGTGCATTTGCCACAGGATTCCTCGGCGCAGAACTGCATGGCGAAACGCGCCATGCGGGCCATGTCCAGGGTGTCGTCAGCCACCACCACACCACCGTGACCGAGCATCGCGCCGATGGCCATAAAGGCTTCGTAATCCAGCGGCGTGTCGAATTGCGAAGGCGGCACCCAGGCGCCAAGCGGGCCACCCACCTGTGCGGCTTTCAGCGGCCGACCACTGGCGGTACCGCCGCCGTAGTCTTCCACCAGCTCCCGCAAGGTCAGGCCAAAAGCCCGTTCCACCAGCCCGCCGTGACGAATATTGCCCGCCAGTTGAAACGGCATAGTGCCCAGGGAGCGGCCCATGCCGTAGTCGCGATAGAACTGCGCACCCTTGGCCAGAATCAGCGGCACCGAGGCCAGGGTCAGCACGTTGTGCACCAGCGTCGGCAGGCCGAACAAGCCCTGCAACGCAGGAATCGGCGGCTTGGCGCGGACGATCCCGCGCTTGCCTTCGAGGGAGTCCAGCAGCGCGGTTTCTTCACCGCAGATATAAGCACCGGCCCCGACCCGCACTTCCATATCGAAAGCCAGGCCACTGCCGCCAACATCGGCGCCCAGGTAACCGGCATCTCGGGCGATGTTCAACGCTGCACGCAGCGTGGCCACGGCATCCGGGTATTCCGAGCGCACATAGATGTAGCCGTAAGTGGCGCCGACGGTAATGCCGGCAATGGCCATGCCTTCGATCAGCAAGAAGGGGTCGCCTTCCATCAACATGCGGTCGGCAAAGGTGCCGGAGTCGCCTTCGTCGGCGTTGCATACGATGTACTTCTGCGCAGCCTGAGTGCCGCGCACCGTGCGCCATTTGATCCCGGCCGGGAACGCCGCACCGCCACGGCCACGCAGGCCCGAATCGAACACCGCCGTCGCGGTCTGCTCGCCGCCAATGGCGATGGCCTGGGTCAAACCCTCGAAACCGCCGTGAGCCTGGTAATCCTCCAGCGACAGCGGCCGGGTAATGCCGGCGCGGGCGAACAGCAGGCGTTGTTGAGACTTGAGATAAGGCAACTCCTCCACCAGCCCCAAGGCCAACGGATGAGCGGACGGCTCGCCTTGCAGTGCATCAAGCACCGACGGCACATCGGCCACCGTCAACGGCCCAAAGCCGATCCGACCTTGCGGACTGTCTACTTCCAGCAGCGGTTCCAACCAGTACAGGCCGCGCGAACTGGTGCGCTGCAATTCCAGCGGCAAATTACGTTCCCGGGCCTGAGTGATCAGAGCCACCGAAACCTCATCGGCACCCACGGCACGGGCAAGGGAATCACAAGGCAGATAAAGAGTCCGCATCACGCGTCCTCCCGGCAAGCATCGAGCAGGGCATCCAGACGCTCGGCACTGAGCCGCGCATGCACCCGGCCATCCAGCTCCAGCGCCGGCGAACAGGCACAGGCGCCGAGGCAATACACCGGCCGCAAACTGATGCTGCCATCGGCGCTACTACCGTGATCGTCCAGTTGCAGACGCTCGCGCAACTGCGCGGCAAGCTGCTCGGCGCCACGGCTCTGGCACGACTCGGCCCGGCACAGACGCAAGATATGCCGCGCGGGCGGCGCGGTACGGAAGTCATGGTAAAAACTGATCACCCCACGAACCTCGGCCTGGCTCAGGTTGAGGGCATGGGCAATCTCGGGGACGGCGACATCGGGGATGTAACCGATACGCTCCTGAATATCATGAAGAATGGGCAACAGCGCACCCGGAGTACCCTTGTGGCGCTCCAGCAGACTGTTGACCACAGGCAGGTGCAACATCTCATCAGGCATTCAGCAATCCTCACGGTCACGGACAAACCAGGTGGTTGTCGGTTGTCCGAAAGTGTCGGCTGCGGCATTCACACCACGTCACGGTATCGTGGCATCTACAGACCGTCGGCCAGGGCACCCTGAGCGGGCATCTTGTTGCGCCCGGCACGGTCTTCGCCGCACCTCTAAAGGGGCATAAAAGCCAGATTGCCACGCGGCCCTTGATTCGGCCGCACCAGAGCGACGTGTTTGGTTCTGTCTACGACCTTGTATTGAGTCTAGAAGAATGAGGGGTGAGGCGCCGTGCCAGAGGGGAGGTTGCTGGAGTTATGCACAGCGGATTGCCTGTGGAGAAGGCGACGATCAAGCCCACCGGCAGGACTCGAAGGCCGGAGAAATAAAAACCGATTCCCCAGCATCTACTTCGAATCGAACAATCAAAAACCCCCGAAACCCCCGGAGCTAATCCCAAATCTCGCTAAACACACAAAGCCCCCTGTGGGAGCGAGCTTGCTCGCGATAGCGCCAGCCCAACCAGCATCAATACTGAAGGTGTACCGAAATCACAAACCACTCACCCACTCAGGTCAAATAATGCCTGCCAGCTCACCGCAATCCCTGTAGGAGCGAGCCTGCTCGCGATAGCGCCAGCTCAGCCAAGATGCACCGCAATCACAACCCAGTCACCCAGTCGGGCCAAATAATGCCAGTCAGCTCACCGCAATCCCTGTGGGAGCGAGCTTGCTCGCGATAGCGCCAGCCCAGCCAACATAAATGCTGAATCAGCTACCACCCTCGCAAGCCACCCACACCCCACAGGCCTCAACCACTAACCTTCAGCCTTCGCCCCCGCCCGCTTGGCTACCGGCGCACAAGTCCGATCCCGAGTCAGCACCTTCACCGCATCATCCACCAACGCCTTACTCATCGAAGTCAGATAATGCGCAGCCCAAGCATGCCGGTCAGTATCTCTGGCATAAGCGGCATCTTCAGTGAGTGTTTTGGCCAGGAACAGAAAATCGGAGGCCATGGCTAACGCATCGCCGAGAGGAACCCCGCGAGTGACATGAAACAGCGCTTGATCCGCGCAGTAGATGGCCGGAGTCAGACCGATGGTTTTAAGTTCAGGCTGTTCAGTCATTGGCCACCTCCGAGGATGGAGAGGCAATGGGGGAGGGGGTTACGCGATTGGGAGTTGCGTAGAGGGAAAAGCCAAATTTCAAACGGATTGATACTGCGCATTATCCAACTCCTTGATATGAGGAGCTGCCACGTTCGTTACCACACGAATGGGTGACAGCTGTGCGCAGGGTGGTAAACCGGGTATCAAGGAAACCGGCACGCCCGAGGGCGTCCCACGCACAGCCGCCATAACTCACGCCGCAGGCATAAAAAAAGCGCCTGATGACGTGATTGGGGCGCTGTTGCGCCTTGAATAACTCGGGTTACCACACCCGGTCGCTGAATTGGCAGCGACGGGTGGGGAGGTTATCGTGAAGACTCGTCACCTGCAACCTTCGAAAGTTTCGACCTTCTACTCATCCACGATGAGAAAAGTGCCCTAGCACCTGTTACGAAGCTTCAGTTTTCAATCGCATGATGTTATTTTGGAATCATGGTCGGAGTAGTGTTAATTGGCCAAGAAAAACGCCGAATAATTATCGTTTTTATTCATTTTATTGAAAGTATTTTAGATGGTAAGTGAGTTAAATGGATCTTCCGTTGGTGTCAACAAATTTGCTTGCGGTGTTTTTCTCTATTTTTCTTGGTGTCAGTGCAATATGGTTTTTGATTAGGAGGTTCTGGGGAACACTCAGCAGTTTTTTGGGTTCGGTAAAGAATGTCATTGTGAGCTTATATGTAAGAAAAAAAGATTTTTTGCTTAGTACCTTATTGATGATTTCTGTGGCCTTCAGTGTTATCGCTTCGGGTGGAAGTAAACTACTTGATTTAGATGCTACGAAAGCGGCAGGTCTTATTTCGAGTATGCCTACCGATTTTTTACGCGCAAGAATGCGCGAATTTTTGTCTGAAAGTAATTTTAATTCATCATTTTGGATTGTTAGTTTGCTTCCTGGATTGGCGGGGGTTCTCAACTATATGGCATTTTCCTACTATCGAAGGAAGGTGTCCGGTTTAAGTGGTGCGCTAAAGCGTAAGTCGGCGGAAGTTGATGCAGTCCCTAGAGTTGATGTTGATTATCTTTTTGAAATAGAGTTGAAGCAATGGTTTTTAGCGTTGGGTTTGGATGGGGTCGTTAGGGCTACTGTTTTCAGAGATGAAGGTGTGAAAGGAAAGTTCAGTTGTTTCGCCCGGTATTGTGAAGATGATGATTATAAAGAAAAGCGGGACTATTTGTACGACAAAGTAGGGCTTATTGCAATTGCTTGTAAGCCGAGAGTAAATGCAACTCATCTTAAGTTGCCTGATCCGAAAGAGTCAAATGATGCATACTGTAAGTATCATACCCAATATATGGGGATATCATTGGAGAAGGCTCGCGGGCTTCGTATGAGGTCGCGTTGTTATATAGCGATGCCAATAAAAGATACAAGAAAAACTAAAAATATTGGTGTTTTGGTGTTGGAGGCTCTTGGCGAAGAAGGTCTTAGCGCCGCGATATGTACCAAGCTGGAAAAATATGGTTATTTGACGAAGCTTTCATTTCTTATGGAGTTTGCGGAGGGGTTAAGGCCGAAAATTTCCATGCTAAAGGGACATGAAATATGAAATCGAAAAGCGCACTAAAAGAATTGATGCTTTGCATACTGGCTAAGTATCCTCACCCGAATGATATGTCTAATTCGAGGTTGACGAAGACCGTTTTCTTATGCGATTGGAAGTCTTGCCTAGAGAGTGGTGCTGGAATATCAGGTGTTGAATGGTATATTGATCATTATGGGCCGTACGTTGATGATGTTATTGATTTGGCGAAGAGTGATGCAGATTTTTATGTTGTCAATGTCCAAAGTGAAAATGGGAAAAGCAAGAGTTTGGTAGGGCTTAGTGGAGATGCGCGGTGCTATTACGACTTGAGTGTGTTGGATGAGACCTGCGTCGATTTTGTAATAGGGCTTACTGAAGATAAAGGGTATGATGAATTCATTAATTTAATTTATTCTTTGTACCCTGTAATTACAAGTTCTAAGTTTGGTCGTATAGACTTGGTTAAAAAAGCGCGGGATTATAATGCGCTATTTTTAGATTGATAACATGGAGTTGGTTGCAAAAAAAAGCATGGTTAATTCGCTTTGACTCTTTAGGTCGCTAACCTTTCGCTTTTGGTAACTTGGTGACTAATAATTAAGTTCATGTCGGAGATAAGTCGTGCCAGCTGGCGATAATGAGAAAAAGCTACGCCGCCTCGTATTAGAGAGGTTCGGTGAAAAAGCTTTAAGTGGAAAGCGTTCTTATGCATCATTTATTGATGGGCATGATGACAAAGTTTATATCTCGGTGGATGATACAATATTTCTACCAGATGGCAGTGCGATTCTGATTGAGGTGGACTCTGGGAATTACGCCAAGCTGATAGCTGGGCAATATGCGTTAGTCAATGGTTTATTTGATGGTGTGAGGGAAAAGACGCTATTTCTCGTTGTTCACTTCTATAAATCATCTAAAGATAAAAAAGAATATACATCCGGAAGGACCATAAAAAATCTAAATGCTATTCAAAAATTCAATCCCGAGGCAGTGTGGTTGCCTTATGCGGTGCTAACTTTCAGCGAGTTTTCAGAAATTGTTTCTATCTCGAACTCAATTGAAGAGCTATGCACTGCTCTGTGGGCAATAAGTAGTGCTGTAATATCAGTCTGAAAGTAGTCCGAATGAATTAATTCTATATTCGTGACGTGACGCCCTGCTCAGTGGCTCAATCCACTGTCACGGTATTCAATTCAGGCAATAAGGGGCTATGAAGAGTATCTGTGAAACCTGTTAAAGCATTGTTGCGCTAGTCAGTGTCTGTTTATTTTGAACAAGAAAGGATATATCATGACAACCACCCTTGAAATAATCGATACCGCGGTAAAGGTAGGCTTGGGAGCAATAATAAGCGGAATCACAGTTTATTATTCAGCATCAAAAACAAATGAGCATGAAAGAAAAAGTGAGTTAATAGTATTTAAGCGAAATAAGCTGGTTGAAATTTCCGATAAGATTCAATTGTCAGCCGAGTTGGCAAACAAGCTAATTCTCCAGATTAGTCTAGAGCGTGAAGATCAAGACGCAATAGTTAGTCAGGGGCTGCCCTATACGCTAGAAACTACAATGGAAATGTGCAATCTTGCAAGTTCTGCCTTGCAAATTTCTTCTTTGATAAATGATCGCAATCTTGTCAGTTTGCTAAAAAGCTATTGGGAGAATCGCAGAGATCTCCACAAGCTATTGCTTAAGAATATTCGGAATTCTGACTCTGCAGAAAAGTATGATGGCTTAAAAATACAAGCGGACGAAATTCGTTTAAAAATGTATGATTATTATAGTGTGGCAGTAGACAAAGTCCATGCCTGATAATGCATCCTATATAGGTGAGTTTTTTAAAGCTCTTATATAGGTTTCGCGCTGACTCGCCATTAGTTATCTGCACAAGGTCTGCGCACAGCGACAGTCAACGTTGCTGATGGAATTATCCTTGGCCTGAAAGACTCCTAGACAGGCAACATTTGATCATTTGCTTTTTCGCGAAAGGCAGTAATCGGCCAGATGTGGGCATCTGATTAGGGGCTCCCGCCGAAAGCGGACTATCGAAGATAACCGAAAAACTAGAGGTGATACAGTCACTGAGCTTGAGGGGGGAATCCAGAGATGTGTAAACTACCGTTGAAAAAAGTGAACATTTTGAATGTTAGGCTTCCTTTTGACGCACCTCGCGTACAGACCTGTGGCCTGGTTTTTATAGGCCGTTGGTCTTTCCGTCGAGCGAAGCGCAACGAACCGCATATCGCTTCATCCGCTTCTTCACCTGCTTCCTGTGTGTTTCCGGCAGTTCCTCCTCGTGAAATGCGGTAAGCGACAACGCCGGTATCCCTCCGTTTGATTTTAACCGGAAACAACTTCGTCTCATTGTAAAGAATAAAACTAAAAACGCGTGAGAAACGATCCTGTTCCGCTGCCATAGAAGGGGGCGTTTAT
The DNA here is from genome assembly GCF_949767825.1 of Pseudomonas sp. IT-P258. Taxonomy (NCBI): domain Bacteria; kingdom Pseudomonadati; phylum Pseudomonadota; class Gammaproteobacteria; order Pseudomonadales; family Pseudomonadaceae; genus Pseudomonas; species Pseudomonas sp. IT-P258. The sequence continues at coordinate 428,463 of NZ_CATKPU010000032.1, read as the reverse complement.
TTTAGTGGGGGAAATCATAGTTAATCTAGGATTAATGGGGGTCATCAGTTTACGATAAATCGACGGACACATGATCAAACAAAAGTCGCCGACGAGGTGATGATGCAGATCGCTTAGATTCAACATCCAATTAATGTTGCGCAGAAGATGATTTCTGGGGTGTGGTCTGTTGCGTTGAGCGAGTAACACAGTTGGTCCTATCCGCCGAAACTGTTCAAGCGTGCTGCGTAATCTCCCGCTGGCCGGCAGAGTTATTTCGCTGCTGGCCAGATAGGCAAACTACTGTTTTCATCAAGACCGACTTAAAGCGGAGACTTACTTTTGGTGTGTCTTGCCACTTTGGAATGCAGGAAAAAAGCTGGTTAGAATGGCCGGCGTTATTATCGTACAATCAACTTATCCAGCATGTATCCAGAGATTACGCCGGCCAGTTCTACGGCCGCTTCTGCCTCCGCTTTTGTAATACCTGTGGACCAAGGCCGACCGTGACCAGTACCTTCTTTATTCCGAAGGCGATTTACGCCAACAGCAACTTGATACATGCCACGCTCCATCATGCGGCACGGGGCCTCCGTAGATAATGGTGGGTCCTCGGGTGTTGCCAAGCCGAGAGCAACGAAGGCTTGACCTAGCAAAGCAGGAAAATTGGCTTGCTGCGGGTATGCGCCGAACTTTACAGTTATTACGTGGGCTGCAGTAGCTTCTAGTAAATCTTTGCTCGTGCCGGAGAGCAGCGCTGCGTCCTCCGCACCTTTCTTTGCACGTCTGGCATACGCGCTCAGTGCCTCTGTGAGGCTCCGGCCGCTCAATGATTCCAAGTTCGTAGATCGTAGGTCTCCATCCATTGCGAGTACGTAGCCCTCTGAATTGAAGGCGTCTACAGCCCGCAAAATGACTTCCTTTCCAATGTAGTTATCGGACGTTTCCCTGAAACCTCCGGACGCTCTAATCTTGGAAATCAAACCCTCTACCAGCTTACTGCCGGCAGCTTGGTCATTATCGAGTGCCCAGGAAAGAACGGCGCGCAAGCGCTTTGCTTTCCCAACAGATTGACCTTGCACTTTCGGATCAACGTTCGAAAGTCCTGCGCGCCCAATGTAGAAATCCAAATCAGAATGACTTGGCTCCCTGTATGTGCCCGATTGTGAGTCATCGACCATTTTACTCACTGCGGCCACGATCAAGTCTGTAATCGGCAATGTCATTTCGTTCGCTGCTCTCTCTTAGGTTGTCGCCAACGTTTGAGCTAACTGGCAGATGGAGGCCATAGACCGGAAACCACTTGGTTAGGCGAGGCTTAGACCCTTGTGGCGTTAGGATAATAAGCCGACCATTAATACAGCTGACAGATCGGGTGTCCAGCGTCGATCCTGCTCACGGGGGGCCGCCCACCTTCATTCATTGAATGTCTTTAAGATAGTCCTTGAGCGCAACGAGCGGCGCATCAAGCTGCTCCATCACCTGAATCCCGGCAAATTCCCCCGCCAACCTCCGCAACTCCCGCCCCAATGGCTTATCCCCACCCCCAATGGCTTCCAGCGCCAACCCCACGCACTCATCCACCTTCAACTGAATCGCCTCAACATCCCCCCGCCGCACCAGCAACTCAAACACATCCCGTTGGTAGTCACCCATGACCAGGTCGTCACGTAAAATCGGGCTTGAATCTTCCGATTCATAAGCCAGCTTGAGGGAGAAGAGGGCGACGGTTTCCAGGTGCAATTCCATGGGGGGGAGTCCTTGTGAAATGTTCTTCCGGCGAGAAGGGCAGAAGAGAAGCAAGATCAAAAGATCGCAGCCTTCGGCAGCTCCTACAGGTCAGCGCGTTGTCAGGGCGTTGTCGGTGGGGTGTCAGGTACTTTTCTATAGGCGAAAAAAAAGGCCTTGCAAAGCAAGACCTTTCTTAATTTTGGTGCCCGAGGGAGACCCTCGGGTTCCATATAAAACATGGCCTGCAGCGTAATTGTACGTCTAGGGATACAAGCTGGGATACATGATATCGCTCGCTGGATCCGCGGTTACAGATTAAACGAGCATGTCGGACAATTTCCCCAGCTTGATCCTGAGCGACCGCTGAAGCTCATCATTGATCCCAATAAGGATCAGCGCTGCCCTCTCGTAATCAGTTCGACCGTTGAAATGTAGCGCCTTCGCAATACCGTTGAGCATCCCAGATTCTCTTACAGGGTATCGACATACGATTGCGTCGATGTCCTGAGCGTTGATCATCTGTTCGATACGCTCTAGCTCACTAGGATATGGAGATTCAAGCTTGAACTCGATATCGTTTTTCGCTCCTTCCATCATCATTTTTCTATCTGGCAAAGCAAGCAGGAGCTTATCTCGAATATGCCGCTCAGCTATGCGGCTAGCCAGATGCTCCGGTATTCCTTTGGCGGTTACTGCTTGTAAGGCTGCCACTTGCGCTTCATGACGTAGCTGTTCAGGTGTTAGACCAAAGGTTTTGGCTTGCTGAGCTGCCAATGCTGCTGATACCTCGGCGGAATAGTAGAGGCTTTCAACTGCGAAAATCGGGAGTGGGTAGATGCCATGGGACTCGAAATCGAGAACCTGTTTTTCGTCCATCCCATCATGATCAATAAGACCGAAGGCTTGCGCCCTATGCAGTTCTTCCACAGCTCGTAAACCTTCTACCGCTCTCATAACCTCTCGGCAGCTTTCACGCGATCTCACAGAGACGGTAGGAAATAGTAATGAATACAGAGGGTGGTCTAGGCTGTTGGTTGTTCCTTCTATAAACAATATCTTCCGGCGCGAACCGATCAGATCAACATATAACCATTCTGGTATTTTTTCAGGGGCATCCAAGACGTCCACTTGCCACGACTCGACTGCTGTACCACGCCATTTACAACCTCGAACGAGGATGATTTTCGACGCAAAAGAACTGCCTGGTAGATCTAGCTCGTGCGTGCAGATTACAAAACCGCATGTGGGGCGTTCAGCAATGAGCGCTTTTAAGAGCGGAACCACGATAGACGGGTGGAGGTGAAGTTCCGGCTCATCAATCAGGAAAATGGCTCCATCAGGAGCTGCTACGACTTCAGCTGCAAAAATAAGTGCGGCCCGTTCTCCGTCAGACATTCGGGCAAAACTGTAAACGGCATCGCCTTGCTGGGCTTTTAGTTCACCCTCAGAAATTAGAATTCGAACCGGTAGGTTTGCTTGGGCTAGCAAGGCATTGATGCGATCTAAGGGGGCGTCATTTGACTGGAGTCGAGCGATAGCACTCGACTGAGAACCTTCAGCTTTGATTTCGTTTGCGGCATCGACCTTGTACTGTAATTCAGCATTTTGCAGGTCATGAATAGCTTTTTCATTTCTTGCTGTTCCTGCCGTGCTTCTCCACCTTGTGTCTGGATCGGCGTTCCAATGGGGCAAGTTGATTGCTAGATCTTTTCTGGAAGCAGCTGTCAAATTGAGGCTTTCACGATCAAAGGAAGCAGGTCGGGAACCTGGCATAAACACTAAATTTTTACCGAGCTTAGTGGAGAGCATTCCTACTAACGCCGATTTTCCGGTTCCGTTTCGACCAAGAATAAAAATTGGGCATCCGGGCTCAACCTCAATTTTTTTAGTGCCCTCTTCCGTGTTGATCTCAATCGTACTAAGGGTGCCTTGTGGTTCACGCTGTTCCATACGTTATCCTAAGTCGTTGATTTATCTATAGGTTCTATGTGGCAGAGAATCGTTCCTGCCAGAGTACGGCAAAAAAGTGCGGGGGCCCCTAGGACATTCCCTCGGGTACGGGGTCGGAAACCCGCCAGATCTTGGTAGCGGCAGTCGTCCCAGCTTACTGAAATTTCAACCTTGAAATTGAAAGGCCCTTGAACAGATAGGAGATCTCTACCGCATTTGTAACAGGGGCTGGATGTCATCCATCTAATAGGGCATATGCATAGGTAAGCTGTATTTCACTGTGGGAGATCTTCCCGCTAACAAGGCCCCGTGATAAATGAGTCTTGCAGGGGCTATAGCACACCTGAAATGGCACGGTTCACCGCAATATTTTTTCGCTGGTGGCATCACAGTTTGAGGGGCTTGGGGTAGATATTTATTCGGGTTACAAACGTTACACATGTTACATCGGCCCTATCTCGCTGATTTTATTGATTTTTTTTTGTTACACGCAAATTAAGAAATTATGGTGAAGCAGGTTACAGTTCGGCTTGGTGTTACATTGGCGCACCTATATTTTACCAAGTTCAGTTCTATAACCCCTTGTTGCGGTTGCTGGCTTTTTTTCTCTACAGAAAGAGTGCTAGCATCAGGCCACTTGGCTGGCGTGCTGATCGAACTGCGTAGCGGTGTCGAACCCAGTGTGCCCAGCGGCAGCGTCGTCTCATCTGATGGCACTGTCCGGGTCGCGTCCGAGATTGCAGTGAATGCATCCAGGTCTCCCGAAGGTAGAGACGCTTGCCCGACTGCTATGTTGTATGCCGGAACTCCCATTGCTTTATCGGTGGCTCATCGGACGGTAGATAGCTTTATTTTCAGGGTGGAGCTCGATGTGGGGTCGTGTGACGCGAAGTTGATGGCCGCCTTCACCGTGAAGTCGAAGGCTACCGTCATGGCGAAATTGACGGCAATCTTCAAAAAGGTAGCATTACCAATCTGGAGGGGAGTCGCATGAAACCAGCGTCATGCAAAAACGTGCCAATTCGGCACTCAGAGCGTTCAGCCTCGTGTTGTGCGCATTCAGCTTGGCTGGCGTGCTGATCGAACTGCGTAGCGGTGTCGAACCCAGTGTGCCCAGCGGCAGCGTCGTCTCATCTGATGGCACTGTCCGGGTCGCGTCCGAGATTGCAGTGAATGCATCCAGGTCTCCCGAAGGTAGTTAGTCCGTCTAGCAGTTGGGGCAGGTTCGCCGATGAGCCCCGACCAACAGGGCTTGAGGTGACACGGATGGTTGACCTATATCTAAACGTCCGAAAAACCAGGACTCTTGAAAACGCTTGGCGGGTGGTAAAAGCTAGCGCTCAGATGTCTTCCTCTGAAGAAATTCGTAATAGCGCCAATGAGTTTGAGTCCGACTATGTTGCGAATTTGCGCACTCTGCAGAGCCAATTGCGTGAAATAAAATTCAAATTCAAACCCCAGAAGGGCGTTGCGAAAAAGCGTCTAGGAAAAGATCCGAGACCTTTAATTATATCACCAATTGAAAATCGTATTGTTCAGAGGGCAATACTGGATGTTTTGCAGGATAATGTGCCGTATGTTAAAGATGTATTAGATGTTCCAACTAGCTTCGGTGGGATAAAGGGAAAAAGAGTTGAGTTGGCAATTGTAAAATTGAAAGAGAGTTTTGATGGGGGTGCAAAATACTATATTAGGTCTGATATACCAAGTTTTTTTACAAGGCTTAAGAAAGAAACCGTTCTCGAATGCATGCGGCTGCATGTCGTTGATGATAGTTTTTATAATCTCTTTGCTAGTGCGATTGAAACCACTTTGGCTAATCTTTCTGAACTGGGTCGGAAGAATTTATTAGAGTATTTCCCAATTGGTCTTGATGGTGTTGCTCAGGGCTCTCCGCTATCGCCGCTTATCGCGAACCTGTATTTGGCGGAGTTTGATAGGGAAATGAATTTTGGTGGAATTACATGTATTCGTTATATCGACGACTTTGTGATACTGGGGAAAACCGAAAGAGAAGTCTTCGCAGCATTTCGGCGCGCTGAGGCAATATTGAAACGTTTGGGCTTAACCGCCTATTCGCCTTATTCGGCGAGCGATAAAGCGGATTACGGACAAGTTGGTAACGGTTTTGAGTTTTTAGGCTGTCACGTTAGCCCAGGTCTCGTGCAACCGTCAAAAAAAGCGAGACGAAGCTTGCTCGATAAAGTTGATGAGGAGATCGTGCGCGCTAACTATGCGGCACAACATATACTGGATGGTGGAGAGTTGTTTGCTGGTGGATGCTATGGGCAGGCGCTCTCAAAAATTAACAGAGTGGTTTGGGGGTGGGGGAAAGCTTTTTCTTTTTGTAATGGGCTTCAGGTAGCTAAGAGCTTGGATGTGGAGATATCAAATAAATTGGCTACCTTGGACCGGAGCATGAGAAAATTTATGTCAGGCGCGGATTATCGGGCTAGACAAAAAATTGCTGGAATTAATCTCTTGGAGGAGATTTTTTCACCGTCAGAGAAACAGACTGATAGTTCTACGAGTAGTAATGCTTCATAGGTAGAAGCTATACAAATTCACCAGCCAGAGGGGTATAGAATTGAGTAAAGCAGGCATTCAGTCAAATCGAGGGGATGGTTTTCAATCTCTGGTGGCCTTTGGCTGGGCATTGTCTGTACTCGAAGATCCAGATTATCACTGGCTGGAGGTCGACTCGGTTACTTGGTCTGTTGATGATGTTGTCATTGGGAGAAAAGATGGCGGAGTAATTTGCTGTCAGTGTAAAAAAAATCAGACGCAGTTTAAGTCTTGGTCTATAGCGGATCTTTATGATGAGCTGATTAAGGCAAATGAAGTGTTATCCAGTGTTCCGAAAAGCGTCGTTTGTTTTTACTCGCGCACGCCGTTTGGCGAAATGGCAGCTTTAAGAGAGTATAGTACTAACTATAGTGATGTAGAGTCTTTTAATGCCAACTTAGGCAAGGCGCACGCCGCGTCAAATTCTAGTTTGAAGAAGTTGCTTGAGAGTTGTGCGTCGAGTATTTCTGTTTTTGATTTTTTGAGTCGAATAAAATTTGAAACCACTCCAGACCTGGAACGGATGCAAGAGTTGCTGTTTGAACGTCTGCGTCGTTTGGCGAGTAATTCGTCTGCTGCGTATAATGCGTTGTGGGTCAGGATCTGCCAGTTAGGTATGAGATTTGAGGAGGGAGATAATAAGCTTTCTGCTGATTTTAGCCGTCTGACTAAGTCTGATGTAAATGAGTTGATTGTTCGTGCAGGTGCGATGCTTATTCCAGCAATGGATGTCGTGGAGGTAAAAAAAACGTTCGAGAGCACTTCCTCAATTGGCCGTTCTTGGCGGAGGGATATTGGTCACGAACGCCTTAAAAACCCTATTCTTATCGAAGTCATTAAAGCCGTTGAGGAGAAATGTGGTTCCATATTGATTACTGGCGCTCCTGGGTCTGGTAAAACATGCATAATGCTTGATTTGCAGGAGGAGTTAGAAAAACTTGCTGATTCTCGCTCTGATCTTGTACCACTTTTTATTCAGTCGCGCGAATTCGCTGATTTGTATTCGGTACAAGATCGTCACGCTCTAGGCTTAGCTGAACAATGGGTGGGAAAAGTTGCTCGCTTAGCTGACGATGTACATGTTGTCGTGGTAATTGACTCTCTCGATGTCCTCTCTATAGCTCGTGAGCACAGTGTCTTACAGTATTTTTTAGCCCAGATCGACCGCTTGTTGCTAATACCGAATGTTACTGTTGTCACTGCATGTCGTGACTTTGACAGAAACTATGACCGATCGATTGCGCAAAGGAAATGGGTCAAAGAGTTCCATTGCAAACCGCTGGATTGGGATGCCGATGTAGAACCGTTGCTCTCTAAAATGAGAATTGATCTATCAAGCATGGACTCTGCCACTCGTAAGCTGATCTGTAATCCCCGCGAGCTTGCCCTGTTTGTTGATCTTGCCCGTACAGATGGTAGTTTTAACGTCGTCACTAGTCAGGGACTAGCACAACGCTACCTCCGAATGACTATTCAATCTGATAAAAATTTAGGTGACTCAGCAATCCAGGCACTTGAAGACGTTGCAATGGAGATGTTGAGGCTAAGGAGCCTAGCGGTTCCTCGACAATTCTTCCCGGCAGCCGAGAGGGTGCTCAGAGCCTTGCTCAGCCACGACGTGTTACACGAAGCTCAAGAGGGAAAGTTAACGTTTGGGCATCAGACGTTGTTGGATGTACTTGTTATCAGTGGGGCCGTAAGGCGAGGAATGACGCTGCATGAGTTTATTGAGGGTTTGCCCCCTGTTCCTTTCGTGCGACCAACTATACGGAGTTTTGTTGCTCAGCTTGCCGCTGGTGGCCGGCGAGAGTTTAGGAAGCAACTAAGGACTGTTCTCACTGGTAATCACGCTTTCCATATTAGACGCCTAGTAGCAGAAAGTTTTGCAGAGCAACTTCCATGTGATGCAGATTGGCCGCTCATTCGTGAATTGCGAAACTCGAAAAAAGAAATTTTTCAAGTAATTTATGGAAAGGCAGTACAGGTTGAATGGTATGGCTTTTGGCTAAAGCATCTCGTTCCGTTGCTGAGAGAAGAGTCCGATGCGGATGGTCTAATCAGACACGCACACCGTGTGAGTCTGTGGCTTGTTGAATGCCCAGTTGGAGTGCTCGAATTTTGGCAGGAAATATTGCATGCGGATAATTTGGATAAAACATCACTTATCAATCAAATGGCAATCTCCTGCAAAAATGTAAAATCCCAAGACGCACCACTTTTAGCGCCATTGCTTGTTGAGCTGTTGAAACTTCCGAATTCGAAGAGCAGCTTTTTGGGGCAGGCACTCGCCAATTGCGTGTCAGCTGGCGGTTTGGATGATGTTGTTCTGTGGGATTTTATAGCAGGGGATGTATGTGAGGCGGATGTGCTCGGATACCGCCTTGGTAAAAATCTACAATGTCAGTCGCATCAGTTTGGTGATAGAGGTGATCAGTTTCTCCTTAGGCGGATGCAAAGCTCCACTCAGTTGCTCGATCTGGTTGTAAAATCTATCGAGATGTGGAGTAGTATTAAATACCAAAGTCGCGATATTAGAAGTTCAGGATATAGGACCGGTTTTTTAAGTGATACCTCCTATAATGATGATCAGTGCTCGTCAGAATATCATCACGATAATGAGCGGGTTCTATTTGATCTTCTCGAGAAAGCCGTTGTCAGTCATGCGGAAACTGACTCGTTATGGTGGAAGGGCAGTCGTGAGCGTTTATGTTTTAACGTAGAAGGCGCATTGCGTTATTTTGCCTTGCGAGGGTGTATAGCTGCTCCGCGTAGTAATTTGGATTTAATCGAAAAAATAATATGTGATAAAGGTTTTTTAAACTCAGGGCTAAAATATCAGGTTGGGGTTCTTATTAAATGTGCCTTTTTACAGCTTGATTACAATGTGCAAGACGCAGCAATGGATGCCATACTCGATCTTCATCAAGGCTACGCTGATGACGTGAATGGTCGAGAATACATGGTTAAAGAGCAATCTCAACTCCTTGCTTGTATCCCGCGTCACCTGCGATCTGAGGCTGCAAGCTCTATAGTGCTGGAGTATGAGCAAATTGCTTGGCCCGTTGAATGGCTGCCTGCACCAGGAGTCAAAGTAAGGACAGTTCTTTCGCCATTTTCTTATGAGGTTTTTCTGGCTCTAAGCGATTTAGCTGTCCTGAAAATTTTGGAACACTATGATGGTTATGTTCGAGATTCTTTTGATGAATTTATGACCGGAGGAGAACGTGAAGTTGGCTGGGAGTTGCGTGAGGCTGCATCCCGCAGTTCTATGCGTTTTTTGCGGTTATTAAAAGAAAATTGGGACCAGATCACTGAACGGTTTCGAGATTGCATCATGGACGGTGTTGCTGTTTATTTAAGCTGCCGTTTTGGGAATAGAAAGTCTGATTCTAACTGGCAACCTACAGAAGAGCCCGATGCTTTAAAGTTGATGCGGGATATTTTTGAGGAGTTGGAGGGGCACTCTCAATATTGGCAGCACAATCGTGTGGCTGCAAGCGCCCTGCAAGCCTCTGCTCACATAGTAACAAGTTTTGAAGATTCTTTTAAGTTAACTGTCTTTGCTTCAATGTTTTTAACATTGGATGAGGAGAGTTCTGTTTCAGGAGACAATGTCGATTTAATAACTCACGGCATCAACATGGCACGTGGTGACGCTGTTGAGGCTCTGATGATCATGGCGAGTCGTCTGAAAGAAGACGGGTGTGAGTGGCCTGTTTTGCTTGCTGAAACTTTGTACTCATTTGCATCAGATAAGCATCCAGCAATAAGAGCATTGATACTGAGACGGCTGCCTTACCTGATGCAACTTGATAAAAATATTGGGTGGAAGATTTTTGATATGACGATGCAAGAGCCAGCAGCTGGTTTGTGGGCAATTGCTGAATCGTGCCTTTATTATACGTATCACAGACAGTTCGAGATCGTTGGCCCTTGGTTGTTAAGGTTGTATGTTGAGGGGGAAGGAAAAGACTTTAAGACCTGGGCGAGAATTTCAGCTTTGGCGGCATTGTCTAAAAATATTGATCAGCAGGATCTTATATCAAAGTTGAGAGCGCTCGAAAATGAAGACGCTTGGAAGGGGGCTATAAGTATATGGACGAATGAAAGCAACCTTCGGCAGTGTCGCGAGTTTTGCTTAGATGGGTTGAATAATATTCTGCAATCTAATAGCGCATCCTGTAAAAATGTCGCTCACAAATTCACCGATATTTTTCGACAGGTATCTCCGCCCGTACTTGTTCCGCTAGAGTTTATCGAGAACTACTTTGCTGCGTTAGGCTCAGATTCTGATCGTTCGCATCGAAATATATATGGGTTTGATGGGTGGTTGAACGCCGTTTCAGGTAGAGACCCAATGTTTTCGCTTAAGGTGACTCAGGTGTATCTAGCCTTCGCGCAACATGCAGGCGCTAGTATTTATGATCTTGATCACAATTTCACGCAATTATTAACTCGTCTTTTTTCGGAAGCAGAGGAACGGGAGGAGTCAGACAAGGGGGAGATGCTTGGCATGGTAGTGGCCATTCAAGACGCTATGCTTGCGTTAGGGGTTAATGGGGTTAGTGAGTGGCTCGAGGCTGCGGAAAGATCGTAAATTCCAGCTATTTAGGAAGGGTGCTGGTTCTACAATCATCAATCAAAAGTTGGGGGTTGCGTAATTTGAGATCCTTTGGATTTAGTGCTCATTACTTTAGGAGGTGTACCAAAGGAGCCTTTATATGTTTTTGTCTGTAGAAATAATATTAAGTGTTTATGAGTTTGGCTATGGTCGACTTTTATTCTTGCAGGAATCTAAACAGCCCACTTGCGCAGGCTGTTTTGGGCGAAACTACTCGTTACATGGCCAACACGTCTTGCACCGAGTGTTTGCAGGAGCGATCTACTAGGTCATCGCTATTCCAGCTTCTGACGTTTTCACCCAGTTCCGGGAGGGTCAATTTCATCAGCCCGATCTGATCGCGATTGATAAGGTGATAAGCAGCCCAAAGCTTGCCTCCAGCATCTAGCAACGCCTCAGCCGCTTGATTCCACTTTTCCTCCAGAACGGTATGCGCCAGGTGAAGGGCTTTTCTTTCGATGGCTTTGTGTTCTTTTTGGGCTTCGGCGATGTATCGATCAATTGTTGCCAACTCCTGCTCCAGAGCAGTGATGATCAGCTGTTGTCGCCGATTGTGCTCAGTGGCAGTCGAAAGATTTTTGGCGGCCTTCATTGCCTCGGTGTTGGCGTTCTTTTCGCCCTCTGTGTCGCCCCAGGCTACCGCTTGCGCGTAGGCCGTCGCAGCATCGGTTTCGGCTTGTCGGGCTTTAGCCATATCCTCGATAGCTCGCTGGCGGACCTGTTCCAGACGGGTGCTGAGACTTTGGCGCTTTTCGTTAAGCTCCTGCTCATCGGCTGTCCAATTAGTCATTGCCTCAACATAGGCCGCCATGAGGGAATCGCAATTCACGAGGTTTTCGCGTCGATTGATCTTCTGATCCAAAAGGCTGGCATTGTACTGGCATGAATCGAAATTCCTTTTCAGGTCGTTGTACTTGTCGCGTATTTCTCGTTTTTGATCGGGTTCGATGGGCTCCTCGCTTTCCAGCGCTACTTCATAGGGAAGCATTTCGGCATGTAGGCGTTCCGCTTCGCTGAGTAACTGGTCGCGTTGGACCTTCAATACATGGATCTCGATTATCCGTGCTTGCTCTGTGCAATTCGCGTGGTCGTTCATTTCGGGACTGTCTAGCGCTGCCTCAGGAAGCAGTGCGCTCTGAAAGCTTTCCACCTCGTTGGTCAGCGGATCGCAATGCTCTGTCGGCTCTTGAAATTCGTTCATCTGTACTTTTCCTGTGCAATTTGATGTTGGGTTGGTTGAGCGGCTGGCGAGACCGGGAATGAGTCGGCGCTACCTCGATCAGGAGGGATGCCTCAGGCAGCCCGAGCCTCGCGCTCATCCGTTCCCGGTATCGTCTTAACGATGTAGCAGCGTTGCGGGCCGAGGCCGGGCAACCGGACCAGACTCGACGCCTTGCCGTCGCTCCCTGGCTCCAGCACACCGAGTTGCAGCAGTTCCCTGTTCACAGCGCTGATGTTCATGCCCCGGAAGATCTCGGAGCGCCACATCTCAGGTAGCACGTAGTAAGTGTTGGTGGTGTGCATGGTGTCGCCCATCCCGTGCTCCAGCGCCTTGCGAAAGCCAAGCCGGTCGATGGTGCGCGGACCGTGTTCGTCGATTTTTGCTGCCGCTGATTCCCAGCGGGTAAAGCGGCTTTCGCCGAAGCGCTCGATGATCTGGCGCAGCCGCGTCAAGATCGCGTCGCCCTCGAAATTCCTGGCACCTCCACGTTCGTTTAGCCAGGCGTTGAGGCACACGCGCGCGGCGGTGGTGGCGGTTCCGTCCGGCCAGCCGGTGATGCCCATCGCGGTGGCCAGCTCGCCCGCTGCTGCCGCAAGGCCGAAGCGCGCAGCTGCACGGTGCGCCTGTCCACTGGCTGATGCCGGGAGCGATTTGGCGATAAAGCCTTCCAGCGTGCGGCGCAGGATGGCCGACCAGCCGTGACGCTTGCCGGGTTCGCACAGCGCCGTCAGGAAGGCAGTGAGCGGTGTGCCGTAGTAATTCGCTACGCGTGCCTTAAGCGCATCAGACAACGCCGCCGCATCCTCGAAACCGTTGAGCGCGTCGAACATGCCGAGGCCTTTGCTGGCATCGGCCGGGACGGCGAGCATGCGCACTTCCATACCCGCTTTCAGCTCCTTGTTAGCTTCGGCCATGTGCTGCGCCAACGTCTTCTCGCCGGTGGAGAGAAACAGCAAGCGCCACTCCTGAACCTGTCGGCCTGCTTGGCCTCGGTCATTTGCGCGAGCCTTGCCGGTGCCGTTGCCGAGCATGTACACCGTCTCGCCGATGATGCGCGGATCGCACATGCCAATTTCGTCCAGTACCAGGAGGCCGTCGGAATGAGCGGCGGCGATGGATTCCAGCGCGTTGTCGGTGGAACGCCATGAACGCACCAAGCGTGGGCCGCCGTAGATCGAAGCGGCAACCTGCAGGTGAGTGGTCTTGCCGCCTGAGCTGTCGCCGTACAGGTGGAAGCCGCCCGACTCATGGCCAAGCATGTGCAGCAGCGGACCCGCGAACGCCACGCCGACGACAAACGCCAAGCGATGGTTGCCGATGCACAACGCGCCGATCTGCTGTTGCCACTGCTCGAGGGTGCCCGCTTCGCTGATGGGTGGAAGCTGCGCACCGGCCTCATAGAAGTGCAGGTGTTCGACGTGCGCACCGACCTGCTGCTTGGGCAGCAGAAAGGCGCTGTCGTGCCACCCCAAGCGGGTGACCAGTCGTGCCCGTTGCGCACTGTCGAAGCCGCCAAGGTAACTCTGCAGGTCGTTGCGTGCGTTGCGCCCCGAACGGCTTCCGGCTAGGCGCAGGCCCATGTCCACCAATGGGCCGAGAACGTCCTTGCCGAAGTCGCCGGTCATGGTGCGCGCCGGGATGTTCCAGCGCTTCTTGGTGCCGTCTGGATCGTCGAACTCGACCAACAAGCCCCAGTTGTGACCCTTCTCGTCACGGGTACGAGCAAGGATCGCTAGAGGCGAGCACACCGGGCGTGCCTCGCCGTCGTCGCCAGCATAGAACACGCCCTCGGGCGTCAGGCGAAAGCCACCGGGCATCAGGTCATTTTTCGATTTTAAGGGTCGCTTGGCCGCCGGTTTCGTCTTCGATTCTGGCTTGGTTTCAGCCTGCTCCGTTGTCGGCTTTTCCACAGCTAAACCAAACAGTTCACCGCTGTTTTCCAGTTCGGCGAAATGGGCCGCTGTCCAGCCTTTGGCGAGTGCGTCGGCCGCGTCGTCGCCATCGTCCCATTGACCACCTTTGGTGAAGGCGGCGCGTTCGTTCTCCAGCGTGGGTTTGCGTTTGAACACGTCCAGCGCGATGACCCGGACCGAGGCAGCGCCGATTTCGCGCAGCTTGTCGGCGACCGCCTCCATGCAAGCTTTGCCGCTGACGTCGTTGTCTGGCCACAGCAGTACGTCGCGACCTTTGAGCGCTGTCAGATCGGCTTTGTGCCATGAGTTGGAACCGTTCGGCCAGCAGGTGGCTACGTACTCGGGCAGTAGTTCGGCGGTGGCATCTGCAGCTTTCTCGCCTTCGCACAAGGCAACCGGTGCGGCAGTGTGCTGGGTCAGTTCATCAAGGCGCAGCAATGGGCGCGGATCCGGCAGACCTTGCCAGCGCCATTGTGTAGTTTGGCCGTCGGCGCGCTGACACCACGTCAATGGAGCAAAGACTTTCTTTGGTTTGCCATCTTCATCGGGGCCGAGGTCGAAACGATAGAGCGTCATGAGTGGCTGGCCCTGCGCATCACGATAGATCCACACCTTGGACGGCGCGCCGTGTTGCCGGTGTTTGGTCGGGCACTTGTTCATGGCTTCGGCCGGGATCGGCTGAATGGCTATCCACTCGGGTGCTTTCGCTTTGCTAGGGGCTGGCTTCGACTGGGCAGAGCCCGCCGAGACGTTCAGCAGGCTCGCCAGCTTGTTGCAAGCCTCGATGTCGGTGCCGCCGTCCAGATAGCGCACCAGATCGATCAGGTCGCCGCCCTTATCACCAGTGGCGAAGTCGGCCCAGGTGCCCTTGCTCAAATTGACCTTAAGCGAGCCTGCGTGCTTATCGCTGCGGGTAGGATTCGGGGCTGTGTATTCCTTGCCACCGTCCACGCGCTTGCCGTTGGGCAGCCAATGCGACAGGGCGCGATCAATGTCTTTCAGTGAGGCGGCCTTTACGTCGGCAAAGCTCGGACGTTTTACGTCGCTATTTGGGCGTTGGCTCATGTATCAGCCCTCTGCAGAAACAGCGCGTCGTTGATGTCATCGATCAGTGCTTTGGCCATCTCGCCCAGGTACAGAGCAGGCCAGCTGAAACGGTCACCCTGATCGCTCATGGCGGCGTCGAAAGTGAGCTGGTTGGCGTGATGCTGCAGCAGCGACACCATCTCCAGCGCATCCTCGACGGGGATACCGGCATTGACCCGAAACAGCTTCAGATCGGTAGCGTTGACGCGGGAAAAGGTGGCATGGCCAAGGGTGGTGGACATGGTCATAGCGCACCGCCTTTCTGCACCGCAGGAGTCGAGGTGGTGTCGCCGTGCAAGGCGAGCGTCTTGATCAGACCGAGAGTGCCGCGTACGTCCCAAAGGACGGCGGCAATGACGTGGTTAGCGAGGCGCGAGGATTCGCTTTCGAAGTGATCCTCAAGCAGCGTCAGCACCGAGTCGGCGCGTTCAATGGCGCAAGTGATGGCGTCGATGGGCACACCGGCTTCGGCGGTTTTGCTGACGCACAGCAGGTCTTCGGGCAGGGCACAACTCAGGGGGCTGTTCATCGGGCACCGCCTGCGGTTTCGAGTGCGCGGGCTTTGGCCATGTGAGCGTTGTAGCGGGTGAGGCGTGTAGCGAGGCTGGAGTTTGCGTGTAAAGCGGCGAGAGCCATTGCACGGTGTGCAGCGGCGCGAATTTTGGACGGATTGAGGGCGTGTTGCATTTGTGAAGGCTCCTTGTACTGAGGAACCGCCACCGTCTGCCGCCAAGCAGATTAGGGTGACGGATTGCGCAGGATTGGCGGACCGGCGTACAAGGAGACCGGCGCACCCGAGGGTGCTCCTACGCAACCCGCCATAACACGGGAATGCGGGCACAAAAAAAGCGCCTGCAATCGTAATGGGGGCGCTGTTGCGCCTTGTACTGTTTGGGCCGCCAAGCCCAATCGCTGAATTTGCAGCGACGGTCAGAGAGTAACGTCCGTTTTTCGAAAGTGCAACTGCGCTGATGGCTTGCGAATTTTTCAGGTGCGGCATAGATTGTTCGTGCATGTAGATTTACCTCAACGCCTCCGGATCGCCCCCGGAGGCGTTTTCGTTTCAGGCATGGGCTTCCCAGCGCAGGGAGAGCAGGGGTAGAAAACCGCCGTTGAGCATGGAGCGGGCGTCTTCGTAGGCGTGCATTTGCTGGCCTTCGTCGACAATCACGACTCCCGTCTTTTCGCAGTGGAGGGAGAGAGCGCACCAGGTACCGTCGACCCAACTCAGTACGCTGACCAAGCGGCCCTGTTTGTCCTGCTGGCAACGGTAGTGCTCAAGGCGTTGCATGAGGCGGGGCGAAAAGCCGATCCGTCGTAGTACAGAGAAGGGATGCATCAGCGCTTTATTGGCGCTCTTGCAGTTCATGCGGCCACCTGATCACGCGCCTCAATGCGGCTGCGTGCCCATGCCTGCACTTCAGACAAAACCCAAGCGACAGGGGCACCGCGAGCGTTGCTGTTGCTCAATTTGACGGGCTGGGGAAAATCGCAGTCGGTGCGCTGCATCAGCTTGTAGATGGTTGAGCGCTTCATGCCCACGATACCCTCAACTTCGGGCATGCGGATCAACGTCGAAGATGCATCGAAGATTGGGCTTGGTGTAGCGGCGTTAAGGCGGGGAAGTTCGGTGATATAGGCTTTCATAGGTCTTGCTCTCGACAGGTTAGGACTGAGAGCAATGATCTAGAGGTAGGTCGGCGGTGAGCAGTTCACTTCCAATTGAAATCCAATTGAAATTTCGGTTACAGCACGAAGTTGCGTTTGAGAATGGCCTCCACACTTTTGCGAGTCAGCGCCTTTTCGGTTTCAAGGGTGATCCACTCGGGACGTTCTTTGGGTGGCTTAGCGACCTCCCGTTTTAGCCAGGCATGCACCGCCGTTGCGACGTTCCTCTCAGGCATTCTGTTCGCCAAATAGTGGCGCCCCTGATGAACGATTGCAGTGTCGCGGCCACTGATGTCCTTGTTGCGCTCCATGCCGCTGATGATGCCCCCCTTGCTTCGGATGGCGTTCTTGATCGCCCTGTCAGCGATAGGCCTCAACTCGTCAATGATCAAGCAGGGCAGTGAAGTGATGGGTTCCAGATACAGGACATACAGATCGAGTGCCTGGATGCGTTCGTTGGGATCGACCTGCATTTCTACAAACTGACAATAGAGACCCCACGGCCAGTCGGTCGGAGGTTCAGAAGTATGGGACCAAGCCTTTTGATCGGTTTCCCGTATCCAGTCGTATAAAGCCCCTAGCGCTTTTACAGCACAGGCCATGATGTAAGCCGCATGTGCCTCGCGCTCCGAAGCTGAGTAACAGTTGCTGTACTGGCGAACCCAGTGTGCGAGACGCGCTTTTGTATCTGTGGAGGCGTACTGAAAAATGGTCTCTTCATGCATCGCCGTCTTGATGCACATACTGCTCAGATGGCTATCGAGGTCGCCGGTCTGGATGCGCAGACAACACTGGTCAATCAAGAAGCACGCGTCAGCGAGCTGTTCACGACAGAGCTCGTATAGCGGTTGTGCCGAGAGATGCTTGATCAGGCCAACGGTTAGTGCTGAATGCAAGATGGGTTGGTGATCAGTCATCGCCAATGGCGCTCAACGTGTAACGCTCGATCCCACGCCCTGAGTTTTGCAAGCGAAACCAGCGAGATTTGCGCAGTAGCACGGGGCGTCGAATGCCGGCCCGCAGCAGCCAAGGGCTGAGTCTGGCGTTACACGTTTGGGCGGCGTTACATGGCGTGTACAGAAAGTCCCGCAAGCGTGTAACAGCTACGACAGCCAATAAACTCGGGTATTTGGCGAAGGTCGTTACACGAGTAACACGCGTAACATGGATTTTTGAGGGGGGCTGGATGGGCTCACTCATACCGCTTTTCCAAACTGTCCCTTGATAACCTTTCCGCTTGCAATCGCATCGAGGTGATCCGCGTACCACTGCATCATCTTCACTCGGTGCTCAAGATATTGGGCCTTGTTGTAAACCCCAGATATTCCCTCTTCTTTATGAGCAAGTTGCGCTTCGACATGCTCTTTCGGCCAACCATGTTCTCTGAGAAGGGTGCTAGCGGTATGGCGGGTGCCATGGCCGACCAAGCGCCCCTTGTAACCAACCGTCGCAAAGACTTTGTTGATGGTGTTTTCACTAATAGTCGGGTTCTTGGCACCGACTCCTGGGAACAGCCATCGACTGCGCCCGGTGAGGCAGTGGAGTTCTTGGAGCGCGGATATCGCCTGCTTAGGAAGGGGGCACACGAAATCCCTGCGCATCTTCATCTTCGCGGCAGGTGTCGTCCAGGTCGCTTTATCAAGGTCGAACTCTTTCCATTCAGCTAAGCGAACCATGCCCGGTCTCGATGCCGTCCATATGCAGAGCCATGCTGCAGTTCGGGCGGTCAGTCGGCTGGGGGTGTTTTTCAGCGCGGTCAGAAAGTCGCCAAGCTCCGGTTCCAACAAATGAGGATGCTGTTGAGTTTTTGGTGCTTGGGCGGCGATATCGCGAAGACGGCTTCCCGGGTCGTTTTCGGTCAAACCTAATCCAATGGCTCGACCGAAGATCTGATTGATCCAGGTGCGACACTTTTCCGCTACGTTGTGAGCGTCTCTCGCTTCTATGGAGGCTTGGAGGTCTGCGCAATCTGTGCGGGTAATTTCGTCGAGAGGTTTGTCCCCCAGCGCTGGGAGGATGTCCTTGTCGAGGTACGTCCGGATCTTACTGAGGGTAGAAGGGGCAAGACCCTTTTCTTCTTTCGCCTTTAACCAAGCGTCGGCAGCGGCTCGGAATGTTCGAGTTTTAGCCGCATCGATTGCAGCTTTCGCGGATCGCTTTTGCTCGAGAGGGTCGGCACCACTACTGACCACTTTGCGCAGTTCGATAGCTTTGTCTCGTGCCAACGCACCACTAACTTCCGGGTAACCCCCGAGCCCCATCCAAGCCCAATTACCCGCGGGACGTTTGTAGCGGAGCTGCCAGGATTTACCACCATCAGGTTTGACCCTGAAGTAGAGGCCGTTTCCGTCCAGCTCCCGGTATTCCTTTGCTTCCGGCTCCAATCCCGCAAGTGTCGTGTCAGCGAGAGGGCGGCGCTTGATGTCTGCGCGCTTCATCCTTGTATCCCAAAGTTCGGTATTTTTCTCAGGATACAAGCAGGGATACAGGGATACAACGGATAAGGGGAGACAGGGGTAGATAGATAGGCACAAAAAAACCGGCCAAGTGGCCGGTTTCTTTGGGTCTGAGAGGCTGGTAGAGACTCTCAGATACTGCTATGTGGTGCCCCGAGGGAGACTCGAACTCCCACTCCTTTCGAAAACGGATTTTGAATCCGCCGCGTCTACCAATTCCGCCATCAGGGCTCAATGGCGGCGAAGTATAGAGATGAGATAACCGCTGGTCAATCAGGTACATGGAGAATTTTTGATATTTCCGCTAGACTTCCCGGCCCTGCTAGACGACACCCCATCATGCGCGTTGCTGACTTTACTTTCGAGCTCCCTGATTCGCTGATCGCCCGCCATCCGCTGGCCGAGCGGCGCAATAGTCGCCTGTTGACCCTGGATGGGGTCAGCGGCGCCCTGGCACACCGTCAATTCACTGATTTGCTGGAGCATTTGCGCCCCGGCGACTTGATGGTGTTCAACAATACCCGGGTGATTCCGGCGCGGCTGTTTGGCCAGAAGGCTTCCGGCGGCAAGCTGGAAATCCTGGTGGAGCGGGTGCTCGACAGTCATCGTGTGCTGGCCCATGTGCGTTCCAGCAAGTCGCCCAAGCCGGGGTCGAAGATCCTGATCGACGGCGGTGGCGAGGCCGAGATGCTGGCGCGGCACGATGCGTTGTTCGAGCTGGGGTTTGCTGAAGAAGTGTTGCCGCTGCTCGACCGTGTCGGTCACATGCCGCTGCCTCCTTATATAGACCGCCCGGATGAAGGCGCCGACCGCGAGCGTTACCAGACTGTCTACGCCGAGCGTTTGGGGGCGGTGGCGGCGCCGACGGCGGGGCTGCATTTCGATCAGGTGCTGATGGAGGCGATTGCCGCCAAGGGCGTCGAGACGGCGTTCGTGACCCTGCACGTTGGTGCTGGTACGTTCCAGCCGGTGCGCGTGGAGAAGCTCGAGGACCACCACATGCACAGCGAATGGCTGGAAGTCGGCCAGGACGTGGTCGATGCCGTTGCCGCCTGCCGCGCTCGCGGTGGTCGTGTGGTGGCGGTGGGGACCACCAGTGTGCGTTCCCTGGAGAGCGCCGCCCGCGATGGCGTGCTCAAGTCGTTCAGCGGCGATACAGACATTTTCATTTACCCTGGCCGGCCGTTTCATGTGGTCGATGCCCTGGTCACCAATTTCCATTTGCCCGAATCCACGTTGTTGATGCTGGTTTCGGCGTTCGCCGGTTATCCCGAAACCATGGCCGCCTACAAGGCCGCCGTGGACAACGGTTACCGCTTTTTCAGCTACGGTGATGCGATGTTCATCACGCGTAATCCTGCGCCGACTGCCCCTAAAGAATCGGGCCCAGAGGAAACAGTATGAGTCGCACCTGTCGTATGTCTTTCGAGCTGCTGGCCACTGATGGCAAGGCTCGTCGCGGTCGTTTGACCTTCCCGCGCGGTACCGTCGAGACCCCGGCCTTCATGCCGGTGGGCACCTACGGCACGGTCAAGGGCATGCTGCCACGGGATATCGAGGCGACTGGCGCTGAAATCATTCTGGGCAACACCTTCCACCTGTGGCTGCGCCCGGGCACGGAAGTGATCAAGAAGCACGGCGACCTGCACGATTTCATGCAGTGGAAAGGCCCGATCCTGACTGACTCCGGCGGTTTCCAGGTGTTCAGCCTGGGCGCCATGCGCAAGATCAAGGAAGAGGGCGTGACCTTCGCTTCCCCGGTCGACGGCGCCAAGGTGTTCATGGGCCCGGAAGAGTCGATGCAGGTCCAGCGTGACCTGGGCTCGGACATCGTGATGATTTTCGACGAGTGCACGCCGTACCCGGCTGATGAAGACGTCGCCCGTATCTCCATGGAATTGTCCCTGCGTTGGGCCAAGCGTTCCAAAGAAGCCCATGGCGACAACACGGCGGCGCTGTTCGGTATCGTGCAGGGTGGTATGCACCAGGACTTGCGCATGCGCTCCCTGGAGGGTCTCGACAAGATCGGCTTTGACGGCCTGGCCATCGGCGGCCTGTCGGTGGGCGAGCCCAAGCACGAGATGATCAAGGTGCTGGATTACCTGCCGGGCATGATGCCGGCTGACAAACCTCGTTACCTTATGGGCGTTGGCAAACCGGAAGACTTGGTTGAGGGTGTGCGCCGCGGTGTGGACATGTTCGATTGCGTGATGCCAACCCGTAATGCCCGCAATGGGCATCTGTTCATTGATACCGGTGTGCTGAAGATCCGTAACGCGTTCCATCGCCATGATGATTCGCCGCTCGATCCGACCTGCGATTGCTATACCTGCCAGAACTTCTCCCGCGCTTATCTGCATCACCTGGACAAGTGCGGCGAAATGCTGGGAAGCATGCTCAATACCATCCATAACTTGCGTCATTATCAAGTGCTTATGGCTGGTTTGCGCGAGGCTATTCAACAGGGTACATTGGCCGCCTTTGTCGATGCCTTCTACGCCAAACGCGGGTTACCTGTTCCGCCTTTGGACTGAGTTTTCTGACCCCAAGATTCAACATTTGCAACTGGAGTGCTAAATGAGCTTTTTTATCTCTAATGCCATGGCTGACGCCGCTGCACCTGCTGCTGCCGGCCCAATGGGCGGCGGTTTCGAGTGGATTTTCCTGGTCGGTTTCCTGGTCATCTTCTACCTGATGATCTGGCGTCCACAGGCCAAGCGCGCCAAAGAGCAGAAGAATCTGCTGAGCAGCCTGCAGAAAGGCGACGAAGTTGTGACCACCGGCGGCATCGCCGGCAAGATCACTAAAGTTGCAGACGATTTCGTTGTTCTGGAAGTTTCCGACACCGTCGAAATGAAATTCCAGAAAGGCGCCATCGCTGCCACGCTGCCAAAAGGCACGCTCAAAGCGATCTAAGTTTCAACTTCATATTCAATCGACGGGGCGCGCAAGGCGCCCCGCGTCATAAACGGGCGGCGTGATGCTGAACAAATATCCTCTGTGGAAATACATTCTGATCCTGGCGGTGCTGGCGGTCGGTCTGATTTATTCCGCTCCCAATCTTTATCCTGATGACCCGGCCATTCAGGTCAGCGGTGCAAGCACTGCACTGCAAGTCAATCAGGCTGATCTGGATCGTGTGAGCGCTGCGCTCAAGGAATCCGGGATCAACGTCAAGGCTGCCACCCTGGCTGCCAACGGCAAGGGCGGCCTGATTCGCCTGACCAAGGCTGAAGACCAACTGCCGGCCAAGGACGTTGTCCGCAAGGCGTTGGGTGATGACTACGTCGTTGCATTGAACCTGGCACAAACCACACCGCAATGGCTGCGCAGCCTCGCCGCGCACCCGATGAAGCTGGGTCTGGACTTGTCCGGTGGTGTGCACTTCCTGCTGGAAGTGGACATGGACAAAGCCCTCGACGCACGCCTGAAAGTCTACGAAGGCGACGTCAAGAGCCTGCTGCGCAAAGAAAAACTGCGTTATCGCAGCCTGCCGCAACTCGATGGTGCCATTCAGCTGGGCTTCTCTGATGAAGCGACCCGCGAACAGGCCCGTTCGATCATTCGCAAGAACTTCAACGATTTCGACATTGTTCCGGCCGACCTCAATGGCCAACCGGTGCTGCGTCTGGCGATGACCCCGGCCAAGCTGGCGGAAATCCGCGAATACTCCATCAAGCAGAACTTGACCACGGTACGTAACCGCGTCAACGAGCTGGGTGTTGCCGAGCCGATCGTCCAGCGTCAGGGCGCCAACCGCATCGTGGTTGAGCTGCCAGGCGTGCAGGACACCGCCGAAGCCAAGCGTATCCTCGGCAAGACGGCCAACCTCGAGTTCCGCCTGGCCGCTGAGCCTGGCGCTTCGAAAGCCACTTCCGAATCCTTCGAGTTCCGCGAGGGCAACCGTCCTCCTGCGCTGATCGAGCGTGGCCTGATCATCACCGGTGACCAGGTCACCGACGCCAAGGCTGGCTTCGGCGAGCACGGCACCCCGGAAGTGAACATTCGTCTGGACGGTCACGGCGGCGAGCTGATGAGCCGTGCGACCCGTTCGAACGTCGGTCGCAGCATGGCGGTGATCTTCATCGAGCAGCGTCCGGTTACCACCTACACCAAGCAGATGGTCAACGGCGTCGAGAAAGACGTGGCGGTCCAGAGCTTCAAGGAAGAGAAGAAGATCATCAGCCTGGCGACCATCCAGTCGCCGCTGGGTGCTCAGTTCCGCATCACTGGCCTGAACGGCCAGGGCGAGTCGTCCGAACTGGCGCTGCTGCTGCGTGCCGGTGGTCTGGCCGCACCGATGTACTTCGCTGAAGAACGCACCATCGGCCCGAGCCTGGGTGCCGACAACATCACCAAGGGTATCGATGCATCGCTGTGGGGCATGCTGTTCGTCTCGCTGTTCATCATGGCCATCTACCGCTTCTTCGGCCTCATCGCCACCGTCGCACTGGCGGTGAACATGGTGATGCTGCTGGCCCTGATGTCGCTGCTGGGTGCAACGCTGACCCTGCCGGGTATCGCCGGTATCGTGTTGACCATGGGTATGGCGGTCGACGCCAACGTGCTGATCTTCTCGCGGATCCGTGAAGAGATCGCCGCCGGCATGACCGTGCAGCGCGCAATCAACGAAGGCTTCGGCCGGGCATTCACCGCGATTCTCGACGCCAACCTGACAACACTGTTGGTCGGCGGCATCCTCTTTGCCATGGGCACAGGTCCCGTCAAGGGCTTCGCAGTGACCATGTCCCTCGGGATCTTTACCTCGATGTTCACGGCCATCATGGTGACCCGCGCGATGGTCAACCTGATCTTCGGCGGTCGTGACTTCAAGAAGTTGTGGATTTAAGGGGCTGCCATGTTACGTACAATCAACTTCATGGGCGTTCGCAACTTTGCGTTCGGCGTCACATTGTTCCTTACCGCACTGGCGTTGTTCAGTGTTGCCACCAAGGGCATGAACTGGGGCCTGGACTTCACCGGCGGTACGCTCATCGAGCTGACCTACGAGCGTCCGGCTGACGTCACCCAGGTGCGTGAGCAGCTGGTGAAATCGGGTTATCACGAAGCCATCGTGCAGAACTTCGGTGCAACCACCGACCTGCTGGTGCGCATGCCTGGCGAAGACCCGCAACTGGGTCACCAGGTAGCCGAGGCCTTGCAGAAGGTCGGTGGCGAGAACCCGGCGACGGTCAAGCGCGTCGAGTTCGTCGGCCCGCAGGTGGGTGAAGAGCTGCGCGACCAGGGCGGCCTCGGCATGCTGATGGCGCTGGGCGGCATCCTGATCTACCTGGCTTTCCGCTTTCAGTGGAAGTTTGCGGTCGGTGCGATCGTTTCCCTGATCCACGACGTGATCGTGACCATCGGTATCCTGTCGTTCTTCCAGATCACCTTCGACCTGACGGTGCTGGCGGCGGTACTGGCGATCATCGGTTACTCGCTCAACGACACCATCGTGGTATTCGACCGGGTTCGCGAGAACTTCCGTGTACTGCGCAAGGCCAGCCTGATCGAGAACATCAACATCTCGACCACGCAAACCCTGCTGCGGACCATGGCGACTTCGATCTCCACCCTGCTGGCGATCGCGGCCCTGCTGTTCTTTGGTGGCGACAACCTGTTCGGCTTCTCCATCGCCCTGTTCATCGGTGTTCTGGCGGGTACTTACTCGTCGATCTACATCGCCAACGTGGTGCTGATCTGGCTGAACCTGAGCACGGAAGACCTGATTCCTCCGGCCAATACCGAGAAGGAAGTCGACGACCGTCCTTGAAGGCAAAGTCTTCAAGCGATGTAGTCCAAAAAAGGCGCGAGTTGAACTCGCGCCTTTTTTTGTGCTCCAAGGCTGGGAGAAGCGCGGACACGTTCCGCATGTGATGGTCCAGGAGGTTCATGTGAACAAGTCGATGCTGGTTGGTGCTGTACTGGGTGCTGTCGGTGTAACTGCCGGGGGTGCTGTGGCCACCTACAGCCTGGTTAAACAAAGCGGTCCTGAGTTTGCTCAGGTTCTAGCCGTTGAACCGGTCAAGACACAAATCAAGACTCCACGTGAAGTGTGCAAGGATGTAGCGGTCACCCGGCAGGCGCCGGTGAAAGATCAACACCAGATCGCCGGTACGGTGGTCGGTGCATTGGCAGGTGGTTTGCTGGGTAACCAGATCGGTGGCGGCAGCGGTAAGAAGATCGCCACGGTCGCGGGTGCTGTCGGTGGTGGTTACGCCGGCAACAAGGTGCAGGAAGGCATGCAAGAGCGTGACACCTACACCACGACCCAGACCCGTTGTAATACGGTGAATGACATCAGCGACAAGGTCGTGGGTTACGACGTGCGCTATTCGCTGGACGGCAAGGAAGGCAAGGTGCGCATGGATCGTGATCCAGGCAACCAGATTCCGGTGGATAAGGAAGGCAAGTTGATCCTGTCTCAGAACGAGCCGGCTCAATAAGTAGCTCAGCGTAAAAAGAAGCACCCTGCGGGGTGCTTTTTTGTGCCCGCAACTTTATCAGCGATGACTGATTTCCCCGTAGGAGCTGCCGAAGGCTGCGATCTTTTGATCTTGATCTTTTTGAAAACAAAATCAAAAGATCGCAGCCTTCGGCAGCTCCTACAGGGGGGATTTCGGGTATAAAAAAAGCACCCCGCAGGGTGCTTTTTCTGTCGCCGGAAGCTTAGCGCTTCAGCGAGGCCGGCAGGTGCGGCTGGATCGCCGTCAGCACTGCCTTGAAGCACTTGGTGTTACCGGCAACGACGTGGCCTTTCTCAAGGAAGTCGTGACCGCCGGTGAAGTCGCTCACCAAACCGCCGGCTTCCTGGATCAGCAGGGCGCCTGCAGCCATGTCCCATTCGGACAGGCCCGATTCCCAGAAGGCGTCGAAACGGCCGGCAGCCACGTAGGCCAGGTCCAGGCTCGCGGAACCGGCGCGGCGGATGCCGGCGGTCTGGCCAACCAGGGCGCGGAACATGCCCAGGTAGTTGTCGAGGTTGTCCATCTGGTCGTCACGGAACGGGAAGCCGGTACCCAGCAAGGCGCCGTCCAGGCTGGTGCGACCGCTGACGCGCAGGCGACGACCGTTCAGTTGGGCGCCGCGACCACGGCTGGCGGTGAATTCTTCCTGGCGAACCGGGTCCAGGACAACAGCGTGTTCCAGGCGACCGCGGTATTTGCAGGCGATGCTGACAGCGAAGTGAGGGATGCCGCGCAGGAAGTTGGTGGTGCCGTCCAGTGGATCGATGATCCACAGGTACTCTTCGCCTTCGATGCCGGAGCCGGCGTGCATGCCGGTCTCTTCACCCAGGATCGAGTGATTCGGGTAGGCCTTGCGCAGGGCGTCGATGATTTTCTGTTCGGCGGCGCGATCCACCTCGGATACGTAATCCTTGGCGTCTTTTTCGTCGACCTTGATGGTATCCAGGCGCTCGATGGAGCGGAAGATCAATTCACTGGCGCTGCGGGCGGCGCGCAGCGCGATATTCAGCATGGGCTGCATGGATGTGTCACCTAAGGTTGTTAAAGAAAGCCGGGCATTCTATCAGAAAGTTTCTACAGGAGAAGGACGACGTTCGCTTTCATGGCTTAACGGTAGCTAGCGCTGTAAGATTCGGCTCCCGATTATTGTGTTCGAGAGCGCCTCCCTTGCTGCAAAACATTCGTGTCGTCCTGGTCAATACCAGCCATCCGGGCAATATCGGCGGGGCTGCGCGTGCCATGAAGAACATGGGGCTGTCGCGGCTGGTGCTGGTCGAGCCTCGTCAGTTCCCGCATCACGAGGCCGATGCCCGTGCCTCCGGTGCCGGGGACATCCTTGAAAACGCGCAAGTCGTCGCCACCTTGGAAGATGCCTTGGTCGGCTGCAACCTGGTGCTCGGCACCAGCGCCCGCGACCGGCGTATTCCCTGGCCGTTGCTCGATCCCCGCGAATGCGGCACGAAAGTGGTCGAGGAGGCCGGGCAGGGCGCCCAAATCGCCCTGGTGTTCGGTCGTGAAGATTCCGGCCTGACCAACGAAGAGCTGCAGCGATGTCATTATCACGTGCACATTCCATCAGACCCTGAGTTCAGTTCGCTGAACCTTGGGGCGGCGGTGCAGGTGTTGGGTTATGAAGTGCGAATGTCCTGGCTGGCGGCCCAGGGTCAGCCGAGCAAGGTCGAGAAGGAAGAAGTGGCTTCGGTCAAAAGCGCGGAGCTGGCGACCATGGACGAACTGGAACGATTCTATGAGCATCTGGAGCAGACCCTGGTGGCCATCGAATTCCTCGATCCGGAAAAGCCACGGCACTTGATGGCGCGCCTGCGCCGGTTGTACGGACGCAGCTCGGTCAGCCGGGCGGAAATGAATATTTTGCGTGGCATCCTCACGGAAACCCAGAAAGCGGCCCGTGGTGAGCTCCTTAAGCGGAAGGATTAATGATGTTCGAGCGTTTGCGTGAAGATATCCAGAGCGTATTCCACCGAGACCCGGCGGCGCGTAACGCTTTTGAAGTCCTGACTTGCTACCCCGGCATGCATGCCATCTGGATTCACCGTTTGTCGGCGATGCTGTGGCGCGCTGACCTGAAATGGCTGGCGCGGCTGGTGTCGAACTTCGGCCGCTGGTTGACCGGGATCGAGATCCATCCGGGTGCCAAGGTCGGTCGTCGCTTCTTCATTGACCATGGGATGGGCATCGTCATCGGTGAAACCGCCGAGATCGGCGATGACGTGACTATTTACCAGGGCGTGACCCTGGGCGGCACCAGCTGGAACAAGGGCAAGCGTCACCCGACCCTGGGTGATGGCGTCGTGGTCGGGGCGGGCGCGAAGGTGCTCGGTCCGTTCACTGTCGGTGCCGGGGCCAAGGTCGGTTCCAATGCGGTCGTGACCAAGGAAGTACCGCCGGGTGCCACTGTAGTGGGGATTCCGGGGCGGATCATCGTCAAGCCCGACGAAGAGCAGGACGCCAAGCGCAAGGCCATGGCCGAGAAAATCGGCTTCGATGCCTACGGCGTGACTGAAGACATGCCCGACCCGGTGGCTCGCGCCATCAACCAGTTGCTCGATCACTTGCAGGCGGTCGATGGGCGTCTGGAGGGGATGTGCGGGGCGTTGAAGGATCTGGGCAGCAATTACTGTGCGAAAGATCTGCCTGAACTGCGCGAAGAAGACTTTGCCTGTGTGAAGGACAAGGGTCAGCAGACTGGCTGATGTCTTTGTGTAGGAGCTGCCGAAGGCTGCGATCTTTTGATCTTAGAGGGCAAGATCAAAAGATCGCAGCCTTCGGCAGCTCCTACGCAGGTCGCATTTAGACAATGGCAGAGCGCCGACCGGTGTGCCATTACGCCACAGACCCTGCTATGATGCGCCCGCTCTTTTGCGGGTAATCCCGACTAAAGTACTAGGTCTAATAGTTGACTTAAATACTCGGGAATTGCATACTCGCCTCATTCCGAACTCCGTGGTAATTGTCCATGCGACTGACTACAAAAGGCCGATACGCCGTGACCGCCATGCTTGACCTGGCGTTACACGCGCAGCACGGGCCCGTGTCCCTGGCCGATATCTCCGAGCGCCAAGGCATCTCCCTGTCCTACCTCGAACAGCTTTTCGCCAAGCTGCGCCGCAGCAACCTGGTGTCCAGCGTTCGCGGTCCGGGCGGTGGCTACCAATTGTCCCGCGACATGCAGGGCATCCAGGTCGCCCAGGTGATCGATGCGGTGAACGAATCGGTCGATGCAACCAAATGCCAGGGCCAGGGTGATTGCCACTCCGGTGACACTTGCCTGACTCACCACTTGTGGTGTGACCTGAGCCTGCAGATCCACGAATTTCTGAGCGGTATCAGCTTGGCTGACCTTGTGACTCGCCGTGAGGTGCAAGAAGTAGCCCAGCGCCAGGACCAACGCCGTTGCAACAGCAAGGCGCCACGCCTGGACAAGATTGAAGCGTCCGCCGTCGAATGACTGCCAGAGAGCTAGCGGCACGCCAGCCAGCCTGATTTAGGAGATAGTCCATGAAATTGCCGATTTACCTTGATTACTCTGCGACTACCCCGGTTGATCCGCGTGTCGCGCAAAAGATGAGTGAATGCCTGCTGGTCGACGGAAACTTCGGTAACCCGGCGTCCCGTTCCCATGTGTTCGGCTGGAAAGCCGAAGAGTCCGTCGAAAACGCCCGTCGTCAGGTGGCCGATCTGGTCAACGCCGACCCGCGTGAAATCGTCTGGACCTCCGGTGCTACCGAGTCCGACAACCTGGCAATCAAGGGTGCGGCACATTTCTATGCCACCAAAGGCAAGCACCTGATCACCACCAAGATTGAGCACAAGGCTGTCCTGGACACCATGCGCCAACTGGAGCGTGAAGGTTTTGAAGTGACCTACATCGAGCCTCGTACCGACGGCTTGGTAACTCCTGAGATGATCGAAGCCGAACTGCGCGACGACACCATCCTGGTTTCGGTCATGCACGTGAACAACGAAATCGGCACCATCAACGACATCGCAGCGATCGGCGAACTGCTCCGTGCCAAGGGCATCCTGTTCCACGTCGACGCCGCCCAGTCCACCGGCAAGGTCGAGATCGACCTTTCGAAGCTGAAAGTCGACATGATGTCGTTCTCCGCCCACAAGACCTACGGTCCTAAAGGCATCGGCGCCCTGTACGTAAGCCGCAAGCCGCGCGTACGTATTGAAGCGACCATGCACGGTGGCGGCCACGAGCGCGGCATGCGTTCCGGCACCCTGGCGACCCACCAGATCGTCGGCATGGGTGAAGCTTTCCGCGTAGCCAAGGAAGACATGGCTGCCGAGAACGCACGCATCAAGGCGTTGAGCGACCGCTTCTACAAGCAGGTCGAGCACCTGGAAGAGCTGTACGTCAACGGCAGCCTGACCGCCCGCGTTCCGCACAACCTGAACCTGAGCTTCAACTACGTTGAAGGCGAGTCGCTGATCATGGCGCTCAAGGATCTGGCGGTTTCGTCCGGTTCGGCCTGCACCTCGGCGTCCCTGGAGCCTTCGTACGTACTGCGCGCCCTGGGCCGCAACGACGAACTGGCACACAGCTCGATCCGCTTCACCTTCGGCCGTTTCACCACCGAAGAAGAAATCGACTACGCCGCGCAGAAAGTCTGCGAGGCCGTTACCAAGCTGCGCGCTCTGTCGCCGCTGTGGGACATGTACAAAGACGGTGTCGACATTTCGAAAATCGAGTGGGCGGCACACTGATTTCAAGTCGCCGCAATCAGCCCTGTAAACTCAGGTTTCAGGGCTTCAAGAGCGACTCTCTGATGAGTGAGGATTAAGAATCATGGCTTACAGCGAAAAGGTCATCGACCACTACGAAAACCCGCGCAACGTCGGCAAGATGGATGCGCAAGATCCTGATGTCGGCACCGGCATGGTCGGCGCTCCGGCGTGCGGCGACGTGATGCGCCTGCAGATCAAGGTCAACGACGCCGGTATCATCGAAGATGCCAAGTTCAAGACCTACGGCTGCGGTTCGGCTATCGCTTCCAGCTCCCTCGCCACCGAGTGGATGAAGGGCAAGACCCTGGACGAAGCGGAAACCATCAAGAACACCCAGCTGGCTGAAGAACTGGCCCTGCCGCCAGTGAAAATCCACTGCTCGGTACTCGCTGAAGACGCCATCAAGGCGGCCGTTCGCGATTACAAGCAGAAGAAAGGCTTGATCTGATTTTCGAGTTTTGGCGACGAGTAAGGAGTCACCGATGGCTATCAGCATGACAGAAGCGGCTGCTCGACACGTGCGGCGCTCCCTCGACGGGCGCGGCAAAGGTGAAGGGATTCGTCTGGGTGTTCGCACCACGGGCTGTTCCGGCCTTGCCTACGTGCTGGAGTTTGTCGACGAGGTGGTTGCAGAGGACCAGGTGTTCGAAAGTCACGGCGAAAAAGTGATCATCGACCCGAAAAGCCTCGCTTACCTGGACGGCACCGAGCTCGATTTCGTCAAGGAAGGGTTGAACGAAGGCTTCAAGTTCAACAACCCCAACGTACGCGGTGAATGTGGCTGCGGCGAAAGCTTCAACATCTGAGGCTTGTCGTGGGTACTCCTTGTCATTTCGCTTTATTTGAGCTGCAACCGAGTTTCGATCTGGACCTCGATCAGCTGGCTACGCGCTACCGTGAGTTGGCGCGCAGTGTTCATCCGGACCGCTTTGCCGACGCTTCCGAGCGTGAGCAGCGGTTGGCGCTGGAGCAATCCGCGAGCCTCAACGAGGCCTACCAGACGCTCAAGAGTCCACCCAAGCGCGCGCGTTACCTGCTCGCCTTGAATGGTGGCGAGCTGCCGCTGGAGGTCACGGTGCATGATCCGGAGTTCCTTCTGCAGCAGATGGAGCTGCGTGAAGAGCTCGAAGACCTGCAGGACAGCGCCGACCTCAATGGCGTTGCCGTCTTCAAGCGTCGCCTGAAGGCTGCCCAGGATGAACTGAACCAAAGCTTCGCAGCTTGCTGGAACGATGCCGCGCACCGTGAACAGGCCGAACGCCTGATGCGGCGCATGCAGTTCCTCGACAAGCTCACCTACGAAGTGCGCCAGCTGGAAGAGCGCCTCGACGATTAACCCAGTGCCGCTCCGGTCGCACGCCTGATATACAGATAAGTCCTGATAACGATGGCCCTACTGCAGATCGCCGAACCCGGCCAAAGTCCTCAACCGCACCAGCGTCGTCTGGCTGTGGGGATCGACTTGGGCACTACCAATTCGCTGGTCGCTGCATTGCGCAGTGGTCTTTCCGAGCCGCTTGCCGACGCAGAAGGGCAGGTCATCCTGCCGTCTGCCGTGCGCTACCACGCCGATCGCGTCGAGGTGGGCGAATCCGCCAAGCTGGCTGCCGCTACCGATCCCTTGAACACTGTGCTGTCGGTCAAGCGCTTGATGGGTCGTGGTCTGTCCGACGTCAAGCAGCTTGGTGATCAGTTGCCGTACCGCTTTGTCGGTGGCGAGTCGCACATGCCGTTCATCGACACGATCCAGGGCCCGAAAAGCCCGGTGGAAGTCTCCGCCGACATCCTCAAGGTGCTGCGCCAACGCGCTGAAGCGACCCTGGGTGGTGAGCTGGTGGGCGCGGTGATCACCGTTCCGGCCTATTTCGACGACGCCCAGCGTCAAGCCACCAAGGACGCGGCCAAGCTGGCCGGTCTGAACGTGCTGCGTTTGCTCAATGAGCCGACCGCTGCCGCCGTGGCTTATGGTCTGGACCAGCACGCTGAAGGCCTGGTCGCGATCTACGACCTGGGTGGCGGCACCTTCGATATTTCGATTCTGCGCCTGACCGGCGGTGTCTTCGAAGTTTTGGCCACCGGTGGCGACAGCGCCCTGGGTGGCGATGACTTCGACCACGCGATCGCTGGCTGGATCATCGAGAGCGCCGGTCTGTCCGCCGACCTCGATCCGGGTGCGCAACGCAATTTGCTGCAAACCGCCTGTGCGGCCAAGGAAGCCCTGACCAATGCTGCGGCCGTTGAGGTTGCCCATGGCGACTGGAAAGCCGAGCTGACCCGCGAAGCCTTCAATGCGCTGATCGAGCCAATGGTCGCTCGCAGCCTGAAAGCCTGCCGCCGCGCTGTTCGTGATTCCGGTATCGAACTGGAAGACGTGCACGCCGTGGTCATGGTCGGTGGTTCGACTCGCGTGCCTCGCGTTCGCGAAGCCGTCGCCGAAGCCTTTGGTCGCCAGCCGCTGACTGAAATCGACCCGGATCAAGTGGTAGCCATCGGTGCTGCGATCCAGGCCGATACCTTGGCGGGCAACAAGCGCGATGGCGGCGAACTGTTGCTGCTGGACGTGATTCCGTTGTCCCTGGGGCTGGAAACCATGGGCGGCCTGATGGAGAAGGTGATTCCGCGCAATACCACCATCCCCGTCGCCCGCGCCCAGGACTTCACCACTTATAAAGACGGCCAGTCGGCCATGGCCATCCACGTATTGCAGGGCGAGCGCGAGCTGATCAGCGACTGCCGCTCCCTGGCGCGCTTCGAGCTGCGCGGCATTCCGGCGATGGTGGCTGGCGCGGCGAAGATCCGCGTGACCTTCCAGGTCGACGCCGACGGTCTGCTCAGCGTTTCCGCCCGTGAGCTGGGTTCGGGAGTTGAGGCCGGCATCCAGGTCAAACCGTCCTACGGTCTGACCGACGGCGAAATCGCCAGGATGCTCAAGGACTCGTTCCAGCACGCCAATGACGACAAGGTTGCCCGCGTACTGCGCGAGCAGCAGGTCGACGCCCAGCGCCTGATCGAGGCGGTGCAGGCTGCCCTGGAGGTCGATGGCGAGCGCTTGCTCGACGCCGAAGAGCGCCTGGTCATCGACATGCAGGTGCAGGAACTGACCGAACTGATGAAAGGTACCGATGGTTACGCCATCGAGCAGCAGACCAAGCGTCTGTCGCAAGTGACCGACGCCTTTGCTGCCCGCCGCCTGGACTCGACGGTGAAAGCCGCGCTGGCGGGGCGCAACCTGAATGAGATTGAGGAATAACGATGCCGCAGGTCATTTTTCTGCCACACGAGAAGTTTTGCCCCGAAGGCATGGTTGTTGAGGCTGAAACAGGTATTTCCATCCTCGAGCTGGCCCATGAGCACCACATCGAGATGGAAAGCGCTTGCGGCGGCGTCTGCGCCTGCACCACCTGCCACTGCATCATCCGCGAGGGTTTCGACTCGCTGGAAGAGGCTGACGAGCTGGAAGAGGACTACCTTGATAAGGCCTGGGGTCTTGAGCGCGAGTCCCGTCTGGGGTGCCAGGCCAAGGTCGGTACCGAAGACCTGACCGTCGAGATTCCGAAGTACTCGCTCAACCACGCAGCCGAAGCACCGCACTGATTCAAGGAATTGTCATGAAACTCAAGTGGACTGATGTGCTGGAGATCGCGATCCAGCTGGCTGAAAGCAAGCCCGACGTGGACCCTATGTCGGTCAACTTCGTCGATCTGCGTAAATGGGTGATGGAACTGCCCGATTTCGACGACATGCCTGAGCATTGTGGCGAAAAGATCCTGGAGGCCATTCAGGCCCACTGGATCGAAGAACGCGAGTAGGAGCTGACTCGCGAAGCGAGGCTGCGATCTTTTCCATCCGCTTGAGTTTCAAGCACGGGATCGGGATCAAAGGATCGCAGCCTTCGGCAGCTCCTACAGAAGGTAGGCGTCGCGACCGTCACTCAGTTAGGCAATACCCGAGAACCCGCGTATAATTCGCGGGTTTAATTTTTCGTAAATTACCGTTTCTGGAGTTACACCATGGCTGTTCAACGTACTTTCTCCATCATCAAGCCTGACGCCGTTGCTAAAAACGTGATCGGCGAGATCACCACTCGTTTCGAAAAAGCTGGCCTGCGCGTTGTAGCTTCGAAACTGAAGCAACTGTCCAAAGCCGAAGCCGAAGGCTTCTACGCTGAGCACAGCGCTCGTGGTTTCTTCAACGACCTGGTTGCTTTCATGATCTCCGGTCCGGTTGTCGTTCAGGTTCTGGAAGGCGAAAACGCTATCGCTCTGAACCGTGAGCTGATGGGCGCTACCAACCCTAAAGAAGCTGCTGCCGGCACCATCCGTGCTGACTTCGCTGACTCCATCGACGCCAACGCTGTACACGGTTCGGACTCCGAAGCCGCTGCCGCTCGCGAAATCTCGTACTTCTTCGCAGCTACTGAAGTAACCACTCGCTAAGCATTGGCTTAAGAGTGAAGGTGAATCCATGACTACATCGACTGTAAAAACTAACCTGCTGGGTCTGACTCAGCTGGAAATGGAAAAATTCTTCGACTCAATCGGGGAGAAGCGTTTCCGTGCCGGTCAGGTAATGAAATGGATTCACCACTTTGGTGTCGATGATTTCGATGCCATGACGAACGTCAGCAAGGCCTTGCGCGAAAAGCTCAAGACTGTTGCCGAGGTCCGTGGTCCGGAAGTGGTCAGCGAGGACATCTCCAGCGACGGCACCCGCAAGTGGGTGGTGCGCGTGGCGTCCGGCAGCTGCGTCGAGACCGTATACATTCCCCAGGGCAA
The DNA here is from genome assembly GCF_949767825.1 of Pseudomonas sp. IT-P258. Lineage (NCBI taxonomy): Bacteria > Pseudomonadati > Pseudomonadota > Gammaproteobacteria > Pseudomonadales > Pseudomonadaceae > Pseudomonas > Pseudomonas sp. IT-P258. The sequence continues at coordinate 393,275 of NZ_CATKPU010000032.1, read as the reverse complement.
GCGCGGTACCTTGTGCGTTTCGTCCCAGGCAGGCTGTGCCCTGGATTGCAGTTTCTGCTCCACCGGCAAGCAAGGCTTCAACAGCAACCTCACCGCCGCCGAAGTCATCGGCCAGGTGTGGATTGCCAACAAATCCTTTGGTAGCGTCCCGGCAACCGTCGACCGTGCCATCACCAACGTGGTGATGATGGGCATGGGTGAGCCGCTGCTGAACTTCGACAACGTCGTCGCGGCCATGCATCTGATGATGGACGACCTGGGCTACGGCATTTCCAAGCGCCGTGTGACCCTGTCGACCTCCGGCGTGGTGCCGATGATCGATGAGCTGTCCAAGCACATCGACGTCTCCCTGGCGTTGTCCCTGCACGCACCGAATGACGCATTGCGTAACCAATTGGTGCCGATCAACAAGAAGTATCCGCTTAAGATGCTGCTCGAGTCGTGCCAGCGCTACATGTCGAACCTCGGCGAAAAGCGCGTGCTGACCATCGAATACACCTTGCTCAAGGACATCAATGACAAGGTCGAGCACGCCGTGGAGATGATCGAGCTGCTCAAGAACATCCCGTGCAAGATCAACCTGATCCCGTTCAACCCGTTCCCGCACTCCGGTTACGAGCGCCCGAGCAACAACGCCATCCGGCGTTTCCAGGATCAGCTGCATCATGCCGGCTTCAACGTCACCGTCCGCACCACCCGTGGTGAAGACATCGACGCGGCCTGTGGTCAATTGGTAGGGCAGGTGCTGGATCGCACCCGTCGCAGCGAACGTTATATCGCCGTGCGTGAACTCAACGCCGAGAACGATGTAGCGCAAGACGCCGCGAAATAACCGAGAGAGGATCTCTATGTCCCTGCGCTTTGCGCTGCTTTTGCTGTTGGCCAGCCTGTGTGCTGGCTGCGTGCTTTCGGGCGACTACAACCCGATGAAGACCAGCAAGGGCCGTGATGAGGCGCGTGAGGCGTACGTGCAACTTGGTATCGGGTATTTGCAACAAGGCATGACCGAGCGCGCCAAGGTTCCACTGAAGAAAGCGCTGGAGCTCGATGGCTCCGACCCTGATGCCAACGCGGCGCTGGGGCTGGTGTTCCAGGCCGAGATGGAACCGGAACTTGCCGACGAGCATTTTCGCAAGGCGCTGGCTTCCCGTCCCGCCGATGCACGAATCCTCAATAACTACGGCAGTTTTCTGTTCGAGCAGAAACGTTACAACGAAGCCTACGAGCGCTTCGAGCAAGCCGCTGCCGATACCCTGTATCCTGAGCGTTCGCGGGTGTTCGAGAACCTGGGCATGACCGCTGCAATGCTCGGTCAGCGCGATCTGGCCCAACAGCAACTGGAAAAAGCCCTGCGCCTGAACCACCAACAACCACGTGCATTGCTGGAAATGGCTGAGTTGTCTTACGAAGACAGGCATTATGTGCCCGCGCGTGACTATTACGACCGTTTTAGCCAGCTCTCCGAACAAAATGCACGTAGTCTATTGCTCGGCGTTCGGCTGGCAAAAGTGTTCGAAGACCGCGACAAGGCCGCAAGCAAAGGCCTGCAACTAAAAAGACTCTATCCCGGTACGCCGGAATATCAGCAATACCTGTCGGAGCAATGATGAAAGCGGCGCATCCCGAAGTTGTAGCAGCGAATCGCGTAAACCCCGGTGAGACTTTACGCCAGGCCCGCGAAAGCAATGGCTGGTCGCTGGCCGAAGTGGCCCTCAAGCTCAACCTCACCACCACTTCCCTGAGCAATCTGGAAGCCGGCGCCTTCGACAAGCTGCCCGGGCATACGTTTGCTCGCGGTTACATTCGCGCCTATGCCAAATTGCTCGGCATGGACCAGGCCGTTCTGGTCCAGCAATTCGATCAATCCACCGGTACCGACTCCCAGGGCAGCAATGTTCACAGCCTGGGTCGTATTGAAGAGCCGGTGCGGGTTTCCCACACCATTTTGCGAATCGTCAGCCTGCTGTTGCTGGTCGCGGTGATCGGTGGCGGTTTCGTCTGGTGGCAGGATCAGACCTCGATGCGCACCAAGGACCTGATCGGTCTGGCACCAGAACACGTTGAAGTCGAAGGCGCCGACGGTACGACACAGATTCATCCGCTGGACGAGCCGGAAGACCAGGCCGTCGCGGAAGGTCAATCCGACGGCGGAACCGCCCTCGCGCTGCCACAGGCCGACGCTGCGGCCGAAGCACCAGAACAGGCTCAAGTGACTGCGCCAGCCGCCCCGGCAGCGCCGACCGCGCCAGCCGCACCTGCCCATACCACCGCGCCTGTTGTCGCAGCACCGGTGACCCCGGCAGCTCCGGCTCCGGCAGCTCCAGTCGTTCCGGCCCCGGTGGCGACTGCACCGGTAATCGCTCCTGCTCAAGCCGCGCCAGTGGCCGGTGAAGGCCAGGTCCAGGTGCAGTTCACCTCCGATTGCTGGACACAAGTGACCGATGGTAGCGGCAAGGTGCTGTTCAGCGGTCTCAAACGCAAAGGCGACAGCCTGGCAGTCAATGGCAAGCCTCCGTTTGCCGTGCGTCTGGGCTTTGCCCGCGGCGCTCAGGTCAGCTACAACGGCCAGCCGGTCGATGTCGCTCCGTTCACCAGTGGCGAGACTGCTCGCCTGAAGTTGGGTCAATAAGTCATGCACGGCGAATCTCCAATCAAACGTCGCGAATCCCGCAAGATCTGGGTCGGTAACGTGCCTGTTGGCGGCGATGCGCCTATCGCTGTGCAGAGCATGACCAACAGCGACACCAACGATGTCGCGGCCACGGTCGCGCAAATCAATCGTCTGGAAGCGGCCGGCGTCGATATCGTGCGGGTCTCCGTACCGGACATGGACGCCGCCGAAGCCTTCGGCAAGATCAAGCAGCTGGTCAAGGTGCCTCTGGTTGCCGACATTCACTTCGACTACCGGATCGCTCTGCGCGTCGCCGAACTGGGTGTCGATTGCCTGCGGATCAACCCGGGCAACATCGGGCGCGAAGACCGCGTGCGTGCAGTGGTGGACGCCGCCCGTGACCGCGGGATCCCGATCCGTATCGGCGTGAACGCCGGTTCCCTGGAAAAAGACCTGCAAAAGAAATACGGCGAGCCGACCCCGGCGGCGCTGGTCGAGTCGGCCTTGCGCCACGTCGAGCACCTTGAACGCCTGAACTTCCAGGACTTCAAGGTCAGCGTGAAAGCCTCCGACGTGTTCATGGCCGTCGAAGCCTACCGCTTGCTGGCCAAGGAAATCGTCCAGCCGCTGCACCTGGGCATCACCGAAGCCGGTGGTTTGCGTTCCGGCACGGTGAAATCTGCCGTGGGCCTCGGTATGCTGCTCGCCGAAGGGATTGGCGATACTATCCGCATCTCGTTGGCGGCCGACCCGGTCGAGGAAGTGAAAGTCGGCTACGACATTCTCAAGTCCCTGCACCTGCGTTCCCGTGGCATCAACTTCATCGCCTGCCCGAGCTGCTCGCGGCAAAACTTCGATGTGGTCAAGACCATGAACGAGCTGGAAGGGCGTCTCGAAGATTTGCTGGTGCCGCTGGATGTCGCGGTGATCGGTTGCGTGGTCAACGGCCCTGGCGAAGCCAAGGAAGCCCATATCGGCTTGACCGGCGGCACGCCGAACCTGATTTACATCGACGGCAAGCCGTCGCAGAAACTGACGAATGACAATCTGGTGGATGAGCTTGAACGCTTGATCCGCCAGAAAGCGGCCGAAAAGGTCGAAGCTGACGCTGCCGTTATTGCGCGCGGCTGAACCTGACTGAAGAGCCGAACGAATTTAAGGATTTAAAGTGAGCAAGTCATTGCAAGCCATTCGTGGCATGAACGACATCCTGCCCGAACAGACCCCCCTGTGGCGTCATTTCGAAGGCACCGTTTCGCGCCTGCTGGATAACTACGGTTACAAGCAGATCCGCATGCCGATCGTCGAGTTCACCGAGCTGTTCAAGCGTTCCATCGGTGAAGTGACCGACATCGTCGAAAAAGAGATGTACACCTTCGACGACCGCAACGGCGACTCCCTGACCCTGCGCCCTGAAGGCACGGCGGCCTGTGTGCGCGCGGTGCTGGAACACGGCATCACCGGCGGCGGCCAGGTTCAGAAACTCTGGTACATCGGCCCGATGTTCCGCCACGAGCGTCCACAGAAAGGCCGTTATCGCCAGTTCCACCAGATCGGTGTGGAGGTGTTCAACCTCGACGGTCCGGACATCGACGCCGAGCTGATCGTGCTGACGTGGCGCCTGTGGGGCGAACTGGGCATCCGCGATGCGGTCAAGCTCGAGCTCAACAGCCTGGGCACCAGCGAATCCCGTGGTCGTTATCGCGAGGCACTGGTGGAGTTCCTGTCCCGGCATCTGGACAAGCTGGACGAAGACAGCCAGCGCCGCCTGAAGACCAACCCGTTGCGCGTCCTGGACACCAAGAACGCCGAGACACAGGCGATTCTGGTCGATGCGCCGAAAATGGCCGACTACCTCGACGAAGAATCCCGCGTGCACTTCGAGGGCCTCAAGGCTCGCCTGGACGCCGCCGGCATTCCTTACGTGATCAACCCGAAGCTGGTTCGCGGGCTGGATTACTACAGCAAGACCGTTTTCGAATGGGTCACCGACAAACTCGGCGCCCAGGGCACCGTGTGTGCTGGTGGTCGTTACGACGGCCTGGTCGAGCAGATGGGCGGCAAGCCGACCGCCGGCGTTGGCTTTGCGATGGGCATCGAACGCCTGGTGCTGTTGCTCGAAACCCTGGAGCAGATCCCGCAAGAGATCTCCCGTCAGGTCGACGTCTACCTCTGCGCTTTCGGTGAAGCCGCCGAACTGGCTGGCCTGACCCTGGCGGAGCGGGTTCGTGACCAGTTGCCCAACCTGCGCCTGCAAGTGAATGCCGGCGCCGGCAGTTTCAAAAGCCAGTTCAAGAAGGCCGACAAGAGCGGTGCGCTGTACGCGCTGATCCTCGGTGACGACGAAATGGCCCAGCAAGTGGTAGGTTTCAAACCCCTGCGTGGCCAGGGCGAACAACAAAGCATTGCCTGGGATGCGCTTGCAGCGCACCTGGCCACCTGCGTCGTGCAGGGTTGAAGCTGTCTAAACAGCCGAATTAGCGATTAAGGAGTATTGGGGTGTCGAGTACCGAAGACGAACATTTGATGGAATTGAAGGAATGGTGGTCACGCAACGGTAAGCCCCTGGTCACTGGTGGCCTGTTGGCGCTGGTCATCGTGTTCGGCTGGCAGGCGTTCCACAAGTATCAGAGCAATCAGTCGCAAGGCGCCTCGATTCTCTATCAGCAATTGCTCGAAACCACGCTGACGCCTGACGGCAAGCCTGACGCGGCCCGTGTTTCGGACCTGGCCGGCAAGCTCAACAGCGAGTTTGGCGGCAGCGCCTACGCGCAGTACGGCAGCCTGTTCGTGGCCAAGGTAGCGGTCGACAGCGGCAAGCTGGACGACGCGGCCAGCGAGCTCAAAGCCATTGTCGCCAAGCCGGCCAACCCGGCGCTGGGCGAAATCGCCCGTCAGCGTCTGGCCCAGGTACTCGGCGCGCAGAACAAGGCCGACGAAGCACTGAAGCTGCTCGAAGGCGATGCCGACAAGGCATTCCTGGCCACTCGCGAAGAACTCAAGGGTGACCTGCTGGTGCAGCTGGGTCGTACCGACGAGGCGAGCGCGGCGTATCAAAAAGCCAAGGCGGCACTGTCGGATGAAGCGGCGGTCGGTGGCCTGCAAATCAAGCTGGACGACCTGGCCAAAGGGGATGCGTGACGTGATTCGTTGGAAACATGCAGCATTGCTGGCCCTGGCCATTTTGGCCGCGGGTTGCAGCAGCAACAGCAAAAAAGAACTGCCTCCGGCCGAGCTGGTCGACTTCAAGGAAGAAGTGGTTCTGCACAAGCAGTGGAGTCGTTCGATCGGTGACGGTCAGGGCGAAACCTACAACATGCTGGTTCCGGCCATCGATGGCGATACCATCTATGCCGCCGACGTCACTGGCGTGTTGATGGCGATGGACCGCAACACCGGCGACGTCAAATGGAAGAAAGACCTCGAACTGCCTGTCTCCGGCGCCGTGGGTGTTGGTTACGGACTGGTCACCATTGGTACGATCAAGGGTGAAATCGTTGCCCTGGACGCGATCAACGGTGAAGAAAAGTGGCGCGCTCGCGTGTCCAGCGAAGTACTGGCGCCGCCAGCCAACAACGGCGACGTCGTGGTGGTCCAGACCCAGGACGATCGTCTGATCGGCCTGGATGCCTCCACCGGTGACCGTCGCTGGATCTATGACAGTACGCCTGCGGTACTGACCCTGCGCGGTACCAGTGCGCCGATCGTGACCAACCGCCTCGCGGTGGCTGGCCTGTCGACCGGTAAAGTGGTTGCCGTGGACATCACCAACGGCGTACCAGTGTGGGAACAGCGCGTAGCGATCCCGCAAGGCCGTTCGGAACTGGAGCGCGTGGTCGACATCGACGGTGGCTTGCTGCTGTCGGGCGAGACGCTGTATGTCGCCAGCTATCAGGGGCGCGTTGCCGCTCTGGACCTGCAAAGCGGCCGTCAGCTCTGGCAGCGTGATGCTTCCAGCTATGCCGGTGTCGCCCAGGGTTTCGGTACCGTTTATGTGAGCCTGTCTTCGGGCACCGTTGAAGGCGTCGATGAGCGTTCCACCACAGCCTTGTGGAGCAACGACTCGCTGGCCCGCCGTCAACTGTCGGCTCCGGAAGTGTTCTCCAGCTACGTTGCAGTCGGTGACCTGGAAGGTTACCTGCACCTGCTGAGTCAGGTGGACGGTCGTTTCGTCGGCCGCGAGCGCATCGACAGCGACGGCCTGCGTGCCCGTCCGCTGGTGGTGGGTGACACGATTTATGTGTATGGCAACAGCGGCAAACTGGAAGCCCTGACCATCAAGTAACGACTATGCTTGGGGTTTAACCCCCAAGCGGCCCCGGTTTACCGGGGTTTGCAGCGCTTTCAAGCGTTGCCCCGAGCACCAGCCGCTGCCTCGCAGCGGCTTTTGTATTTTCTGAAATAACGAAGTGGAGAGCCGCATGGTTCCCGTAATCGCCCTGGTGGGCCGACCGAACGTCGGCAAGTCCACCTTGTTCAACCGCCTGACCAGGACTCGTGACGCCATCGTCGGCGACTTGTCCGGTCTGACCCGTGATCGCCAGTACGGTGAGGCCAAGTGGCAAGGGCGTTCCTACATTCTGATCGACACCGGCGGTATCTCCGGTGACGAACACGGTATGGACGAAAAGATGGCCGAGCAGTCGCTGCTGGCCATCGAAGAAGCGGATGTCGTTCTGTTCCTGGTAGATGCCAAGGCCGGTTTCACCGCCGCCGACCAGATGATCGCCGAGCATTTGCGCAAACGTAACAAGCGTTCCTACGTGGTTGCCAACAAGGTCGACAACATCGACCCGGAAATGGCCCGCGCCGAATTCGCTCCATTGGGCATGGGCCACGCGATTCCAATCGCTGGTGCTCACGGTCGTGGCATCACCCAGATGCTGGAAATCGCCTTGAGTGACTTCCCGAAAGACGATGACGAGCTGGAAGAAGGCGAGGAAGAAGACGTCGCCGAAGGCGAGGAAGCCAAGCGCATTCCTGGCCCGAGCGAAAAAGACGGGATCAAGATCGCCATCATCGGCCGTCCGAACGTCGGCAAGTCGACCCTGGTCAACCGCATGCTCGGCGAAGACCGGGTAATCGTCTACGACCAACCCGGCACCACCCGCGACAGTATCTACATCCCGTTCGAGCGTAACGACGAGAAGTACACGCTGATCGACACCGCCGGTGTGCGCAAGCGCGGCAAGATCCACGAAGAAGTCGAAAAGTTCTCCGTGGTCAAAACCCTGCAAGCGATCAAAGACGCCAACGTGGTGATCTTCGTGATGGACGCCCGCGAAGGCGTGGTGGACCACGACCTCAACCTGCTGGGCTTTGCCCTCGAGGCCGGTCGTGCGTTGGTCATCGCGATCAACAAGTGGGACGGCATGACGCCGAGCGAGCGCGACTTCGTCAAGATCGAGTTGCAGCGTCGCCTGTTCTTCGTCGAGTTTGCCGATATTCACTTTATCTCGGCACTGCACGGCACCGGCGTGGGCAACCTCTACGCCTCGGTACAGAACTCGTTCAAGTCCGCGGTTACCCGCTGGCCGACCAGCCGCCTGACCCAGATTCTGGAAGACGCGGTCAGCGAGCACCAGCCGCCGATGGTCAACAGCCGCCGGATCAAGCTGCGTTATGCCCACCTGGGTGGCGCGAACCCGCCGATCATCGTGATTCACGGTAACCAGATCGAGAAGGTGCCGAAGTCCTACGTGCGTTACCTGGAAAACACGTATCGCCGTGTGCTGAAGCTGGTCGGTACGCCGATCCGCATCGAGTTCAAGGGTGGCGAGAACCCGTACGAAGGCAACAAGAACACGCTCACCGACCGTCAGGTCAACAAGAAGCGTCGCTTGATGTCGCACCACAAGAAGGCCGACAAGAAGCGTCGCGACAAGCGCTGATCGAGGTTTTTCCCGTGGGATGGAAAGGGCGCCAATGGCGCCCTTTTTCATGCCTGCCGTTTGGGCTATCCTCGGACTCCCCCGCGCCGCCGTAGAGCCGGGTGTAGAGCAGGGAACCACCGATGATCACCAGCAAGCTGCCGAATGTCGGCATCACTATCTTCACTCAGATGTCTCAGCTCGCGGCACAGACCGGCGCGCTCAATCTGTCCCAGGGCTTTCCCGATTTCGCGGCCCCGCAGGCCCTGTGCGATGCGGTCGGCCGGCATATCGCCAGCGGTCATAATCAATATTCGCCAATGACCGGGCTGCCGGTGTTGCGTCAGCAGATCGCGGCGAAGATCGCCCGCAGTTATGGCGCACAGGTGGATGTAGATACTGAAGTGACGGTTACCCCCGGTGCGACCGAGGCGATTTTCTGTGCCATTCAGGCGGTTATCCACAGCGGTGACGAAGTCATCGTGTTTGATCCGGCATACGACAGCTACGAGCCTTCGGTGGAGTTGGCCGGCGGTCGTTGCGTGCATGTGCAACTGGGCCTGAACGACTTCAGTATCGACTTCGAGAAGCTTGCCCTGGCACTCAGCCCGCGTACGCGAATGATCATCCTCAACACCCCGCACAACCCCAGTGGCGCATTGATCAGCCGTGCCGAACTCGACCAGTTGGCAGACTTGATCCGCGATCGCGACATCTACGTGATCAGCGACGAAGTCTATGAACACCTGGTGTATGACGGTGTGCCCCACGTCAGCGTGCTGAATCATGAAGAGCTGTATCAGCGTGCCTTCGTGGTCAGCTCGTTCGGCAAGACCTACCACGTCACAGGCTGGAAAACCGGCTATGTGGTTGCACCACCGGCCCTGACGGCGGAATTGCGCAAGGTGCACCAGTACGTGAATTTTTGTGGGGTGACGCCGCTGCAATATGCATTGGCCGATTACATGGCCGAACATCCCGAACACGTCGAGGAGCTGCCGGGTTTCTATCAGGCCAAGCGTGATTTGTTCTGCGATCTGCTGCTACCGTCGCGTTTCAGCTTCACCCGGGTGACCGGCACCTATTTCCAGTTGGTCGATTACTCGCAGATCCGCCCGGATCTCAATGATGTCGAGATGGCCCTGTGGATGACCCGCGAGCACGGCGTGGCCAGTATCCCGATCTCGGTGTTCTACCAGACGCCACCGGTCGGCCAGCGCCTGGTGCGGCTGTGCTTTGCCAAGCGTGAGGAGACCCTGCGTGAAGCAGCGGAAAAACTATGCGTGATCTGAGTGCATTGCCCAAGCTGACCGTTGCGCTGATCCAGACGTCCCTGGCCTGGCACGACCGCCAGGCCAACCTCGAGCATTTCGAGCCGTTGCTGGAGCAGGCTCGCGGCGCCGACCTGATCATTCTGCCGGAGATGTTCACCACCGGGTTCTCCATGGAATCCGAGGCCCTCGCCGAAGCGGAAAACGGCCCCACCAGCAAATGGCTGCGGGTCCAGGCGGCAAAGCTTGATGCGGTGATCACCGGCAGCGTCATCGTCCAGGCCGCCGACGGCAGCCATCGCAATCGCCTGCTGTGGGCGCGCCCGGATGGCGAGGTGCTGCACTACGACAAGCGTCACCTGTTCCGCATGGCCGGTGAGCATAACCACTACACCCCCGGCGAACGCCAGGTGCAGTTCGAGCTCAAGGGCTGGCGAGTGCGGCCGTTGATCTGCTACGACCTGCGCTTCCCGGTGTGGAGCCGTGACGCCCAAGACACCGACCTGCTGCTGTACACCGCCAACTGGCCAGGTGCGCGGCGCCAGCACTGGAACCGCTTGCTGCCGGCGCGGGCGATCGAGAACCTGTGCTATGTCGCGGCGGTCAATCGCATCGGGACTGATGGCAAGGGCTTTGCCTATACGGGTGACAGTCAGGTGCTGGATTTCCAGGGCGAGACGCTGCTCAGTGCCGGAGAGGCAGACGGGGTGTTCACGGTGGTGCTGGATGCGGCAGAGCTGGCGGCGTATCGCACGCGGTTTCCGGCGAATCTGGATGCCGATACCTTTGAGTTCATCTGATATTCCGGTGTACTCCAAAAGATCGCAGCCTTCGGCAGCTCCTACAGGGGGTCGCGTTCCAACGTAGGAGCTGCCGAAGGCTCGGGCCGCGTTCGGACGATCTTTTGATCTTAAAGCCGCACAAACGAAAAGGCCCCGAGGTTCACACCCCCGGGGCCTTTTGCATTTCAGCGATGGCTTACGCCGCTTTCGCTTCCGGCTGGCTCAGCGAGCGGTTCAGCGCACTGAACAGGGCCTTGAAGCTGGCGGTGGTGATGTTTTCGTCGATGCCGACGCCATGCACCGCACGTTCGCCATTCACTCGCAGTTCAATGTAGGCCGCGGCCTTGGCATTGGTGCCCGCGCCGATGGCGTGCTCGTTGTAGTCCATGATTTCCACCGGTACCGGCAGGCCGGCCACCAGCGCTTCCAGGGCACCGTTGCCCTTGCCGCGCCAGTGCAGGTTGGTCTCGCCCTGGCCCTGGCTGGCCACTTCCACTTCAACGGCGCTGTGACCGTTTTCTTCCTGCAGGCGATGGCTGACCAGCGCGTACGGGGTGTTGGCCTGCAAGTACTCGCTGTGCAGCAGTGCGTGGATCTGCTGGGCGGTCATTTCCAGGCCGAGGCGGTCGGTTTCACGCTGCACGACCTGGCTGAACTCGATCTGCATGCGACGCGGCAGGCTGATGCCGTACTCCTGCTCCAGGAGGTAGGCGATGCCGCCCTTGCCCGACTGGCTGTTGACGCGGATGACCGCCTCGTAGCTGCGGCCGATGTCGGCCGGGTCGATCGGCAGGTACGGTACTTCCCACAGTGCATCGGATTTCTGCTGGGCGAAGCCCTTGCGGATCGCATCCTGGTGCGAGCCGGAGAATGCGGTATGCACCAGGTCGCCGACGTACGGGTGACGCGGGTGCACCTGGATCTGGTTGCACTCTTCGACGACTTTGCGCACGCCGTCGATGTCGGAGAAGTCCAGCTCAGGGTTCACGCCCTGGGTGTAGAGGTTCAGGGCCACGGTCACGAGGTCGACGTTACCGGTACGCTCGCCGTTGCCGAACAGGCAGCCTTCGACACGGTCGGCACCAGCCATCAGGCCCAGTTCGGTGGCGGCAACGCCAGTGCCACGGTCGTTGTGGGTGTGCAGGCTGATGATCACGCTGTCACGACGGTTGATGTGGCGGCCGAACCATTCGATCTGGTCGGCATAGATGTTCGGGGTCGCGCATTCCACCGTGGCCGGCAGGTTGAGGATCATCTTGTGCTCGGGCGTCGGGTTCCAGACCTCGATCACCGCGTCGCAGACTTCCTTGGCGAACTCCATTTCGGTGGCGCTGAAGGTTTCTGGCGAGTATTCGAAGGTCCACTCGGTGTCCGGCTGCAAGGCCGCGTATTTGACGAACAGCTTGGCGGCGTTCACGGCGATGGCCTTGACCCCGTCCTTGTCCTGGTTGAAGACAATGCGGCGGAAGGAAGGGGAGGTCGCGTTGTACAGGTGAACGATGGCTTTCTTCGCGCCGCGCAGGGATTCGAAGGTGCGCTCGATCAGGTCTTCACGGCCCTGGGTCAGCACCTGGATGGTGGTGTCGTCCGGGATGTGGTTGCCTTCGATCAGGGTGCGGACGAAGTCGAAGTCGGTTTGCGAGGCGGCCGGGAACGACGCTTCGATTTCCTTTACGCCGACCTGCACCAGGGTTTTCCAGAAGCGCAGCTTCTTGACGGCGTCCATCGGCTCGATCAGCGACTGGTTGCCGTCACGCAGGTCGGAACTGCACCAGATCGGCGCGGCGGTGATGGTTTTCGACGGCCAGGTGCGGTCCGGAATGTCGATGGTCGGGAACGCGCGGTATTTCGAAGACGGGTCTTTGAGCATGCTCATCGGGAAATCCTTATTGTGTTGGCCGAAAAAAGGCGGCCTGCCGGTGGATCAAAAGTTCTTGGAGTACAGCCTGGGACGAGACACCACGATTCAGCCCGGCAGTCGTGCACTGACGAGGCACAGGCTGCGGTGCTGGCGGAGCTGAATGAGGGTGTGAGAGGTTTTCATGCCTTCAACCCTAACCTTGGGGGGGAAGGTTGGCAAGCAGTCGAAAAAAATTGAGAGGAATACTCGTGAACGGGTATTTATCGAGATTTTATTGCTGTGATTGGCGGTGATTGTTTTGTTGTTTGCGCGAGGTTTGAGTGGTGCGCAATTGACGAGGTGACACTGCCGGACTGCTTTCGGTGTCTGTGATATTGCCATCGCGAGCAAGCTCGCGATGAGGCCAGAGGCCTTATTTTGGAATCAGGGCTGAAACGCACCAATGAAGATTGCCGGATCGACCCGCGCATCGTTCAGGCTGATGTTCCAGTGCATGTGCGGTCCGGTCGCGCGGCCGGTCGCACCGACTTTGCCGACCACGTCACCACGGGCCAGTGGCTGTCCCACCTTCACGTCGATTTTCGACATGTGGCAGAACATGCTGATGAAGCCCTGGCCATGGTCGACGAACACCGTGTTGCCATTGAAGAAGTAGTTGCCGATCAGGATCACCTTGCCGGCAGCCGGGGTTTTGATCGGTGTGCCGGCGCCCACGGCGAAGTCCAGGCCAGAGTGGGGGTTGCGTTCTTCACCGTTGAAAAAACGGCGCACGCCGAACTTGCTCGACAGCGGCCCGTTCACCGGTTTGTCCAGCAGCAGGTTGCTCGGGGTGTTGGGGCTGAACGTGCGGTAAGCGGCAATCTGTTCGGCCAGTTCACGCTCGATGCGCTTGAGGTTCTCCGGGGCCGGATTGACCTGCTGGGTGTTCTTCAGGGTGATGCGCTGTTCCGGGTATTTTTTGTTGCCAACCGTAAAATTCAGGTTACGACCGCCGCTGCTGACCGATTGAGCCCCCGGCTTGACCGTCAGTGGCACGCCGACAATGGCCAGCCAGTTGTTCTGTTCCTTGACTACCAACACCGGTTTGCCTTGATAGGTGGCTTTTGGCGCCTGGGCGGACGTGCCCAGGTCCACCACCGCCACGCCGCCCGGCACCGGTTTGTTCAACTGACGGGTGATGTAGCTGTCGGCGTGGGCGTTGAAGGTCAGCAGCAGTAACAACAACGGAGCAAAGAAGCGCGGCATGGATCAATCCAGTAAAGAAAGGGTGACGGGCGTCAGGTGATTGTCTTCGACCCGCACTTGCAGTTCGCCTTCGCCCAGTTTGGCCTTCAGGCGCTGGCCGGTATGGGTTTGCGCGGCGTTGCGGATCGCGTTGCCGCGCTCATCCAGCAAGATGCTGTAGCCACGGCCAAGGGTCGCCAACGGGCTGACCACATGCAGTGTCTGCATCTGGCTGTGCAGTTGCAGGCGACGGTTCTTCAGCCCTTCGCGGATGGCGCGCGGCAGGCGTTCGGCCAGGCTGTCGAGGCGCTGGCGCAGCATTGCCAGTTGCCGGCCCGGATGTTGTGCGGCCAGACGGGTTTCCAGGCGGATCAAGCGCTCGCGACGGGTGTTGAGGCTGCGCTCGAACGCGCGGCGCATGCGCATGTCCAGGTCATCCAGGCGTTGCGCTTGTTGGCGCAGGCGCTCGCCGGGATGGCGCAGGCGTCGGGAAATGCCTTCCAGGCGCAAGCGATCGCGCATCAAGCGGTCACGCATGCGCATCACCAGCCGTCGGTGCAGGCTTTCGACCCGACGCACCAGATCGCTGGAGTCCGGTGCCAGCAATTCGGCGGCAGCGGAAGGGGTGGGCGCGCGTACGTCAGCCACGAAGTCACTGATCGACACGTCGGTTTCGTGGCCGACCGCGCTGACAATCGGTGTCACGCAAGCGTCCACGGCGCGGGCCACGGCTTCTTCGTTGAAGCACCAGAGGTCTTCCAGGGAACCGCCACCCCGGGCCAGGATCAGTGCGTCGAAACCGCGGGCATCCGCCAGTTTCAGGGCGCGGACAATCTGCGCGGTGGCTTCGCGGCCCTGCACGGCGGTAGGGATCAGCGTCAGTTGTATTTGCGGTGCACGGCGGCGGAACACGCTGATGATGTCGCGGATCACCGCCCCGGTGGGCGAACTGATGATGCCGATGCGTTGCGGATGCGCCGGCAACGGCACCTTGCGTTCGGCACTGAACAGGCCTTCGGCGCTGAGCTTTTCCTTGAGTGCATCGAAGGCCAGGCGCAAGGCGCCGTCGCCGGCCGGCTCCACGGTGTCGAGGATCAGCTGATAATCACCGCGCCCCTCGAACAGAGAGACCTTGCCGCGCACCTTGACCGCCAGACCGTCCTTCAAGGCCTGGCGAACCCGTGCCGCGTTCTGCCGGAAAAGCGCGCAACGCACCTGGGCGCCGCTGTCCTTGAGGGTGAAATACACGTGGCCGGACGCCGGGCGGGCGAGGTTGGAGATTTCGCCTTCGACCCAGATGTTGCTGAACACGTCTTCGAGCAACACCCGGGCGCGGCCGTTGAGCTGGCTGACGGTCAGGACTTCGCGGTCCAGGCCGAGTCTTGCAAAGGGATCTTTAATCATGGGGCGCAGTTTAAAGGCATTTTCCAACTGAATGCACGATCCCTTGTAGGAGCTGCCGAAGGCTGCGATCTTTTGAATTTGCTTTCAAAAGCAAAAGATCGCAGCCTTCGGCAGCTCCTACGGAGATAACGGATATTCAAGGAAGGTGTACGTGCTCGAGTTGTTGAATCAATGGCCCTTCGGCCCGCTGGACTGGCTGGTGATCGGTGCAGGCGTCGCCCTGGCCTACATCGTGTTCGGCATCGCCGGTTTTGGCACCGCACTGGTGGCGGGGCCGATTCTGATTCTGTTCATGCCGCTGTCCAAGATCGTGCCCTTGCTGGTGTTGCTCGACTTTGTCGCGGCATTCGGCAATCTGTTGCCTTCGCGGCGTGATGTGGCGAAACCGGAACTTCTGCGGTTGCTGCCGTGCATGGCGGTGGGGTGCACCCTCGGCGTGATATTCCTGCTGAACCTGAAATCCGACCTGTTGCTGCTGTTGATGGGGCTGTTTATCAGTGCCTATGCGATTTACAGCCTGTGGATAAAGGTCCGTCCGGCGCAGTTGTCCGCCGCGTGGGCGCTGCCGATGGGGACGGTGGGCGGGATGTTCGGCGCGTTGTTTGGCAGCGGCGGCTTTCTCTATGCGATCTATTTGAACAGCCGATTGCCCAAGGAGGCGGCGCGGGCGACCCAGAGTGCGCTGATCAGTTGCAGTACGGTGGTGCGTTTGAGCCTGTTTGCCATCGCCGGTGTGTATGCCGATTTGCCGTTGCTGGTGCTTGCGGTTTGTCTGTTGCCGGCGATGGTGCTGGGGCTTTGGGTTGGCCGGAAGTTGACCATGCGCCTGTCCCGCGAGGCGTTCGTGCGGCTGGTGACGTGGCTGGTGCTGGCCAGTGGAATTGCGTTGATCGGGCGTTACTTGAGCACCTGAAGATTCAACCTGTGGAGAGGGAGCAAGCTCCCTCTCTACTATTCAGTCGTTGTACTGGCTCAACAACCGCTCCAGTCGTGCACTGAGGCGACGTTTGATTTCGGTCTCGATGTGCGGGGCGAAGTCGTCGATCACGTCTTGCATGATCAACTGCGCGGCGGCGCGCAATTCGCTGTCCAGGTGCAGCAGGTCATCCGGGTTCTTGCTGGCGGCAGGCGCCGGCGTTGCCATGGTGACGGGTTCAACGTTGGGGGCAGGGGTTGTCGGTACGACAGGGGGCGAAGGCTCGCTCACGGCGTCGAACAACATGGGAATCTGTTCCTGGTCACCTTCCTCGACCGTGTCGGTCAGCAGGGGCGGTTGCAGGTTGTCATCGCCGAGCAATTGGCGGATCGACTCAAGGTCGTCCAGCAGGTGCGCGGACTGTTGCAGCGGTTTTGGAGTGTCCATTGGAAGGCTCAGAGTCGCTGTAAACGGTGATCTTGCAGAGGATAGCCCTGTTCGCGGTAGAAACGGAAACTCTCCCGCGCGGCCGCTCTGATCGTCGGATCCTCCACCACCACTTCCGCCACCCGGGCGAACTTGTTGGCGAAGGCCGGGACCTTCAGGTCGAGATTGACCAGCAAATCCTGATGCTGACCGCAGTCATCGCCCAACCCAAGGACAATAAAACCTTCAGGTTCGCTGTCGGCAGGGCCGTGGGGCACGAAGCTTTCACCCTTGAACGCCCACAGCCGCGCATCGAGATCGTCACGCTGGGCCGCGTCGCTGCAATGCAGGTAGATGCGGTGGCCCATGCGCCAGGCTTTCTCGGTGAGCTTGCAGGCAAAGTCCAGGCGTGCCGAAGGATCGGCGCTGGGCAGGATATAGAAGTCGACTTTGGTCATTGCGGTTCCAGAGCGGCAAGCGGCGTCACCGCAGAGTGACGCCGCCGCCCATCAACGGTTTCAGGCTTTGGCGCGGTCCAGCAGGTATTGGGTCAGCAGGGGAACCGGACGGCCGGTGGCGCCCTTATCCTTGCCGCCGCTGGTCCAGGCCGTGCCGGCGATGTCCAGGTGCGCCCAGTTCAGGTTCTTGGTGAAGCGCGACAGGAAGCAGGCCGCGGTGATGGTGCCGGCTTTCGGGCCGCCAATGTTGGCGATGTCGGCGAACGGGCTGTCAAGCTGTTCCTGGTACTCATCGAACAGCGGCAGTTGCCAGGCGCGGTCGTCGGCAGCCTTGCCGGCGCTCAGCAGTTGGCCGATCAGTTCGTCATTGTTGCCCAGCAGGCCCGAGGTGTGGGAACCCAGGGCAACCACGCAGGCGCCGGTCAGGGTCGCGATGTCGATGACCGCTTGCGGCTTGAAGCGCTCCGAGTAGGTCAGGGCGTCGCACAGCACCAGACGGCCTTCGGCGTCGGTGTTGAGGATTTCCACGGTCTGGCCGCTCATGGTGGTGACGATGTCGCCCGGGCGCGAAGCGTTGCCGCTCGGCATGTTCTCGGCGCAGGCCAGGATGCACACCAGGTTGATCGGCAGCTTCAGTTCGAGCACGGCACGCAGGGTACCGAACACGCTGGCGGCGCCGCCCATGTCGTACTTCATTTCATCCATGCCGGCACCTGGCTTGAGGCTGATGCCGCCGGTGTCGAAGGTGATGCCCTTGCCGACCAGCGCGTACGGCTTCTCGGATTTCTTGCCGCCGTTGTACTGCATGACGATCAGGCGCGGAGGCTGGGCGCTGCCCTGGCCGACGGCGTAGAACGAGCCCATGCCCAGGGCCTTGATCTTCTTCTCGTCGAGGACTTCGACTTTCAGGTCCTTGAATTCCTTGCCCAGGTCTTTGGCCTGCTCGCCGAGGAAGGTCGGGTGGCAGATGTTCGGCGGCAGGTTGCCCAGGTTGCGGGTGAAGGCCATGCCGTTGGCGATGGCGGTGGCGTGGGCCACGGCGCGTTGCACTTCGGCCTGGGCAGCCTTGATGGTCAGCAGGGTGATTTTCTTCAGGGCGCGGGCTTCGGCTTTCTGGCTCTTGAACTGGTCGAAGCTGTACTCGCCGTCCACCAGGGTTTCGGCCAGCAGGCGGGTCTTGCCATAGCTGTCGCGGCCTTTGACCACGACTTCGTCGAGGGCCAGCACCGCGTCGCTGCCGCCCAGGCCTTTGAGGGTGTTGAGGATGCCGGCGATGATCTTGCGGAACGGGCGGTCACCCAGTTCGTCGTCCTTGCCCACACCCACCAGCAGCACGCGCTCGGCCTTGAGGTTCGGCAGGCTGTGCAGCAACAGGCTCTGGCCAACCTTGCCGGCCAGGTCGCCGCGCTTGAGCACAGTGCTGATCGCGCCGCCGCTCAGTTCGTCGAGTTGTCGGGCAACAGCGCCGAGCTTGCGGCCTTCGCCAACGGAGACCACGAGAGTGGCGGTCTTCAACGTTTCGGGGTTGACGCTTTTTACAACCAGTTCCATGTCCGGGTCCCTGAATTGATGGTTATCACGCATGCGCCCGACACCTTATGTGCGTCGATTGCTTATAAATAGAAAGGCGCCAGGATCGACCGGCGACAAAGGCCGCAGTTTGAACCTCGCTACCGGCGGCTGACAACCCTCGGTTGTACGATCTTCAACGCTTTGACAGGCTGCTTGAGCTTGTGCAGTGACAGGCGCACCCAATCACAGGATAATGCGCCATCTTTTTTCGGCGGCTCTGCCTTGCGGGCCGGCCGATATGTTTGCTTGTTTGGCCGCCTTAGCCTGACAACCCTGGAGTGTCTGGTTTGATCGTCTTCCGTTATCTATCCCGCGAAGTCCTGTTGACCTTGAGCGCCGTCAGTGCCGTGCTGCTGGTCATCATCATGAGCGGTCGCTTCATCAAATACCTCGCCCAGGCGGCTTCAGGCCTGCTGGATCCGGGTTCGTTGTTCCTGATCATGGGCTATCGCCTGCCGGGGTTCCTCCAGCTGATCCTGCCGCTTGGGCTGTTTCTCGGGATCCTGCTGTCCTACGGGCGCCTGTACCTCGAAAGCGAAATGACCGTGCTCTCGGCCACCGGCATGAGCCAGCAGCGGCTGTTTTGCATGACGCTGTTCCCGGCCACTCTGGTTGCGCTCCTCGTGGCGTGGCTGAGCCTGAGCCTGGCGCCACAGGGGGCCAATCAGTTTCAGTTGCTGCTGAACAAGCAGGATGCCCTGACTGAATTCGATACCCTGGAGCCTGGGCGCTTCCAGGCTTTGCGTGACGGCACCCGGGTCACCTACACCGAGAGCATGTCCGATGACCGCGTCAATCTGGGGGGTGTGTTCATCTCGCAAAAAAACATCAGTTCCAATAACAAGGATCGCGGGATTTCTGTGCTGGTGGCGGAAAAGGGTCGCCAGGAAATTCGTCCGGACGGCAACCGCTACCTGATCCTTGATAACGGCTATCGCTATGACGGTAGTCCGGGGCAGGCTGACTACCGGGCGATCAAGTACGACGAGTACGGTGTGTTGCTGCCAAAGCCGGAAGTCAGTGACGAAGTCACCGACCGTGACGCGATGCCGACCCGTACCTTGATCGGCAGTGAGGACATTCGCATGCGCGCCGAACTGCAATGGCGTATGTCTCTGCCGTTGCTGGTGTTCATCGTGACCCTGATGGCGGTGCCACTGTCGCGGGTCAATCCGCGCCAGGGCCGATTCCTCAAATTATTGCCGGCGATTCTTCTCTATATGGCTTACCTGACCATTCTGATCGCCGCCCGCGGTGCCCTCGACAAGGGCAAGATCCCCGCGATGTTTGGCTTGTGGTGGGTGCACGGGATTTTCCTGTCCATCGGCCTGGGCTTGCTCTATTGGGAACCCTTGCGCTTGAAGAGGGCGAGTCGCCGCAGCGCGCTGGAGGTGGCCCGTGGTTAAGCTGGATCGCTACATTGGTAGCAGTGTGTTCATGGCGATCCTGGCGGTGCTCGGGATCATTCTTGGTCTGGCGACACTGTTTGCCTTCATCGACGAGATGGGTGAAGTCAGCGATACCTACACCTTGGTCGATGTGCTGAGTTATGTGGTGTTGACCGCTCCGCGCCGGATGTACGAAATGCTGCCGATGGCTGCGCTGATCGGCTGCCTGATCGGTCTTGGCAGCCTGGCCAGCAACAGTGAGCTGACCATCATGCGCGCCGCCGGTGTGTCGATCGGCCGGATCGTCTGGGCGGTCATGAAGCCGATGCTGGTATTGATGCTGGCCGGTGTGCTGGTCGGTGAGTACGTCGCTCCGCCTGCCGAAACCATGGCGCAGGCCAATCGCTCGCTGGCACAGGGCAGCGGTGATGCACAAAGCGCCAAGCACGGCTTGTGGCACCGCCAGGGCGATGAGTTCATTCACGTCAACTCGGTGCAACCCAACGGCATCCTGTACGGCGTGACCCGCTATCGTTTCGACAACGAGCGGCACATGCTGTCGGCGAGCTTCGCCAAGCGTGCCGAGTTCGACACCGATCACTGGCAGTTGACGGATGTCACGACCACGCTGTTCCACGAGCGCAGCACCGAAGTGGTTGCGACCCCGCAAGAGCGCTGGGAAGTTGCGTTGAGCCCGCAGTTGCTCAATACCGTAGTCATGGTGCCGGAGTCGCTGTCGATCAGCGGCCTGTGGGGTTACATCCACTATCTGGCGGACCAGGGGCTGAACAATGGCCGCTACTGGCTGGCATTTTGGGTCAAGGTGTTGCAGCCGCTGGTGACTGCCGCCCTGGTGTTGATGGCGATTTCCTTCATCTTTGGTCCGCTGCGTTCGGTGACCCTGGGTCAACGGGTGTTCACCGGCGTGCTGGTGGGTTTCA
Source organism: Pseudomonas sp. IT-P258 (assembly GCF_949767825.1). Classification (NCBI taxonomy): domain Bacteria; kingdom Pseudomonadati; phylum Pseudomonadota; class Gammaproteobacteria; order Pseudomonadales; family Pseudomonadaceae; genus Pseudomonas; species Pseudomonas sp. IT-P258. Next base: position 372,551 of record NZ_CATKPU010000032.1, on the reverse strand, counting down.
CCTTCCGCATCGTTCAGGATCTGCTGGGGCCTTCGAGCCAGGTATTCGGCTTCCCGCCGTTGCTTTCGGTGCTGGTGCCGGCGGGTATTTGTGCCGTCGCGGGGCTCTGGCTGTTGCGTCGAGCCGGCTGATGGCGGGCATTTTCCGACCGTTTTGACGTTAAAAAACGCCCTTGTCGCAAGACCGGGGCGTTTTTGTAGGCACCGTCTGACCTGCGAACGTGACGCTCGCGCCGTGGATCAGGTACAATTCCCGGCTATTTTTCGGCGGGCTATGCCTGCAGCCTTTTTGAGTGTTGATCCGTGAGTGATTTGAGTCATATCCGCAATTTCTCCATCATCGCCCACATTGACCATGGCAAGTCGACGCTGGCCGATCGCTTCATCCAGATGTGTGGCGGCCTCGCCGAGCGCGAAATGGAAGCCCAGGTCCTGGACTCCATGGACCTTGAGCGTGAACGCGGGATCACCATCAAGGCGCACAGCGTCACCCTGTATTACAAGGCTCGCGACGGTATCAACTACCAGTTGAACTTCATTGATACCCCCGGTCACGTTGACTTCACCTATGAGGTGAGCCGTTCGCTGGCCGCCTGTGAAGGCGCACTGCTGGTGGTCGATGCCGGTCAAGGCGTTGAAGCGCAGTCGGTTGCCAACTGCTACACCGCGATCGAGCAGGGCCTGGAAGTGATGCCGGTGCTGAACAAGATCGACCTGCCACAGGCCGATCCGGACCGTGTCAAAGAAGAAATCGAAAAAATCATCGGCATCGATGCCACCGATGCGGTCGAGTGCTCGGCCAAGACCGGCCTGGGCGTCGACGAAGTGCTCGAGCGCCTGGTCGCCACCATTCCAGCGCCGACCGGCAACTACGAAGATCCGCTGCAAGCGTTGATCATCGACTCCTGGTTCGACAACTACCTGGGCGTTGTTTCCCTGGTACGCGTGCGCCACGGTCGTGTGAAGAAGGGCGACAAGATCCTGGTCAAGTCCACCGGCAAGATCCACCTGGTGGACAGCGTCGGTGTATTCAACCCGAAGCATACCCCTACCGCTGACCTGAAGGCCGGTGAAGTGGGCTTCATCATCGCCAGCATCAAGGACATTCACGGTGCGCCAGTGGGCGACACCCTGACCTTGAGCTCGACGCCGGACGTTGACGTACTGCCAGGCTTCAAACGTATTCAGCCGCAGGTTTACGCCGGTCTGTTCCCGGTCAGCTCCGACGACTTCGAAGATTTCCGCGAGGCGCTGCAAAAGCTCACGCTCAATGACTCGTCCCTGCAGTACACCCCGGAAAGTTCCGATGCCCTGGGCTTCGGTTTCCGTTGCGGGTTCCTCGGCATGCTGCACATGGAAATCATCCAGGAGCGCCTGGAGCGCGAGTACAACCTGGACCTGATCACCACGGCGCCGACGGTAATCTTCGAGCTGCTGCTCAAGACCGGCGAGACGATCTACGTCGATAACCCGTCGAAGCTCCCGGACCTGTCCTCGATCGAAGACATGCGTGAGCCGATCGTGCGGGCCAATATTCTTGTGCCGCAGGAGCACCTGGGCAACGTCATTACCCTGTGCATCGAAAAACGTGGTGTGCAGGTTGACATGCTGTTCCTCGGCTCCCAGGTACAAGTGACCTACGACCTGCCGATGAACGAAGTGGTGCTGGACTTCTTCGACCGTCTGAAGTCCACCAGTCGCGGCTATGCTTCGCTGGACTACCATTTCGATCGTTATCAATCGGCCAGCCTGGTGAAACTGGACGTGCTGATCAACGGTGACAAGGTCGATGCCCTGGCGCTGATCGTGCACCGTGACAACTCGCACTACAAAGGTCGCCAGCTGACCGAGAAGATGAAAGAACTGATTCCGCGGCAGATGTTCGACGTAGCAATCCAGGCCGCCATTGGCGGGCAGATTGTGGCGCGGACAACCGTCAAGGCGCTCAGAAAGAACGTATTGGCCAAATGCTACGGTGGTGACGTCAGCCGTAAGAAGAAACTGCTGGAGAAGCAAAAGGCCGGTAAGAAACGCATGAAGCAGGTCGGCAACGTGGAAATTCCACAGGAAGCCTTCCTTGCCGTGCTCAGGTTGGATAGTTAGGTCCTATGTCGCTAAATTTCCCGCTGTTGCTGGTCATTGCCGTGTTCGTCTGCGGCCTGTTGGCGTTGCTCGATCTGTTGATCCTGGCCCCGCGTCGGCGTGCCGCCATCGCTTCCTATCAGGGCAGCGTCAGCCAGCCTGACATGGTCGTGGTCGAGAAGCTGAACAAAGAGCCGCTGCTGGTTGAATACGGCAAGTCGTTCTTCCCGGTGTTGTTCATCGTGCTGGTGCTGCGTTCGTTCCTGGTGGAACCGTTCCAGATTCCTTCCGGTTCGATGAAGCCAACCCTGGATGTCGGCGACTTCATCCTGGTGAGCAAGTTTTCCTACGGGATCCGCTTGCCGGTGATCGACAAGAAAGTCATCGAAGTCGGTGATCCGCAGCGCGGCGATGTCATGGTGTTCCGCTACCCGAGCGATCCGAACGTCAACTACATCAAGCGTGTGGTTGGTTTGCCGGGCGACACGGTTCGCTACACTGCCGACAAGCGCCTGTTCGTCAACGGTCAATCGATCGCCGAGCAACTGGTCGGCTCCGAGCCGGGCACGTTGGGCAGCGCTGAGCTCTACAAGGAAAAACTAGGTGCGGCCGAGCACATGATCCGCAAGGAAATGAGCCGCTACCGCGCCATGCCGGACCGTTCGTGGACCGTGCCGGCCGGGCACTACTTCATGATGGGCGACAACCGCGACAACTCGAACGACAGTCGCTACTGGGATGATCCGAACATTCCCAAGGATCTGCTGGGCATGGTTCCCGACAAGAATATCGTCGGCAAGGCCTTTGCGGTCTGGATGAGCTGGCCGGAACCCAAACTCAGCCACCTGCCGAATTTCTCGCGGGTTGGCCTGATCAAGTAATCAGACACGGCGCTGTGAACACAGCGCCGAATGCATTTCTGGAACCGGCACAATGGGCGCCAGAGGCATGCAAACAATGATATTCAGGACGTTATTTTTGAACACAGCTTTAATTGTCCCAAGCCTGCGCCACCTTACGGCGATGGCGGTGGAATCCAGCCACGAACTCAGCGTGGGTAAACCGTGAGCGTCTCCTTAAGCCGTCTAGAGCGTCAGCTCGGCTACACCTTCAAGGATCAGGAACTGATGGTCCTGGCCCTGACTCACCGCAGTTTTGCCGGGCGTAACAACGAACGCCTGGAATTCCTCGGTGACGCCATTCTCAACTTCGTCGCCGGGGAGGCGCTGTTCGAGCGCTTTCCGCTGGCTCGCGAAGGCCAGTTGTCGCGTTTGCGCGCGCGCCTGGTCAAAGGCGAGACCCTGGCCGTACTGGCCCGTGGTTTCGATCTGGGTGAATACCTGCGCCTGGGCTCGGGCGAGCTGAAAAGCGGCGGTTTCCGTCGCGAGTCGATCCTGGCCGATGCCCTCGAAGCGCTGATCGGTGCGATCTACCTCGATGCCGGCATGGAAATGGCCCGCGAGCGTGTGCTCGCCTGGCTTGCTGGCGAGTTCGAAGGCCTGACGCTGGTCGACACTAATAAAGATCCAAAGACCCGCCTGCAGGAGTTCCTGCAGTCCCGTGGTTGTGAGCTGCCGCGTTACGAAGTGGTGGATATCCAGGGTGAGCCGCATTGCCGGACGTTCTTCGTCGAATGCGAAATCATCTTACTGAATGAAAAAAGCCGAGGTCAGGGTGTGAGTCGTCGTATTGCCGAACAGGTAGCGGCCGCCGCAGCACTGATTGCCCTGGGTGTGGAGAATGGCAATGACTGATACAAACGCAACTCGCTGTGGCTATGTTGCCATCGTCGGCCGTCCGAACGTGGGCAAGTCCACGCTGCTGAACCACATCCTGGGTCAGAAGCTGGCAATCACCTCGCGCAAACCGCAAACCACCCGTCACAACATGCTCGGTATCAAGACCGAGGGCGATGTGCAGGCGATCTACGTCGACACCCCTGGTATGCACAAGGGTGGCGAGAAGGCCCTGAACCGCTACATGAACAAGACCGCTTCGGCGGCGTTGAAAGACGTCGACGTGGTGATCTTCGTGGTCGACCGCACCAAGTGGACCGAAGAGGATCAGATGGTTCTCGAGCGCGTCCAGTACGTGACCGGCCCGCTGATCGTGGCGTTGAACAAGACCGACCGCATCGAAGACAAGGCCGAGCTGATGCCGCACCTGAGCTGGTTGCAGGAGCAGTTGCCGAATGCGCAGATCATCCCGATTTCCGCACAGCACGGGCATAACCTCGATGCTCTGGAGCGCGTGATCGCCGAGCACCTGCCGGAAAACGATCACTTCTTCCCGGAAGACCAGATCACCGACCGCAGCAGTCGTTTCCTCGCCGCCGAGCTTGTGCGCGAGAAAATCATGCGCCAGATGGGCGCCGAGCTGCCGTACCAGATCACCGTTGAAATCGAAGAGTTCAAGCAGCAGGGCAAGACCCTGCACATCCATGCCTTGATCCTCGTCGAGCGCGATGGCCAGAAGAAAATCATCATTGGCGACAAGGGCGAGCGCATCAAGCGTATCGGCACCGAAGCGCGCAAGGACATGGAGCTGCTGTTCGACTCCAAGATCATGCTCAACCTGTGGGTCAAGGTTAAGGGCGGCTGGTCCGATGACGAGCGTGCGTTGCGTTCGTTGGGTTACGGCGACCTGTAACAGGCTTTAAAGATCAAAAGATCGCAGCCTTCGGCAGCTCCTACATGAGATGGTGTGTACCTGTAGGAGCTGCCGAAGGCTGCGATCTTTTTGCAATCCCTGACAGGTAAATCCATCACCATGTCGACCACCGCTCCCATCGCCCAGCCCGCCTACGTCCTGCACTCCCGCGCCTACCGTGAAAACAGCGCGCTGGTGGACTTCCTCACGCCGCAAGGCCGGTTGCGGGCGGTGTTGCGCAGTGCGCGGGGCAAGGCCGGGACGCTGGCGCGGCCATTCGTGCCACTGGAAGTCGAGTTCCGGGGCAAGGGCGAGCTGAAGAATGTCGGGCGCATGGAAAGTGCCGGGGTTTCAACCTGGCTCAATGGCGAGGCGCTGTTCAGTGGGCTTTACCTCAATGAGCTGCTGATTCGCCTGTTGCCCGCTGAAGATCCGCTCCCTTCGGTGTTCGATCACTACGCCGCCACCTTGCTGGCCCTGGCCGAAGGTCGACCACTGGAGCCCTTGCTGCGCTCCTTCGAATGGCGCTTGCTCGATGACCTCGGCTACGGGTTTTCGCTGACGACTGATATTCATGATCAGCCCATCGCGCCGGACGGCCTCTACCGTTTGCAAGTGGATGCAGGGCTTGAGCGGGTCTATCTGCTGCAACCGGGCCTGTTCAACGGCGTCGAACTGCTGGCCATGGCTGAGGCCGACTGGTCCGCCCCCGGCGCCCTGTCTGCCGCCAAGCGCTTGATGCGCCAGGCGTTGGCCGTTCACTTGGGCGGCCGTCCACTTGTCAGTCGCGAGCTGTTTCGCAAGCCCTGATCACACCGTATGCTGTGCACCGAACTTTCTCTTCTTCTGGAGCGCTTTCCGTGACCACCAGCACCCGCATTCTTCTTGGCGTGAACATCGACCACGTTGCCACCCTGCGTCAGGCCCGGGGCACCCGTTACCCGGACCCGGTCAAGGCTGCACTGGACGCGGAAGAGGCGGGCGCCGACGGCATCACCGTGCACCTGCGCGAAGACCGTCGGCACATTCAGGAGCGCGACGTTCTGCTGCTCAAGGACGTGCTGCAAACCCGCATGAACTTCGAAATGGGTGTCACCGAAGAAATGATGCTGTTCGCCGAGCGCATCCGCCCGGCACACATCTGCCTGGTGCCGGAAACCCGTCAAGAGTTGACCACCGAAGGTGGCCTGGACGTGGCGGGGCAGGAAGCGCGAATCAAGGCCGCGGTCGAGCGCCTGTCGAAGATCGGCTCTGAAGTGTCGCTGTTCATTGACGCCGATGAGCGCCAGATCGAAGCCTCCCGCCGAGTCGGCGCGCCGGCCATCGAACTGCACACCGGGCGTTATGCCGATGCCGAGACGCCGACTGAAGTCGCCGAAGAACTCAAGCGTGTGGCCGATGGCGTGGCTTTCGGCCTGGCCCAGGGGCTGATCGTCAATGCCGGCCATGGCCTGCACTATCACAACGTTGAAGCCGTGGCGGCGATCAAGGGCATCAACGAGCTGAACATCGGCCATGCGCTGGTGGCCCATGCGCTGTTCGTTGGCTTCAAGTCGGCTGTTGCGGAGATGAAGGCGCTGATTCTGGCGGCGGCGTTGAAGGGTTAAGAGCAAAAGATCGCAGCCTGCGGCAGCTCCTACAGGAGAACACATAACCCTGTAGGAGCTGCCGCAGGCTGCGATCTTTTGCTTTTTAGAGCGGGGCGGGCTCTTGAGCAGGCTTGCTCTTGTCGATCCCCGGAACAAGCAGTTTGCCCTCGGCGACCTGATCGCCCTCAAGCTGCGGCTGCGTGACCCAGGTCAGGATGTCGTAGTAGCGACGGATGTTCGCCACGAAATGCACCGGTTCGCCGCCACGGGCGTAGCCGTAACGGGTTTTGCTGTACCACTTCTTTTCCGACAGGCGCGGCAGGATCTTCTTCACGTCCAGCCATTTGTCCGGGTTCAACCCTTCCTTGGCGGCCAGTTTGCGGGCGTCGTCGAGGTGACCGCTGCCGACGTTGTAGGCGGCCAGGGCGAACCAGGTGCGATCCGGTTCCTGGATCGAGTCGTCCAACTGGTCCTTCATGTAGGCCAGGTACTTGGCGCCACCCATGATGCTCTGCTTCGGATCGAGGCGGTTGGACACGCCCATGGCCTGCGCGGTGTTCTGGGTCAGCATCATCAGGCCACGCACGCCAGTCTTGGACGTGACGGCCGGTTGCCACAACGACTCCTGATAGCCGATCGCAGCCAGCAGGCGCCAGTCGACTTTCTCCTTCTTGGCGTAGGCCTTGAAGTGCTGTTCGTACTTGGGCAGGCGTTGCTGCAAATGTTGGGCAAAGGTGGTGGCGCCCATGTAGCCGAGGACATCGACATGCCCGTAGTAGCGGTCCTTGAGGCGTTGCAGGGTGCCGTTCTTCTTGACCTTGTCGAGGTAATCGTTGATTTCGTTGAGCAGGCTGTTGTCCTCGCCCGGGGCGACGGCCCAGCTCTGGTTGCTCGCGTCACCGAGGTCGAAGGCGACCCGGATGTTGGTGAAGTACACCTGGTTCATCGCCACTTCGTTGGAGTCGACCAGTGTCAGGTCGATCTGGCCTTCGTCCACCATGCGCAGGAGATCGACGACCTCGACCGCGTCGGACTCTTCGTATTCAATGCCGGGAAATTTCTGCTTCAGTTGCGCGAGTTGTTCGGCGTGGGTGCTGCCCTTGAGCACCATGATCTTCTTGCCCACCAGATCCTTCGCATCGGTCGGCCGGGACTGGCCGTTGCGGTAGATGATCTGCGGGGTGACTTCCAGATAGGAGTGGGAGAAGCGCACCTGCTTCTTGCGCTCTTCGCTGCTGACCAGGCCGGCAGCCGCCAGCACCGGTCCGTTGGGCTTGCCGACCTGGTTGAACAGATCATCGAGGTTGTCGGCGGTCTCGATCTTCAGCTCGACCCCCAGATCGTCGGCGAAGCGCTTCACCAGCTCGTATTCGAAGCCGGTTTCACCGTTGCGATCCTGAAAGTAGGTGGCGGGGCTGTTTCGGGTAACCACCCGCAGCACACCATCCTCCTTTACGCGCTCGAGCGTGTTGGGTTTATCAACACAGCCACCGAGCATCAGGAAGAGTCCGGTTGCGATCAGCCATTTGGCGTACCGCGGACGCAAAGCCGTTGGGAAAAACATCTGCGCAGTATACGCAAAGGACCACGGGCGCCATATCTCGACAGTGAGGGGCTAGTCTGCTAGAGATCACAAAACCGGCCGAAACCCCGCAGGAATGGGCCTTTTCTGCATTTTGTTACAGTAAAAATAAGCTGTCGTCACACGCCCAATTAACCTGACTTTCGAGGCAGAAACACAGATCGGCACCCGAGTGCAACCGTGCGTAGCGTTTCGGGTGATGTCGCGGGCTGTTTAGGCTAGAATGCACGGCCTCAAAGCACACCCCTTCCCGAGGCTGTCCCGAAGATGTTGATCCTGCGCGGCGCTCCTGCCCTTTCTGCCTTTCGCCACAGCAAGCTCCTTGAGCAACTGAGCCAGAAGGTTCCGGCTGTCAGTGGCCTGTATGCTGAATTCGCTCACTTCGCCGAAGTTACCGGCGTCCTGACCGGCGACGAACAGCAGGTGCTTGCGCGCCTTCTGAAGTACGGTCCAAGCGTTCCGGTACAGGAACCGACCGGTCGTCTGTTTCTGGTACTGCCGCGTTTCGGCACCATCTCGCCGTGGTCGAGCAAGGCCAGCGACATCGCTCGCAACTGTGGCCTGGCGAAAATCCAGCGTCTGGAGCGCGGTATCGCGTTCTACGTGGCCGGCCAGTTCAGCGACGCTGAAGCCCAGCTGATCGCCGACGGTCTGCACGACCGCATGACCCAGATCGTCCTGGGCAACCTCGAACAGGCCGCCGGCCTGTTCAGCCACGCCGAGCCAAAACCCCTGACCGCGATCGACGTGTTGGGTGGTGGCCGCGCCGCGCTGGAAAAAGCCAACACCGAGCTGGGCCTGGCCCTGGCCGAAGACGAGATCGACTATCTGGTCAACGCCTTCGTCGGCTTGAAGCGCAACCCGCACGACATCGAACTGATGATGTTCGCCCAGGCGAACTCCGAGCACTGCCGCCACAAGATCTTCAACGCCAGTTGGGATATCGACGGCGAGAGCCAGGAAAAAAGCCTGTTCGGCATGATCAAGAACACCTACGTGATGCACAGCGAAGGCGTTCTGTCAGCTTATAAGGACAACGCTTCGGTGATCGTCGGCTCCGTGGCCGGTCGTTTCTTCCCGGACCCTGAGACCCGCCAGTACGGCGCGGTGCAGGAACCGGTGCACATCCTGATGAAGGTTGAAACCCACAACCACCCGACCGCGATTGCCCCGTTCCCGGGCGCATCCACCGGTTCCGGTGGCGAAATCCGCGACGAAGGCGCGACCGGCCGTGGCGCCAAGCCGAAGGCTGGCCTGACCGGTTTCACCGTGTCGAACCTGCAGATCCCGGGCTTCGAACAGCCGTGGGAAGTGCCGTACGGCAAGCCTGAGCGCATCGTTACCGCGCTGGACATCATGATCGAAGGCCCGCTGGGCGGCGCTGCGTTCAACAACGAATTCGGTCGTCCGGCGCTGACCGGCTACTTCCGTACCTTCGAACAATCGATCACCACCCCGCACGGTGACGAAGTTCGCGGTTACCACAAGCCGATCATGCTGGCTGGCGGCATGGGCAACATCCGTGAAGAACACGTCAAGAAAGGCGAGATCCTGGTCGGCTCCAAGCTGATCGTGCTCGGCGGCCCGGCGATGCTGATCGGCCTGGGCGGCGGCGCGGCTTCCTCCATGGCCACCGGTACCAGCTCGGCAGACCTGGACTTCGCTTCGGTACAGCGCGAAAACCCGGAAATGGAACGTCGCTGCCAGGAAGTCATCGACCGTTGCTGGCAGCTGGGCGACAAGAACCCGATCAGCTTCATCCACGACGTGGGTGCGGGCGGTCTGTCCAACGCCTTCCCGGAGCTGGTCAACGACGGCGACCGTGGTGGCCGTTTCGAACTGCGCAACATTCCAAACGACGAGCCGGGCATGGCCCCGCACGAAATCTGGTCCAACGAATCCCAGGAACGCTACGTTCTGGCGGTCGGTCCGGCTGACTTCGAGCGCTTCAAGGCGATCTGCGAACGCGAGCGCTGCCCGTTTGCCGTGGTCGGCGAAGCCACCGCCGAACCGCAGCTGACCGTGACCGACAGTCACTTCGGCAACAGCCCGGTGGACATGCCACTGGAAGTGTTGCTGGGCAAGGCTCCGCGCATGCACCGTTCGGTGGTTCGTGAAAACGAGCTGGGCGACGATTTCGATCCGTCGACCCTCGACATCGCCAACTGCGTCGAGCGCGTCCTGCATCACCCGGCCGTGGCGAGCAAGAGCTTCCTGATCACCATCGGCGACCGCACCATCACCGGCCTCGTGGCCCGTGACCAGATGGTCGGCCCATGGCAGGTTCCGGTGGCCGACGTTGCCGTAACCGCCACCAGCTTCGACGTCTACACCGGTGAAGCCATGGCCATGGGCGAGCGTACTCCGCTGGCACTGCTGGACGCTCCGGCGTCGGGCCGCATGGCCATCGGCGAAACCCTGACCAACATCGCTGCTTCGCGCATCGGCAAGATCTCCGACATCAAGTTGTCGGCGAACTGGATGTCCGCAGCCGGTCACCCGGGTGAAGATGCACGCCTGTACGACACCGTGAAAGCGGTTGGCATGGAGCTGTGCCCTGAGCTGGGTATCACCATTCCGGTGGGCAAGGACTCGATGTCCATGGCCACCCGCTGGAACGATGAAGGCGTGGACAAGTCCGTCACGTCGCCGATGTCCCTGATCGTGACCGGTTTCGCGCCAGTGACTGACATCCGTCAGACCCTGACCCCGCAACTGCGCATGGACAAGGGCACCACCGACCTGATCCTGATCGACCTGGGCCGTGGCCAGAACCGCATGGGTGCCTCGATCCTGGCACAGGTTCACGGCAAGCTCGGCAAGCAGGCTCCGGACGTCGATGACGCCGAAGACCTGAAAGCTTTCTTCGCGGTGATCCAGGGCCTCAACGCCGACGGTCACCTGCTGGCCTACCACGACCGTTCCGACGGTGGCCTGCTGACCAGCGTTGTCGAGATGGCGTTCGCCGGTCACTGTGGCCTGAGCCTGAACCTCGACGGTCTGGCGGAAACCTCCGACGACATCGCCGCCATCCTGTTCAACGAAGAACTGGGCGCCGTGATCCAGGTTCGCCAGGACGCTACCCCGGACATCCTCGCGCAGTTCAGCGCCGCCGGCCTGGGCGATTGCGTGTCGGTGATCGGTCAGCCAATGAACAATGGCGAGATCAGCATCACCTTCAACGGTGACACCGTGTTCGAAGGCCAGCGTCGTCTGCTGCAACGCCAGTGGGCCGAGACCAGCTACCAGATCCAGCGTCTGCGCGACAATGCCGACTGCGCCGAGCAAGAGTTCGACGTGCTGCTGGAAGAAGACAACCCTGGCCTGAGCGTCAAGCTGAGCTACGACATCAACCAGGACATCGCCGCGCCTTACATCAAGAAAGGCATTCGCCCACAGGTTGCCGTACTGCGTGAGCAGGGCGTCAACGGTCAGGTGGAAATGGCGGCTGCATTCGACCGCGCCGGTTTCAACGCGATCGACGTGCACATGAGCGACATTCTGGCCGGCCGTGTCGACCTGAACGAGTTCAAGGGCATGGTCGCTTGCGGTGGTTTCTCTTACGGCGACGTACTGGGTGCCGGTGAAGGCTGGGCGAAATCCGCGCTGTTCAACAGCCGTGCCCGCGATGCGTTCCAGGGTTTCTTCGAACGCAACGACAGCTTCACCCTCGGCGTGTGCAACGGTTGCCAGATGATGTCCAACCTGCACGAGCTGATCCCGGGCAGCGAGTTCTGGCCGCACTTTGTGCGTAACCGTTCCGAGCAGTTCGAAGCCCGTGTTGCCATGGTGCAGATCCAGGAGTCGAACTCGATCTTCCTGCAAGGCATGGCCGGTTCGCGCATGCCGATCGCCATCGCCCACGGTGAAGGTCATGCCGAGTTCGCCAGCGAAGAAGCACTGCTGGAAGCCGATCTGTCCGGTTGCGTGGCGATGCGTTTCGTCGACAACCACGGCAAGGTCACCGAAAGCTACCCGGCCAACCCGAACGGTTCGCCGCGCGGGATCACCGGTTTGACCAGCCGCGACGGTCGCGTGACCATCATGATGCCGCACCCGGAGCGTGTGTTCCGCGCCGTGCAGAACTCGTGGCGTTCGGACGACTGGAACGAAGATGCACCGCTGATGCGTATGTTCCGTAATGCTCGGGTCTGGGTAAACTAAAAGCGGGTGAACCAAGCGCCGTGTACAAGCTCAGCTTTTTTGTTCCTACCAGTCACGTCGAAGACGTGAAGAGTGCCGTATTCGCCGCCGGTGGCGGTCGAATCGGTGCTTACGACCACTGCGCATGGCAGGTGTTGGGCCTGGGCCAGTTTCGTCCACTGGATGGCAGCCAGCCGTTCATTGGCGAGGCCGGGCAGGTCGAGCAGGTCGAGGAATGGAAGGTTGAGCTGGTGGTGGCCAATGAGTTGATTCGTTCGGTGGTGGCGGCTCTGAAACAGAGCCATCCCTACGAGACGCCGGCTTATGAAGTGTGGCGGTTGGAGGATTTCTGATCTTCCTGGCTGCTGAAATGAGAAACCCGCTGAAAGAGATTTCAGCGGGTTTTTTATTGCCTTGAGTTCCCCTCCTACAATATGTGCGTCGTAGATTAAACCTTGGCACTCACCTCACTGCGATTGACCAACGCTTCCAGCGCATCACTCAAGCTCGACGCCTTGTCGCCAATCAGCAGATGCCAGATGCCGCCTTCAAGCTGGCTGACACCCTGGCAGCCCAGCGCTTTCAAATCACACTCCGACAGCGCCTTGCCATTGGCCAGTTGCAGGCGGATGCGGGTCATGGCGACGCAATCGAGTTGCAGCACATTGTCGCCACCCCCCAGGGCATTGAGCCATTGCTGCGCCTCGGGTGTCGCCACGGCGGCAGGTGGCGCTGCTTCGGTTTCCGCCGCTGGTGACGACACCAGGGCGCGGCCCAACGCCGGCATTGCCAGGCGAATCTCATCGGCGATGACATCGGCCATTGGCCCGACCACCACCTGCAAACTCCCGCCCTTGCCGGGGCGCACCACGGCCATGGCGCCGAGCGCTTTCAAATCGGTATCCGAGGCCTTGTTGCGATCCACCATGTCCAGGCGCAAGCGGGTGGTGCAAGCGCCGACGGTGATCAGGTTTTCGGCTCCGCCCAAGGCCTTGATGTAAGCCCCGGCGCGTTCATTGTCGGCCACCTTAACCTGCGGGCTGGCAGCGCTGGTTTCGCGGCCCGGTGTCTTCAGGTCGAAGCGGCGGATACAGAAATCAAACACCACGTAATAGATCACCGCATACGCCAGGCCCACCGGGAACACCAGCCAGCCGTTGGTGGACTTGCCCCAGCCAAGGATCATGTCGATGAAGCCGCCGGAGAAGGTGAACCCCAGGTGGATGTTCAGGGCATTGGTGATGGCCATCGACAGGCCGGTCAGCAACGCATGCAGCAGAAACAGCAGCGGCGCGAGGAACATGAAGGCGAATTCGATCGGCTCGGTGACGCCGGTCAGGAACGCGGTCAATGCCATCGACAGGAAGATCCCGCCCATCACCTTGCGCCGCTCCGGCAGGGCGTTGCGGTACATCGCCAGGCAGGCGGCGGGCAGGCCGAAGATCATCATCGGGAACATGCCGGTCATGAACTGGCCACCCTTCGGGTCGCCGGCGAAGTAGCGCGACAGGTCGCCAGTCACCAGCGCGCCAGTGGTGGGGTCGGTAAAATTACCGAACACGAACCACGCCATGTTGTTGAGGATGTGGTGCAGGCCGGTGACGATCAGCAGGCGGTTGAACACACCGAAAACGAACGCGCCGAAGCTGCCGCTTTCCATCATCAGCGTGCCGAAGCTGTTGATGCCGTGCTGGATCGGCGGCCAGATGTAGCCGAACACCACGCCCAGCCCCACGGCGGCGAACCCGGTGACAATCGGCACAAAACGCCGGCCACCGAAGAACGCCAGGTACTCCGGCAGCTTGATGTCCTTGAAGCGGTTGTACAGCGCGCCAGCCATCAGGCCGCTGACGATCCCGGCAAGCATGCCCATGTTGATGCTCGGGTCGAGCACCTTGAGGGTGGAGATCATCACCAGGTAGCCGATCACCCCGGCAAGCCCCGCCGTACCGTTGTTGTCCTTGGCGAAACCGACCGCGATGCCGATGGCGAAGATCATCGCCAGGTTGGCGAAGATCACCTGGCCAGCGTCGTGGATGATCGCGATGTTCAGCAGGTCGGTATCGCCCAGGCGCAGCAGCAGGCCGGCAATCGGCAGGATCGCGATCGGCAGCATCAGCGCGCGGCCGAGGCGTTGCAGGCCTTCGATGAAAAGTTGGTACATGGCGGTTCTCCGTGGATTTTTGTTCTTCTTTTGTAAAGAGCTCAGCTCAGCGGCCAATGCTGGTGGCAGGCGTGACGCACCGCGCTGGCGCTGCCCAGCTTGAGCAGATCCTGGCTGATGCGCCGGCATTCGCTGGCGTCGAGGTGACGCACGCGGTCCTTGATTTCACCGACCTGTACCGGGCTCACCGACAACTCACTGACCCCCAGGCCGATCAACACCGGCGTGGCCAATGGATCGGACGCCAGTGCACCGCACACACCCACCCAACGGTTGTGCTGTGCCGCACCGGCGCAGGTCTGGGCGATCAGCCGCAACAGTGCCGGGTGCAGCGCATCGACACGCGCAGCGAGCCCGGCGTGGTCGCGGTCCATGGCCAGGGTGTATTGCGACAGGTCGTTGGTGCCGATGGACAGGAAGTCCGCGTGTTCGGCCAGTTGCTCGGCCAGCAGCGCGGCGGCCGGCACTTCGATCATCACCCCCAGCTCCGGACGTTGTGCCAGGCCAAGTTCACTGCACAAGGCGTCGAGGCGCTGGCGGATGTGCAGCAGTTCATCGACTTCCGTGACCATCGGCAGCAGGATCCGGCAGCGTGACAACGGGTTGAGGTGCAACAATGCGCGCAGTTGCTGGTCGAGCAGTTCTGGACGGACCTGAGCCAGGCGAATGCCGCGCAGACCGAGCACCGGATTGGCCTCGGCGGGCAGTGGCAGGTAGTCCAGTTGCTTGTCGCCGCCGACGTCGATGGTGCGGATGATCACCGACTTGTCGCCCATGGCGTCGAGCACTGCTTGATAGGCGTGGTGCTGTTCCTGTTCGTCGGGGGCGGTGTGGCGGTCGACGAAGAGAAACTCGGTGCGCAGCAAGCCGACGCCGTCGGCGCCATTGGCCAGTGCGTCTGCCGCTTCCGTGCTGGACGCCACATTGGCAGCGACTTCGATGCGCAGGCCATCGGTGGTCAGCGCGGGTGTGTGCGCCTGGGCCTGCTGTTCGGCCCGGCGTTGTTGCTGTTGCTGTTGCAACTGGCGCACGTCGGCCAGGCGCTGTGTGCCGGGTGTCAGTTCGAGGCGGCCACCGTCGGCGTCCAGCACCACCGGTTGCCCCTGTTGCTGATCGAGCAGCGTCGAGCCCAGTGCGACCAAGCATGGCAGGCCTTTGCCCCGGGCCAGAATCGCCACGTGAGAAGTCGCGCCGCCTTCGGCCATGCACAGCCCCGCGACGCCTTGCTGGCTCAGTTGCAGTAAATCCGATGGCGTCAGTTCATGGGCCGCGACGATGGCGCCGGCCGGCACATCGTAATGCCAGGTATCGCCGAGCAACGCGCGCAGCACCCGTTGCTTGAGGTCGCGCAGGTCGTTGGCGCGTTCGGCCAGCAGCGTGCTGCCGGTTTGCTGGAGGACTTCGCATTGCGCGTCGATGGCCTGGCTCCAGGCGTGGGTCGCGGCTGTACCCTGGGCGACGGTTTGGCTGGCGGCGTCCAGCAGGGCCGGGTCTTCGAGCAGTGCCAGGTGCGCGGCGAAAATCGCCTCTTCAGCGGTGTCCTTGTGTTTTCTCGCCAGGGCCAGTGTGTGCTCGATTTCGCTGCGCACCTGGCTCAGTGCCGCGTCCAGCACGTGCTGTTGTTGCTGCGGATCATGATGGCCGGCATCCACCGGCAGGCTGATCGCATTCAGGCGAAACAGCGGCCCGCCGACCAGCCCGGGCGCGGCGCAGACACCGTGCAATACGCCGGCTTCGGCGGGGCGATTGCGTTGGGCAATCGTGGCTGGCGCGGCGGCGTGATGGTCTTCGGCCAGGGCTGTGGATAACGCCGTCAGCAAGGCTTGCAGCGCGGCTTCGGCGTCCGGGCCCTGGCAACTGACCTGGACCTCCGCCTGTTCGCCGATGGCCAGCCCCATCAGGCCGATCAGGCTGTCGCAGGTGGCCGACTTGCCGGCGAAATGCAGCTGCGACTTGCTTTTGAAGCCTTGCGCGGTCTGACGGATCAACGCCGCCGGCCGCGCGTGCAGGCCGCCACGGTGAGCAATGCGCACCAGACCGACAATCTCTGCGCCGGCAAACTCGGTATCCACCTGTGCGCTCGACGTCTGTCGACGAATGATGTGCAGCAGCGGCTCACCGACCTTGACTGACTTGAGGGTGATGGGTCGTGCCTGAAAGTCCTGGCTGTTGGTGAGGATCAGCAGGCTGACCAGGCTCTTGCACTGTTGCGCGACCTTGTCCAGGTCGTAGCGCAGCAGCGGCTGGCCGTTGGCGACGCGCGCGCCTTCCTTGACCAGCATCGAGAAGCCCTGGCCCTGCAACTCGACCGTGTCGAGGCCAAGGTGCAGGAGCAATTCCGCGCCGTTGTCGGCACGCAGGGTTAGCGCGTGACCGGTGCGGGCGACATGCACCACCACGCCCGCGCAGGGGGCGTGGAGCGTGTCGTTGAGCGGATCGATGGCGATGCCGTCACCCATGGCGCCGCTGGCAAACACCGGGTCCGGGACTTTGGCGAGCGTGAGCACCGGGCCGCTGAGCGGGGCGCTTAAGGTCAGCTCTTTATTGTTGTTATGCATGGCTCGGTCTCATCAAAAAATACGGTTCGGATCAACCCACTTCCTGTAGGAGCTGCCGAAGGCTGCGATCTTTTGATCTTGTCTTTAAAAAGATCGCAGCCTCGTTTCACTCGACAGCTCCTACAGGGGAATTCGCACCCCTGGCTCAGTGGGTGCGTGTCACTTTGCTCAGGTGCCGTGGCTGGTCCGGGTCCATGCCACGGGCCACGGCCAGGCCGGCGGCCATCACGTAGAAACTCTGGATCGCCAGAATCGGGTCGAGGGCCGGGTGTTCGGCACGGGTCAGGGTCAGGTCGCGTTCAAGCACGTCATCCGGTGCGGCCAGCAGGACACGGGCGCCGCGTTGGCGCATGTCGGCGGCCAGGCTCAGCAGACCGGCCTGTTCGGCACCCCGTGGGGCAAACACCAGCAGCGGGTAGTTGTCGCCGATCAAGGCCATCGGGCCGTGACGAACTTCAGCGCTGCTGAAGGCTTCGGCCTGGATCGCCGAAGTCTCCTTGAACTTGAGCGCCGCTTCCTGGGCGATGGCGAAACCGGCGCCACGGCCGATCACCATCAGCCGCTGACAATCGCGCAGGGCGTCGATGGCCGGGCTCCAGTCCTGTTGCGCGGCGTGGCGCAGGCCATCGGGCAAGGCAGAGCCGGCCTCGAGCAATTCGGCGTCTTCTTTCCAGTGGCCAATCAGCCGGGCGCTGGCGCTGAGGGTGGCGATAAAGCTCTTGGTCGCGGCGACGCTGCTTTCGGTGCCGGCACACAGCGGCAGGCTGAATTCACAGGCGGCCTCCAGTGGCGACTCTTCGGCGTTGACCAGCGAAATGCTCAGGGCACCGCGCTTGCGCAACAGGCGCAGGCTGTTGACCAGGTCCGGGCTTTGCCCCGATTGCGAAAAGGCGAATGCCACCTGGCCACTGACCTTCAATGGCGCCTGCTGCATGGTCACCACCGACATCGGCAGCGAAGCCACCGGGATGCCCAGCAGTTGCATGGTCAGGTAGGCGAAGTAACTGGCGGCATGGTCGGAGCTGCCGCGCGCCACGGTCATGGCCACTTGCGGCGGCTGACGACGCAGGCGCCCGGCGATCTCGATCATCTGCGGGTCGAGTTTTTGCAACTGGGCCTGCACGGCCTCGAACGAGGACAGCGCCTCTTCAAGCATTTTTGAAGTCAATGTCTTCTCCTTCGACCATCACGGCGGTCAGTTTCAGTGAGCGATCCAGCCGCACGCAGTCGGCCCAGGCCCCTGGTTGCAGGCGCCCGCGTTCGGTGATGCCGAGGTAGTCGGCGGGGAATTGCGACAGGCGCTGCGAGGCTTCGGCGATGGGCAGGCCGATCTTCACCAGGTTGCGCAGGGCCTGATCCATGGTCAGGGTGCTGCCGGCCAGGGTGCCGTCGGGCAGGCGCACGCCGCCCAGGCATTTGGTCACGGTGTGGCTGCCGAGCTTGTACTCACCGTCGGGCATGCCGGCGGCGGCGGTCGAATCGGTGACGCAATACAGGCACGGAATAGAGCGCAGGGCCACGCGGATGGCGCCGGGGTGCACGTGCAGCAAGTCCGGGATCAGTTCGGCGTATTTGGCGTGGGCCAAGGCTGCGCCGACGATCCCTGGCTCGCGGTGATGCAGAGGGCTCATGGCGTTGTAGAGGTGGGTGAAACTGCTGGCACCGGCCTCCAGCGCGGCCACGCCTTCCTCATAACTGCCCAGGGTGTGGCCGATCTGCATGCGGATGCCGCGGCTGCTGAGGTCGCGGATCAAGGCGTCGTGACCGGCGATTTCCGGGGCAATGGTGATCACGCGGATCGGCGCGAGCGCCAGGTACGCTTCGACTTCGGCCATCAGCGCGGTGTGGGCGAAGTTGGGTTGCGCGCCGAGTTTGCCGGGGTTGATGTAGGGGCCTTCGAGGTGCACGCCGAGCACCCGGGCGCAGCCTTGGGGCCGCTGCTCACAGAATTCGCCGACGGCCTGGAGCACGCTGGAGATTTCTTCGCTCGGTGCGGTCATGGTGGTGGCCAGCAGCGACGTGGTGCCGAAGCGCACGTGGGTACGGGTGATGGTTTCGAAGGCCGGCGCGCCTTCCATGATGTCTTTGCCGCCGCCGCCGTGAACGTGCAGGTCGATGAAACCCGGCAGCAGGTAGGGCAGGTCATTGTCCGCCGGATCGCAGGGCTGGCCTTCGATCGACACGACTTTGCCGTGTTCGTGCACCAGTCGGCCGCGAACCCAGCCGTGGGCGGTGAGGATGTTGTCTTCGGACATGATCGGGATCTCGGTGTTTGGCGACGCAGTTCTTTATCTTCGAAGCTCTTTATCTGCGGAGCTCTGCGACAAAGTCGTAGTAGTCGTTACGGCAATAGGTGTCGGTGACTTCGATGGGCGTGTTGTCTTCGAGGTAGCCGACCCGGGTCATCAGCAACATGGCGGTGCCGGGGGCGATGCCCACCAGTGCGGCGAACTCGTCCGAGGCATTGATCGCCTGGATGTGCTGCAGGGCGCGGACCACCGGCTTGCCGATGCCGTCGAGGAATTCGTAGAGGGAATCGCCCACCGCCTGGGGCTTGGGAATGATCGAGGCGGGCAGGGTGCTCATCTCGATGGCCATCACCGTGTCGTCGGCCTTGCGCAGGCGTTTGAGGCGCGCAACCTTGTCGTTGGGCGACAGGCCGAGGCGGATCAGCTCTTCGTGGGTCGGCAGGGTGATTTCCCGCTCCAGCCATTGCGAACCGGGCACGAAACCCTTGAGGCGGAGCATTTCGCTGAAGCCGGAAAGACGCGACAACGGTTGTTCGAGGCGCGGCGTGATGAAGGTGCCGGAGCCCTGGTTGCGGCGGATCAGGCCTTGTTCGAACAACACTTCCAGCGCCTTGCGGGCGGTGACGCGGGAGATGCCCAGCGCCTCGCTCAAATTGCGTTCCGATGGCATCGCCTGCTCGGCTTTCCACTGGCCGGCGTGGATCGCCGCTTCCAGATTGCGTGCCAGTTGCAGGTACAACGGCGTGGGTTGGGTGTCGTCGGGGCGCAGGGCCTGGAGATCGTTCATGGCGGGTGTCCGGGGCGGATATTGGAATGTTTTTGCCCGTGAATGGATAAAAACTAATACCACTTGAATACCATGTCAACGCCGGAGCTTTGCTGTTTGTGTAGGAAGTGCTGCCTTGTCGACTGCTTGAAATGGAGGTTGGTTTGAAGTGGTATTAGTGGTGGGCTTTGAAGCGACAAAGATCGCAGCCTGCGGCAGCTCCTACAGAGCGAAATGGTATTCACCCTGTAGGAGCTGCCGAAGGCTGCGATCTTTTGAATTTATTTTTTGCGGGCGACCAATGGTCGTGGGGAATTACGGGCGGATTTCGATCATCGTGCCGTCCGGCACCAGGTTCCAGACTTCGCGCATGTCCATGTTGCGCATGGCGATGCAGCCGTCGGTCCAGTCCAGGGTGTGGAACAGGTCTTCGGGCGTGTCTTCGCTGTCCGGAGTGCCGTGGATCATGATCATGCCGCCGGGCTCGACGCCTTCACGACGGGCGCGGGCAGAGTCGCTGATGTTCGGGTAGGAAATGTGCATCGCCAGGTTGAAGCGGTCGCTGATCTTGCGCCAGTCGACCCAGTAGAAACCTTCCGGGGTGCGCTTGTCGCCTTCCATCAGCTTGGGCCCCTTGGGACGCTTGCCCAGGGAAATGCGATAGGTCTTGAGCGGCTTGCCGTCATTGATCAATTGCAATTGATGGGAAGACTTGAGAATCAGAATCTTCTCGATGACCTTGCCGTCCAGGGTTTCCACGGCAGAAGCCTGGGACACCGTGACGAACGACAAACAGAACAGGGCAAGCAACCAGCGCATTGAAACGATTCCCCAGGAGGTGTCGCGACTATTTATGTATAGAAGTTTTTGCAGGAGCTGCCGCAGGCTCGTGCCGCATTCAGGCGGTCTTTAGGCGCCTTTGAGTGATGCCGCGATGACATCAGATAATGGCAGGCTGAGCAAGTGGCGGGATCGATTCAGACCGAACGGGATAGACCTCGGTCCGCCGGTCAGCGAAGAAGCATTCTAAGGTACGGCCCACCGTGCGGAAAGCCAGCTCATCCCATGGAATGTCCGCTTCGTCGAATAGTTGCACTTCCAGGCTCTCGGGGCCGGCAGAAAAGTCCAGGTCCGCAAGTGTGGCACGGAAGAACACATGCACCTGGCTGATGTGCGGCACGTCGATCAGGGTATAGATGCTCAGGTTGCGCACCCGGGCGCAGGCTTCCTCGGTGGTTTCGCGAATGGCGGCCTGTTCGATGGTCTCGCCGTTCTCCATGAAACCGGCGGGCAGGGTCCAGTAGCCGCGACGTGGCTCGATGGCCCGCCGGCACAACAACACCTTGGTGCCCCAGGTCGCCACGCAACCGGCGACGATGTTGGGGTTCTGGTAGTGAATGGCGTGACAGCTGTCGCAGACAAAACGCAGGCGCGAATCGCCTTCGGGAATGCGCTGGGTCACCGGGTTACCGCACTGGCTGCAAAATTTCATGCTGGGGTTCCTGAATGCTGCGCCTATCTTGGCGTGCGGCAGTGCCGGTCGGCAAGTTGTCGTTTCGCGACATGGGGCGGTTGCGGGGGTTGGGCGACCGCAGCGATTGGTGCATGATGCCGGGTAAGGCACAGATCGAGAACACTCATGCTGGATGAGCTACTGCATCGGGTTAGTCACCACACACCACGCATACTGGAGACCGACCGTCGTTTTCCCGAGGCCGCGGTGCTGGTACCCATCACCCGCAGTGACGAGCCCGAGCTGGTGTTGACCCTGCGTGCCAGCGGCCTGTCGACCCATGGCGGCGAAGTCGCCTTCCCCGGCGGACGCCGTGACCCCGAAGACCCTGACCTGATTTTCACCGCCCTGCGAGAAGCCGAAGAAGAGATCGGCCTGCCGCCCGGGCTGGTCGAGGTGATCGGCCCGCTCAGCCCGTTGATCAGCCTGCATGGCATCAAGGTCACGCCCTATGTCGGGGTGATCCCGGATTTTGTCGAATACCGGGCCAACGACGCCGAGATCGCCGCGGTGTTCAGCGTGCCCCTGGAGTTCTTCCGCAAAGACCCCCGCGAACATACCCATCGCATCGATTATCAGGGCCGCAGCTGGTACGTGCCGAGCTATCGCTTTGGCGAATACAAGATCTGGGGGCTGACGGCGATCATGATCGTCGAGTTGATCAACCTGCTGTATGACGCCAAAATCAGCCTGCATCAGCCTCCCAAAAGCTTTATCAATATCTGAAGCCATCGTTCGAATGGCCTGAATCCTGATTTTGCTGACAAAAAGCCTGCCTGAGCCTTGAGGAATACCACAATGAAATACCGCCTGGGCGACGCCCGCGTCGAAACCCATCCACAGAGCTGGGTCGCACCCAATGCCGTGCTGGTGGGCAAGGTCAAGCTGGAAGAGGGCGCCAACGTCTGGTTCAACGCCGTATTGCGCGGCGACAACGAGTTGATCCTGATCGGCAAGAACAGCAACGTCCAG
Organism: Pseudomonas sp. IT-P258; assembly: GCF_949767825.1. Classification (NCBI taxonomy): domain Bacteria; kingdom Pseudomonadati; phylum Pseudomonadota; class Gammaproteobacteria; order Pseudomonadales; family Pseudomonadaceae; genus Pseudomonas; species Pseudomonas sp. IT-P258. Next base: position 350,285 of record NZ_CATKPU010000032.1, on the reverse strand, counting down.
GACGGCACCGTGATGCACACCGACATGGGCTACCCGCTGACCATCGGCACCGGCGTGACCATCGGCCACAACGCCATGCTCCACGGCTGTACCGTCGGCGACTACAGCCTGATCGGCATCAACGCGGTGATACTCAATGGCGCGAAGATCGGCAAGAACTGCATCATCGGCGCCAACTCGCTGATCGGCGAAGGCAAGGAGATTCCGGATGGATCGCTGGTCATGGGGTCGCCTGGCAAAGTGGTGCGCGAATTGACCGAGCCGCAGATCAAGATGCTGGAGGCCAGTGCTGCTCACTACGTGCACAACTCGCAGCGTTATGCCCGCGACCTGGCCGAGCAGGAAGAATGACTGCCACTGAACGCCCGGTTGCATCGCCCTGCGTGAACATTTGTGCGCTGGATGACGATGACATCTGCACCGGTTGCCAACGTACCGTGGAAGAAATCACCCGCTGGAGCCGCATGGACAACGACGAACGCCGCAAGGTGCTTGGGTTGTGTCATGAGCGGGCGAAGTCCAGTGGGTTGGTGTGGATGATCGGCAAAACGCCTGGTCAGTAATAGAAGATCAAAAGATCGCAGCCTCCGGCAGCTCCTACACCGATCCTTGTAGGAGCTGCCGGAGGCTGCGATCTTTTGACTTTGAGGTCAGCTGAAGTACCCTGTGCACAAAATTGACAGGTACTTGTACACGCCATGCTCTTCCTGATCGCCTACATCAGCAGCGTCGTGCTGATCAACTACGCCTTTTCCACCGCGCCGCACCTGGACATCATCTGGTCGGCCTGGGGTGGGCTGGTGTTTGTGTTGCGGGACATGGTGCAAGCCCGATTCGGGCATGGCGCCCTCGCAGCGATGCTGGTGGCGCTGGTGTTGTCCTATGTCACCTCCGATCCGTCCATCGCCCTGGCCAGCGCCACGGCGTTCGCGGTATCCGAGTGCATCGACTGGCTGGTGTTCAGCATCACCAAACGCCCGCTGCACGACCGTCTGTGGATAAGTTCGGCCCTGAGCATCCCCCTCGATACCTTTATCTTTTTCGGCATGATCGACGCCCTGACACCGGGGGTGATCCTCACCGCCCTGGGTTCGAAGTTCGCCGGGGTCACCGCCGTGTGGCTGATCATGGCCTGGCGCCTGCGCAAACAGGCTGTCGTCAGCTGAAGTTCATGTAAAATGCCGCGCTTTCTCCCCATGGGAAGCGCGCATGGCGACGCATCCCTCGATGATCCGCTCCTTGAGGACCTTCAGATGACCCGTATCGGAACCCCATTGTCGCCCACCGCGACCCGCGTATTGATGTGTGGCTGTGGCGAGTTGGGCAAGGAAGTGGTGATCGAGCTGCAACGCCTGGGCGTTGAAGTGATTGCCGTGGACCGCTACGCCAATGCGCCGGCCATGCAGGTGGCGCACCGCAGCCACGTGATCAACATGCTCGATGGTGCTGCCCTGCGCGCCGTGATCGAAGCCGAGAAACCGCATTTCATCGTCCCGGAAATCGAGGCCATTGCCACCGCGACCCTGGTGGAACTGGAAGCCGAAGGCTTCAACGTGATCCCGACCGCCCGTGCCGCGCAATTGACCATGAACCGCGAAGGCATCCGTCGCCTGGCCGCTGAAGAGCTGGACCTGCCAACCTCGCCGTACCACTTCGCCGACACCTTCGAGGACTACAGCAAGGCCGTTGAGGACCTCGGTTTCCCATGCGTGGTCAAGCCGGTCATGAGTTCCTCGGGCAAGGGCCAGAGCCTGCTGCGCAGCATCGATGACGTGCAGAAAGCCTGGGACTACGCCCAGGAAGGCGGCCGTGCCGGTAAAGGTCGGGTGATCATCGAAGGCTTCATCGATTTCGACTACGAAATCACCCTGCTGACCGTGCGCCACGTCGGCGGCACCACCTTCTGCGCCCCGGTCGGTCACCGTCAGGAGAAGGGCGACTATCAGGAATCCTGGCAGCCACAAGCCATGAGCCCGGTTGCCCTGGCTGAATCCGAGCGTGTTGCCAAAGCGGTGACCGAAGCCCTGGGTGGCCGTGGTCTGTTCGGCGTCGAGCTGTTCATCAAGGGCGATCAGGTGTGGTTCAGTGAAGTCTCGCCGCGCCCGCATGACACCGGCCTGGTGACCCTGATTTCCCAGGACCTGTCGCAGTTCGCCCTGCATGCCCGCGCGATTCTGGGCCTGCCGATCCCGTTGATCCGTCAGTTCGGGCCTTCGGCCTCGGCGGTGATCCTGGTGGAAGGGCAGTCGACCCAGACCGCTTTCGCCAACCTGGGTGCTGCCTTGAGCGAACCGGATACCGCGCTGCGTCTGTTCGGCAAGCCTGAAGTCAACGGCCAGCGCCGCATGGGCGTGGCCCTGGCCCGCGACGAATCGATCGAAGCCGCCCGCGCCAAGGCGACCCGTGCTTCGCAAGCGGTTGTCGTAGAGCTGTAAAAACTCTCTCGGGCAGGTCTGTAACCCACAGGTTCAGTGGTCCGGCCCGACTTTACGGGTCGACCTATAATTTGTGAATGCTCAAGTTCCTTTATTAAAGCTCCAGGCCTGTACCTCATGAATTCCCAAAGCATCATCGTCCCGAAAATCTCCACCCTGCCGGTGCACGAACCCCGGGCCCGGGCCGTCGTGCGCTGGCTGGTGCGCAAGAACATCATCGAGGAAGAACTGACCACCTGTGGCCGCACCGGCAATCGCATGGCCCACGCCATCGCCGACGGTGCCCGGGCAGTGGTCCTGCACCCCGAAGCCCTGCCGTTCGGCGAGCCGATCAATGGCCTGGAGATCATCACCAAGCGCTGCATCTACACGCCAGCCAAGGGCTTCCTTGAAGAGGCGGGCTGCGCCGAATGCCGCAAGGAAGTCGGTGAAGCCCTGTTCGAAAGCCTGGAAGACTGGATGCCGGGGCGTACCGACAACTTCACCTGCCCCGAATGCGGGCATGAAGACGACATCAACGGCTTTCTGTTCCTGCAGGAATGCGGCTTCTCCAACCTCGGTTTCATCTTCAATAACTGGGCCGAAGCCGGGTTCAAGCAGAGCTTTATCGATGAATTCGCCGATTGGCTCGATCAGTCGGTCAGTTGGGTGAAAGTCGAACTCTAAACGCCGTATTCCCCTGTAAGAGCTGCCGCAGGCTGCGATCTTTTGATCTTGTTTTGTGAAAATCAAAGTCAAAAGATCGCAGCCTTCGGCAGCTCCTACGAAAAGCCCGAATCCCCGTATATCTGTAACATCGATAATAGACAGAGTTTTACATTGAACCCGAGGGGGTGTCTGACTATAATGGCGCGCTTCCATTTTCCCGCTCGGGAGCCCCCGCGATGCTGCGTATCAGCCAAGAAGCTCTGACATTCGACGACATTCTCCTAGTGCCCGGTTATTCCGAGGTGCTTCCTAACGAAGTCAGTCTCAAGACCCGCCTTACCCGTGGCATCGAGCTGAATATTCCACTGGTCTCCGCCGCCATGGACACCGTCACTGAAGCCCGTCTGGCAATCGCCATGGCTCAGGAAGGTGGTATCGGTATCATCCACAAGAACATGACCATCGAGCAGCAAGCTGCCGAAGTCCGCAAGGTCAAGCGTTACGAAGCCGGTGTGGTCAAGGACCCGATCACCATCGTCGCCGACGCCACCGTGCGCGAATTGTTCGAACTGACCCGCATGCACAACATCTCCGGCGTTCCGGTGCTGCACAATGGCGACCTGGTCGGCATTGTCACCTCCCGTGACGTGCGTTTCGAGAACCGTCTGGAAGCCACTGTCCGTGAAGTGATGACGCCTAAAGAGCGCCTGGTCACGGTCAAGGAAGGCGCCGACAAGAACGATGTGCGTGAATTGCTGCACAAGCACCGCATCGAACGCGTGCTGATCGTCGACGACAAATTTGCCCTCAAGGGCATGATGACCGTCAACGACATCGAAAAAGCCAAGGCTTACCCGCTGGCCAGCAAGGACGATCAAGGTCGTCTGCGTGTTGGTGCTGCAGTCGGTACCGGTAAAGACACCGGTGACCGCGTTGCCGCGCTGGTCGCCGCCGGCGTTGACGTGGTGGTGGTCGACACCGCTCACGGTCACTCCAAGGGCGTGATCGACCGCGTTCGCTGGGTCAAGCAGAACTTCCCTGAAGTGCAGGTGATCGGCGGCAACATCGCTACCGGCGCTGCCGCCAAGGCCCTGGCCGAAGCTGGCGCGGATGCCGTCAAGGTCGGTATCGGCCCTGGCTCGATCTGCACCACCCGCATCGTCGCCGGTGTCGGCGTGCCGCAAATCAGTGCCATCGCCAACGTCGCCGCTGCCCTTGAAGGCACTGGCGTTCCATTGATCGCCGACGGCGGCATCCGTTTCTCCGGTGACCTGTCCAAGGCCATCGTGGCCGGTGCTTCCTGCGTGATGATGGGCTCGATGTTCGCCGGTACCGAAGAAGCGCCGGGCGAGATCGAACTGTTCCAGGGTCGTTCGTACAAGGCTTATCGCGGCATGGGTTCGCTGGGCGCCATGTCCCAGGCCCAAGGCTCCTCCGACCGCTACTTCCAGGACTCTTCGGCAGGCGCCGAGAAGCTGGTTCCGGAAGGCATCGAAGGGCGTGTGCCATACAAGGGCACCCTGAGCGCGATCATCCACCAGTTGATGGGCGGCCTGCGTTCCTCGATGGGCTACACCGGTAGCGCCAACATCGAAGAGATGCGCACCAAGCCTGAGTTCGTGCGGATCACCGGCGCTGGCATGGCCGAGTCCCACGTCCACGACGTGCAGATCACCAAGGAAGCGCCAAACTACCGCGTAGGTTGAGCCTTCAAGCAACACGTTAAGCAACCGGGGCTGTTTTATTCAGCCCCGAGTTGTTTCTGAATCACGACTGTTTCCGAATTTTTTAGACGAGACTGAATCATGGCCCTCGACATTCACGCTCACCGCATCCTGATCCTCGACTTCGGTTCCCAGTACACCCAGCTGATCGCCCGCCGCGTGCGTGAAATCGGCGTGTACTGCGAACTGCACCCGTTCGACATGGACGAAGATGCGATCCGCGAATTCGCCCCTAAAGGCGTCATCCTCGCCGGCGGCCCGGAGTCGGTCCACGAAGCCAACAGCCCGCGCTGCCCGCAAGCGGTTTTCGATCTGGGCGTGCCGGTCTTCGGTATCTGCTACGGCATGCAGACCATGGCCGAGCAACTGGGCGGCAAGGTTGAAGGTTCCGAGCTGCGTGAGTTCGGCTATGCCCGCGTTGACGTGGTCGGCAAGAGCCGCCTGCTCGACGGCATCGAAGACCACATCGACGCCGATGGCCTGTTCGGCCTCGACGTATGGATGAGTCACGGTGACAAGGTCACCCGCATGCCGGAAGACTTCCACATCCTGGCCAGCACCCCGAGCTGCCCGATTGCCGGCATGTTCAGCGACGAGCGTCGTTACTACGGCGTGCAGTTCCACCCGGAAGTGACCCACACCAAGCAAGGCGGTCGCATCCTGTCGCGTTTCATCCTCGACATCTGCGAGTGTGAAGCACTGTGGACTCCGTCGAAAATCGCTGAAGACGCCATCGCCCAGGTTCGCGCCCAGGTCGGCACCGACAACGTCCTGCTCGGCCTGTCCGGCGGTGTGGACTCGTCCGTGGTTGCCGCGCTGCTGCACAAGGCCATCGGCGACCAGCTGACTTGCGTATTCGTCGACAACGGCCTGCTGCGCCTGCACGAAGGCGAGCAAGTGATGGCCATGTTCGCCGAGAACATGGGCGTCAAGGTGATCCGCGCCAACGCCGAAGAGCAGTTCCTGGGCAACCTGGCCGGCGAAGCCGACCCGGAGAAGAAGCGCAAGATCATCGGCCGTACCTTCATCGACGTGTTCGATGCCGAATCCTGCAAGCTCGACAACATCAAGTACCTGGCCCAGGGCACCATCTACCCGGACGTGATCGAGTCGGCTGGCGCGAAAAGCGGCAAGGCCCACGTGATCAAGTCGCACCACAACGTGGGCGGCCTGCCGGAAGAAATGAACCTCAAGCTGGTTGAACCATTGCGCGAGCTGTTCAAGGACGAAGTCCGTCGTCTGGGCCTGGAACTGGGCCTGCCGTACGACATGGTCTACCGTCACCCGTTCCCGGGCCCGGGCCTGGGCGTGCGCATCCTCGGTGAAGTGAAGAAGGAATACGCCGACCTGCTGCGTCGTGCCGACCACATCTTCATCGAAGAACTGCGCAAGGCCGACTGGTACCACAAGGTCAGCCAGGCATTCGTGGTGTTCCAGCCGGTGAAATCGGTTGGCGTGGTGGGCGATGGCCGTCGTTACGCCTGGGTCGTGGCCCTGCGTGCCGTGGAAACCATCGACTTCATGACCGCGCGTTGGGCACACCTGCCTTACGAACTGCTGGAAACCGTCAGCGGCCGCATCATCAATGAAATCGAAGGCATCTCCCGCGTCACCTATGACGTGTCGAGCAAGCCGCCGGCGACCATTGAGTGGGAGTGATCGTATGAGCCTGTGAAGCCAGGCTCAAATCGATTATGCCAAGCAAGCCCCGGGTCGAGAGACCCGGGGCTTCTTGCGTTTCAGGGGATGCGTGTGGGTTTCAAGCCGTTGCGGCGCAGTGCATCCGAAAGGTCGGCCAGGCTGGCAAATCGCTTGCTATTGATGCTGCCCCACTGTGGGCGCTCGATGTACACGCCTGTGGCGTCGGCGTGGATGAGTGTGCGTACCAGTGAGCCGTCGCGGGCGCGGTGAACCAATTCGAGCTGGTTGCCGTACTTCTCGATGCTGATCATGCCCGGTTGATTGAGTGCAGCCTCGAGTACCAGTTCCCTGGCAAGCTCGGGGGATTCCACTTTCAGGAGCAGGTCGTTCTTGACGATGTATACGGTGGTGTCCGTACCGCTGCTTCCGGATTCTCCCGGATCTGGCTCAATGCTCGTGGGCTGGGCGATCTCGGCACTTTTTACCCGCAGTCCGATGCCACCTTCCAGTTCACTGATGCCCGCGACCCCTTCCCAGGTGTTGGAGTGGGTATTGCCAACCAGTGCAATCCAGCGATGGGGGCCTTTGGCAGCCTGGTCACTTTCAATGATGATCTTGCTGAAGAAATTCATCATTTTGTGCCTGTGGAAGGGGGTTACTTCATGCATGTTTTCGACGCGATAGCTGGCAGCGCAGTCGATCGCCTGCACGCGAATGTGGTTTTTGCGTGCAGCCTTGACCACTTTCAGAAAGGTAAAACGGCCAGTGGGGTCGGTGTGGTGACCCTTGTCCAGATTGTTGAGGTAGCTCTCCAGATCTTCCGAGAGGACGCCATCGCTATTGAAAATATCCAGATCCACCTGGTGAAAGTCGTTGAACAGATGCTCCATGTACAGCGTCTTGACCTGCTGCTTGGCGAGTGTCCCCATGTTCTCAATCAGGAACTGTTTGCTGCCAACGCTGGAGTGGCTTTCGCCGATCACCAGGGAGGGTGATTCTTTGTACAGTGCCTTGATGATGTCCTTGGTTCGGTTCACCGGGCCAAAGTTCGGAACAGTTGGCCTCGGGGGCAGTTCCGGGAGGTTTTGGTAGTAGGCCTGAGCGTCTCGATACAAGGTTTTTCTCAGGGCCTTGAACTGCACCAGGGGGCCGCCGGGATTAGAAATGTCTTCGAAATCGTCACTGAGTGCACGCAGAGAGTTAGCGTCAACGGTACTGACGTACGGCTGCAACTCAGTCCGCAGCGCCTGGGGCACGTCATAAGCCGTGGTGGGGCTGGCTACGTCGGGCAAAGGATCTGGCGTCCGCCCCCATGGCCAGCGTCCGAAAATTTTACCGCCGCCATACAGCCCGGGCCGGGTCAGGAGTTCCCATTCACCCTCGGCGTTCAAGCGAACCGGCAGGTTGCGGAAAAAAGAAAACGGGTTGGCGGGGTCGATGATCACCCAGGTCTTCATTTCGTTGACGTAGCGCACCAGGTAGTAGGAATTGTCGATTCGGATGTAATTTTCGCCTCTTGGTGTTTGGTAAACGTTGCGGTATTGGCCTTCGTCGGCCACGACCTCCATCCCATCGAGTACTTCATTGGTCTCGAACGGAGCCAGCGGGTTTTCACCTTCCAGCACATAGGCCCGGCCAGGGGCGGCGACAGTGATTTTCGGCGGGGCGCCAGTGGGGTGTTCGATTTCGTCGGCGAGGTTCTCCTGGGGGGTGAACTCATCGTTGGCTTCATCGACCTCCGCTATTTCGGCCGAGCCGCCGAGTGCCAGTGCATTGAAGAGGGTTTCGATGCTGCTGGAGATGGCGCCGAGCACACCGGCCTTGCGATCTTGGGCATTCTTCCCGTTGACGGCCTGGTCGATGTTCAGGCCGATGTTGGCCAGGCCGGCGCCGACGGCCGCCAGGGCCACCGGCCAGCCCGCCACGGCCATGGCCCCAAAGAGGCGGGTGACGGTGCTCAGGTAGCCGACCCACATTTTTTCCCGTAGGTCGCCATTGGAACGCAGGGACAGATCGGCATCGTCGAACATACGCTCCCTGACCGAGTCACGGACCCAGCTGAAGGTGTCAACGTTGATGTCAGGTGCGTCCTGATCGAACAGGCTGCTGTCGTATTTGCCCCAGGTCGAATACAACAGGTCGATGGTGTGATTCAGGCCGACGTTGTCGCCGTCCTGTTGTTGCGCCGACAGTGGAAAGTGCGCCATGAACCGGGCGCGATTGTCCGGGTGATTGTTCTGGCACAGCAGCCACCAGTGCAGGTCATGGGAGGTTTCGAACACATGGAAGGCATCTGTTTCGCCAGGTGTATACAGGATCTGCCGACCCTGACGGTCGATGATGCGCAGTATGTCGCAGGCACGGTAGTTGCCGATGTACAACGGCGCGACCCGCAACCCTTCGGCAGGCGGCTCATGGGCGTGGAGCAAATCGAGGGTGATGGGCCAGGAGAGATGGCCGGCCACGGCCTTGAGCACGGTCTTGAGGTTCTCGTTGCTCAGGCGTGAGCCGTCGTGTTCCTCCAGCGCCTTGGAAATGAAGTTGAGCTTGGCCAGGGTTCGGAAGTTGTCCGAATGCCGGCGCCAGAAGGCGCTCATCTTGTCCCAGTAGCGGTCGTGAAAATTGATGCGCCACAGGTCCTTGATGACCTTACTCGGATACATCTTCACTTCGTTGGTTTCGTTGTAGATCCGGGCGTTCGCTCCCTCGTTGTAGAAACCGCCGTCACTGTCCAGCAGGTCGGCGTTGTCCTGGTCATGGGCTTGAAAGCGCTGGATCACCAACTGCGGCAAAGTCAGCGACTCAATGGGCTTGGGGTAGTGTTCCCAGAACAGGAAGGCCTTGGTGCTGGTCACCGAGGTGTTGTCGAAACGGTGCCACCAGATCTGGTCCGGATCGATGTGCCGGATGCTGTACTTGTCGAGAATGCCCTGGGCTTCGATATGGGCCATGTCGTGCATGTCGGGGCACGCTTCCACGAACGGAGTCACCAGGTCTTTGAGGGCCTGCACGTCCTCGGGGTTGGGAAGTAGGAATTGTGAGTTTGTATCTGAAGAATTCATTTCTCTCTCCTTGAGAAATAGATGGGTTTGAAGTCGGCACTATGCCCGCGGACTACAGCCGGATCTGTAGGAATGACGGCGCACGGTGTCAGGTATTGATGGATCGGTGCTGTCAGAGGAGGTGCCGAATAGATTGCGGTCCCGCTGCGGCCCGCCGCCGCGCCCTCTTTGCTGTTTCTTTCACAACTGCGGGTGTATCGTATTCGCCTTTTGCGGGCCCCCGGGCCTGTCGCTGATACGTGAGGTAGTTGAGTTCATGTCGTTTACCCGTCGCCAAATCCTCGGTGGCCTGGCCGGTCTTGTTGTCGTTGGTGTCGGTGCCGGGGGCGCGTCGCGCTACTGGCTGGGCAAGATGGCTGACGCCGAGGCGGGCCACGACTACGAGCTGATCGCGGCGCCGCTGGATGTCGAACTGGTAGCGGGGCACAAGACCCAGGCCTGGGCCTTCGGTCCGTCGGCGCCGGGCACCGAATTGCGGGTGCGCCAGGGTGAATGGCTGCGGGTGCGCTTCATCAACCATCTGCCGGTCGCCACCACCATTCACTGGCACGGCATCCGCCTGCCGCTGGAAATGGACGGTGTGCCTTACGTGTCGCAATTGCCGGTGTTGCCGGGTGAGTACTTCGATTACAAATTCCGCGTGCCGGATGCCGGCAGCTACTGGTATCACCCGCATGTGAACAGCAGTGAGGAGCTCGGTCGTGGCCTGGTCGGCCCTTTGATCATCGAGGAACGCGAGCCGACCGGGTTCAAGTTTGAAAAAACCTTGAGCCTCAAGAGCTGGCATGTCGACGAGGTCGGTAATTTCGTCGAGTTCAGCATCCCCCGGGAGGCGGCCCGGGGCGGTACGGCGGGGCGCCTGGCGACCATCAATGGCGTGCCGCAAGCGGTGATCGACCTGCCGGCCGGGCAGATCACCCGTGTACGCCTGCTCAACCTCGACAACACCCTGACTTATCGCCTGAACATTCCCGGCGTCGAAGCGCAGATCTATGCGCTGGACGGCAACCCGATCGAGCCACGACCATTGGGCAAGGAATACTGGCTTGGTCCGGGCATGCGCATTTGCCTGGCGATCAAGGCCCCGCCGGCAGGTGAGGAGTTGTCGCTGCGCAACGGCCCGGTGCGCCTGGGCACGTTCCGTTCGGTGGCCAACACCGATGCGCCGACCGAATGGCCGCCGGCACTGCCGGCCAACCCGATTGCCGAGCCGGACCTGGCCAATGCCGAGAAACTCAACTTCAATTTCGAATGGGTTGGTTCGGTGTCGGTCAACGTCGACAACGGCAAGCCGCCGAGCCTGTGGCAGATCAACGGCAAGGCCTGGGACATCACCGACAAGACCTGCGCCGACCGCCCGATTGCCAGGCTCGAGAAAGGCAAGAGCTACATTTTCGAATTGAAGAACATGACTCAGTACCAGCACCCGATTCACCTGCACGGCATGAGTTTCAAGGTCATCGCCTCGAACCGGCACAAGGTCATTCCGTATTTCACCGACACCTACCTGCTGGGCAAGAACGAGCGCGCGCAGGTAGCGCTGGTGGCGGATAACCCGGGTGTCTGGATGTTCCACTGCCATGTGATCGACCACATGGAAACCGGCCTGATGGCCGCCATCGAGGTGGCATGATGCGTCAGATTCGTCCCGCCGCCATCATCGACCGCAGCCGTGATCGCGAATTCATGCGTGAGGCCCTGGCACTGGCAGCCCAAGGCGCAGCCCTCGGCGAAGTGCCGGTGGGCGCGGTGCTGGTGCAAGATGGAGAGATCATCGGTCGCGGCTTCAACTGTCCGATCACTGGCAGCGATCCGAGCGCTCACGCCGAAATGATCGCCATCCGCGCCGCCGCCCAGGCGGTTAGCAACTATCGCCTGCCGGGCAGCACGCTGTATGTGACGCTGGAGCCGTGCAGCATGTGCGCAGGCCTGATCGTGCATTCGCGGATTGCGCGGGTGGTGTACGGGGCGCTGGAGCCGAAAGCCGGGATTGTGCAGAGCCAGGGGCAGTTCTTTACCCAGGGATTTTTGAATCACCGGGTGCTGTATGAAGGCGGGGTGTTGGCGCAGGAGTGCGGGGCGGTGCTCAGCGAATTCTTCAAGGCCCGCCGCGCCAAACCTGCAGACTGAACACCGTACCAATGTGGGATCGCCGCACCGCCGCTCCCACATTTTGATCTCCGTTGATCGGGGGATTGGGGTTTACTTACGCGCCACAATCACCGCCCGCATCGGCGCCGGCAGCCCTTCAACGGTCTTGCTGTGATCCTCTGGATCGAGGAAATCACTGAGCGACTGATACCTCATCCACTCCGTCCCGCGCTGTTCTTCGACCGTGGTGGTGCTGACGTCCACGCACTTCACATCCGTGAACCCGGCACGGCGCAGCCACAACTCCAGCGCCGGCACCGACGGCAGGAACCACACATTACGCATCTGCGCGTAGCGGTCTTCCGGTACCAGCACCTGATGCTTGTCGCCTTCGACCACCAGGGTTTCCAGCACCAGTTCCCCGCCCTTGACCAGGCAATCCTTCAGCGCCAGCAAATGCTCGATGGGCGAACGGCGGTGGTAGAACACCCCCATGGAAAACACCGTGTCAAAGCCTTCCAGATTCGGCGGCAGGTCTTCGAACGGGAAGGGCAGGTGCCAGGCATTCGGCTCGGACAGGTAGCGTTGTACCGCCTGGAATTGGCAGAAGAACAGCCAGTTCGGATCGACACCGATCACGCTGTTGGCGCCGGCGCCGAGCATGCGCCACATGTAATAGCCGTTGCCGCAGCCGACATCGAGGATGCGCTTGCCCTTCAAGTCCAGGTGCGGGGCGACCCGCGACCATTTCCAGTCCGAGCGCCATTCAGTGTCGACGTGCACGCCGAACAGGTCGAACGGCCCCTTGCGCCATGGCGACAGGCCCATCAGCGCGGTGCGCATCTGTGCGCGGGTTTCTTCGTCGCAATCGGTGTCCAGTTTCAAGCCATTGAGCAAGTCGACTTCGCTCGGCTGGATCTTCGGCAGGGCGTCCAGCGCGCTTTGCCAGCGCTCCAGGTCGCCGTGGCCCTTTTCCATTTTCTTGTCGAGTTGCGCTTGCAGGGTGTTGGCCCAATCGGCCAGCGGAGTACCGGCCAGACGGCGGGCGAGGGGGGACAGATCAATCATGGCAAGGCAATCAACGAGGCAAAGTTAAGACACTGGAACCACGGCACGACTTTCGAGAACCCGGCGGCCAGCAGGCGTTCGCGGTGTTCTTCGAGGCTGTCGGGCTTCATGACGTTTTCGATGGCGCTGCGCTTCTGGGCGATTTCCAGCTCGCTGTAGCCGTTGGCGCGTTTGAAGGCGATGTGCAGGTCGGTGAGCAACGCGTGCTCCTGCTCGTCTTCGAAGCGCAGTTTTTCCGAGAGGATCAGCGCACCACCGGGCAACAGCGACTGACGGATGCGCGACAGCAACGCCGTGCGTTGGTCCGGGGCGATGAATTGCAGGGTGAAGTTCAGCGCGACCACCGAGGCCGGCTGGAACTCCAGCGCGAGGATATCGCCCTCGATCACTTCCACCGGCAGCAACTCCTGGAACATCGAATCCTGCCCGTTGAGGTACTCGCGGCAGCGTTCGACCATGGCCGCGGAGTTATCGACAGCAATGACGCGGCAACCGTCGGTGCGCACATGCCGGCGCAGGGCCTGGGTCACGGCCCCCAGGGACGAGCCCAGGTCGTACAGCACGCTATTGGGCTGGGCGAACTGGGCAGCGAGCACGCCGAGGTTTTCGACAATGGTCGGATAACCCGGTACCGAGCGCTTGATCATGTCCGGGAACACCCGCACCACGTCTTCGTTGAAGGCGAAGTCAGGCACCTGGGCCAAAGGCTGGGCGAAAAGGCGATCGGGTTCTTTGCTCACGGCGGTTCCAGCGGTGTAGGTGGAAAAGGCCGGCATTTTAGCCAAGTTGGCGCGGGGATGCGCGGGTTGTCTGATAAACCGCCAAATCAAAAGATCGCAGCCTGCGGCAGCTCCTACCCTGGGAATGCGATCCCTGTAGGAGCTGCCGCAGGCTGCGATCTTTTTCTCATGCTGATTGCGTTTTTTTGCTGAAAGCCGAGGCAGTGATACCCCATTGCCCCAGCCAGTAACTGAGGATGATCACATAAGGCGCCGCATCAAACGGCACCACAAACCGGCTGATGCCAATCACGCTGTCGGAGAACACGAACGCCACTGCGCCCGCCGCCGCCAGCAGCGCCGAACGCTTGGGCACGTCGGTGCCGAGTCGGGCCAGGGCGCGCCAGAGCATGGCGCTGATCGCCGTGCCATAGACAATCACGGGCACCAGCAATGGGCCGAGGCCGTTGGAAATCAGAATCCCCAGCAGGACGGCGCCGACACCGAGGGCCAGCACCAGCGGCAGTACGGCCAGGCGTCGGCAATCGCTCAGATAAGCCTTGAGATAAGCCAGATGCGCGACCAGAAACGCGCCCAGCCCAAACACGAACAAATCCCCCGGCCAGGCCAGCAACACATCGCCGACCAGGGAGAAAATCAGGCCCAGGCTGATCCAGCGCCGATACTCGCCGGGCGGTGCGTCGTGCAGCCAGCCGAGCAGGGCCAACACCGGCAGTGGCTTGACCAGCAGGCACAGCAATGACGCATGCACGCTCAAGCCATAAAGGAAGGTCACCGCGCCCATCAGCGCCAGAATCAGCCAGCCCACGGTCAGTTGACCGAGATCGCGCAGTCGAACGAATCCACCGGCAGCACTTCCGGCGCCCATGGTTGTTGCGAAGTTAAACGCAAACGCCCGCTGCCGGGCGCAAAAGCCTGAAAGCGCCAGGTCGAGACCCCGGCCGCGCCGACGATGCCGGCATCTTCCGGATTTCGATAAACCTCTGGCCCCAGGGGGTGCAGTACGCCACCGGCCGAATCCTGGATCGCCCAGCGATAGCCCGTGGTCGGATTGCTCGGCAGGGTCAGGATCAGGTTTTGCCCGTTGCTGAGCCGCACCGGACATTCGCTTTGTTTTTCCACGGTCACGTTGTGTGCAGGTTGCGTGGCGCATCCGGCCAGCAAGGCGAGGGCGAGGGGGGCAAGCAGGCGAATGGGGGACATAGGCTTCAGGGGCTCCGGCGTTCACGACGAACGGCGAGCATAACTTAAGATGAGACAAAGTGTGACAGTCACCCGCAATGAGGGGGCAGGGTTGATGCTACCGCGAGCGGGCCACACTCAGGGGAGGGAAGTCGCCTCGTGAGAGCGACCTGCTCGGGATAAAGAGATATTAACTGGTTAGTGCCAAGTGGTTAACTCGCAAGAGAAAAACAGAAATCGCTTCTTGATGTAAATTCGATACCTTGTCGATCTTTGAACTTCATGATCGCGTTGCCAGTGTACTGTTGTGTTTTACTGTTCACGACCAGGTTCATGACACCCTCCAACGCCCAGTGGGTGGTGTAGGAAGGGAAGTTTTCGGTATAAGCTATTTCAATTAAATGACCCTGAACATTCAGTGGGTAGGTGCCCGTCTCGATAAGCTTGGGCATGTAAATATCAAAGGCCCGGTCGAGTGGGGTGTTTTTTTCTCCAGTCTTGAATATGGCGATGATTTCCCTGTTTCCGACGCTGGCGAAAAACTCTTCGGAGATGAAGTCTTCACGGTTCTGAAGGGTTGCATTCAAGTGGTTGTTTGGACAGCAACGGCGAAAGTTGATTTCGTCATTGATGCGCTTGTCGACAAGAGTTCTTCGTAGTTTGATATCCATTGGTTCTCTTCTGTGTGCTTGAAACACAATTGATTTGAACCTTGAAAATATAGAGTTTAAGTGCCTTGGTGTACTATCTGTTCTGATAGGCTTTCAACCGGATTAAATATGTATGTCGAAGTTGTTGCTGCCTAAAAAATGGCCAGTTTACTAATCTGGCCATTTGAAAATTACACTGTTTAATCAGAACAGCACCTTCGCCACATCCGCAAAGCGCTTGGCGAAGTGCACGGTGATGCCTTCCTTCAGATACTCCGGCAGCTCCTCGAAATTGCCCTGGTTGGCCTCCGGCAGAATCAGTTCGAAAATCTTCTGCCGCCGCGCCGCAATCACTTTTTCCCGCACTCCGCCAATCGGCAGTACATGCCCGGTCAACGTCAGTTCGCCGGTCATGGCCACGCCTTTTTTCGGCGGCTGGTTGCGCGCCAGCGATAGCAGGGCGCTGGCCATGGTCACGCCAGCGCTCGGACCGTCTTTCGGGGTGGCGCCTTCCGGCACGTGCAGGTGAACGAAGGCTTCGTCGAAGAACTTCGGATCGCCGCCAAAGGACTTCAGGTGCGAGCTGACGTAGCTGTAGGCGATTTCCGCCGACTCTTTCATCACGTCACCCAACTGCCCGGTGAGCTTGAAGCCACGGTTGAGGGTATGGATGCGCGTGGCTTCGATCGGCAAGGTGGCGCCGCCCATGCTGGTCCAGGCAAGGCCGGTGATCACGCCGACACCCGACAGCACCTGCTCGTTGCGGAACACCGGCTTGCCGAGGGACGCCTCGAGGTCTTTCGGGCCGAGCTTGATCACCGTCTTTGGGTCGTCGAGCAGTTTCATCACCGCTTTGCGCACCAGTTTGCCGAGGTTTTTTTCCAGCTGGCGCACGCCCGCTTCACGGGCATAACCGTCGACCAACGCCTTGAGCGCACTGTCGGTGATGCTCAGGCTGCCCTTGGACACACCAGCTTTCTCAAGCTGCTTGGGCCACAGGTGACGCTTGGCGATGGCGACTTTTTCTTCGGTGATGTAACCCGACAGGCGAATCACTTCCATCCGGTCCAGTAACGGGACAGGGATCGAGTCGAGAGTGTTGGCGGTGCAGACGAACAGCACCTTCGACAGGTCCATCCGCAGGTCCAGATAGTGGTCGAGGAACTCGACGTTCTGCTCCGGATCAAGGGTTTCCAGCAGTGCCGAGGCCGGGTCGCCCTGGTAGCTCTGGCCCATCTTGTCGATCTCGTCGAGCATGATCACCGGGTTCATCACTTCGACGTCTTTCAACGCCTGCACCAGTTTGCCCGGCTGTGCGCCGATGTAGGTGCGGCGATGACCCTTGATCTCGGCTTCGTCGCGCATGCCGCCAACGCTGAAGCGGTAGAACGGCCGGCCCAGGGATTCGGCGATGGATTTGCCGACGCTGGTTTTACCAACACCCGGCGGGCCGACCAGCAGCACGATGGAGCCGCTGATTTCGCCTTTATAAGCGCCGACTGCGAGAAATTCGAGGATGCGGTCCTTGATGTCGTCCAGGCCTGCGTGGTGTTTGTCCAGCACCTTGCGCGCGTGCTTGAGGTCGAGTTTGTCCTCGCCGTACACGCCCCAGGGCACCGAGGTCGCCCAGTCGATGTAATTGCGGGTCACCGCATACTCCGGCGAGCCGGTTTCGAGGATCGACAGCTTGTTCATTTCCTCTTCGAGGCGTTTCTGCACCTGCGTCGGCAGGACTTTGCCCACCAGCCGCTGCTCAAACTGTTCGAGGTCGGCGCTGCGGTCGTCCTTGGTCAGCCCCAGCTCCTGCTGGATGACCTTGAGTTGTTCCTTGAGGAAGAACTCGCGCTGATGCTCGCCGATCTTGCGGTTAACTTCGGCGGAAATCTCTTTTTGCAGGCGTGCGACCTCGACTTCCTTGCGCAGCATCGGCAGGACTTTTTCCATGCGCTTGAGCATTGGCACGCAGTCGAGCACTTCCTGCAGCTCGCTGCCGGTGGCCGATGTCAGCGCGGCGGCGAAGTCGGTCAGCGGCGACGGATCGTTGGGGCTGAAGCGGTTGAGGTAGTTCTTCAGCTCTTCGCTGTACAGCGGGTTGAGCGGTAGCAGTTCCTTGATCGCATTGATCAGCGCCATGCCGTAGGCCTTGACCTCGTCGGTCGGCTCGGTGGGCTGGTGCGGGTATTCGACTTCCACCAGGTACGGCGGGCGGTGATGCTTGAGCCAGGTCTTGAGGCGGACGCGGGTCAGGCCCTGGGCGACGAATTGCAGCTTGCCGTTTTCGCGGCTGGCGTGGTGCACCTTGACCAGGGTGCCGTAGAGCGGCAGGGCCGAGGTGTCGAAGTGGCGCGGGTCTTCCTGGGGCGTGTCCATGTAGAACAGGGCCAGGGAGTGGTGTTCGGACTTGGCCACCAGGTCCAGGGTCTCGGCCCACGGTTCTTCGTTGACGATGACCGGCAGCACCTGGGCCGGGAAGAACGGGCGGTTGTGAATCGGGATGATGTAGACCTTGTCCGGCAGGTTCTGGCCAGGCAGGGCCAGGCCTTTGCCAGGTTTGTGCTGCGTGGCGTTTTCCGGATCGGCGTATTCGCTCGGGTCTTCGGGGAATTCCTGCTGGTCGCTCATGGGGGTACCTGCGCAATGGGTATGGGTCTTAGATGGGGCAGGTTGGCGGTGGTTTCAACGGTCATTTTCTGCAATGCCGTGTTTCGAAGGCGTGTTCAGCGCAGAGACAGGTTAGCTGAACCATGGCCGTGCACGGTCAAAATGTGGGAGCGGGCTTGCTCCCACAGGGGGGCGATGTGGCACAAAAAAGGCGACGTCCTCACGGGCGTCGCCTCTGGTTTTACTGCCGCGAAAACTTACTCGGACAGTTTGTACGCAATCACATAGTCACCCATCTTGGTGCCCAGTGAGCCGTGGCCACCGACGACCAGCAGCACGTACTGCTTGCCGTCCTTGCCGGTGTAGGTCATCGGCGTAGCCTGACCGCCAGCCGGCAGGCGCGCTTTCCACAGCTCGCTGCCGGTGTTGACGTCATAGGCGCGCAGGTATTGATCCAGCGTGCCGCTCAGGAAGCCGACGCCGCCGGCGGTGACCATCGAGCCGCCCATGCTTGGCACGCCGAGTGGCAGGCCGATAGGCAATGGCGAGCTGTCGCGGCTGGTGCCGTTCTTGCGTTTCCACACGACTTTGCCCGTGGTCAGGTCGATGCCGGCCACGTAGCCCCAGGCCGGAGCCTGGCACGGTACGCCGAACGGCGACATGAACGGGTGCATGATCACCGCGTAAGGTGCGCCCGTGTTCGGTTGCACGCCTGCGGTTTCGCTTTCGCGCTTGCTGTCGGCCGCGACTTCGGCGCGAGGCACCATCTTCGAGACGAAGGCCATGTAGTTCGGGCTGGTGAACAGCATCTGGCGAACCGGGTCGACCGAAACGCCGCCCCAGTTGAAGACGCCGACGTTCCCCGGATAGATCAGGCTGCCCTGTTCCGACGGCGGGGTGTACTGGCCTTCGTAGCGCAGTTCCTTGAACTGGATGCGGCACAGCATCTGGTCGAACGGGCTGGCGCCCCACATGGCTCTTTCGGTCAGTTCCGGGGCCAGCAGGTTCAGGTCCGAACGGGCCTGGGTCGGCGCGGTGTGGTCACCTTTCACGGCGCCTTGCGGAGCCGGGATTTCCTTGATCGGGATGATCGGCGTGCCGTCACGACGGTCGAGGACGTACAGGCTGCCTTGCTTGGTCGGTTGGATCACTGCCGGCTTGATGCCGTCGGCGGTTTTCATGTCCAGCAGGGTTGGCTGGCTGCCGACGTCCATGTCCCACAGGTCATGGTGAGTGAACTGGTAGTTCCAGCGCACCTTGCCGGTGGCCAGGTCCAGTGCGACCAGGCCGGCACTGAACTTCTCGGCGCCCGGGGTGCGGTCCGCGCCCCACTGGTCAGGGGTCTGGTTGCCCAGTGGCAGGTAGACCATGCCGAGTTTTTCGTCGACGCTGGCCAGCGACCACATGTTGGCCGAGTTGCGGCTGTAGTGTTCGCCCTCTGGCAGCGGTTCGGTCGCGTCGGGATTGTTGCTGTCCCAGTTCCACACCAGATGACCGTCGTGTACGTCAAAGGCACGGATCACGCCGGATGGCTCGTTGGTCGACTCGTTGTCGGTGACGTGGCCGCCCATGATCACCAGGTCACGGGTGATCGCTGCCGGCGAGGTGGAGTAGTAGCCACCGGGGGTGAACGGTCCGATGCCTTGAGTCAGGTCAACCACACCGTTTTTACCGAAACCTTCGCAGACCTTGCCGGTGTCGGCATTGAGTGCGATCAGGCGTGCATCGGCGGTTGGCAGGTACAGACGACGCGGGCAGGCCTGGGCGACGGCTTTGCCGGCCTCGGAAATCACTGCCGAAGCAGCGTTTTCAGACTTGGCGTAGGCTGCTTCGTCGTAGTACGACACGCCACGGCAGGTCATGTGGGCGAAGCCCTTGAAGCCCACCGGGCTCTTGATCTGCGGGTCGAAACGCCACAGTTCCTTGCCGGTGTCCGGGTCCAGCGCCAGCACCTTGCTATGGGCCGTGCAGGCGTAGAGCATGCCGTTGGCCTTGAGCGGGGTGTTTTCGTTGGTCAGTTCCACCGGGTCATCGGCGGTCGGCAGATCGCCGGTCTGGATACGCCAGGCTTCTTGCAGCTTGCCGACGTTGGCCGGGGTGATCTGCTTGAGCGGCGAGTAGCGGTCACCGAATTCGCTGCGGCCATAGGCCTGCCAGTCGCCTTCGGGCATCTGCGGCGCGGTGCTGGTCATGTCTGCGGTATCGCGGCCCAGTTCGCCCAAGGTCTCGCCCGGATGGGTGAACTGGCTGGCCACGGCGGTGGCGCCTGCCAGGACCACGGCCACGCCCAAGGCGCCGGTGCCCATGGGGGCAGGGCCGTTGATCAGCAATGGACGACGGAACCACGGCAGCAGCATCACCACACCGAGGGCGAACCACAGCGCCAGGCGCGGCACCAGTTGCCACCAGTCCAGGCCCACTTCCCACAGCGCCCAAACGGTACTGGCGAACAGCACCAGTGCGTACAGGCCCAGCGCCGCACGACGGGCGGCGATCAGCAAGACGCCGCTCAGCGCGATGCCGATACCGGCCAGCAGGTAATACAGCGAGCCGCCGAGCATGCTCAGCTTGATTCCCCCGGCCAGCATGGCCAGGCCCATCAGTAGAAGCAGGATGCCGAGCAGGGTCGGCAACAGACGGCTTCGACCCAAGGCACTATCAGTGCTCATAGTGTGATTCTCCGTGATGTTTCATAGAGTCCCGCGCAAGTTCACTGTAGATGACGATCCGGCGCGGGCGTGGTTCAGATAAAAGCAGTTGGGTTCACGCAATCCCACAGGGTTTTGTGGTGTTTTTAGAACGAGGACTGGACCTTGATCCCGCCAATCAGCGCGTCATCGACCTCGTTCACGCCACCGGGATGGCGGATGTATTGCAGGTTCGGGCGCACGGTCAGCCAGTGGGTCACGTGCACGCCGTAATAGAGTTCGGCGCTGTATTCGGTGTCCTGGGGCGGCAGGTAGGACGGATTGTCGTAGTCGAAGACGACATTGGCCTGGTTGGTCGCCTCGGCGTTCTTGCGATAGGCCGGATTGACGTGGACGCGGGCCATGGCAAAGCCGATGTCGTCCCGGGTGCGCGCGTCGAACGGGCCTTTGTAGACGAGGCCGGCCTGGACGTAGTTGTCGATGGCGTTGGTCTTCTTGTCGTGCATCGTGCCGTTGGCGAAGAGGCTCAGGCCACGGGAGTGGTCGCTGGCGATACTGGTGACTTGCTGCTGAAGACCCAGCCACACGCCGTGTTTGCTCGACGCGCTGCGGTAGGCTTCGCCGCTCAGGGCGGCAGGCTGGCCATTGCTGTCCTTGTAGACGTCGGTGGCGCTGGCGCTGCTGTAGTAGTAACCGGCGCGGTATTCACCCGGCAGGCCGTTGAGTTTCGGCGTCCACACCAGCTCCACCGGCACGACCGCGCCCTGGGTGCCGCTGCCGCTGAGCTTGAAGCCGTTGTCGCGGTCAAGGTTCGACGGGTTCTGTTCGTACGCGCCAACCTGTGCATAAAGCTCAGGCGTCAGGTGATATTTGACCCGCATCGCCCACTGGCTGACCGGCCAGTTGTACCAGATGTCGCCCGCCCAGTTGCCGACCTGGGAACCGCAGAACGCCAGGTTCTGGAAGTCGCAGGGGAAGCTGTTGAAGTCTTCGCCTTCGCCGAATCGGCCGACCTTGATGTCGAGTTTTTCATCGAGGAATTTCTGCTGGTACCACATCTGCGTCAGGCGCCAGGTCTGGCCGCGGCCCCAGACTTCCTGGGCCGAGGTGAAGCCGCCGACACGCGGGTCGTTGATGCGGTCGTTGCTGATGTTGTTGCCGCTGCGTTCGGTGATGGTCAACTGGAACTCGGCGTCGTCCCAGCCGAGGATCTTCTGCAAGTCCAGGTGAGTGCCCAAGCCGAACTGGTCGCTGTAGCGCGCCGTGCGGTCGTGGTCGTAGCCGCCGTGAAGATTGCTGCCCATTTCACCGGTGTAATCGACTTTGAAGTCGTAGCCTTTTTCCGCGAGTTCTGTGCGAGTGCCATTCCAGTCACCGAGCATCCACGGTGAATCGCTATCGAAGGCAGGTGCCGCCTGAACGCAGGAGGCAAGGCCCAGCGCGGTGAGGCCGCCGATCAGGGGCAGGATGTTTCGCTGGGCAGCAGTTGCAAAGACAGCGCTGTCTCGCAAAGATTTAAAGTCAGGCATAGAGACGGAGTTCTTGATCTTTTTCTGGGGGATAAACGGAAAGCAGCAGGCGTGAAGCGAAAGCAGAAGCGTTTCAGCAGGCAGCGGGGTGCAAGGATAATGTTCTGTTACAAATAGAGAAAGTGCTTTTGCTGACATGCATCGTTTCGGATTTGGTAACAGTGACAAAAGATCGCAGCCTGCGGCAGCTCCTACAGGATACGGATTCCAATATAGGAGCTGCCGCAGGCTGCGATCTTTTCCGTTTCACCTACATTTAACGTAAGGTGCGCGGCTTCCAATTCCCACTCTGCTCGAAGGCCCGGCATGACCGAACACAACACCGATCCGTTGCATGGCGTGACGCTGGAACAGATCCTCAACGCGCTGGTTGAACACTACGAGTGGTCGGGGCTGGCCGAGCGCATCGATATCCGCTGCTTCAAGAGCGAACCGAGCATCAAGTCGAGCCTGACGTTCCTGCGCAAGACCCCGTGGGCGCGGGAGAAGGTCGAACGCCTGTATGTGAAGTTGATGCGCACCAAACGACCGCTTTGAACATGGCCGACCCGTCTGCGTTACGCCGTCGTTTTGTGGCCGTGGCTGCCATGCTCGGCTGGGCGGGATTGAGCATCCAGATGTACCTGATTTTCCATTCGCGCTGGACGCTGGGCGCCAGCCTGATCGGCGGGCTGGTAAGTTTTTTCAGCTATTTCACCGTGCTGAGCAACACCCTGGTGGCGACCGTGCTGACCTGTGAATGGACATCCCGCGAGTCAGCCGCGCGGCGCTGGTTCCTGCAGCCTTGGGTCAGCAGTGGCATTGCCGTGAGCATCGCGGTGGTGAGCCTCGCCTACAACCTGCTGCTGCGCCACTTGTGGCATCCCGAGGGCTGGCAATGGCTGGCCGATGAGCTGTTGCACGACATCATGCCATTGCTGTTCCTGGGGTATTGGTGGCGTTGTGTGCCCAAGGGCACATTGCGCGTGTGGCATATCGCGCTGTGGGTGATTTATCCGCTGCTGTATTTCGCCTATTCACTGTTGCGCGGGCATCTGCTGGCGGTTTACCCGTATCCCTTCGTGGATGTGGACAAACTGGGTTATCCACAGGTGTTCATCAATGCCGGCGGGTTGTTGGTGGGTTTTGTGGTGATTGCGTTGCTGGCGATCGGGCTGGATCGGTGGCGGGCTCGGAAGTGAGCAACCATGGAAAGTTTGAGCACCTTTGTGGCGAGGGAGCTTGCTCCCGCTCGGCTGCGAAGCAGTCGTAAAATCTGTTCATTGGGTTTTTCAGATAAAACCAAGTAGCAGGTTTTGGCACTGCTGCGCAGTGCAACGGGAGCAAGCTCCCTCGCCACAGGACATCCGGCCCACCTATGGATGATCTTTATTCTTCGCCGTAGTCAGCCAATTTCCAGTAACCCACCGCCTTGACGAACTGTTCGTCCAGCCCATGCTCGTCGAGCAACACCCGACGAATCTGCCGCGACACCTTGCTCTCGGTCGCCACCCACGCGTACAGGCTGCCGGCAGGCACCTGGATCTGGCGCACGGTGCTCAATAAATGATCTTTGCCGCCTTCGCGCAGCACCCAGATCACATTGACCTCGGCCGCACTGTGCAGCACCTGCTGCTCCTTGCCGTTTTCCACTTCCACGATCACCAGCGCACGGCGGTTGGCCGCCAGGCCTTCCAGACGCCGGGCGATAGCGGGCAGGGCGGTCTCGTCGCCGATCAGCAGGTAGCTGTCGAAGATGTCCGGGACGATCATCGAACCCCGGGGCCCGCCGATGTGCAGGAACTGCCCGGGTTGGGCCTGTGCCGCCCAGGTCGAGGCCGGGCCGTCGCCGTGCAGCACGAAGTCGATGTCCAGTTCCAGGGTGTTCAGGTCATAGCGGCGCGGGGTGTAGTCGCGCATCTCGGGCAGCGGACCGTTGTCTTTGCCGGCGCCCAGCACCAGGTTTTCCAGGGCCACGGCCTGCTCGGCGTTCTGCGGGAACAACAGTTTGACGTGGTCGTCCGTGCCCAGGCTGACGAACCCTGCCAATTCAGGGCCACCCAG
The DNA here is from genome assembly GCF_949767825.1 of Pseudomonas sp. IT-P258. Classification (NCBI taxonomy): domain Bacteria; kingdom Pseudomonadati; phylum Pseudomonadota; class Gammaproteobacteria; order Pseudomonadales; family Pseudomonadaceae; genus Pseudomonas; species Pseudomonas sp. IT-P258. Next base: position 326,223 of record NZ_CATKPU010000032.1, on the reverse strand, counting down.
GGTAATCCGGCGCATGCGCGGGGTCAGGTCGACCACGCGCAACACTTCCAGGCGACGGCGTTTGATTTCGTGCATGACACGGTGAATGGTTGAGGCGATCACTTCAGTCATTCGGCGTTCTCCTGAACGGGTTGAACGGCGGGGCCGTCGACGATGGCTTTGGCGGTGTCGTTGAGCAGGTCACGTACCCGCAGGATTTCGTCCGGGCTCCAGCGTCCATGGTGCATTTGCAGGGCGTGGCGCAGGTTATGCACAGCTTCGTGGATCTCTGCCGGACGATCATGGCCGCGCAGTGAACGCTTGCTGACGTCGATGCGCATGCGCACGCCATCCAGTGCTACAGCTTGCTCTTGCAGGAACAGACGTCCGGCATCGGTGATGGTGTAGCGTTTTTTTCCGCCTTCGGCGTCGCCCAGGATCAGTTCGCTTTCTTCCAGGAACGTCAGGGTCGGGTAGATCACGCCGGGGCTGGGACAGTAGGCGCCGTCGAACATGCCTTCGATCTGGCGGATCAAGTCGTAGCCGTGGCACGGCTGTTCGGCGATCAATGCCGGCAGCAACAACTTCAGATCACCGGGGGCAAATACCCGGGGGCCGCGACCACCGCGTTCGCGGGCGGGACGTTTCTCGAAGCCGTCGCGGCCATCGCCGTGCTCACGGTGGGGGGAATGATGGTCTCTCATTTTCTGCTTTCTCTCGTCGTGTTTAGATACAACTTAAGATATATCTTAACGATCTGGCAACGGCTCCCGACCAACGGCATTCCCCCGCGTCGACCCTGGCTTGAAGGTCAAATCGAAAAAATAGTGCTTATTAGTACAGGTCAAACCTCCAGAATTAGTGTTAACTCTCTAATGTATTAGTTTGCTCCATTATTTGCTGGGCTGTGGGATTGGTCTTACAGAAGTTGCTTTGCTAATATCTCGAGTGTCATGGCGGACAGGGCGCCATTTGTAGTCTGTCTCTTACAGTCAAACATTGGGGTTATAGTTTTTTTGGCTTTTTTCTTTCTGCGCTGATGGCACTCTGGCTACGCACTTGCAGGAACTTTCTTGCTTACTTTAAAGATAAATTGATCGATCATCTTTCGGCGTTGAAAGTTCAGCTGGGCAAATGGCTGCTCGTGACGGTTTTTGCTCGGCATGAACTTTCAATACGTCATCCTTTTAAAAACACAGGTACTGAAAGATGTTCAAGAAAATCGCGTTCGCTGCTCCCCTGGCTGTTCTGGCTCTGAGTTCTTCGATGGCGTTTGCCGCTACCGAAGCCCGACACAGCATCAGTCTGGTTGCTACTGTCAATGCTGACGACTTCTATGCGGTGCCGGTTGACTCTGATCTGGTAAACAAGGATCAGGACATGAGCTACAACCCCTCTACCGACTCCATGAGATCCGTCGATGGGCACTTTGATGTGCTTCATACCGCCGGCAAGGTCAACGCACGACTTGAAGGCGTCCCGAAGCTGATTGCCGGTAACAAAAGCATCGACTTGAAAGTCGAACTCAATGGCAAGACGCTGACAACTACTTCACAGGAAGTGGTTGGAGGTGAAGAATCCAATACCCGCTATCGTGCACCATTCAAAATCAGTGCAGTCACCACTAAAAAACCAGATGCAGGCGATTACACTGGCGTCGTGATGTTGGTTGTCGAGCCTTCGGTCTAAGTAATATCGGCGACGGCAAACCGTTTACTTATATCAAGTGACGTTCTCGGTCGGCAAACTTTCCGGTTTGTCGGCCGTGCTTGAACTCCTTTGCAATTAGAGAGCCCGTTCATGTTCCCGATGACGCCCATCGCGGCAGCGCTTGCGCTGCTGTTATGTAGCAGTGCATTTGCGGCGCCCACTTCCGTTGATAACACGCCGCGAAGTTTGCTGGCACAGGCCAAGGGCTTGCCGGCCGAGTTCGAGGAGCATTTCTTCGATGTTCCCTTGGCGGTTCGGGTTGAACTCGATCAACTACCGCTGGGTGAGGCAATGATTGTGTTGTCCCGTGATGACCGGGTGACGCTGCTGGATTTCACCGACACCAGCGAAAGCCGTTTCAGCGCGAGTGAGCGTGATACCTGGGCCGATGTTCTCAAACCCGGTGTGACGCTGGGCACCTGCACGGGCCAATGCCCGGAGCAGATGCTGGCGGTTCACTACAACCTTGAAAATTCATTGCTGTCGATCGTCACTGAAAATGCCGAGCGCGACAGCGAAGCCAAGCGTTACTACGATCAGCCCGAAGGCGGCAGCAGCGGCCTGATGGTACGTAACCAGCTCAATCTCAATGGCGGCCAGGATCAGGACCTGGGCGGTCGTTTCGGCCTGGAGGCCAGCGGCAGCCTGGGCAACTGGAGCCAGACCTTCAACATGCAACTGTCCCGTCTTGGCGGTCCGGACAACAAGACCTACCACGCAGTGCACCAGCTTTATAGCCAGCGCGAACTGGAGGGCCGTTTTTTCCGCCTGGGCTACTTCACCCCCAACTCCGAAGGCCTGACGCGCGAGCCCCGTTCGTTCGGCGCCAGCCCCGATACGGCGGTGGGCGTGATGTTCGGCAGTTCCGACAGCCTGGCGATCGATAGCCCGAAACCCAGCGTCTATCCGGTCTATGTCACGGCCAACCGACAGGGCTCCGTGGAAATTTACCGCGACGGCTTACTGATCAATACCCAATCGGTCCCGGCGGGTTTGCAAACCCTCGACACCCGTCCGTTGCCCGGTGGCATTTACGAGGTGGAAGTGCGGTTGATCGAAGACGGTCAAATCACCTCGACCACCCAGGAGCTGATCTATAAGCCGAACAATTGGCGCAATCACGATGAACGCTGGCGCTACAATCTGTTTGCCGGTCAGGAAAGCAAATTGCTGAGTAACTGGGATGATCAGGACAGCGGCGATGCGACCGTGGGCGCCTCATTCAATTACTTGCTGCACCCGAGGGTGATACTCGGACTGTCGGCACGCCAGATCAGTGACAAGCTGCAGTACGGCAGCTCCATCGATTGGAGCCTGGCCAACAGCGTCAGCCTCTACGCCAACCTGTACCAGACCGAAGACCATGGTACCGGCGCCGACCTTCAAGGCTTGTATAACTATGGCGCCGGCAGTCTGGTGATCAGCCACAACCGCAGTTGGCTCGACACTACCAACACCTACGAAACATTACCCGACGGCACCCGCGTGCGTCAGCGCAATGTGTTCACCGGCCAGACCAGCAACTCTTCACTGGCGCTGAACCACCGGATCAGCCGCAAAAGCTCGCTCAACGCACGGGTGTCCCATAGCGAGGGCAACGTCGAAGGTGTCGGCGTGGACCTGGGCTGGACGCAACGGACCGTTCTGTTCGGCAGCGATGCCAACTGGCGGCTCTCGCTGTTCGATCGTCCGGGCAGCTACAGCAGTGGTGATGCGCGTAATCGTGGGGTCGATCTGACCATCAACATGGCGCTCGGTGGCCCGGGGCAACAGGTTTCCGGCAGCATCGGCAGCCGCACCGCCCGTGATGGCGGCCGTGATAACAACGCCTCCCTGGGGTGGCGAAAGGACCTGCAAGACCACGTGTTGCAGAGCGTATCGGTGACCGCGCTCACCGATACCTACGGTGTCGGATTGTCGAGCCTGGCGAACTTTCGCACCGATACCGTCAACGGTGACGGGTTCATTCAGCGTTCGTCCTTCAACAACAATTTCACCGGTGGTTTGAACCTCGACAGCACGCTTGTCGTTGGAGCGCAGCGCATGGCACTGACCAGTCAGCATCAAGGCCGCGGCGCCGGGATGATTGTCGATGTCGAGTCCGACATCGACGGCATCGCTCTGCGTGCCGACGACCTTAGCGGCGGTAGCGCTGCCTTGCGTCCCGGACGCAATTTCATACCGCTCACCGCTTACAAAAACAGCTCGGTGAGCTTCGACTTCGAAGGCAACGACGTCCCGGCGGCGAGCATTGAACCGGCACGCACGCGCTATCACCTGAACAAGGGAGGCGTGGAGTACCGCAAGATCCGGGTCATGAAAACCCTGACCGTGCTCGGCCGCTTGCTCGACCCGCAAGGACAGCCGCTCAAAGGCCATCACGTCATCAACCACGCCAGTCGTGGAGTCAGCGAAGTCGACGGCTTCTTCTCCATGGAAATGAATGCCGGCTCGCCCACCCTGGAAGTGCGTTACGCGGACCAGTTGCTGTGCCAGTTCCGCCTTGATGTCGACAAGCATCGCAGTGAAAACAACGTGCTGATGATCGGTGATCTGCGTTGTTCGCCGGACACGTTGGCGGATGCCACTCACAAGGCTGAAACGGCGGGCTGATACGGGCCAAGGTTAATCGGAGGTTATGTCTAAATGAACGTCTCGTGTTCTTTCGTTATTCGTTGGCGTTGTTGGTTGGCCGGCGCTTTGATCACCTGCGCAGTGGCTTATCCAGTCAAGGCTGAAGAGGTTTCAATTACTGCCGTATTCAAGCCGGACTCGGCCTTCCCACATCGCAACAAGTTCCTGAACACCACCCCGCCCAGTGGCTATTGCGCGAGTTATCCAACGGAGTGTTCAGACAATGAGATGTTCAGTTTGCAGGTGCCGATTCAATTCGACTCCCGCGCGCCGATTTTGGCCAATCATGTTTCCGAGCGTCAAGGCGCCATGTTGAAAGTTCCGGCGCAATGGCGCGAACTGACGGTTTTTCACGAGACAACCCGTGAGCCCGAGAGGGTCAGGGTGCGCATTGCCGGCATCGGTTCCAGGTACAAGACCGAAGATGTGATTCAGTTGGTGGGGGGCGGTGATGACTACAGGGTTGCGCATAACCTGTTATGGGGCCTCAGTTGGGTGAATGCCCCGGCTCCCTGCCTTTACAGCGGGGTGGGTTGGTACACGAACGCTACCTATGGTTTTTTCTGGAAAACTCCGGCAGAGGCCGTATGTTCCAAGCAGGCGAAGTTTGATGTGCCGTGGTTGCGCCTGGAGCACCTGGACTTCGCCTACGAACTGGAAACCCCCAACCCGTTGGGCATGTCTTCAGGGCAATACAGCGGCTCGTTGACCTACAGCGTTGGACCCAACGGCGATTTCGATTTCGGCGATGTCATGTTGCCGAGCGATTCGGCATTAACCCTGAACTTCAATCTGGATGTGCAACACACCCTCAAGGTCGACATCCCCCCCGGCGGCGAGAAAGTCCAACTGGTCCCGGCGGGCGGTTGGCAAAGCTGGTTGCAGGCGGGGCGCAGGCCTGTGCGTTTGTTTCGGGACCAGACGTTCAATATCTCCGCGTCCTCTCGGTTCAAGATGCTGCTGGAGTGCGAAATCAGTGCTTTCCCCTATGACTGCGTGATTCTTGATTCGGTGTCCAGGCGCTCGGTCGAATTGCAAGTCAGCGTCAGTCTGCCAAACGGGTTGACCGATCTCGCGGGGCAACCGGTCAAGCGCCGGCGACTCAGGGCTGGACCGGCCAATGCGCAGCAATTTCAACCTGGTTTTTATGTAGATCGGGCGCCGGGAATTCTGCACTTCGAGATCCCGCCAAATCAGATGGAATTCATGATTCAACCTGGTGCGGCATCCACCTATCGCGGCAATGTCACCGTGATCTGGGATTCGGAAGTCTGATGGCCCGCGTATCGATGGCGCGTGTCCGATTTGTGTTCTATGTGATGAGGTTCAAGAGTATGAAACGTTTGTGGGCACTGCTGGGTTTGAGCTGTTTTTCCCTGGCGGCTTTCGCCGGACCGCAAATCAACGTCGGAACGGTTTACGACTACCTCGACAGCGACAAGAGCACCTACCTCAAACGCGTGTTCAACAGCGGTGACAGCACGGCGTTCGTCAAGGTCAGTATCCTGGAGATCATCTACGACGCCGATGGCAGCCCTCGTGAAATTCCGGTCAAGACCCAGGCGGATGGCAGCGCTCGGGATGGCTTGATGGCCAGCCCCGCGCGACTGATCGTGCCGGCCAAGGGCATGCAGGGCACGCGCCTGTTGCACATGGGGGCTCGTGACACCGAGCGTTATTTCCGCGTGCGCTTCGTGCCGGTGGTGCCGGAGAAAGAAGACGAATTCGCCGTGTCGAGTGAAGAGCGCGATGCCTACAAAGAGAACCTGTCGGCGGGGGTCAACGTGATGACCGGGTTTGGCACGGTGTTTTTTGTCCGGCCGAAAAACAGTCGCTTCGACAGCGTGATCGATGACAGTCCCGGCATTTACCGGCTGCGCAACAATGGCAATACCGTGGTGCTGATCGATGAATTTCGCAACTGCTCGCTGAAAAACGAAAGCGAGTGTGAGCCGACCACCAAGCACCACGTTCTGGCCGGTAAAACCTTTGAGTTCGAGAAAAAGCCCGGCCGAGAGTATCGCTTCAACCTGGTGGAAGGCGCATCGAAAAAAACGCTGCGCATCGCCAGCCAGTAATACCGGGAGGGGCGAGTCACCTTGGCTGGCTCGCGGTATTTTTTGACGCAACAGGTACCTGACATGATCAAGCAATCGACCATCGCGGCGTGGATGAGCGTGATGGCGCTGATAAGTACCCAGGCTTTTGCGGCCCGGGAAGAGCGCACGTTCGAGGTGTCGGTGGATATCCCGACGCTGGGGTTTTACATCATTCCGGCCGAGTCGAACTGGATACACCTTGAACAGACGTTAGCGTGGAACATCCATACGAAGACATTGGAGGGGCTGCGCAAGAATTTCGACGTCAAACACGACACCAGCGCGATTGAAGCACGGTTGGAAGCAGAGCCTTACCTGTCCAACGGACGTGACGATCAGAACATCTATTTGCGCGTCAGCTTCAATGGCAAGGAGTTGAGCCATGACCCACAGCCACGGGAAGTGCTGACTGCCGCGCAAGCAATCGCCGGTGGCCGCTTTCCCTTGGAGATCGTGCCGAAAGTGCCTGCCGGTGGATACAAACCGGGGGTTTATTACGGCAATGTGCAACTGATATTCATCGCCGCTGCGCCTTGATGTGCGGCAGCCTGACAAGTCAGGCTGCCTTTGGCTTGCTTTATGACTTTTATTGGCCGGCTTTGCGCAGAGCCTCTCGGGTCAGTTGTCTCGCCAGCTGTTTCTCCTCGTCACCCAGATCGACGAGGAAGCGATCGAAGTCAGATTCGCTGATCGGCTCATCGGCAAAGACTACGGTCTCTGGGACGGGCAGATCGTTGATGAGCTCCCTGAGCCGGTTGCGCAGTTCGGCTTTCTCAACGTCCGACGTCGACTCGAGCCACTGACGCTGGGTTGTGCGCAGTTCCTCCAGTTTCTCGTATTTGCTCTGGTAGAGAAGTTTGTTCGTCTGCGTTTCAACAGGCCAGGTTTCACGCAGATAACGCTCCCAGAAGTCCTGTTCAAGCATTGTGTTGATCAGGCCGTCGCCTTCACCCAGAGCCAGCACTGTGTTATACGCCTCATCGATCATGGCGTCAGTAACGCCGGCAACCGATCGATACAGCATGCCTTCGGATTGCCACGGCAAGTTCAACCGCGAGGCGAGACCTGTCTGGTACGCCAGGTAGATTTCGACGTCATCAGGGGTGCCGCCACGACTGGCAACGTCAGCCCGGGCGATTTCGTTGACGTGCTCCAACCGTGCGGCACCTTTGGCAAGGGTCACCAGTTTGCGTTGAAGCTGCGCCGGATCGGTGGAGTACGAATAGGCCTCGGAGGCGAGCACGCGAATGCCCATGCTGTTGAACAACTGAGCACCGGCATCGGCACAATCGACCGGGGCGATGGCCATGGTGTAGAGCTGTTCGCGCAGCTGAGTGTCGATGTACACGGCATCGACCATGCGTGCCATACGCTGTACCAATTGCCGGCGAACAGGGCCACCAGCGGCAAAGTCCGACGAGCTTTCCTGTTTGAGCACGGCTTCAATAAACGCATGGGACCGGGGGTCGTCGGTCAGTTCCCGGAAAGAGACGATCCGTTCTACCCCAAACCCGGGTACATCGGCCCAATCATCGGCAGTGGCGCCGTAGTCCATCGGGTGAGGAATCACCAGTGGCTCGGGAGGCAATCCAACTGAGCGACGAATCTCCTGGTATCGCAGTTGGTTCATCTCCGACAAATCACCGACGTTGAGTCGGGTGCGGGCAATGACCCAGGCTTCTGGCCTGCCGGGTACCACCTCGGGAATAACGCTGAGGGGATTGTCCCGCAGGTCCAGGAAAAACCCCCTTGGGCGGGTTTTGGCCAGGACACCGTCGGGCCAGGTGGTCAGGCCGGTGTTTTTCAAGGCCACAACTTTGAGCCTGGGCATGCGACCAATGTCCGGTGCCATCGCCAGAGGGTTGCCTTCGAGCCTGAGTATTTCCAGGAAGGTCAGTTGCTTGAGTCGCAGGACTGCGCTGGCATCGAACACAATCTGGTTATCACTTAACTGCAGGCGTTCCATGCGGCGCATGTCCCCGATGCTGTCGGGTAGCCGCTTAAGGTCGCAGTTTCGGGCGCTGAGTTCGTGAAGATTTGGGAAGTCTTTCAGCAAGCCATTGAGCTCGCTGGAAAAATAAGTTTTGTCGAGTTTCAGCACGTTGACTTTGTCGAGGAACTTTCTCAGCTCGGGAGGCCGCTTTGACCACCAGGTCTCCAGGTCCAGTGGCAGCATTTCTCTGGACAGGTCGAGCGCATAGTTGTCCAGGTCGAGACGACTGCCGAGTCCGGTGTTTTTGCGCTCGAAACATTCGATTAGGCGCTCGGCGATATGCTGTCCGCCGCCGTCACGAAACTCGTTGCTGCCAGGCCCCCACGTTTGCGGTTGCTGGAATTCCCAGCGGTTGAGAATGACGCGCAGTTCATCGAGTTCATCTTCGCATTGCTCAATGGCTCTCAGTGCATCGCCTCTAGCGATCAGGGCGTCGGCAAACGTGTCGACCTCATGCTCGCTGAAGTCCGAGTACAGGTCCTGAATGCGTTCGTGCAGGGTTTCGCCGGCTCTACTGGTGGAGGCGCCTCGCACCAGCAAGAGTGTCTCATGCTCGGCCACGGCGCGAATGGGAGGCGTGGCCAGAACCGCCCGGCGCTCGCTCGGTGTCTCGGTCTTGGCGATGATCCAGTACTTGAAGAACCCGACATCCCCCGCTCGATATCCAATCGCTCTGCGCCCATCCCGGCCCATGGCCTGGAGCAGGGCAGGAAGAAAATCATCGGCCGCATGGATCAGTTGGTCCTCGGTGTCGCGCACTTCGTATTTTCCGGATTCGTTGCGTACCATGACCCTTACTTGTGCTGCATCTTCGGGCCCTGCGCTGCATCGCAGTTCGCCGTCGAGCGCGCCCTGGCGGATTTCGATGCGCAGCTTGCCGAAGGTATCGGTTTGCATGCGCAAGGTGCCCAGCACCAGGCGTTCGGTATCACCACTGACCAAAGCATTGTCGTACAGGCCATGGGCGGCGCGCACCGCCTGGGTCTCGAACTGGAGTTCCCGGGCCTGGCATCTCAGGCGCAAGGGCAGGCGTTTGTGCCGGGTCATCTGCTGGAGTTCCGACGGGGTGGCACCGGCGAAGATTTTTTCCGCGACGGGTTCAGGCAGTTCGGGATAATCGCTGAACAACGCAGCCACTTCAGGGGGTAACGCAGGAAGCGGATTCACCGGTGCCCCCAGGCGTTGCAGGGTGTCGGTCAGCAAGGGCGGCGGCGGGGCGTGCTCAATGTGCATCCTGCGCAGTTCGGCCTCTTCAGTGCCGCTGATCTGACGGATCCGCTCCAGTTGCGTGTCGCTGAAGGCATCGGTTGTATGGCCCAGGCGTCGCATCAGTGTCGTGCCTTCCCACTCGCGCGGGTTCTCCGTTTCGCAGACCCAGGCACCCTGGCCGTTGTGTCGCAGGGTCGGTGCATAGGCATCGAACCGCTGCGGATGGCGTATGCGCTGTTGCCCGGTAACCGGGTCGTCCAGCACATCGAAGTGTTGATCGTTCAGGCGCAGAATTCGCTGGCCGTGATACTGGTGAATACCCTGTCCATCAGGCCGTGCATCCGCTGGCAAAACCACGTCGGCTTGATGATAAGGGCTCAGGTCAGGGTTCCACAGCCGTGTCTCGCCGTTTGCCAGCTGCACCGGTTTCAGATTTTCGAAAAACGGCGAGAGCTTCGCTCGCGCGACATTGCCGATTGCGCCGCCCGCCGCAAATGTCCCCAACTGGATGACGCTTTCCAGCACGTTGATGGTCTGTTCCGCCGCCTCGGCAAAATGACCTTCGGCCAGGTCGACGATACCCTCGACCACTTCATCGGTCAGTTGATAGGCCGTGTAGGCCAGCATCAGTTCGCCCAGGCCGGGGACAAGTGGCGTCGCCACCAGCAGCGCGACGTTGAAAATGTCCGAGAGCATTTTTTCCAGGTTATCCCACCAGGCCCAGCGGGCCATGCGATCGGCGTACTCGGTGGAAATCGCGATTTCCCGCCCATCGTTGAGAATCTTGTTGAGCTTCTGTTGGTAGTAGTAGCCCCAAAGATCATTCTTGAAAACTGTCTCTCTGTCGGTCCTGACGCTCGACAGGCTGAACCTCAGGTCGGGGTTGGCCACGGGGGTTTCACGCCAACTGGGCAAGTTGGAGCCAGGTGGGGCCGGCTGCCATTTGATTTTACTCAGGCGATCATTGAGTCCGGCAAAGAACGGTCCGCGTTGCTGATGGGGCACGAACTGGCTGAAGTACTGTTGATAGCTTTTGCTGGAGGTGCCGTCGCGCAGCTGGCGTGTCAGCTCCGCCATGAAATCCAGCGTCGACGGGTACAGCTTGAGCGGATGCTCCGGGTCATGGGGAACATACGCCAGGACCGGGACGGTGCTTGTCGAGGTGTATACATCGGGGGCGATCAGCACAATGCCAACCAGGCGCGTGTCCATCATCGACAGGTTGTAATAACCGACCGGCTGCCCGCGCCATTGCATTTTCAAGCGATCGTTGAGCATGCCTTGCACGAAGTCATAGGCCTCCTGGTCGATGTCCTTTTTCATCAGGGCCATTTGTGCCGCAACATTCAACGCGCTTTTCTGACTGCCAATGACGATGTAACGCAGGTAGTTGCTCGCGACCCTGTTGGGCGACAGCAAAAACTCGTTCAGGGGCTGTTGGTATCTGGCACCGATGTTCAGTTCACGGCACAGTGATTTGAACTGATCGATGCTCAGTTTGTGCTTGAGGTGTTTGACCCAGAAATGCCCGCGAGCGTTAGGGCGGGTGATGAATTCGGAGTCTTGGTGAAACGACTCGTCGAGCGAAAAATTATGTACGGCGGCGTCCAGCAGCGAGACGGTTCGGCTGGTGGTACCGCCGGAAAAGTCATGCACCCACCAGGATGTCTTCACCGGTGCATACAGTCGTAGCCAGGTCTGCTCGACATCGTCGTCGACGCCGAAGCGGTCTTTCAGCGCCTGTTGCAGGATGGGCCGGGCAAACGCGTAGACATCCTGCAACTCGCTCAGTGCGCGATCTACCTGGTTTTGCGCAGTCCAGCTGAGCCTGATGTCATTTTTCAGTTTTTGCTGCAGCGCCCGGGTGGCTTCCCGTAGCGGGTCTGGAAGGATCACCCTGTCGGCTTTCAGTTCGTTGACACGAGCGATGGAAGTTTCTTTCAGCCAGTAAGGGATAGCCTGTTTGACCCGCTCAAAGTGGATACTTTTATCGGCCAGGTCGTCGGCGAGCGAGTCTGGAGTTTTATCGGGGTTGGGCATTGTCTGATCGTCCGTTGATCAAAAATGGAACGAAGAGACTAGGTACGCGTGGCCCCCGAAAAAAGCTCAAAAAATGGTTTGAAAGGGCGCGGTTTTTGCCCCGAGTCCCCCAAAATCAGAGAGTGAAAAATAAATAGTTACCGCCACCCCGGCAGCGTTTTTTTGTAATGGTCAGCGCACAGCCGTTGCCTGGGTTGGCTTGCACATCGTGTGGGTGCCCGGTTGCAGGTATGGCGTCAGAATCGGTGCCATGCCCTTGAGCACCTGCACCGGCAACGCCGAGGTGAAGGTGAAGCTTTCCGCCGAGCGGCCCGGCACGAACGCCGTCAGGGTGCCGAAGTGGCTATCGCCGATGTAGAACACGAACGTGGCCGTGCGGTTGAGCGATTTGGAACTCAGGATCCGTCCGCCGGAGCCGATGGCTTCGATGCGGTTGTCACCGGTACCGGTCTTGCCGCCCATGGCCAGCGGGCTGCCATCTGGCAGTTTGAAACTGCCGGCCACGCGTTTGGCGGTACCGGCATCCACCACTTGTGAAAGGGCTTCGCGCATGGCGCTCGCCACCTCGGATGGCATCACCCGTTTGCCGACGTCCGGGTCATTGACCAGTTGGGTTTCATAGGGGGTGTTCGCAGCGAAATGCAGGCTGTCGATGCGCAGGGTTGGCATGCGCACTCCATCGTTGAGGATGGTGCCGATCAATTCGGCCAGGGCGGCGGGGCGGTCGCCGGAGCTGCCGATGGCGGTGGCTAGCGACGGCACCAGGTGATCGAACGGATAGCCGACTTTCTGCCAGCGCTGGTGGATGTCCAGGAAGGCTTCGATCTCCAGCATGGTGCGGATGCGACTGTCGCGGGCGCCCTTGTGCCGGCTTTTGAACAGCCAGCTGTAGACCTCCTGGCGCTCGAACTGGCTGGCTTTGACGATGTCGCTCCACTTGGCGTCGGGGTGATTGAGCAAGTAGCCCATCAGCCACAGGTCCAGCGGGTGGACCTTGGCGATGAAGCCCTGGTCCGGCAAGTCGTAGGCGCCGGGACCGTAGGATTCGTAGAGCCGCACCAGACGTTCGTCGGTGAGTTTTTCCGTGAGCGTGGCGCCCTTGAGGTGCGAGCGCACAAAGGCGTTGAAGCTTTCCTGGCTGGCCTGCGGCAGCAGGTAGCGGTGCACGGCGGCCATGCGGATCGGGGTCGGGCGCATGCTGTCGAGGAAGGTGTCGAGGCGGTCCTGGGTGTCCTTGTTCTTGTACTTCTTCCAGAACTTGAGCAGGAATGAAGTGCCCTCGCGGTCGGCAAATTCGGCCAGGTACTCCTGGCGCCGCGGGTCGCGGTCGTCCTTGAGCAATTCGGCACTGCTGTTGGGGCCGGAGTAGATGGTGTAGCGCACCAGGTCTCGCATCAGGCGAATGAACGGCAGGTTGATCGACTCGCGCAGGGCGTCGCGCAGGGGGGGTATCCGGCCGTTGTCTTCCTTGCGGAAGTTGTTGAACACGTGCAGGCCGCCACCGGTGAAGAATGCCTCGCCGGGGCTGGCGGAGTATTTGCGGTCCAGGGCGGCGCCGAGCATTTTTTTCAGGTCGCGGTCCTTGTTCTCGATCAGGTAATCGACCGCCCAGCGGCTCAGGCGGTCCTGATCCGGTACGTCGACTTTCTTCAGTTCTGGAATGGTCATGCCGACGTATTTGTCGTGCAGCTCGGCGATGATTTGCAGGTAGGTGGTCAGCACGCGCATTTTCGCGGTGGAGCCCAGTTCCAGTTTACTGCCTTCGTTGATGTCGAATGGCTGGTCGGTGCTGTCGGTCTGTACCCGAACCCGCGAGCCGTCCGGGGTCAGTTCGAACAAGGTGAAGCTGTAGCGCACCTGGGTGGTGCTGGTGGTGGTCAGGAGGCGTTCGCCGATCAGGCCGATTTGCGTGGCAAACTCAGGGTCGGCGAGTTTTTTCAGGTACGCGGTGGCCTCGCTTTGCAACTCGCCTTGCAGAGTGCTGGTGGCGGAGAGGTCAAGGCGGTCGAGGTCATACAGCGGGCGATTGAGCATGCCGGCCAGACGGCTGCGCGCGACACTGATGCCCTTGTTGGTTTCAATCGGTTGAATGGTCGGCTGGGTGGCCCAGTCGCGGTAGGTCACTTTGCTGGCCAGGGCGGCGGTGGCGAACTCGGCGTCGATCACATGGTTTTGCGCCAGCAGGCGAATATGGCTGTCGGTGAGGTCGGCCAGTTCATCGTGACCTTTGACCAGGTAGTGCGACGGGCGGCGCTGGGCAATCATCAACGACAGCATCTCACGCAGGGCCAGGCCTTTTTCCGCCATGGTTTTTGGATCCGTCGCGGTGCTGGACAGCGCTTCGTTGGCCTGATTGAAGTCGGTGCCGTACCACACGCGCAACCCTTCAGCCATGCCATGCACTTCACCGTGGCCCGGTACGGCCGACAGCGGCACACTATTGAGGTAGTCGCGAACCACGTTCTGCCGGGCTTCAAGGGTTTGTGGCCCGGCCTGGTAGGCGCGTACGGTGGCGGAAATCATCTGGCGAATCTTCTCCGCGCCATTGACCGTCAAGCCATCGGGGGAATGCCGGTACTTCTCCAGTTGCGTGGCCAGGGTACTGCCACCGGCGGATTGACCGGGTACGTGCAACATCTTGGCCAACTGGGACCACGCCGCCATGCCGAATCGCGGCCAGTCCACTGCCGGGTTGGCCAGCGGTTGTCTGGGGTCGAGCAGGAAGCGGTTCTCGATGAACAGCAGGCTGTTGACCACCACCGGCGGGATCGAGGCAAAGGTCGAGTAAAGCTGCTGTGGATAGTTGTACTGGTACAGCGGCGCTGCGCGGCAATCGGTGATCGATAGCCCGGCCTGGATTTTCTCGGCATAAGGCACGAACAGGCCCTTGTCGCTGTATTTCAACAGCGCCGGGGAAAAGCGGGTTTGTGCTTCGACGACGAAATCACGCTTGATCAGGCGCGGCAGGAACTCATCCAGCGAGCTGTAGCCCAGGCGCCGATCGAACGGACCGTCCCCTGGATAGCGAATCGCATCGCTGGGGCCGGGTTTGAGCTCATAGCTCAGGGACGCGGCGTATTTGCTGACCTCCTGGGCCTGGAACTTCGAGGTACGCATCTCCCTCGCGGCGGAAAGCCCCGCGACAACCGCGATTATCAACAGTAATAGCCAGAACGCTCCCCATCCGTGCCTGGAGCGACGGGGTTTTTCAGGTGTAGGCGCTTCATCCTCTCGTTCATTCGGAACCACGGTTTTACTCGAATCGGTTTGCCACAAAGCGCCCATAGTCGACTGATCCATTCACGCAGATTGATCGGACTTGAATGAAGCTTAGACGGTGGTTGGCGAGGGTGAAGAAAATGTGAAGGGTAAAACGTCGGGTAATGGCCTCTTTTTGTGGCGAGGGAGCTTGCTCCCGCTGGACTGCGAAGCGGTCCCCATACCAGCAACTCTGATCTGTCTGGACGATCTGGTTTTTTGGTTTTGCGACTGCTGCGCAGTCGGACGGGACGGTGCGGCGATCCGACAAGCTCCCTCGCCACAGTAGGCAGGAGGGCTGAAACACTTGAACTAGAGCTTTATAGGCTTTGGCTGGGAGCATGACGATGCACCAATGCTGTGCAATACTCCGCGCCCTTTAAATAGCGAAAATTCATACAAAATCCAGTTGATGCCCCTCCGCAAGTCGGGTTATTGCCGGGATTTATGACTGAATTTAGTGGTTTATAGAGTGAATATCTCTGCCGTCAGCTTTTTATACTGCACGACCCGCTGATCCTGCAGGTTTTGTCCTACAGGACGGTTCTGCTTACAAAGCAGGCCCGGTTTCGCGAAGCCATTGGCCTATCGGTCGGCGGCTTCAAAACTCGGTGGTCATATCCAACAACAAGATGAGGTGCCCCTTATGCCCGTAGGCAATCACCAGCCCCAAGGCGAGACCGCTCAGGGCGGTCCGCTTAAACGCGAACTCGGCGAACGGCATATTCGCCTGATGGCGCTCGGTGCCTGTATCGGCGTCGGCCTGTTCCTGGGCTCGGCCAAGGCCATTGAAATGGCCGGCCCGGCCATCATGCTGTCTTACATCATTGGCGGTCTGGCGATCCTGGTGATCATGCGCGCCCTCGGCGAGATGGCCGTGCACAATCCGGTCGCCGGCTCGTTCAGCCGTTACGCCCAGGACTACCTCGGCCCGCTGGCGGGATTCCTGACCGGCTGGAACTACTGGTTTCTGTGGCTGGTGACCTGCGTCGCGGAAATCACGGCCGTGGCGGTGTACATGGGCGTCTGGTTCCCCGATGTGCCGCGCTGGATCTGGGCGCTCGCCGCGCTGATCAGCATGGGCTCGATCAACCTGATCGCGGTCAAGGCCTTCGGTGAATTCGAGTTCTGGTTTGCCCTGATCAAGATCGTCACCATCGTTGCGATGGTGTTCGGCGGTATCGGCATCATCGCCTTCGGTTTCGGCAACGACGGCGTGGCCCTGGGGATTTCCAACCTGTGGACCCACGGCGGCTTCATGCCCAACGGCGTGCAAGGCGTGTTGATGTCCCTGCAAATGGTGATGTTCGCCTACCTGGGCGTGGAGATGATCGGCCTGACCGCCGGTGAAGCGAAGAACCCGCAAAAAACCATTCCCGACGCCATCGGCTCGGTGTTCTGGCGGATTCTGCTGTTCTACGTCGGTGCGTTGTTCGTGATCCTGTCGATCTACCCGTGGAACGAAATCGGCACCCAGGGCAGTCCGTTCGTGATGACCTTCGAGCGCCTGGGCATCAAGACCGCGGCGGGCATCATCAACTTCGTGGTGATCACCGCGGCGTTGTCGTCCTGCAACGGCGGTATCTTCAGTACCGGGCGCATGCTCTACAGCCTGGCGCAGAACGGCCAGGCCCCGGCGGGCTTTGCCAAGACCTCGAACAATGGCGTTCCACGTCGTGCATTGCTGCTGTCGATTGGTGCGTTGCTGCTGGGCGTACTGCTGAACTATCTGGTACCGGAAAAGGTGTTTGTCTGGGTGACGGCGATTGCCACCTTCGGCGCGATCTGGACCTGGGCGATGATCCTGCTGGCCCAGCTGAAATTCCGCAAAGGCCTGAGCGCCAGCGAAGCGGCTGGCCTGAAATATCGCATGTGGCTGTACCCGGTCAGCTCGTACCTGGCGCTGGCGTTCCTGGTGCTGGTGGTGGGCCTGATGGCGTACTTCCCGGACACCCGCGTGGCGCTGTATGTGGGCCCTGCGTTCCTGGTGCTGCTGACGGTGTTGTTCTACGTGTTCAAGCTGCAACCGACCCATGTTGCGCAAGGTGCCGCGCGTTCGGCTTCGTAAGTCGTAATGCCTGAAAGACAAAAGCCCCGGTCGTAAATGATCGGGGCTTTTTGGTTTTGAAGAGCAAATGATCGCAGCCTTCGGCAGCTCCTACAGGAGGATGCGGTCTGATTCTGTAGGAGCTGCCGCAGGTTGCGATCTTTTGATTGTCTGGTTCAAACGCTTGTTGAACTCCAGCCACGCCGCCAGCAACGCCATCAACCCGGCGCCCACCAGCGCCGTGAAGATCTGCATGGCAAAAGCATCGTCGGTCAATGCATTGACCATGTCCGCCAGGGGCGCCAGCAGCACGCCCAGACAGAAAATCTCCAGCGAGAAACGGCCCATGCGGCAACTTTGCTGCGCCAGCCAGTTTTGCGTCCATCCGCTGTCGGGAATCAGTTTCGCCGTGACGTAGGCCAGTGCGAGGAAATGCAGCAGGCGCACGGGTGACAGGTCGGTCTTGCTGATGGGGTACAGGACGTTTTGCAGGCTCGCCGGCACCACGGCATCGTGTATGTCCGGCCAACGCCACAGCACGGTCAACACACCCGCGACCACGACATACAACGCCGCACCGACAAACAACGGCTGGCGAACCAGTGGGCGGGATTCGGGCAGGCGCGGGCGCTGGCTGTGAATCGCAGCGGCACCGCCGAGCACGAACAGCAACTGCCAGGCGACCGGGTTGAAATACCACACGCCGTCCTTGATGGCGGCCAGGTTCCAGCCAGCCAGCGGCACCATCAGGTACAGCGCCAATGACATCGCGACCACCACCCAGGCCTGGCGCACCAGCAGGGGCAGCGCAAGGGGCAAGCCCGCCAACAGCACGATGTACAGCGGCAGCGGGTCCATCAGGTTCGGCTTGAAGCGCAACAGCAGTTCATCGATTAGCGCCTGCTGCGGGTTGCTGATGAAGTGATGCATGCCCATTTCCTCCACCAGGTCCCGTGTTTCCACGTGGCTGTTGGCGAAAAACACAATGCCCATCAGCATCGCCAGCAGGAAGATATGTACCACGTAGAGCACCCACGCCCGGCGCAGGATTTTCACGCAGGCGATCAGAAAGCCTTCGCGCGCCAGGACTTTGCCGTACGCCAATACGGACGCGAAGCCTGCCAGGAACACGAAAATCTCGGCTGCATCGCTGAAACCGAAGTTACGCAGGGTGATTTGCCCCAAGGGGTTGTGGGGCACGTGATCCCAGAAGATGAAGATCAGTGCCAGGCCACGAAAAAAGTCGATCCGGTGATCGCGCGCTAAGGTCATGACAGTAGGCTCGTAACAACGGGTGAAAATGGGATTGGCCACAGGCGCAAAGGCCACGTGCCCGATCGGCGGCGCGCAGGGTGTACTGATTCGCGGGCAATTGCAAAGTCGGGATATTACCGGATGTCTCGGGCGTTGCTTCAAGGCTCAACCGCTGGTCTGAAAGGTCCAACAACCTGCGATTTCTGACAGTAGACAGGCTCAAATACTATTGAATGCAACGTTCTGGAAGCGGGAGCCTCCCATGAGACTGTTGTGGAAAGGTCTGTCCAGTTACACGGTGATCGGGGTCGCCAACACCCTGATTCACTGGCAGATCTTTTTCCTGCTGAGCGTGGCGGCCAGCCTCAGCCAGGCGGTCAGCAACCTGGCTGCCTTTTGCGTGGCTGCGTCGTTTTCCTTCTACATGAACGCGCAATTTACCTTCGCCGCCAGTGCCACGGTCGCGGGTTATCTGCTGTTTCTTTTGGGCATGGGGGCATTGAGCCTGGGTGTCGGTCATCTGGGCGACATCTGGCGATTGCACGGTTTGTTCACCGTGGCCCTGTTTTCGGCGTTGAGCCTGGTGTTCGGTTTCCTGTATTCCAAATACGTGGTGTTTCGTGAGCGTGATCGATGAAAATCTCGCTCATTGTCCCGGTGTTCAACGAAGAGCAGTCCATCAACCTGTTTTATCAGGCGGTGCGACGGGAGTTGAGGCTGGGCGACACCGAAGTCGAGATCGTGTTCATCAACGACGGCAGCTCCGACCGCACGGCCGAACAGGCTACGGCACTGGCCCAGGCGGATGATCGGGTCATGCTGATCAATTTCTCGCGCAACTTCGGCAAGGAGCCGGCACTGTTTGCCGGCCTGGAATACGCCAGTGGCGATGCCGTGATCCCGATGGATGTCGACCTGCAGGACCCGATCAACGTCATTCCGTTGTTGATCGAACAATGGCAAAAGGGGGCCGACGTGGTACTCGCCAAGCGTCGCAGCCGGGCTGACGACGGCTACCTCAGGCGTCACAGCGCGTCGATTTTCTACCATGTGCTCAATCGCATCGCCTACACCCGCATCGAGGAAAACGTCGGGGACTTCCGGCTGATGGATCGCAAGGTGGTCGACGTGATCAGGTCCTTGCCCGAGCATCAGCTGTTCATGAAAGGCGTGCTGTCGTGGGCCGGGTTCAACACCGTGGTGGTGGAGTTCGAGCGGCCAGGAAGGGTGGCGGGGAGCAGCAAGTTCAATGGCTGGAAGCTGTGGAACCTGGCCCTGGAAGGCGTGACCTCGTTCAGTACCGTGCCGCTGCGCTTGTGGACTTACGTCGGTGGCGGCATTTCGATTTTCGCGGTGCTCTATGCGGTGTACATGGTGCTGGACAAGATTTTCTTCGGCAACAGCGTCCCCGGTTATCCGTCGCTGATGACCGCGATCCTGTTTCTCGGCGGCGTGCAGTTGATCGGCATCGGCATCCTCGGCGAGTACATCGGTCGCATCTACATCGAGGCCAAGCACCGGCCGCGTTATGTGATCAAGGACATCGTCGGTGGCAAAGACCGGGGCGGGCGTTAGCATGGGCCGGTTCAGCGACCTCTTCGTTCGCGAGCTCAGTCGGCATCAGGTCTGGCGGTTTTTTCTGTTTGCCACCCTGCTGTATATCCTGCCGTTGATCCTCGCCGATTATCCCTACATCGATGACAACTGGCGCTCGCTGTCGGCGGGCATGGCCTGGGCCGAGCAGGGCCGACTCTTCGCCCAGCTGTTCTACAACGCGCTGACCTTCAGCCATGCCGCGCCGAACATCTTTCCCTTGCCCTTGCTGATCGCCACGCTGGCCATGGCGTCGGCGCTGACCAGCCTGACGCTCCATTACTTTCACAAGCCAAGCGTCGCTTGTTGCCTGGTACTGTTGCCGCTCTGGTACAACCCGTTCTTCCTGCAAAACCTGTCCTATCAATACGACGGTCCCACCACGACCCTCAGCCTGGTGGCGGTGATCTACGCCATCACCTTCCGTCACCCGTGGCGTAGCGTGCAATGGCTGGTGCCGGCGTTCCTGATTGCATTGGCGCTGGGGTTGTATCAGGTCAGCCTGAATGTGTTCCTGGGCCTGTGTTGCCTGGAAATGCTCAGGGCCGCCAACGATAAGACGGCCCCGTTGTCATGGCGCGACCTGCTGGGCTGGAAAGCCGCCCAGGTCATCCTCGGCGGGTTGATCTACAGCGTCAGTGCGGGTCCGTACATGGACTCCAATCGCACATCGTTGCTCGATTGGACGGCGCACCCTTTTTTGCAGATCCAGATCAACATTGCCCGGGTCCTGGAAAAAGTCGTGCTGCTGTTCCATGGCGGATGGCTCTGGGTGTTCGGCGGGTTACTGTTGATCGCGATAGCCGGGGCGGTGCGGTTGGGATTGAACATAGCGGTGCGCCAGGACGGTGGGCCAAAGAAGCTGTTGATCGGCCTGATGTGTTTGTTGATTTTGCCGGTGGTGACGCTGCTGGTGTCCGGTGTCGCGCTGTTTTTTCGCGACTTCAACGAAGGCGCCCGCACCTTGATGGGCTTCGCCGTGTTGTTGGTGTTGCTGTTCTACCTGGGGCATCTGGCGCTGGCCTCGATCCATGAGCGGCTGCCGCTGCTGTTGATGATTCCCCTGTTGGCCATGTTGTCGCTGTCGTTCGCCTATGGTCGGGTGCTGACGGTGCAGAAAACCTTTGCGTCCACGGCACTGGCCGGTCTTGCGTACGACATCGCCAGCCACCAGTCGCTTCGCGAAGCCAGGCGGATCTACATCTCGGTGAGTTATTCCGACTATTGGTTAGTGGCGGCGGCAGGCTCATTCAAGCAGTTGCCGGTGCTGCACTATTTGCTCAATACCGACTTTTACATGCTGGCCGAAAACCTGCCGAAAGCGGGGATCACCAACGTGGTGGCGGAGCAGGAGCGGCGCAACGCGACGCGGGTCGGGTACCAGGGTTATCCGGCGCTGGTGGACAGCCAGTTCTACCGGATTTACCTGATCGGTGATTACGGTTTTATCGTGATGAAGGAACCGACCCCGAGCAAAATACTGCGCTGGTAACGCGCGATTTTGATCGGGGTGGCGAAGTCATGCCGCCGCTATGTCATTGGGCTCGAAACTGTCGGCCCGGGCCATCTGCCACATCCGCGAGTAGAACTCGCCGTTCACTTCGCCAGTCAGCAATTCCCCCGGTTTGAGGAACACGTGCAACTGCGAGAACAATTTGATCTCGGTCGCCGACATGCGTCGCACCAGATGCTTGGCTGACAGCTGCGACGGGTGTTCGAGGCCGGCGGCGGCGAGCATTTCCGCCAGGGCCTTGAGGGTGTTGCGGTGGAAGTTGAACACGCGCTGGGCCTTGTCCGGAACCACCAGCGCGCGCTGGCGCAGGGTGTCCTGGGTGGCGACGCCGGTCGGGCATTTATTGGTGTGGCAGCTCTGCGACTGAATGCAGCCGATGGCGAACATGAAACCGCGCGCCGAGTTGGCCCAGTCGGCGCCGATGGCCAGCACGCTGGCGATGTCGAAGGCGCTGACGATCTTGCCGCTGGCGCCGAGCTTGATCTTGTCCCGCAGGTTCAGGCCCACCAGGGTGTTGTGCACGAACAGCAGGCCTTCGCGCATCGGCACGCCGATGTGGTCGGTGAACTCCACGGGCGCGGCGCCGGTGCCGCCTTCCTTGCCGTCGACGACGATGAAGTCCGGGAGGATGCCCGTCTCCAGCATGGCCTTGGCGATGCCCATGAACTCCCACGGATGGCCGAGGCAGAACTTGAAGCCCACCGGTTTGCCGCCGGACAATTCACGCAGTTGCGCGATGAAATGCATCATTTCAATCGGCGTGGAAAACGCAGTGTGGCGCGACGGTGACACGCAGTCCTCGCCCATCAGGATGCCGCGGGTTTCAGCGATTTCCCGGGTGACCTTGTGCTTGGGCAGGATGCCGCCGTGGCCGGGCTTGGCACCCTGGCTCATCTTGATTTCGATCATCCGTACCTGCGGCGTCCGGGCTTGCGCCGCAAAGCGTTCCGGGTCGAAACGGCCGTCGCTGGTGCGGCAGCCGAAGTAACCGCTGCCCAGTTCCCAGGTCAGGTCGCCACCGTTTTCCCGGTGATAGGGGCTGATGCTGCCTTCGCCGGTGTCATGGGCGAAGTTGCCGAGCTTGGCACCCTGGTTCAGCGCGCGGATGGCGTTGGCGCTGAGGGAGCCGAAACTCATGGCCGAGATATTGAACACTGACGCTGAATACGGCTGGGTGCACTGCGGGCCGCCGACGGTGACGCGGAAACTGCTCGGGTCGCTCAAGGGCGCGGGGCGCATGGAGTGGCCGATGAATTCGAAACCCGACTGATACACGTCAATCAGCGTGCCGAAGGGTTTGTCGGCGGTTTCATTCTTGGCCCGGGAATAGACCAGCGAGCGCTGGGCCCGGGAGAAGGGCAGGGCGTCGCTGTCGGATTCGAGCAGGTACTGGCGGATCTCCGGGCGGATGCCTTCGACCAGGTAGCGGATATTGCCGAGGATCGGGTAATTGCGGCGCACTGCGTGGGGGCTTTGCAGCAGATCGAACACACCGATCAGGCTGAGGACAGCGGTGACGGCGGTGATCGGCCAGAGCCAGTCATAGTCAAGAAAAGGCAGGCTGGCGAGGGTGAATATCACGCAGGCGGCAAAGAAGGCGTAGCGGCTCAGGAGTGACAGGCTCATACGGTTTCCTTGGGTTCGGACTCGAGTTTAAAGATCGCAGCCTTCGGCAGCTCCTACAGGGAATGCGATCCATGTAGGAGCCGCCGAAGGCTGCGATCTTTTCAGGCATTTTGTGCCTGGAGAAAAATCGAAAACAGCTCGGACTGGGATTTGATCCCCAGCTTGCTGTACATGTGTTTCTTGTGGACTTTCACGGTTTCGACAGAGATTTCCAGCTTACGGGCGATTTCTTTACTGGAGCAACCGCTGAGCATCAAACGCCCGACATCCAGCTCCCGGGCCGTCAACTGCGCGCCTTTGAGCTGCTGCACCGAGGCTTCCAGCTGTACCCGCCAGTCGGCGTGTGGCGGTGCGGGGGCCAGGGCCACGGCTTCGTTGATGTCGTAGGGTAGACGCTGGCGCAACAGGCCGAGCACCCACGGCTGGATCAACGACAACAAGGCGA
This sequence comes from Pseudomonas sp. IT-P258, assembly GCF_949767825.1. Classification (NCBI taxonomy): domain Bacteria; kingdom Pseudomonadati; phylum Pseudomonadota; class Gammaproteobacteria; order Pseudomonadales; family Pseudomonadaceae; genus Pseudomonas; species Pseudomonas sp. IT-P258. The sequence continues at coordinate 302,823 of NZ_CATKPU010000032.1, read as the reverse complement.
TCTGCTGGCCGCTGAAGCGCTGCTTGCTACCCAGTGACAGGCACAGCGTGCGGTCGCCTTCGAGCTGGCAATTGAACTGGATTTCATCGGCCACCACATTCAGGCGAAAGTAGCGCTGGTAATACTCGGTCAGCTCGAAGTGCTCCGGGGCTACTTCCGACAGACGATAAAGCCCGGTGCGCGACTGCTCGCGGCAGGCGATGTAGAAGGGGTCGAGCAGGTACAGGCCGCGCAGGTAGTCCTGGAACAACTGGTCAGGGCTGCCGTCTTCGCCGGGGCATTCGGCGAACACTTGCGGGCGCTGATCGGCACTGAAAAGCAGCGCCACCCAGCTGTCGAAGGGTACGTACTGGTCCAGCAGGCGTACAAGCCGGGTCCAGAAATTGGGCTTGTCCAGGGCGTCGATCAGTTGCCCCACCGAGCGGTGCCAGGCGATGTCGTCCAACGAGAGTGTCATGCATCTACCCCTATCGTGTTACCCCAGCGGCGTGATTCCCCGCCCGGTTGCTTGGTGCGCATACTGGCGCACAGACACCGACCGGGCAATCTTTCTGCCGCCCGGCCCATGACAAGGAATACCCATGAAGGTCGAACTCGCCCAATTGGCAGGCCGTGACAACGACACGGCCTACAACCTCGAACGCACTCTGGCGGCGATGGCCGCGTGTGCAGCCGATACGCAGCTGATCCTGTTCCCCGAAGGCCACTTGATGGGCTTCCCTTCGGCCGAGTCCGTGGCCGAGGTGGCCGAACCACTGGACGGCCTGTCCGTCAGCGCGGTAATCGCCGCCGCCCGCCAGCGCAATATCGGCGTGGCCATCGGCATGGCCGAGAACGACAACGGCCGCTTCTACAACACCACGCTGTTGATCACCCCTGAAGGCATCGCGCTGAAGTACCGCAAGACTCACTTGTGGGCCTCGGATCGCGGCGTCTACGAGGCGGGCGATCGCTACGCCACCTGCCTGTGGAACGGCGTGCGCGTGGGCCTGCTGATTTGCTACGACATCGAATTCCCCGAAAGCGCCCGTGCCCTGGCGCAACTGGGGGCCGAACTGTTGATCGTCACCAACGGCAACATGGACCCCTACGGCCCGACCCACCGCACCGCGATCATGGCCCGCGCCCAGGAAAACCAGGCGTTTGCGCTGATGGTCAACCGGGTGGAAGAGGGTGACGGTGGTTTGCTGTTTGCCGGCGGCAGCGCATTGGTCGATCCAATGGGCACCTTGTTGTTCGAAGCCGGACGCGAGGAAGGGCAGTTTGCGGTGGAGCTGGACCTGAACCAGCTGACGGCGGCACGCCAGGATTACCGTTATCTGGATGATCAGCGGCTGAGGTTGCCGGGGGAGGTGGTCGAGCATGTTTCCGGGGTGCGGGAGCTGCTGATTCCCAAGAGCTGATCCGGATTCCGTGTTGGCTGGGCTGACGCCTTCGCGAGCAAGCCCGCTCCCACAGGAGGGCTCCAGTGGATTCAGATTTTGTGAACGACACAAATCCTGTGGGAGCGGGCTTGCTCGCGAAGAGGCCATCGCAGACAGCACACCTGTTTGACCATTCACCCAAGAACAACAACGCAACACCCGTAACTTGCGCCGAACTCGGCTCTGCCATAAATCCAATAAAATCCGGAGTAGTCGCTCATGGCTCGTTTGCAACGCACCCTGTCACTAGGGTCGGTGGTGCTGTTTGGCATCGCCTACATGACGCCGATCATTGTGCTCGGCACCTTTGGCATACTCGCCCAATCCACCGCCGGCATGGTCCCGGCCGCGTACCTCGCGGCGCTGGTGGCGATGTTCTTTACCGCCATGAGCTACGGGCGCATGGCCTCGGCGTTCCCGGTGGCCGGCTCGGCCTACAGCTACGTGCGCAAGGCCATCAGCCCGAAGCTCGGGTTCATCGCCGGTTGGGCGGTGCTGCTCGATTACCTGTTCCTGCCCATGGCGATCTGGCTGATCGGCGCGGCTTACCTCAACTCCGCATTCCCGGCGGTGCCGCAGTGGATCTGGGTACTGGCGTTCATCGGCATCACCAGCGCGATCAACATCGTCGGCCTGAAACTGGCCAACGGCATCAATGCCTTGCTAATGCTGGTGCAGTTTCTGGTACTGATCGCCTTCGTCGCACTGTGCGTGCATTACGTCGGCGGTGATGCAAGCACGCCGTTGTGGTCGATCAAACCGTTCTTCAATGGCGACATGCAGATGCCGCTGATCATGAGCGGCGCGGCCATCGCCTGTTACTCGTTCCTGGGCTTCGACGCGGTCAGCACCCTGACCGAGGAAACCCGTGATCCACGCCGCACCATTCCCCGGGCGATCATGCTGATCACCCTGATCGGCGGGCTGATTTTCGTCGGTGTGTCGTACTTCGTGCAGGTCGCCCATCCGTCGTTCCAGTTCGACAGCGTCGACTCGGCGGCCTATGAAATTGCCCGCAACATCGGTGGCGACCTGTTCGTCTCGATCTTCCTGATCGGCCTGATCGTCGGCCAGTTCGCCTCGGGCCTGTCGGCCCAGGCCAGCGGTTCGCGGCTGCTGTACGCCATGGGCCGCGACGGCGTCTTGCCGAAGTCGTTTTTCGGCACCTTGCACGAACGCTTCGGCACGCCGATCAACAGCATCCTGCTGTGCGCGGTGGTGGCGTTGCTGGCACTGAAACTGGACGTCACCACCTCGACCTCGTTCATCAACTTCGGCGCGTTCCTGGCGTTCAGCCTGGTGAACCTGTCGGTGATCTTCCATTACTGGATCGCTGGCGAAAACAAAGGTCTGCGCGAGTTCGTGTTGTTCCTGCTGTTCCCGTTCATCGGCCTGGCAGCGGATTTGTGGCTGATGGTCAGCCTCGATCACCTGGCGATTTACCTGGGCTTGAGCTGGCTGGCAATCGGCGTGGTGTACCTGGCGGTGCTGACCGGCGGGTTCCGTCGGCAGCCGCCGGAAATGGACTTCCAGGAAGCGCTCTGAGGCGCCGTCAGGCGGCCGGTCGGGTCTGGCGTAGCGGTAGTTGTACGCGAAACGTCGTCCCGCTCCCCAGCTCGCTGCTCACCGAAATATCGCCACCGTGTTTTTTCACAATGCCGTAGGACAGGGACAGGCCGAGCCCTGTCCCTTGGCCCACCGGTTTAGTAGTGAAAAACGGATCGAAGATTTTTTGCAGGGTGTCGGGCGCGATGCCTGATCCTGTATCGGCGATTTCGATCCATGCCGTCTCGCCCTGCGTCCCGGTGCGAAGGGTGATGGTGCCGCGTTCGGGGCCCATGGCCTGCGCGGCGTTGACCACGAGGTTCATGATGACCTGGTTGATTTGCGACGGCAGGCACTCGATTTCCGGCAGCACCTGATAGTCTTTGACTACATCCGCCTTGTACTTGAGTTCGCTGGCGACGATGTTCAGTGTCGACTCGATGCCCTGTTGCAGATTGGCCCATTGCCATTCCTGATTGTTGTCGATCCGGGAGAAGTCTTTCAGGTCCCTGACGATCTGCCCGACCCGGCTGATTCCCTCCTTCGACTCTTTGATCAGCAGCGGCACATCCTCGCGCAGATACTCAAGTTCGATCTGCTCGCGCATGTGCTCAAGTTGCAACGCTGTCTGGCTGCCCGCCAGGACCTGTTCAGCGCTGTGATAGGCGTCGAGCATGGTCAGCAATTGCTGAAAGTAACCGTCAAGAGTGCCAAGGTTGGAGGAGATGAACCCGATCGGATTGTTGATTTCATGCGCGACACCGGCCGCCAGTTGGCCCAGCGAAGCGAGCTTCTCCGATTGCACCAACTGGCCTTCCAGTTGCTTGCGCTCGTCGATTTCCCGCTGCAAAGCCTCGCTGGCCTGTTTGAGCTGGGCGGTGCGCTGATCCACCAGGTGTTCCAGGTGATGCATCTGCAGCGAGGCCCGTTCGGTCATTTCCCATTTGGTCAGCAAGGTGTTGGCCATCTGCTTGACTTCGATATTGTCGAACGGTTTCTTCAAGATCAGCAGCCGGTCATGGGCATTCAGACGATTGAGCAGATCGTCCCAGGAATAATCGGAGTAGGCGGTACAGACCACCACCTGTAATTGCGGATCCTGCTGCCACAGGTGTTCGATGGTCTTTGCCCCGTCCCAGCCGTCGGGCATACGCATGTCGACAAACGCCAGCGCGTAGGGGCGTTGTTCCTGCAGCGCGAGGTTGAGTTTGCCCAGGCCTTCTTCGCCACCATAGGCCGAATCCAGTTCGAAAATCGGGCGCTCGGGTTGGGTCTGTTCGCCAAACAATGCGGCCTCCATCTCGTCGAGTTCTGCCGAGTGAGCCTGGGGCGGGGCGAGGATCTTGCGAAAGTCGTCGTGGATCGACGGCATGTCGTCGATTAGCAGAATGCGGCGGTTCGAGAGCTCACTCATGCGTTCTCCGTTACGGTGATCAGCGGTATCTGCAAGGTAAACAACGCGCCAAGGCCGGGGCCGTCGCTGTGGGCGGTGAGGTGGCCATTCATCTCGATGGCCGCCAGCGCGCAGCTGTGCAGGCCGAAACCATGACCTTCCTTGCGGGTGGTGAAACCGTGGGCAAAGATCCGCGTCATGTTTTCCGGGGCGATACCTTCGCCATCATCCCTGACGCTGATTTCCAGGAAAGTGTCATCGACGATTCGCACACCGAGGGTCATTTCCCTTGAGCGGTTGTTGAGGTCGGACATTGCGTACTTGGCATTGCTGATCAGGTTGATCAGGATCAGCAGCAAGCGGTGCTTGTCCCCCATCACCTGAGGCACCTCGCTGTATTCCTTGATCACCGTGACGTGATGCCGGGCCAGCGCACCGGTATTCATGCGCAGTGCGTCTTCGAGCAGTTCGCTGATGTACAGCGGTTCGGTGATGCTGTTGGCCCCGGCATAGGATTGCTGGGTGGCAACGATGTCCTTGATATGGTCGACGCTCTTGCTCATCTGACCCAGTTCGTCGGCCATCTCCTGCTGTTCCTGGGCGATGGCGCCGACCAGTTGATTGAGATAACCGGGCAGTAGCTTGCCCTTTTCGTCCTCGGTCAGGAAATGGCCAAGATCCTCCGGATGGCCGTTGATCAGTTGCATTGCCTTGCCCAGTCCGAGGGTCTTGCTGCTGCGAAGCTTTCGTGCAATCAGGTCGGCAGAGATGTTCACGCTATTGAGCACGTTGCCGACGTTGTGCAGCACGTTGGTCGCGATTTCGGCCATGCCGGCCTGGCGCGCGGCGCCGAGCAGTTCGCTCTGGGCATTCCTGAGCTCGCGGGTACGTTCCTCGACCCGCTGTTCGAGCACGTCGTTGGCGGTTTGCAGAGCATTGTTGACCCGGTTGATCTCGGCGAAGCTGCGGATCAGCCGAAATGCCAGCCACATCAGCAGTAACACCAGCAGGCCGGAAAACGCCAGCAGGTAGAAATGGTATTTCTTGTCGATTTTCTCGGACCGTTGCTGATCCAGGTTGAGCATGTTGGTGATGTCGTCTAGACGATCCGCCACGGGAACCGCTTCGATGTCTTCGAGCAAAGCGTTGACAAGCGGCTGCTCGCGCAGGATCAGGGCGACGTGATTGCTGAGGATCCTGATCGGGGTATGAAACTCCCCAGGCAAGCGTTGCGCGTTCACCGCCAGTTTGCTCAGCCCCACCTGAATGTCGGCGGCTTTGTCGACGGAGGTGACCTGGGCGAACTCCAGGGCACTGAGCAACAGGTCATAGGTATCGGTGGCGATATTTTGCACTTGCAGCTTGTCGAGGTCAGGCAGGTTAGCCAGTTGCGCATGGATGTCGTCCTCGGCGGTGGGCAGGAAGGCCAGCGAGTTGCGCAACAAAGCGTTGTGCGACTTGAACTGCTCCACCAGTCGGGTCTTTTCCTGCATCGCCTGCAGAAAAGCCTCGTGGGCATCGCTCCATTGCTGTGAGTCGTTGCGCCCATGACCTGACTCCATGGTATCGAACTGCTCCCATAGCCGGTTCATCTCGTTCATTGGCGAAACCAGAGGGTCGTAGTTATGCGAAATCGCCACCCGGGACTTGAGGACCTCGTTTTCCCACTGGGCGTCCTGCTGTTTCATCAGGCGGATCAGATCCCGGGACTCCGAGTAGGTCACGGTCTGTTCCGAGTTGGATTTGAAGTACAGAAAAACCAGGGTCGAGGCCAGGAGCACGGCGACGAGCGCGAGTAACAGCAGGCTGAAGCGGCGTGAAAGCTTTATCATGACTTGCCCTTCCATTCGCCGGTCAGGGTCTTGAGAAATTTCACAATCAGCGCTTTGTCTTCAGCGCTCGGCATGCGCCCCAACTGGTACTGGAACATGACGTCCACGGCTCTTTCGAGGGTGGGCGCCGAGCCGTCGTGAAAGTAGGGGGCGGTCAGCGCGACATTGCGCAGGCTCGGGACCTTGAACACCGAGCGGTCCGCTTCGTCACCGGTAATGTTGAACCGTCCCTGGTCAGCGACGGTCGGGTTGCCGCGATCGGCGATGTAATCACCGAACACCCCGAACTTCTGGAACATGTTGCCACCGATGTTCACGCCCTGATGACAGGCGATGCAGCCGTAGTCCTTGAAGCGCTGATAGCCGTATTTCTCGTCGAGGGTCAGGATGCTTGTATTGCCCAGCAGGTATTGATCGAAACGGGATCCGGGCGTCAGCAGGGTGCGCTCGTAGGCGGCCAGTGCGCTCTGTATATTGGCCTTGGTCACTGCCTTCGGGAACGCCGCGCTGAAGCCTGCGCGGTAGTCTGGATCCTCGTTGATCCGCTGGATGATGGTGTTCCAGTCGCTGCCCATTTCGTGGGGACTGGTAATGACGACGTTGCTTTGCGCCTCGAGCGTTTCGACGCGGCCGTCCCAGAATTGGCGAAAGTTGAGGCTGGCGTTGAATACCGTCGGCGTGTTGATCGATACCGGTTGTCCATCGAAGCCGAGGGAAAGCGCGCGGGTGTCGGCTCCGCTCTTGTCCAGTTGATGACAACTGGCGCAGGACAGGGTGTTGTTGACTGACAGGCGCGGATCACTGAAGAGCTTGCGACCGAGTTCGACCTGAGCGGGGTTCTGTTTCGGTATCTCGGGCAACGGTTTGAGCGGTTCGTCCAGCGGCGCGGCACCGGCGATAGCACTGAGCCCGTAAAGCAGGATCGCAAGGGAGTGGGGGACAAGGGAGATGGGCCATCGTCTCGCGAATTTACCGCCGGACTGTCGTGTCTGCCTGTTCATGAGTCGTCTCGCTGTTCTGCCCAGCCAACGGCCAGCAGCCGCGCAAAAGAGTCTGCCGGCAGGGCCTTGCTGAAGTAGTAACCTTGGCCTTCCTCACATTGATGGGTCTTGAGAAACGCCAGTTGTTCCTCGGTCTCGACGCCTTCGGCGATGACATTCAGATCGAGGCTCCTGCCCAGGCTGATGATCGCGCTGACCAGGGCGGCATCGTTGGTGTCATTGCTCAAGCCACGAATGAACGACTGATCGATTTTCAGCACATCGATGGGGAACCGGCGCAGATAGCTCAAGCTGGAATAGCCGGTTCCGAAGTCATCGATGGCCAGCCGCACTCCTAGCGTCTTCAGCCGGTTCAGTGCGGTCATGGTCGCCTCGACGTTCTGCATCAGTACACCTTCGGTGATCTCCAGTTCCAGCAGACAGGGGGGTATTCCCGTCTGTGTGAGTATCTGTTCGACGCCTTCGACGAAATCACGTTGGCGAAAGTCGATGGCCGATGTGTTGACTGACATGCGGATCGCCGGGAGGCCGGCTGCTTGCCAGCGTTGTGCCTGACGACAGGCTTCGGCCAGAACCCACTTGCTCAGTGGCACGATCAGGCCGCTGTCTTCGGCCACGGGGATGAACTCGGACGGATAGACCAGGCCATGCCCGGGTTTTTGCCAACGCACCAGCGCCTCCGCACCGACTACCCGTCCGCTGCTCAGTTCGATTTTCGGTTGGTAGTGCAGGACGAATTCGTGCCTTTGCAGGGCCTGACGAATGCCCGATTCGATGCTCTGCTGCTCCCTGGCACGCTGGTTCATGGCTTCGATGAAGAAACCGATGTCGTTCGGACCGCTCTCCTTGACATGGCGCATGGCGGACTCGGCTTTTTTGATCAGGTCAATGGCCTCGAACCCGTCATCGGGGTAAACGCTGATACCCAGGCTGGCGGTGATGCTGATCTCCTGGCCGGCGATCGACTGTGGGCTGCGCACGGCACTCAGCAGTTTTTCGGCGATGCCGCGGGTCTGCTGGGGGTGGTTGATGTCGCTGAGGATCACCACGAATTCGTCGGCGCCATAGCGAAAGACCGAGTCGGACTCTCGCACGTACTTGAGCAGTTGTTGCCCGACCCGTTTGAGCATTTCGTCCCCGGCCGGGTGGCCCAGCGCGTTGTTGATGCGCTTGAACCGATCCAGTCCGAGAAACATCACCACCAGGTGCTTGTCATGGCGTCGGGCAGCGGCCAGCGACTGGCTCAGGCGATCACCCAGCAAAGTGCTGTTGGGCAGCCCAGTGAGGGCGTCGTACTGCAGCAGGTGCGACACCTTGAGCAGTTCGTGTACCCGTGCCTCGATGGTCTGCTCAAGGCTCAACAACTTCAGCGCCGCGTCCTGTGCCAATTGCCATTTCCAGGTCAGGGCATTGGCCATCTGGCGGATTTCCAGGGTATCGAAAGGTTTTTTCAGAATCAGCAACTGGTCACCGAGCTCCAGTCGTTCGGCCATGGCTTCCCAGCTGTAGTCGGTATAGGCGGTGCACAAGGCAATTTGCAGGTTCGGGTCGGCATTCCACAGGTGTTCAATGGTTTCAAGACCGTCCCAGCCAGGCGGCATACGCATGTCGATAAACGCCAGGGCATAGGGGTGGCCATCGGCCAGTGCGCGTTCGACCAACGCCAGGGCTTCCTTGCCCTGGTAGGCGGAGTCGAGCTGGAAGTTGAGGCGCGAAGATTGCCGAGTCCCGAACAGTGAGTGTTCGAGACTGTTCAGATCCGCTTCGCCGTCGGTGTTCGGGGTGAGGATTTTGCGAAAATCGGCATGGATCGCCGGTGTATCGTCGATGATGAGAATACGTCGGTTGGTCTGGGAGAAAAGTGTTTTCATTCCTCATCCTCCCTGGAGGATGGGGGCGCCATGTTCCCGTCCTTGAGCAACCGGGCCGCTTGTTCCGCGCTTACGGCCTCGCTGAAGTACAGGCCTTGTGCGCTTGGCAGCGGGGCGGTTGACGCTGGCGCGCGGGGCCGATCCGATGGCTGGACGCCTTCGGTAATGATGCCGATTCCCAGGTCCCGGGCGAAGTTGACGATTGCCCGCAGGCTGTTGGCGCCAGCCGCATCCTGAGTCGCGCCGTCGATAAAGGATTGGTTGAGCTTCAGGTGATTGACCCGGTAGGTTTTCAGGTAATCGAATGATGAATATTCGGTGCCGAAATCATCGATGGCGATTTTTACCCCCAGCTCACGCAGTCGTGGCAGCACATCGTTTTGGGTCCACTTGGTTTGTGCCAGAGTCGCTTCGGTCACGTCGAAACGCAGGTCCCAGGGGGCGAGTTCCCAGCGCGCAGTGGTGCGCAGCACGTCGTAAATGAGCTCCGGACCACTCTTTAGCTGCGCCAGGGACAGTTTGATCGCCATCACGGGGGGCGCCATTCCCTCGTTACGCCACAGGCTCATCTGCCGGCAGGCCTGATCCAGCACCCAGCGCCCGAGAGGGATGATGGCACCGGTCTTTTCCGCCGCGGGCACGAAGGCCGGCGCCAGCAGTTCGCCGCGCCGGGGATGACACCAGCGCACTTGCGCTGCCATGCCCAGGATCCTGCCGCTGTGCATATCCACTTCCGGAACGTAATGCAGCGCCAGTTCATCGCGCTCGATGGCCGTCATCAAGTCATTGGCGATGGCCATGCGCTCGGCCACTTCTTGGGTGATCTCCTGCGAGTGGAAGTGATATTGGTTGCGGCCCATTTCCTTGGAGCGGTACAGCGCCATGTCCGCCTGGCTCAGCAGGCTGTCGGCGTCGAGGCAGGCGACGCCGTAGCTACTGATGCCTATGCTGACTGAAATATGCAGGGCATTGCCGGCGAGGTTGTACGGCGTCAGCAGCGCATCGCGGATATTGGCCGCCATGGCGGCGGACTGGGTCGGGTCGCTGACGTCCAGTTGCAGGATCGCGAACTCGTCCCCGCCCAGGCGTGCCACCACATCGTTTTCCCGCACGCCGAATTTGATGCGCCGGGCCACTTCCTGCAACAGCAGATCACCCACCGGGTGGCCGAGGGTGTCGTTGATCCGCTTGAAGTGATCAAGGTCCAGATAAAATACCGCGAATGCCTCTGCGCCTCGACGTGCGGCAGCAAAGGCCTGATGCAGGCGTTCGATCAGGGTGGCGCGGTTGGCCAGGCCGGTGAGCCCGTCCGTGCGGGCGAGCAGGGCCATTTTTTCTTCGGCCTGCCGGCGTTCGGTAATGTCGAGAATGATCCCCTCGACTTCCAGCAGGCGACCGTCATGGTCGCGTACGGGAATGTAGCGGTTCTCTACCCAGCGCCATGCTCCCTGGCCGGTGCGCAGGCGAAATTCAATCGAGGCGCCCAGCGCATGACGGTCCAGCACCCGGGCCATGGCCGCATCGACACTGGCCTGGTCTTCCGGGTGGATCAACTGCTGGGCCCAGTTGGCCGAGCCCACCAGATCGGCGGCGACGTGTCCGTAGCGGGTGATGTTATGGGAAATGTACATCAGCGGAAACGACGGTTCGCCACGCAACCGGTAAAGGATGGTCGGGCTGTTCTGCACGATGATATTGGCGTCGGACAGTTCCCGGGTGCGTTCCTGGACCGCTTGTTCCAGCAGGTTCATCTTGAGCGCGGCGTCTTCGGTCATCTGCCATTTGACCGTGAGGGCGCTGGCCATCTGGCGTATTTCAATTGCATCGAAGGGCTTCTTCAGAATCAGCAGGCGGTCGTTCAGCGCCAGCCGTCGGTCGATGTCCTCCCAGGAGTAGTCGGAGTAGGCAGTGCACAGCGCCACCTGCAGTTTGGGATCGACCTGCCACAACCGTTCGATGGTCTCCAGGCCATCCCAGCCCGGTGGCATTCGCATGTCGATGAAAGCCATGGCGTAGGGGCGATCGTTCGCCAGGGCGGCTTCGAGTTTGTCCAGGGCTTCGCGGCCCTGGAACGCCGAGTCCAGTTCAAAGTGTTGGGCCGGTGTGGTGGACAGGGTGCCGAACAGGAGGTTTTCGGTTTGCCCAAGACTGTCATCCTCGACAGTGGCCGGGCTGAGTATCTTGGCGAAATCGGCATGAATCGACGCGGTATCGTCGACGATGAGCACACGACGATTGATGCGCGTCTGCCAGGTGTTCATGGGGCGGTACCGGCAGGAGTACGCGCGTTCATTTTCGGGAGCATCCTTTTCCCTCGTCACATGGCTGCCAGCAGGCCGGTTGTACAGTCCATTGCGTTGAGCATAGTCGCCATTGGCCATTTTGCCCGCAGAACTCAAAACAATAATTAGCGCGAGCGATACGGAAAATCATCTAGCCTGTCATTCAAGCGTAGGCGGGAACGACGGTAGGCCCGCGCTGCCTGTCACACTAAATGACTCGCTTGAGACCATGCCATGGAAGAGCAATCCGTACCGATGTTGAACAGTCGCCCCAAAGTGTTGCTGGTCGATGATGAGGAGCCGATCCTCAACAGTCTGCGTCGCCTGTTGCGCGGCCAGCCCTACGAGGTGTTGCTGGCCACCAGCGGTGCCCAGGCGCTGGAAATCATGGCGTTGCAGCCAGTGGATCTGGTGATGAGCGATGCACGCATGCCCAATATGGACGGCGCCACGTTGCTGGCCCATGTCCGTCAGCGCTATCCGGCGACCATGCGGATCATGCTCACCGGCTATGCAGACCCCTCGGCGATCATCAAAGCCATCAATGAGGGGCAGATCCACCACTACATCAGCAAACCCTGGAATGACGACGAAATGCTCCTGACCCTGCGCCAGGCCCTGGACCACCAGCATTCAGAGCGTGAGCGCCAGCGCCTGGAACAATTGACCCGGGTGCAGAACGACCAGCTCAAGTTGCTCAACAGCACACTGGAAAAACATGTCGCCGCACGCACCGCCGAATTGCAGCAGACCGCCGACATGCTCGACCTGGCTTACGAGGAGCTCAAGCACAGCTATGTCACCGGCACCGAGGTGTTCTCGCTGTTGGCCAATCTGCGCCTGCCATCGGCCAAGCAGACCAACCGGCAGATTATCGAACTGGTGCGCGGGTACTGCACGGAACATGGGCTGGATGAAGCTGCCAGCCGCGACCTGGCCATGGCGGCCGCTCTGTACAACATCGGCAAGCTGAGCTGGTCCGACAGCATGATGGTCACCCCTTCGGATCTGCTGAGGCACACTGACCGCGACCGCTATCGTGGCTATCCGAAGCAGAGCGAATCGCTACTGATGACCCTGGACCCGATGAAGGACGCGGCGCAGTTGATCCTGCACCATCAGGAACGCTGGGACGGCAGTGGTTTCCCCGACCGGCTCAAGGGCAAAGCCATTCCGTTCGGATCGCGATTGCTGAAGCTGGCGGTCGACTTCGTCGAGTTGCAGCGAGGATTGATTCTCGAACGACAGATGAACAGCGACGAAGCGCTGCTCTACCTGCGCCAGTACGCCGGACGGCTTTACGATCCTGACCTGCTCGAAGATTTCATCAAGGTGTGCACCACATTCCTGAGCGATATCACCCTGGCCGATCCGCAGGTCAAGGTCCTGACCACCCGGGAACTGACGGCAGGGATGATGCTGGCGCGCAATCTCAACGCCGATAACGGCATGCTCCTGCTCAATGCCGGCAAGGTGTTGAACGGGCCGCTGGTGGAAAAACTGATCGCCTTCGAAGCCATGGAAGGCGGCAAGTACAGGATTTTCGTGAAGGTCCCGCAGGATACGCCGGAGCTGGTTCAGGCCAAGGCATGACGGCGGACGGTCGGACATGGGATCCTAGTGATTTCCACCAGGGTCCATGGCTGACACATGACATCTGTATCCGCTGTTTTACCGCGTATTATCCATATCGCCGCCGCCCTGCTGATCGGCCCTGATGGCCGCACACTGCTGGTGCGCAAGCGTGGCACCACGGCGTTCATGCAGCCGGGTGGCAAGATCGAGCCCCATGAGTTGCCGGTCCACGCCCTGGCCCGGGAACTGGAAGAAGAGTTGACTCTGGACATCGACCCGGCGCAGGCCGTTTACCTCGGTCACTTCTCGGCACCGGCCGCCAACGAGCCGGGTTTTGTTGTACACGCCGAGCTTTTTCAGCTGAACATTGATTCGGATGTCACCCCGCAGGCAGAGATCGAAGAAGTGATCTGGATCGACCCGGCCACCGAAGGCGATGTCAGCCTGGCGCCATTGACACGGGACCTGATCCTGCCGTTTTATCGTGCATCGCTGACTGCGATCGCCTGATCATCACGCAAAGGACTTCGCCCATGATCCCGCTTCAAGACCTGCTGATTTTTGCTGCCGCCGCGTTGTTGATGGTACTGACGCCGGGGCCGAATATGATCTACCTGATCTCCCGTTCGATCTGCCAGGGGCGCAAGGCCGGGGTGATTTCGTTGCTTGGGGTGGTTGCGGGATTCTTCGTGCATCTGTTTGCCGCCGCCGCCGGTTTGACCGCGGTGTTCCTGGCCGTGCCGATGGCCTATGAAGTGTTGAAGTGGGCCGGTGCGTTGTACCTGTTGTGGCTGGCCTGGCAGGCGATCAAGCCCGGTGCGCGCTCGCCGTTCGAGGCGCAGCAGTTGCCCCCGGATTCGTCGCGCAAGCTGATCACCATGGGCTTTCTGACCAGTGCCCTGAACCCGAAAATCGCAGTGTTCTATCTGTCGGTGTTTCCGCAGTTCATCACGCCGGAGCACGGTTCGGTGTTCAGCCAGAGCATCATCCTCGGCCTGACCCAGATCAGCGTGAGTTTCTGCGTCAACCTGCTGATCGCCATGTTTGCCGCGGGCATCGCCTCGTGGTTTGTCAGCAATCCGACCTGGCTGGCGATGCAGCGCTATTTCATGGGCTTCGTATTGTCGGCGCTGGCGCTGCGGTTGATGCTTGAGCAAAAACGGATGGCTTGAGCATGTGGATCGAACGACTGGATGCCAGCCATGCCCTGGACTACCGGGCGCTGATGCTCGAAGCCTACGACCTGCACCCGCAGGCCTTTACCTCGAGCGTGCGTGAGCGGGCGACGATGCCGCTGGGCTGGTGGGAGTCGCGCCTGACCGGCAAGCTGGACCTGGTGCTAGGGGCGTTCGAAGAAGGCCGGTTGGCCGGCATCGTCGGCCTTGCGTTCGAGCCTCGGGAAAAGGCCCGGCACAAGGTGACGCTGTTTGGCATGTATGTGACCGCCAAGGTTCGCCAGCGCGGCCTCGGCCATCAGCTGGTTCAGGCGGCATTGGCCGAGGTGCAGAACCATGAGGGTTTGCGCCTGGTCCAGTTGACCGTCACCGCCGGCAACGATGCCGCGCTCAACCTCTACCAGCGCTGCGGCTTCATCCAGTTCGGCCTGGAACCGATGGCGGTGCGGGTGGGGGAAGATTACTTCGACAAGATCCACATGTGGCGCGAGCTCTGAAGTCACCGCTCCCACATTTGTACAGTTTTCCTTCATTAAGAAATCAGCGAACCGCACTAACCCCATCCAGCGTCGAAAACGACGTGTCCTTGGCCGTCAGCAGGAAGTCACGCATGTACGGCGCATCGAGCATGTCGGCGCGGATCGCCGCATACAGCGTGGCGAACAGTCCTTTCTCGCCCAGCCGCTTGGCTTTCACATAGCCTCGCGAGCTGTATTCATGCAGCGCCCAATGGGGCATGCCGCACACGCCGCGCCCGCTGGCCACCAGTTGCATCATCATCACCGTCAGTTCCGAGGTACGGACCTGGGCCGGTTCGATGTCGGCGGGTTCGAGGAAGCGGGTGAAGATGTCCAGCCGGTCCCGTTCCACCGGGTAGGTGATCAAGGTTTCCGGGAGCAAGTCTTCGGGGACGATATAGGCCTTGCTGGCCAGGCGGTGCTGGTTGGCCACCGCGAGCATCGCTTCATAAGTGAACAGCGGTACATAGGTGATCCCGGCCAGGTCCACCGGATCGGAGGTCACCACCAGGTCCAGGTCGCCACGGGCCAGGGCCGGCAGCGGGGCGAAGGAAAACCCCGAGGCCAGGTCCAGCTCGACTTCCGGCCAGGCGTCACGGAATTGGTCGATGGTCGGCATCAGCCACTGGAAGCAACTGTGGCATTCAATGGCCATGTGCAGGCGTCCGGCGGTGCCCCCGGCCAGGCGACTGATGTCGCGTTCGGCGGCGCGCAGCAGCGGGAGGGTGGCGTCGGCCAGTTGCAGCAGGCGCAAACCGGCGCTGGTGAAGCGCACCGGTTTGGTCTTGCGCACGAACAGTGGCATGCCCATGCGTTCCTCCAGTTCCTTGAACTGGTGGGAAAGGGCTGACTGGGTCAGGTGCAGGCGATCGGCCGCATCCACCAGGCTGTCGGCTTCGCGCAAGGCGTGCAGGGTCTTGAGGTGACGGATTTCAAGCACCAGGGGGCTCCATGAGGAAAACTTGTCGATAAATCGAAAAGGTTGAGTTTGTCTCATGTTGGTGCCGCTGTCGACCACAAGCACGGCGGAGCACATTGCGTGCCCCGCCGTTGCTGCTTTACAGCGTGGAAAAGAGTTTGTTGCCCAGCGGTTTGCCGATGTCGCCGCGCCAGATCGCCTCGACCGTACCGCCACTGGCGGCCATGTCCTTCTGCCATTGCAGACCCAGGTTGCGTTGTTCCGGCCGTTTCAGGTGGCCTTTGACGAAGTCGCTGAATTGCGGCTTGGCCGAGGTGTAGTGGAAGTGTGCGTACCACAGGGTTTGCGCCGGTTCGTGGCGCAAGTCACGCACCTCGTACTCCTGGAGGAAATCCCGTCGTCCGTCCGGGCGTTTGCCCAGGTCGCGCAAACCGCCTTCCTTGCGGATGTCCACCATCTGTTGTTCAACCAAATAGTCCAGATAACCTTCGGTCGGGGTTTTGCTGTTCATGCTTTGCTCGATGCGCAGGGTGCGCCCCGTGCTCAGCATTTCATCCGCCCGCGTGCGCAACTGTTGCGCCACGGCCTCGGTGGGGGACAGCCGTTCGATGGCCTGGGCGCGCAGGGTCAACTCCGCCGCTTCGCTGCTCATCATGTGCTCAAGGTCGACCGGCAGCGTGTTTTGCTGCGCGTAGCCTTTGACTTTGTCGGTATAGGCGTCCGTGCTTCCCAGCCTTTTTCTGGCTTCGCTCAGCAGTGGCCTGACGTCGGTCGGCAGTGCCGGTTGCGTGGAGACGGCAGGTTCACTGAGGCGATATCTACCGGGGTGGCGGTCGTGGGGCAGCCAGGTTTCCTTGTAGCCATTGATATCAATGATGAAGTGCTGTTGCTGAGTCTCGACATCGATACCGGGTTCACCAATCAGCAATCGGTTGTCCTCAGTCTCGAACAGTTGTTTTCTGATGCGTTCTGTCGGAGGTGGGGCGGTGGATCGGTCTCTGATGGCATTGCGGGCAAACGCTTCCATCTGGTCGAGGTCGCCCAGAAACGCACGAACTTGCTCCAGATCCAAGTGTTGCGGATAGCCTAGCGTCCAGGCGTCAAGCTGGCGGCGGAACTCGCTGTAAGTGGTCAGGCAATCTTCGAAAACGCGGTTGCGCTGGCCGATACTGGAACTGACTTGTGGTAGTTGATATTGGGTCAATAGAGCGCGCCCGACCTTCTCGCGGGATTTTTTCAACTGTACGTGGAAGTAGACCCAGGACAGGTCGTCAACGGCCTCATAGCGGGTGATGGTTTCCAGAACGTGCGCTGCCTTCAGGTAGTGGTAATTGGCATCGCTGTACGACTGGTTCAAGAGTTCCATGGTCCGGGTCACGTTCTCTCTGTGCTCGGAGCGGGTAATTCGGCGGTACCATCGCCTGGCTTCCTCGACGGCCAGGTGTTGCAGGTCAAGTTCCTGGACAAAAGCCTTTCGAACCGTCGTGCGCTCGGCCATCAGTTTCAAATGGGCGGAGGTATCGCCAACCGGGGTCGTGTCCGAACGGGCGATCAGTTGTTCGGTTCGGTCGAGGCTTTCCAGCAGTCGCTCCCTGGCCAGGTCGATCCTGCGGTTCAGGCGGTCGACGACAATCCCGGCGCACTGGCTTTGAAGCTTCTTGATTTCGGCGCGATTGTTGCCATGACTCAACACCACCCACTCTTCAAGGGTCCGGTGCAAAGCCTGCGCGGTTTCGATATCGTCCAGGCAGGCAAGGTCGACACCGGGGCGAAGAGCCGGGCGCTGCGCGTGCGGAAGAACGAAGTAGTCCCGCATCAGGTTATTGCTCTTGCGGGTCTGGGCTTTGAGGCGCCGGGTATAGGCATCGGCGGTGTTTTTCAGGGTCAGTTGTCGACGCAGGGCCCGATCCGTCCACCAGCGCGGCAGCCAGCGGCGTATGGCGACCGGCCAGAGTGGGTCCAGTCCATCGGCCATGTGCCCAAGCACCGCGCCTCCCCCCACGCCGCCGCCTTCGATCACCGTGCCGAATACTGCGTAGTGGGTGTTCCAGTGGCCGGACTCATCCAGGGCGATTGGCTGTTTGTAGGTCCGGCTGCTGGTGCCGCTCAAACGCCAGCGGGGTGGATTGCCTTCCAGTTCGATGCGATAGATTCGCCCCTGGCTGAGCATGAAGTCGCCGTCGGCGTGGTGATACACGTTGCGATAGATGCCTTCGGTGTCCGGTTGCAGGCCGGCGAGGGAAATCATCTGTTCGTATTCATAGCCCTTGAAGCGTTCCAGGGTTCGTTGTGCCTGGCGCTGCGTCGAACCGCGCAGTGCGCCGACGCTTTTGCTCACGGCGCGCAACTGGCGCTGGCGGGTGATGGCAAGCGCTGCCGAAGGTGCCGCACTGGCGCCGGGCAGCAGATCCATGGCCGCGTCGATTAATGACAACAGCACTGCTTCGACCTCGGCCAGCCCGTGGCCGACATCTCCGCGCAAGAACGCCGCCACTGCCAGGTTGGCGCTGCTCCAGGCGTCGTACAAGGCAATCGCCGTGCCGACGAAGGGCACCACGCCCAGCGCCATTTTCAGGTAGTTGAACATCGCGCCGGATTGCAGCGCAACCTGTTCCAGGTACAACGCATCGTTGGAACGAGACGTCGCCCGATGGGCTTCCAGCAAGCGGCCCATGTGCACATTCAACAGATGTGCTGCCAGGGATGTGCTGGCTGGCCAGGGCGTACCGACGCCGATCAGGGCGTCGAAGTTTTTCAACCGGGCCTGGTTGATCCGGCTGACGTGGTGGGTGACATCGCCCTTCAAGGCCTGGCCGGCCAGGTAGTTGACCATTGAGCTGCGCAGGCAGTCGTTGAACAGGCGCATCCGAGCGTCTTCAAGACTGTCGAATTGACGCAGAAAAACACCGTCTGGACTGTCGGGCAGATAAAGCAGGGTCAGGCCGCTGATCTGCTCCACGATAAACGTGACGCCGGACAAGGTGCTCGGTCCCTGGCCATGGGTGTCCTTACCACCCACCGTCAGGTATGCCGGCAGCAACTGGATGCGTTTGCCATTGGCGCTGAAAGCGTCACGGTTGTTGGCATCGATGGCAATGTCCAGGACCTGCTGGCCATCGGTATTGATGTCTTTGGCGAGCACGGCGAATTCGCCTTGCAGGCGCAGCATCAGGCGCCAGGGTTCGCTCAGGCATTCGTGGCGGTATTCATTGCTGAAGGTCGGTGCGTTCGAGGTGCCGAGGAAGGTTTCACGGATCAGCGTTTCATACTGTCCGGCCAGGTCCAGTTCGGTGGCCATCTTTCGCAGCCAGGCCTGGATGATGCCGGTTTTCAGCTTCTGTCGATCTGTCGGATCGCCGCCGCTGGTCTCGACTTGCATGAACGACAGTCGCCACGACATCGCCTGATCAATGTTGCTTTGCGCAAGGTCTCCGAGGGACAGCTTGCTGCGCTGCTCGCTGGCGACCAGCACGCTTTCCTGGGGTGTTCCCGGTGCCGCACCCTCGATGACGACTTTGCGCCAGGCGGTGGCGTCAGGCACGTCCAGTAGCACGTCAACGTTCCGGGTCAGGCCGAACGCCTGGCGCAGGTGGGCATCAATGGCTTTTTTGCTGAAGGCGTCGCGGGGCGGCAACTCGCGCTCCAGTAATTCATGGGAGCGCTTCATGGCCTCGATGTAGGACTTGAACAGCGTCTTGATCCGCTCACGTTGCACGGTGGGCAGGGCGTCGTGCCACGCCGGCAAACGTGCGGCCAGTGCACTGCTGTGAACTTGCTCGACAATATGCTGGTGCGCCAGCTCTCGGGCTGCGTGGACAGGAACCGTCAGGCAGGCGAGGGTCTGTTCGCGCAGCTTTTCCAGTTCTGTTTCGCGTTGACTGGCGCGAGACGGATCCCGGTTGGCGGAAAGCAGCCGTGCCACTTGTTGTACGCAGCCATGAAGCTGGTTCTGCAAGGCGTATTCGAACGGGTTTGCAGCCAGCGGCAAGAGATGCAGCGCTTGACTGTTGTCGTTGGCCGCCAGTTTGAACAGCGTCTGTTCCAGCGCCTGTCGAGAGGTGAACCGTTGCAGGCCGCCGAAACGTCCCGGCCAGTAGAGCAACAGGCTTTCGGTCGAGGACGGCAGCAAGGCCGATGGCTGGGCAAATAGCAATACACCGTCCAGTTCCTGGGTTTGTGTACGGGGGGTATCACCTTCGGTATCCGTCATCGACAACACCAGGCGCGCCACTACCACTCCGGCCGGACGTGGTTGATCCGGTGCATCCAGTACACAGATCAACCACTGATGTTCCTCGTGGCTGATCTGGTTCAGGCTCAATTGCAGCTCGGCTTCGGCGCGCAGGCCGTCCAGGCGCGCCTGGTAAAGGGCGGCGTAGTGCGGGCGGTTTTTGTGGCGCAGTTCCAGCATTTGCTGCGCACTGTCGGTGTGCAGCAGCGCGGTTGCGGCGCGGGTGCTGGCCTGCTCGGCCGTCGTGAGCTCGTCCATTTGCCGTTGCAGACGTTGCAGGCGCGGGTCAGTGTGGTTGCCCTGAAAGTTATCGCCCAACAAGGCATCCAGTGCCGTGCGCTGTTGCGCCAGTGCATGGAGACGGATGCCCAGTGGAATATCGGGGCTCAACTGGCCGAACAGGACAGCGTCGTCGTTGGTATCCGCGTCCGGCAGGTTGGCGGGCGGGGCCAGGATCAATTCGTTACGCAGTCGATCGCCAGGGGTGACAGGCAATCGTGCCCACAAGGATTGAGCACCGGTCTGCAGTACGCTGCGCTCAAGCACTGTGTAATAGACCCTGAGGGTACCTGTCGGTAGCCGGGGGTGGTCGAACATCTGCGGCTGATGTTCGATCAGCCAGCTTTCCATATCGACTCGGCTTTCAAAGGTCATCCAGGCCGATGGCCGGGAAGGCAAGTACAGCAATTGAGCGACCGGCTGGGCTGTGTCCCGGGTGATGACCAACGCGCCGGATAGTTCGATTGACAGGCCTTTGTCATCCTTGAACTGCATTTGCTCGACGTAATGCCGTGCAGTGGCAGGCGTTGCTGTCTGCACGGGCGGATCGATGAACGCCTGCAATGTCTGGAACTGTTCGACATCCAGGATGCCCCGGGCAAACGCCCATTGGCTCGACGCTTCGAAATGCTGACGATACAAGCGGTTGGCCTGAGCCCGGCGTGACTGATCCGTACCGCGCGCACGGGCATTCCACCAAGTGCTGGCGAGCGGCGACTGCGGATTTTGCGCCATAAGCGCCCGCCACTGTTCACAGCATTCATTCCAGCGCTCCGAGGCGCTCAGGGTCAGGCCTTGGTCCGGGTTCGCGGGCAAAGGAACAACAAGGCCGAAATCGGCCGCTAGGGGGGTGGTTTCGTCAACCATGACGATGAATCTCCAGAAGGCCGGGCCGTGCCGGCGGTGCGGGCATTAGGAGACAGTCGTCAAAAGGGCGGGTGGTACATAGTTATTGCGAGGCTGAATCTGACGCCTGATGACCGCTCGGCACTCTTCATCAAACTGTCATGGAACTGTGGCAGCGCGCTTGAACAAACTTCATCAGACTCGCGCTCTACTGGGGTTCTGCGTTTTGGTGTTTTTCCATGGGTGCTTCATTCCTTTCACGAATCGTATTGTTGGCCGCGTTGTTGTTCGGCCTGCCGTCCATGGCGGCTTCGCGTTGTGACGTCAATGTTCCGACCGAACGGGTGGATCTGGCCCAGGTAAGCCTGGCGTACCAGAGCATCGGCCGTGCGTCCGATCCGGCATTGCTGCTGGTGATGGGCCTGGGCGGGCAATTGATTCACTGGCCGGACGAAGTGGTGGTCGCCCTGTGCCAGCAGGGGTTCCGGGTGATCCGCTATGACAATCGCGACGTAGGCCTGTCAACCTGGCGGCAAGCACTGGCCGAAGCCAACCTGACTTTCGAAGTTTTGCGCTACAAACTCGGATTGCCGGTGTCGTCGCCGTATTCGCTGACCGACATGGCCGAGGATGGCCTGGGCTTGATGGACGCCTTGCACATCGACCAATTCCACGTGCTGGGCGCCAGCATGGGCGGAATGATCGCCCAGCGCATGGCGGCCATGGCACCGCAACGGGTCGAGAGCCTGACCCTGATCATGACCACCTCCGGCGCCGAAGGCTTGCCGGCGCCGAGTGCGGCGCTGGTGCAGTTGTTGGCCCGGCGCGGCGCACCGAACCGCGAAGTGGCCCTGGAGCAACAGGCCGACTTGCTGGCGGCACTGGGCAGCCCGATGGTCACCGACGATCGCCAGGCGCTGCTGCATCAGGCGGCACAGTCCTATGACCGGGCGTTCAATCCCGAGGGCGTGAAACGCCAGATCATGGCCATTCTCGCCGAGCCGAGCCGGGTGGCGCTGCTCAATCAATTGCGGGTACCGGCGCTGGTGGTGCACGGCACGGCCGACCCGCTGCTGCCGGTGATGCACGGGGTGCACCTGGCGGCGCATCTGCGTGGCAGTCAGTTGGTCCTGATTCCGGGCCTGGCCCATCGCTTCCAGGAGGCATTCAAGGCGCCGTTGCTGGGGGCGGTGTTGCCGTATTTGCGCGAGCACCGTGAAGACACCTCGCACTGGGCGCAGATCGAGCCTGTGGCCGATCGCAACCTCCTCTAACCCCTGATCACCTGTAGGAGCTGCCGAGGCTGCGATCTTTTGATCTGGATCTTGAAAATCAAAAGATCGCCCGAACGCGGACCGAGCCTCCGGCAGCTCCTACAGAGGTTGTGGGCGATCAGGTTTTGCTCAATGGCTCAGGCCGTACTTTTTCACTTTGTCGAACAGCGTGGTCTTGGCCATGCCCAGTTCCTGGCTGGCCTGGGTCAGGTTGCCGCCGCTGCGTTGCAAGGCGTCGCTGAGCAGGTTGCGCTCGAACGCCTCCACCGCTTCGGCAAAGGCCAGTCCCTGGTTGCCGGCGCCGGCACCGGTTTTCTTGAACGCCGGCAGGCCCAGGGCAAAGCGCTCGGCAACGTTGCGCAGTTCACGCACATTACCCGGCCAGTCGTGGCTCATGAGGTTCGAAACGGTCTGGTTGTCCAGTTCCGGTACCGTGCGGTCGAAGCGCAGGGACGACTGCTGCAGGAAGTGTTCGAACAGTTGCAGGATGTCTTCGCGGCGTTCGCGCAGCGGCGGCAGTTCCAGGGTCACCACGTTGAGGCGGTAATACAGGTCGCTGCGGAACTCGCCGGCCTTGCTCGACTCGACGAGGTCGGATTTGGTCGCTGCGATGACGCGGCAATCCACCGCTACGCTCTGGTTCGAACCGAGGCGTTCGAGGGTGCGTTCCTGCAACACCCGCAGCAGTTTGATCTGCAAGGGCAGGGGCATGCTTTCCACTTCGTCGAGGAACAGCGTGCCGCCGTCGGCGTGCTCGATCTTGCCGATCCGACGTTTGCCCGCGCCTGTAAAAGCGTTGGCTTCGTGGCCGAATATTTCGCTTTCGAACAGGTTCTCCGGCAGGCCACCGCAGTTCAAGGCGACAAACTGCTTGGTATGCCGCCGACTGAAATCGTGCAGGCAACGGGCAACCAATTCCTTGCCGGTGCCGGTCTCGCCTTCGATCAGCACGTTGGCCGAGGTATCGGCAACGTTGGCGATCAGTTCCCGCAGGTTCTGCATGGCCGGCGAGCGACCGATGATCCGCCCTTCGAGGGAATCGCGTTCGGCCAGTTGCCGACGCAACGACGACACTTCCCGCGCCAGGCTGCGTTGCTCCAGGGCGCGGCGGGCCACATCCACCAGGCGCTCCGGGGAGAACGGCTTTTCCATGAAGTCGTAGGCGCCTTTCTGCATCGCGTCGACGGCCATGGAGATATCGCCGTGCCCGGTGATCAGCACCACCGGCAGGCTACGGTCCCGGGCCTTGAGACGGGTCAGCAATTCCAGGCCATCGATGCCCGGCAGGCGAATGTCGCTGAAGACGATGCCGGCGAAGTTGTCGCCGACCCGCTCCAGGGCTTCTTCGGCGCTGCCCACGCCAATGCAGGGAATGTCCTCCAGGGTCAGCGCCTGTTGGCAGCCGAGCAGTACATGGGGGTCGTCTTCGACGATCAATACACTAAGGTCGTTGTTCATATTGGCTCGGCGGGAGTGGGGCTTACCAACGGTAAACTGAGGACGAACGCGGTACCACCGCTGGCCGGGTGCTCGACACCCAGGTGACCGCCGGTGGCGGCGGCCAGGCTGGCGGAAAGGGTCAGGCCCAGGCCCAGGCCTTGTTCGCCGGGTTTGGTGGTGAAGAAGGGTTCGAACAGGTGCTTGCGCGCTTCGGCATCGATGCCGTGGCCGTTGTCACGCACCCGCAGGCGGTATTTGCCATCGAATGCTTCGCCTTCGAGCCACAGTTCGGGTTGTGGCTGCGCTTGCATGGCGTCGAGGGCGTTGCCGATCAGGTTGACCAGAATCTGTTCCAGGCGGGTCTGGTCGATCTGCACCTGTACATCGGTGAAATCGCGGTGCAGTTGCAGGTGAATGTTTTCCACCCGGCCGCCGAGCAATTGCAAGGCCGCGTCCACGCCTTTGCCGAGGCAGGCCTGGCCCTTGTCGTCACCGCGCCGGGCGAACGAGCGCAGGCTGGCGGTGATCCGGCCCATGCGGTCGATCAGTTCGTTGATGGTCTTGAGGTTGGTGCTGGCCACGTCGAGCTGGCCGCGTTCGAGGAAGCGCACGGTATTGCCGGACAAGGTGCGCAGCGCTGCCAGCGGTTGGTTCAGTTCGTGGGCGATGCTGGTGGACATCTGGCCGATGGCCGCGAGCTTTCCGGCCTGTACCAGTTCATCCTGGGCGCGGCGCAAGGTCTCTTCGGCTTGCCGGCGTTCGCGGATCTGGCCCTTGAGCCGTTCGTTGCTGGCGCGCAGGTCGGTGGTGCGTTCGGTAATCCGACGCTCCAGCTGACTGTTGGCTTCCTGCAAGGCTTCCCGGGCCGCGAGGCGAGTGGCGATCACCTTGCGCCGCTCGTTCCAGGCGATCAAAAGGAACGCCAGCAGGGCAAACGCCACGGCCACCAGGATCCCCTGGTTGATCGCTTCGCGGCGCAGGTCCTGCAGCGGCGTGAGCAGGGTGAAATTCCACGGCGTATCGCCGAGCGGCCGGGTCTGCGCCAGGTAGCTGATGTTTTCATCGTCGGACACCAGTTCGCTATTGGCCGGGAACGTGAGTTTTTCCACGCCTTCGGACAGGGTTTCCCGGGCCAGCGGCTGCAATTCGTTGAGCGGGAACCAGTAATACTGCAGGCTGCGGGCGAGTTTTTCCTTGGTTTCTTCGCTCAGCGGTATCACCGATTTCAAGCGTCGTGCCGGATCGCTGGACAGAATGATGATGCCGTTTTCGTCGCTGACGAAGGCTTCCAGGCGTGCCCGTTGCCAGCGTTCTTCCATGGCCTCCAGACGGACCTTGACCACCGCGACGCCGATGATCTTGCCGTGTTCTTCCAGGCCGTGGGCCAGGTAGTAACCGGGTTCGCCATTGGTGCTGCCGATGCCGTAGAAGCGCCCCGGCTGACCGCGCACGGCGTTCTGGAAATAGGCGCGAAAGGACAGGTCTTCACCCAGGTAACTGTCGACATCGCGCCAGTTGCTGGTGGCCATGACGCGACCGGTGGTGTCCATCACGTAGATGGCCCGACTGCGGCTGCGCCGGTTCAGGCCTTCGAGGTAATCGTTGACCGTCTGCCGGTGTTCCGGAGTCGGGTCGGCCAGCAACAGCGCAACGCTGGTTTCGAGTTCCAGCAGGCTGGGCAGGTAGGTGTATTTGCTGATTTCGCTTTCGACTGCACGGGCGTGCAGTTCCAGCTGGCGCTGGCCGTTTTCGCTGAGGCTGCGGATGCCGTAGTGTTCACTGATCCAGAAGCCGATAAAGCCCAGGCCGATCATCATGGCGATGATCAGCGGCGGCAGGAACAAATGGCGAACCAGACGGGGTTTCACGGCGAGTGATGGCGACGTGGCGCGATAAAGAGTGGGGTCGCATTTCATCACAGATGCCTTGGGTCAACCACAACAACAAGCCCAGAGGACTCCCTGTAGGAGCTGCCGCAGGCTGCGATCTTTTGATCTTTGCTTGTTAAAGGCAACATCAAAAGATCGCAGCCTGCGGCAGCTCCTACAGGGGAGACCGTGAAGCTTTTTAGTGCTGCAGGATCTTGTTGAGGAAGTGCTGCGTACGCTCGGCGCGGGCGTTGATATCACCGAAGAACTCTTCTTTCTTGCAGTCTTCGATGATCTTGCCGGCGTCCATGAAGATCACCCGGTCCGCGACTTTACGGGCGAAGCCCATTTCGTGGGTCACGCACATCATGGTCATGCCTTCGTGGGCCAGTTGCACCATCACGTCCAGTACTTCGTTGACCATTTCCGGGTCCAGCGCCGAGGTCGGTTCGTCGAACAGCATGACGATCGGGTCCATCGCCAGCGCACGGGCAATCGCCACACGCTGCTGCTGACCGCCGGACAGTTGGCCCGGATGCTTGTGGGCGTGGGCCGAAAGACCGACGCGCTCGAGCAGTTGCAGGCCTTTCTTGGTGGCTTCTTCCTTGCTGCGACCCAGCACCTTGATCTGCGCGATGGTCAGGTTTTCGGTGATGGTCAGGTGCGGGAACAGCTCGAAGTGCTGGAACACCATGCCCACGCGCGAACGCAGTTTCGGCAGGTTGGTCTTCGGGTCGGCGATGGAGGTGCCGTCGACCACGATGTCGCCTTTCTGAAAAGGCTCCAGGGCGTTGACGCATTTGATCAGGGTCGATTTGCCGGAACCGGACGGCCCGCACACCACGATCACTTCGCCTTTTTTGACCTCGGTGCTGCAATCAGTCAGTACCTGGAAGTCCCCATACCACTTGTTGATGCTTTTGATAGAGATCATACGGCGAACCTTTTTTGCAGACGCTTGACCAGCTGCGAGGCGGCAAAGCTGATAGTGAAGTACACGAGACCCGCGAAAATCAGGAACTCATTGGAGCGGCCAATGATGTCGCCACTGGCGCGCGACGCATTGAGGAAGTCCACCAGGCCGACGGCGTAGACCAGCGAGGTGTCCTGAAACAGGATGATGCTCTGTTGCAGCAACAGCGGCGTCATCTTGCGGAACGCTTGCGGCAGGATGATCAGGCGCATCATCTGTCCGTAAGTCATGCCCAGCGCTTGGGCAGCGCCCATCTGGCCCTTGGGAATCGACTGCACACCGGCACGGACGATTTCGCAGAAGTACGCCGCTTCGAACATCATGAAGGCCACGATGCACGAGGCGAACGCGCCGATCGGCGTGTCTTCGCCAGTGATCCAGCGCAGCACGAACGGTACCGCCAGGTAGAACCAGGTGATCACCAGCAGCAAGGGGATCGAGCGGAAATAGTTAACGTACGCGCCGGCGATGTTCGACAGCACTTTGTTGTGGGACAGGCGCATCAGGGCAAGGATGGTGCCGAGGATGATGCCGCCGATCACGCCCATGGCCATCAGCTTGAGGGTCATGATCATGCCGTTCCACAGGCCCGGCAGAGACGGGATGATGCCCGAGAAGTCGAATTCCATCATTTACCCCCTACGGAAATCAGGCCCGGTACGGCGACTTTCTTCTCGACCATACGCATCAGCAACATCAGGCTCATGTTCAGGGTGAAGTAGATCAGCGTTGCCAGGGTGAAGGCTTCGAACAGGTTGGCGGAGAACTCGGCGGTCTGCTTGGTCTGCGCGAGCAGCTCCATCAAACCGATCAGCGAGGCCACGGAGGTGTTCTTGAAGACGTTCAGGAATTCCGAGGTAAGCGGCGGAATGATGATCCGGTAGGCTTGGGGCAGCAGCACGTTCCAGTAGATCTGCGGTAGCTTGAAGCCCATGGCGCGAGCCGCGGATTCCTGGCCCTTTGGCAGTGCCTGGATACCGGTGCGCACCTGTTCGCAAACCCGGGCGGTAGTGAACAGGCCCAGGCACACGACGACGCTGAGGAAGGCCGAGGTGGTCGGGTTCAGATCCTGCTTGTACCACTCTTGCAGGTCGGCCGGCAGCAGGTCGGGTACCAGGAAGTACCAGATGAACAGCTGAACCAGCAGCGGCACGTTACGGAAGAGTTCGACGTAGCAGGTGGCGATGCCCGATACGATGCGGTTCGGCACGGTACGCATGACGCCCAGGATCGAGCCCAGTGTCAGGGCGATGATCCAGGCCGCGATGGCGATGCCGATGGTCCAGGCCAGACCGGACACGTACCAGTCGAAATAAGTCTCGCTGCCCACGCCGGTGGACTTGAAGAACACGCCCCAGTCCCAGTTGTAATTCATTAGGGTCTCCCCTCAGTTCAATCGATGTACAAGTGCCCGCTTGGGGGAAGCTCCGTTCCCGCCTGTCCTTGAGGGACAGGCACACGCTACCGGCTCGACAGCCACCGGTTCGAGTGTTTCCAAAAAAATGCCAGCAGGAAGTGACCACCTCCTGAAAGGGCCAGGGCCCTCTCAGGAGATAAGGTTAGTCAGAAATCAGGACTTCTTGTCGTCAGCCGCTTTATCAGTCGGTTTGGCGATCAGGGCCTTGAGTTCGTCGCTCATCGGGAAGTTCAGGTTCAGGCCTTTTGGCGGGATTGGCTGCATGAACCACTTGTCGTAGATCTTGTTGATCTCGCCCGATGCGTAGGTGGCCTTGATAGCGTCATCCACAGCCTTTTTGAACGGCTCGTCGCCTTTGCGCACCATGCAGCCGTAGATTTCGAAGGACTGTGGAGTGCCGGTCACGGCCCAGTCGCTTGCCTTCTTGGCCTTGGCGGCTTCACCGGCCAGCAGGGCGTCGTCCATCATGAAGGCCACTGCACGGCCGGTTTCCAGCATCTGGAACGACTCGCCATGGTCTTTGGCGGAGATGACGTTCATGCCCATCTGTTTGTCGGCGTTCATCGCCTTGAGGATGCGCTCGGACGTGGTGCCGGCGGTGGTCACGACGTTCTTGCCGGCCAGGTCAGGAAAATCCTTGTACTTGGAGTCTGCCTTGGACAGCAGGCGAGTACCGATTTCGAAGATGCCGACGGAGAAGTCAACTTGTTGCTGACGCTCGACGTTGTTGGTGGTGGAGCCGCACTCCAGGTCCACGGTGCCGTTCTGCACCAGCGGGATACGGGTTTGCGAGGTGACCAGGTTGTACTTGACCTGAAGGTTCGGCATGTCGAGGTCTTTTTTCAGCGCTTCGACGACTTTCAACTGGATGTCGTGGGAGTAGCCGACCGGTTTGCCGGAAGCATCCGCGATATAGGAAAACGGAATGGAAGCGTCGCGATGGCCCAGGGTGATGGTGCCGGACTCTTTGATCTTCTTCAGGGTGCCGGTGAGTTCGGCGGCGAAAACTGGCGTGCTGATCAGAGCGGCAGCAATGGCTGCGCCCAGGATATGGGGAACGATGCGCATCAAATTTTCCTCGACTTTGTTTTTTTTATGGAGCCAGTTCATCGGCCCTTTTGTGCTGCAAAACACCTGAGCGCTATTGAGAGCCGGCGCAAAGGACATTCGTCGAAGAAGTGTAGAGCATGACTCGTGCCAGACCAGTCGAAATTGATCATGGCATTGATTTGTAAGGGAATTAAATATTTTTTGCGTTGAAATTTCAGTGAGATGATCCGGTTAACCGAACTGACTCGCGGGTCGCGTTCGGAAAACCGAATGGTGGCAGGGTGCTACCCGATCATCAGCTGTACTTGCGCTTGTCCGGCGCTGGCGGGAAGTACTGGTACAACCAGGTTTCACTCAGGGTGCGGTCGTTGGTGCGGATGAATAGACGCAGTTCGACAGGTTCGACGCTGTCATTGGTCGGGTACCAGTCAAACAGGATGCGGTAGCCCTTGATGTCGTCGAGCTTCAGTATGCTGAAATCCTTGACCTCGCCGTTCGAGCAGGTAACGACCGGCTCGATACCCGTACCTTCGGGCAAGCGGTCCAGGCCGCCGCCGGTGAAGTCCACGGCAAAGCGCCGCGCCCACACCGGCGGGTAATGCTCGCCTGGCGCCCAGCCTTCGGTGAAGCCGCCCATGCCCGAACGGGTCGCGTTGACCCGTGCCAACGGCGTTCCGACTGGCGGCAATGCGCTCCAGTAGAGCTTGTAGCCGTAGTTCAGCGAATCCCCCGCAGCCACCGGTTTCTTCGGCGTCCAGAAGGCGACGATGTTGTCCATGGTCTCGCCGGTGGTCGGGATCTCCAGCAGATCGACCGAGCCTTCGCCCCATGAGGTGGTTGGTTCGACCCACAGGCTCGGGCGGCGGCTGTACCAGTCGACGGTGTCCTGATAGCTGGCGAACTCGTGGTCGGTCTGTACCAGGCCGAAACCTTTTGGGTCGGTATCGGCGAAGGCATTGAATTGCAGGGTAGCCGGGTTGTTCAACGGGCGGCAGATCCACTCGCCGTTGCCGCGCCACATCGCCAGGCGGTCGGAGTCATGGATTTGCGGGTGAATGGTGTCGCACATGCGACGCTCGTGGGTGCCGCAACTGAACATGCTGGTCATCGGCGCGATGCCCAACTGGTCGATGGCGGTCCGGGCGTTGACATGGGCGTCGATCTCCATCACCACGCGCTCGGCCTGGCAATCGATATCGAAGCGGTAGGCACCGGTGGCGCTCGGCGAGTCGAGCAGGGCGTAGACCACGAAGCGGGTGCTGTCCTTGTTCGGTGTCTCGAACCAGAACTTGGTGAAGTCCGGGAATTCCTCACGTTTTTTGGCGTAGGTATCGATCGCCAGCCCGCGGGCCGACAAGCCGTACTGGCCGGTGGCGTCCACCGCGCGGAAGTAACTGGCGCCGAGGAAAGACACGACATCGTGCTTGTCCAGTTCCGGGGCCTTGAACAACTTGAAGCCGGAGAAGCCCAGGTCGCCCTTGAGCTGTGCGGTGTCGACCGTGGTGTTTTCATAGTTGAACAGCGACGGGCGGAAATGCACCTCGCGGGCCATCCGGGTTTTCGGATCGACGCTGTACATGCGCACCGGCTGCTTGAAGCCCATGCCGACGTGGAAGAACTGCACGTCCAACTGGCCCTTGAGCTCTTTCCACAACGAATGATTGCCGTCGTAGCGGATCGCATTGAAGTTCTGCGGCGTCATGGTCGCCAGGGTCGGCGGCAACTGCTGCTTGGTGTCCTGGTAGCGATTGCTGGCGAGCTGCTTGGCCTGGAGCTTCAGCGCCTCGAAATCGAACACGGTAGCCTCGCCATCAGCGGTGCCACTGCTGGCGGCCCAGGCCTTGGCGGCCAACAGACCCGTGGCGGACAAACCGGTGTAGGCCGCGATGGCCATGGAGGCTTTGAGCAAGTTCCTGCGGTGCATAAATACAACCTGTCGTGAGCAATCCCGCGCCGTTCCTGGCACGTGCTGGATCGGAAATATCGGTTCGGACATGCCTTCGGCCAAACACAACGGACTTTTAAACAGATGCCCGACAGCTTAAACCGTTCGATTGCAGAGCAAAATTGATTGATGGCATTGCGCTGGCTCGGCAATGAAACAAGACATGTCGGGAAACAATTCCGACAGGGGTTTCTGATTTACAGGGCATTTCTGCTTTTTTCGACTAATTACTCTAAAAACCGCTTTTCAGCGCCCGGAATATTTCTATTCTGTGCACATGACCGGTTTATGCCCGAAAGACCGGTGCGGTTCAGTCGGCACGATGCGGCTGCTGAATAGGGGGAGGGCGATGCGGTTTTTTGCAGTTTTCTTTGACGTTTAGAAGGACATCGTCCATGTCGAAAGTACAAGGCATCACCGAAATGTTGGGAATCTTTCCGTGTCTGGCCCTGGGGCGACGAAGACGCCGGCTCAATAGCGAGGAAATGAAACTGGTGGAACGCTATCGGGAGCTGTCGGAGAGCGACAGGATCGCGATGAGGTATCTGGTTGATGCGATGAGGAGTGTTTCGAGGTTTTGAAGCAATGGGGCATCCCGTCCTGGCTGGATGCCCTCATCTACCAATCCTGGGAACGCTCGGATCGCTGATGCAGCACGCGCAGAACTTGTACCTGGCCTTGGGAAAATCGGTAAGGGGCGATAAAGGGAAAACGGCCAAGTACCAACTCTCGGACATCGGGCATGCCTGAAGGCCTGCCCGAGCCGGGAAACTGTTCCAACAGTTCAAAGGATTGCAGCATCGTGGAAATGATTTCGAGAGCGGCTTTTGCGCCAACTACCTTTCGGTAGTGTTCGTGGATGGCATCGAGATCGCTATCGGCTTTTTCAGTCAGTACTACGCTCGGCACGTTTTGCCCACTTAGCCTTCACGGCATCCAGATCGGTGAGTTTCCCTGCGTCGGCATCGGCGATGCCGTCACTGATGGCTTGCAGATGCCAGGACTCGGCTTCCACATATCGAACCAATGCACGCTTGAGATGGTACTGACGATCTCTGTCGGTCGCCGCAGCCAATAAATCCAGCTGCTGTGCCAATTGTTCTTCGACGCGAAAAGACAAAACGGGTGAGGCCATGATGGCTCTCCTAAGGTGTATACGCTGTAAACGACGTAAACACCCTAGGCCGAGCCAGGGTTTTCGTCAACCGCAGGCGTGCATGGGTTGCACGAAACTCTAGTGCGGCGAACACGAACGAGAGAGAGGGATGTGTTGCCAGATGCTAACGCAACGAGATGGGGTTAACCGACTCAACCCCCGTCGGGGTGATATCCATATTCAATCCTTGTTGGTTTTTTAGATCACCCCGGTACCACGACGGCACCGGGGCGAATGCCGTTACCGGCTGACTTTCCAGGCATCCCCAGCAGGCGCCATGCCATGGTCATACGGCTTGGCGAACCACATGTAGAGCAGGCCCAGACCAATCACGATGGCGGTACTCAGCACCATCGCGTAGTTGATGTACCACGCGGCATCCGGGGTGCGTGGCCAGGCCATGTTGATGATGGCGCCGACGCCGTAGACCAGCGCGCCGATGTTCACCGCCCAGCCCCAGGCGCCGAGGGTGAATTTGCCGCTCGGTTTCCAGCCTTTCATGCGGGCGTACAGGGCCGCGAGCACGATCATCTGGAACGCCAGGTAGATGCCGATGGCCGCGAAGCTGACAATGGTGGCGACCGCGTCCTGCAGGAAGAAGCCGAGGATGATGATCAGCGCCGGCAGGACACCGGAGACGAACAGGGCCGCGACAGGAACCTGTGTTGTAGGGGAAATCTTCTTCAGCAGTCGGCTGCCGATGACCATTTCATCACGGGCGTATGAATACAGCAGGCGACTGGCCGCTGCTTGCAGGCTGATGACGCAGGAGATGAAGGAAATCATCACCACGCCCATCACCACTTTCGAACCGATCGGGCCGAAGGCGTTGTTGAGGATGGTGGTGACCGGGTCCTTGTCGGTGCCGTTGATCACCGCTTGCATGTCCGGCACGGCCAGGATCAGCGCCAGGCAGGCGAACATCGCCGCGATGCCGCCGATGTAGATGGTCATGCGCATGGCCACCGGGATTTTCTTGCTTGGGTTCGGGGTTTCTTCGGCCACGTCGCCGCAAGCCTCGAAGCCGTAATACAGGAACATCCCCGCCAGCGACGCGGTGAGGAACGCCGGCAGGTACGAGCCGTCGACGCTGATATCGAAGGTGTTGAACAACACGCTGATGGATTGATGACGCTCGAAGATCAGCAAGTAAACGCCGACGATCACCGCGCCCACCAGCTCGCACAGGAAGCCGAACATGGCAATGCGCGCCAGCACTTTGGTGCCGCTGAGGTTGACCAAAGTGGCGAACAGCGTCAGGAACAGGGCGATGATGATGTTGGTGTTGTTGCTCGGTTCAAAACCCATCATGGCGGCGAGGTACGGACCGGCACCGACCGCAACGGCGGCGATGGTTACGCACAGGGCGATGGAGTAGATCCAGCCGACCATCCACGCCCAGCGTTTGCCCACCAAGCGGCGAGCCCAGGGGTATACGCCACCGGAAATCGGGAACTGCGAAACCACTTCGCCGAAGATCAGGCACACCAGCAGTTGGCCGCAACCGACCAGCAAGTAAGCCCAGAACATCGGTGGCCCGCCTGCGGCCAGGCACAGGCCGAACAGGGTATACACCCCGACCACCGGGGACAGGTAGGTGAAGCCCAGGGCAAAGTTTTCCCACAGGCTCATGCTGCGATTGAAGTTGGAGGTGTAACCGAGTTTGCGCAGTTGCTCGGCATCGCTGTCGGCAAGGGCTGCAGAGAGATCGGGTGATGCACTCATGTGTGATTGCTCCGGAAAATCGGCAGATTTCGGATGTCCGAAACCGTGGCGGGGCCTTGAGGGCGCCGCCCGGATCGGTGGTTATTGTTTTTTTGAGTTGCGGTGAATCCTTGGTGTAAATCGCTGACATCATCCGTGTGTCTGCTGAAAAGATCGCAGCCTGCGGCAGCTCCTACAGGGTGTACGGCGCTCTTTGTAGGAGCAGCCGCAGGCTGCGATCTTTTCGCGGTTAGTGCTTGAACATCACATGCCGCACAACGGTGTAGTCCTCCAGCCCGTACATGGACATGTCCTTGCCATAGCCGGACAGTTTCTGACCGCCGTGGGGCATTTCGCTGACGAGCATGAAGTGCGTGTTGACCCAGGTGCAGCCGTACTGCAGGCGAGCCGACAGGCGATGGGCGCGGCCGACGTCGGCGGTCCACACGGAAGAGGCCAGGCCGTAGTCCGAATCGTTGGCCCAGCCCAGCACCTGCGTTTCATCGCTGAACCTGGTCACCGAGACCACCGGCCCGAACACTTCGCGGCGCACGATTTCGTCGTCCTGCTGCGCATCGGCCAGTACCGTCGGTTCGAAGAAGTAGCCGTTGCCCTCAACCGCCTTGCCGCCAGTGATCAAGCGAATGTGCGGCTGGGCGATGGCGCGTTCGACGAAACCGGTCACGCGGTCGCGGTGTTGCGCGGTGATCAGCGGGCCGAGCTCGGTCGATGGATCATCCTGCAAGCCGTACTTGATACTGCTGACGGCGGCGCCGAGTTTTTCCACGAACTTGTCGTAGATGCCTTCCTGGGCATAGATGCGGCAGGCAGCGGTGCAGTCTTGCCCTGCGTTGTAGAAACCGAAGGTGCGGATGCCTTCGACGGCGGCATCGATGTCGGCGTCGTCGAAGATGATCACCGGGGCCTTGCCGCCCAATTCCATGTGCATGCGCTTGACGCTGTCGGCGGTGCTGGAAATGATGTTCGAGCCGGTGGCAATCGAACCGGTCAACGACACCATGCGCACTTTCGGGTGGGTCACCAGCGGGCTACCGACCGTAGGACCACGGCCGAACACCAGGTTGAGTACACCGGCCGGGAAGATCTCCGACGCGAGCTCGGCCAGGCGCAGGGCAGTCAGCGGGGTTTGTTCCGACGGCTTGAGCACCACAGTATTACCGGCGGCCAAGGCCGGGGCGATTTTCCAGGCGACCATCATCAGCGGGTAGTTCCACGGTGCGATGGAAGCGATCACGCCCACCGGGTCGCGGCGGATCATCGAGGTGTGCCCCGGCAGGTACTCGCCACCGGCTGAACCGCTCATGCAGCGGCTGGCGCCAGCGAAGAAGCGGAACACGTCGGCAATCGCCGGGATCTCGTCGTTCAGCGCAGCGCTGTAAGGCTTGCCGCAGTTGTCCGATTCCAGTTTCGCCAGCTCTTCGCCGTGGGCTTCGATGACATCGGCCAGTTTGAGCAGCAGCAGCGAGCGCTCTTTCGGCGGGGTATGCGACCAGCTGTCGAACGCGGCGTCGGCGGCGCGTACGGCGGCATCGACCTGGGCTTCGCTGGCTTCGTTGATTTCCACCAGTACACGACCCAGGGCCGGGTTGAATACGGGTTGGGCGGGGCCTTCGCCGTTGAGCAATTGGCCGTTGATCAAGAGTTTGGTTTGCATGGCACGTGTCCTCTTCGAAGCAATTATTTTTCTCTGTAGAAACCGTAATGGGGTGTCGGTTACTTGCCTCCACTGCCCGCAACGCTTTCACCACCCCGGGTCAGGTAATAGGCACCAAGAATCGGCAGCATGGTCACGATCATCACCAGCATCGCCACGACGTTGGTCACCGGCACGTCCCGTGGGCGGCTGAGCTGGTTGAGTAGCCACAGCGGCAGGGTGCGTTCATGGCCGGCGGTGAAGGTGGTGACAATGATTTCGTCGAACGACAGGGCAAACGCCAGCATGCCGCCGGCCAGCAGCGCCGAACCAAGGTTCGGCAGGATGATGTAGCGGAAGGTCTGCCAGCCGTCGGCGCCGAGGTCCATCGAGGCCTCGATCAAACTGTGGGAAGTGCGGCGCAAGCGAGCGATGACGTTGTTGTAGACGATCACCACGCAGAAGGTCGCGTGGCCGACGATGATGGTGAACATCCCCGGTTCGATTCCCAGTGTCTTGAAGGTCGCCAGCAACGCGATCCCGGTGATGATCCCCGGCAGGGCGATCGGCAGGATCAGCATCAGCGAGATGCCTTGCTTGCCGAAGAAGTCCCGGCGATACAGCGCGGCCGAAGCCAATGTGCCGAGGACCATGGCGATCAGCGTGGCAATCGAGGCGATCTGCAACGACAGCTTGATCGCTTCCAGTACATCTGGCCGCGAGAACGCCACGCCGATCCACTTCCAAGTGAAACCCTTGGGCGGAAAGCTGAACGCCGCGTCTTCGGTGTTGAAGGCGTACAGGAAGATGATCAGGATCGGGAAGTGCAGGAACACCAGCCCGCCCCAGGCCGCTATGCGTAGCCCGAGGGATGCCTGCCCTTGAGATGAAGAGTCAGAGCGCATCGAAGGCCCCCAGTCGTTTGACGATGGACAGGTAGATGGCGATCAGTACGATCGGCACCAGGGTGAAGGCAGCGGCCATTGGCATGTTGCCGATCGCGCCTTGCTGGGCGTACACCATGCTGCCGACGAAGTAGCCGGGCGGGCCCACCAGTTGCGGCACGATGAAGTCGCCCAGGGTCAGCGAGAAGGTAAAGATCGAACCGGCGGCAATGCCCGGGATCGACAGCGGCAGAATCACTTGCATGAAGGTCTGGCGCGGCTTGGCGCCGAGGTCGGCCGACGCTTGCAGCAACGAAGGCGGCAGGCGTTCCAGCGAGGCCTGGATCGGCAGGATCATGAACGGCAGCCAGATGTAGACGAACACCATGAAGCGCCCCAGGTGCGAGGTCGACAAGGTGCTGCCGCCCACCCCCGGAATCCCCAGAACGAACTGCAGGACCGGTTCCAGCCCCAGATGCTGCACGAACCACTGCGCCACGCCGCCCTTGGCCAGCAGCAGTGTCCAGGCGTAGGCCTTGACGATGTAACTGGCCCACATCGGCATCATCACCGCGATGTAGAAAAACGCCTTGGTCTTGCCGGTGGTGTAGCGCGCCATGTAGTAGGCAATCGGGAACGCGACGATGGCGCTGGCGATCGACACGACGATGGCCATGCTCAGGGTGCGCAGGATGATGTCGAAGTTCGAAGGCTGGAACAGTGCGGTGAAGTTGGCCAGGGTCAGGTCGGGGGTGACCGCCATGGTGAAGTCGTCGAAAGTGTAGAAGCCTTGCCACAGCAGCGTCAGCAACGAGCCCAGGTAGATCGCGCCGAACCACAGCAACGGCGGCACCAGCAGCATCGACAGGTACAGGTTCGGCCGGCGATACAACAGGTTGGAAAACCTGCGCAACGGCGAGCCGCCCGACGAGGATTGTGAAATAGCCAAGGTGCTCATCTCACACCCCGCCTGCAAGGGTGTCGTGCAACTGGACCATGGCTTCCCGCGCCCAGCGTGCGCTCAGACGCTGGCCAGTCTGATGTTGCGCGCTGCTGTCGATCCACTGATTGTTGGCCTGGCTGATGTTCAGGGTCTGGCCGTTTTCCAGTTTCAGTTCGTAGCGGGTGGCGCTGCCCTGGTACTGGATGTCGTGGAGCAAACCGCTGACTTCGATCTCGTGGCTGGCCAGCGGGCCTTCGGCGAAGCGCACGTGTTCCGGGCGAATCGAAAATGGCTGCGGATTGCCACTGAGTTGCTTGGCCAGGTCGCCGCGAATCACGTTGGAGGTACCAACGAATTCCGCCACGAAGGTGGTGGCCGGTTTCATGTACAGGTTGCGCGGGCTATCGACTTGTTCGATGCGGCCCTTGTTGAACACGGCCACGCGATCGGACATCGACAGCGCTTCGGTCTGGTCGTGGGTGACGAAGATGAAGGTGATGCCGAGCTGGCGTTGCAGCTTCTTCAACTCGCCCTGCATTTGCTCGCGCAACTTCAGGTCGAGGGCGCCGAGGGGTTCGTCGAGCAGCAGCACCCGTGGACGGTTGACCAAGGCGCGGGCCAGGGCCACACGCTGGCGCTGACCGCCGGAGAGCTGCGCCGGCTTGCGCTCGCCGTAGCCGCCGAGGGCGACCATCTCCAGGGACTCTTCGGCACGCTTGAGGCGCTCGACCTTGCCGATGCCTTTGACTTTCAAGCCGTAGGCGACGTTGTCGCGCACGTTCATGTGCGGGAACAGCGCGTAATCCTGGAACACGGTGTTCACGTCGCGCTGGTACGGCGGCAGGCCGGCGGCCTCTTCGCCATGAATGCGGATGGAGCCTGCGCTCGGTTGTTCAAAACCGGCGATCAGGCGCAAACAGGTGGTCTTGCCCGAGCCGGACGGCCCCAGCATTGAAAAAAACTCGCCGTCCTGGATGTCGATGGAAACCCGGTCTACGGCTTTCACTTCGCCGAATTGACGGGAGACGTTGGTGAACTGGACTGCAAGCGTCATGGTGCGGTGCTCCCAAAAGGCGCGCTTTCTTTCAACGGAATCGAGTGTGCTGTGAAAAGATCACAGCCTGCGGCAGCTCCTACAGATTTTGCATAGGGCGCCACATTTGCGGTGCATGCGATCGGCGTAGGAGCTGCCGAAGGCTGCGATCTTTTGATCTGGTCAGGGGATCAACGACCGCCCATGATCGCGATGTAATCCTGGGTCCAGCGGCTGTACGGCACGAATTTGCCGCCTTCAGCCTGCGGGGTTTTCCAGAAGGCGATCTTGTCGAACTGGTCGAAACCGTTGGTCTTGCAGCCTTCGGCACCGAGCAACTCACTGCCCTGGCACGCCGCCGGCACCGCTGGCAACGAGCCGAACCAGGCCGCTACGTCACCCTGGACTTTCGGTTGCAGCGACCAGTCCATCCACTTGTAGGCGCAGTTGGGGTGCTTGGCTTCGGCGTGCAACATGGTGGTGTCGGCCCACCCGGTGGCCCCTTCTTTCGGGATGGTCGAGGCGATTGGCTGCTTCTCGTTGATCAGGCCGTTGACCTGATACGGCCAGGCACCGGAGGCGACCACGCCTTCGTTCTTGAAGTCGCTCATTTGCACAGTGGTGTCGTGCCAGTAGCGGTGGATCAGCGGCTGCTGGGCGCGCAGCAGATCGAGCACGGCCTTGTACTGGGCTTCGGTCAGTTCGTAGGGGTTCTGGATACCCAGTTCCGGTTTGGCCGATTTGAGGTACAGCGCCGCGTCGGCGATATAGATCGGGCCGTCATAGGCCTGTACGCGGCCCTTGTTCGGCTTGCCGTCCGGCAGGTTTTGCGCGTTGAACAACACGCCCCAGCTGGTGGGCGCGGACTTGAACACGTTGGTGTTGTACATCAGCACGTTCGGGCCCCACTGGTACGGGGTGCCGTAGGTCTGCTTGTTGACAACGTACCACGGTGCATCTTTGA
Organism: Pseudomonas sp. IT-P258; assembly: GCF_949767825.1. Classification (NCBI taxonomy): domain Bacteria; kingdom Pseudomonadati; phylum Pseudomonadota; class Gammaproteobacteria; order Pseudomonadales; family Pseudomonadaceae; genus Pseudomonas; species Pseudomonas sp. IT-P258. The sequence continues at coordinate 263,627 of NZ_CATKPU010000032.1, read as the reverse complement.
GGCGCGGGTCGAGATTCTTCCAGTTCGGGATCAACGCGGTGTTGATCGGCTGCACACGCTTGCCGACAATCAGGCGCAGGGACGCGTCGCCGGATGCGGTCACCAGGTCGTAACCGCCCTTGGCCATCAGGCTGACCATTTCATCGGAGGTGGCCGCCGTCTTGACGTTGACCTTGCAGCCGGTCTCCTTCTCGAAACCGGTCACCCAGTCGTAGGCCTTGTCGCTCTCGCCACGTTCGATGTAGCCGGGCCAGGCCACAATATCCAGTTGGCCTTCGCCCGCCCCGACAGCTTTGAGCGGCTCGGCGGCCTGGACACTGGCGCTGGCCAGCAGCGCGGTAGTGATTGCACTGAGCAGTGCGGTCTTGTGCACGAACATGGGAATTCCCTCTTCTTCAAATTATGGTCGGGGCAGTTGTGAACGTGGTGAAGCATGCCGTTGGTGGCTTGTTATTAGCGTAGTCAGAGATGCTCGCCATGGCGGGCCATGATGTGCCGCACCACGCTGTAGTCCTGAAGCGAATCGCTGGACAGGTCTTTGCCGTAGCCCGAACGTTTCAGGCCGCCATGGGGCATTTCGCTGACCAGCATGAAGTGGCTGTTGATCCAGGTGCAGCCGTACTGCAAGCGCGCCGCGACCTGCATGGCCTTGTCGAGGTTTTGGGTCCAGACCGAGGAGGCCAGGCCGTATTCCGAATCGTTGGCCCAGTCCACCGCTTGTTCCAGCTCATCGAAGCGGGTCACGGTGACCACCGGCCCGAACACTTCGCGCTGGACGATCTCGTCACTTTGCTTGCAGCCGGCGAGCAGGGTCGGCTGGTAATAGAAGCCGGCACCGGAGTGCACCGCCGCGCCGGTCACCCGCTCGATGTGCGGCTGGCCCAAGGCACGCTCGACAAAACTGGCCACGCGGTCACGCTGGCGGGTGCTGATCAGCGGGCCGATTTCGTTGTCGGCATCGCGCTTGCCGGCGAAACGCAGGCTGCTGACGGCCGCACCGAGCTCGGCCACCAGGCGGTCATGAATCCCGGCCTGGGCATAAATGCGGCAAGCGGCGGTGCAATCCTGGCCGGCGTTGTAGTAGCCGTAGGTGCGCACGCCTTCGACCACGGCCTGAATGTCGGCATCGTTGCAGACGATCACCGGAGCCTTGCCGCCGAGTTCGAGGTGGGTGCGTTTGAGTGTCTTCGACGCGGCCTGCAGAATCTTCTGGCCGGTGACGATATCGCCCGTCAGCGACACCATGCGGATCTTTGGATGGCTCACCAGATGGCTGCCGACGCCTTCGCCGCCACCGCAAACGATGTTGATCACTCCCCGTGGCAGGATCTCGGCCAGTGCCGGGGCCAGGGCCAGGATCGACAGCGGCGTGTGTTCCGATGGCTTGAACACCAGGGTGTTGCCCGCGGCGAGGGCCGGGGCGATTTTCCACGCGGCCATCATGATCGGGTAGTTCCACGGCGCAATCGACGCCACGACCCCGATAGGATCGCGCCGGACCATGCTGGTGTACCCCGGCAGGTATTCGCCGCTGAGCTGGCCGGTCTGGCAACGCACGGCACCGGCGAAGAAACGGAACACGTCGACCGTGGCACTCAAGTCGTCCTGACGGGCCAGGTGCAGCGGCTTGCCACAGTTCATGGATTCGAGGCGGGCCAACAGGTCGGCGTTTTTTTCGATGGTGTTGGCGATTTCCAGCAGCAGGTTCGAACGCTGCTGCGGCGTGGTCCGTGACCAACCGGCAAAGGCACGGTGGGCGGCGAGGATCGCGGCTTCGACTTGCTCGGTGCTGGCTTCGGCGATCCGGGTCAGGACTTCCCCGGTGGCGGGGTTGAGAATCGGCTCGACGCAGCCTTGACCGGCAACCAATTCACCATCGATCAACAATGCGGTGAACAACGGGGTCTGCGCGCCAGCCATTTTTCGGGTTCTCGTTTTTTGTGTGGCTTGTTGTGTAGACATGGCAGCGCTCCCTGTAACTGGGGCCCGGCCGTCTTTATTAGATGCACAAGACTAGTTCGCGGGCCCGAGGACAACAAATACTAAATACTGAAGGTGGCGTTCGATTAAATAGATGGCTTGCGCCCGCCGTGGGGTTGTTCGCGGGCGACCGTCAGGAACGGGTCCACCAGCGCCGGTCGCGCGGTGCCGCGACGCCAGGCCAGGCCGACATCCAGGGTCTGGCTGAGGTCGGCGATCGGTCGCGCTTCGATGATGTCGCCCTCCAGTGACCACGGGCGATAGGTCATGTCAGGCTGGATCGACACGCCCAAACCGGCGGCCACCAGGCTTCGCACCGCTTCGGTGGAGGCCGTGCGCAGGGTGATGCGCGGTTGCAGGGAGGCGGCCGACCACATGCGTTGGGCGTTACGGTCCATTTCATCGACGTTCAGTTGAATCAATGGCTCGCGGGCCACGTCGGCGAGGTTGATGCTGTCGTGTTCGAGCAGCGGGTGCTGGGCCGGCAGCCATAGCCGGTGCGGCGAGTGGGTCAGGACTTCGGTCTGCAGGGCGTGGCGGTCTTCGAGGTTGGAGAGGATCAACACGCCGACATCGATCTCGCCGCTGACCAGCAAATGCTCGATGTACGGGCGCTCGTCTTCCATCACGCGGATTTCCACGTTGGGGTAGGCGCGCTGGAAACGGGTGAGCAGATCCGCCAGGTAATAACCGGCCACCAGGCTGGTCACGCCGACGATCAGTTGCCCGGCAACCTGGTCGGTGCTCTGTTGCAGGCTGCGCTTGGCGTTATCCACCGTGGCCAGGATCAAGTGCGCCTGACGCAGGAACTGATGCCCCTGGTGGGTCAGGGTCATGCCCTTGGCGTGGCGGCTGAACAGGCTGACGCCGATTTCCTCCTCCAGTTGCTGGATCGCCAGGGTCAGGGTTGACTGGGAAATGAATGCGGTTTGCGCGGCGGCCGAGATCGAGCCGGTCTCGGCCACGGCGATGAAGTGACGGATCTGACGCAAGGTCATCATGGGAAAGCACCCGGTGGGCTGTTTTTATCGATTGGCGAGAGTGTATATCTTTTTTTTTGATAGGCCGTCGCAAGCGGCAATGGGCGCTGAGGCATGCAACATCTGGAAGCACTCTCGCCCATGGGGCGGGGGCACTTTCGTTTTAGGCTGGTGGTCTTGGTTTCAGGTTAAACGTCTTTTGGAGGCGGTAAATGAACACCCGTGGATTGCTCGATCAACTACTCAAGTCCGGCCAGGACCTGTTGCAGAACAAGGCCGGCAGCCCGCAGCAAAAGGGCGCGAGCGGTGGCACCAGCGCCCTCGGCGGTTTGCTCTCCGGTGCGAGTGGCGGGGCATTGGCGGCAGGTGCAATGGGTTTGCTGCTCGGCAGCAAAAAGGCCCGTAAAGTCGGGGGCAAGGTCGCGGTCTACGGTGGTCTCGCCGCGCTGGGCGTGCTGGCTTATAAAGCCTACGGTAACTGGCAGGCGCAGCAGGGCGGTGCAGCCGCTACGGAGCCGCAAACCCTGGACCGCGTACCGGCCGCGCAAGTCGAGCTGCACAGTCAGGCGATTCTCAAGGCGCTGGTGGCCGCGGCCAAGGCTGACGGTCATGTCGATGCACGTGAGCGCGCCTTGATCGAAGGCGAATTCACCCGGCTCGACAGCGACCGGGAACTGCAACACTGGCTGCACGCCGAGCTCAACAAGCCGCTGGACCCGAGCGATGTCGCCCGCGCCGCCCTCTCTCCGGAAATCGCCGCCGAGATGTACATCGCCAGCGTGATGATGGTGGACGAGGAAAACTTCATGGAGAAGGCTTACCTCGACGAGCTGGCGCGGCAGCTCAAGCTGGAGCCGGGGTTGAAGGCCGAGCTGGAAAAGCAGGTTCGCCAGGCCTCCCTGTAAACCTTCAGGCTGCATTCGCGAGCAGGCTTGCTTCCCACATCAAGTCTTCAGTGATCGCAGATTCTGCATACACCAGAGATTGAATATGGGAGCGAGCCTGCTCGCGATGGCGTTTTCAGCCACACCACCGCCCCTTTTCTGCCCAATCACCCTGGTACCCGTCCCGCCTTTTTTTGACGGGATGAGAAGCGCTGCGCATCCGTCTTATAAATGAAACACCGCCCTCGGCTATACTCCCCGCATTTCGAATCGGCCCCGAGGAATGACTGTGAAGAACTGGACGTTACGCCAACGCATTTTGGCGAGCTTTGCGGTAATTATCGCCATCATGTTGTTGATGGTGGTCGTCTCGTACTCCCGGCTGTTGACGATCGAAAACAGCGAGGCCAGCGTGCGTGAGGACGCTCTGCCAGGGTTGTATTACAGTTCGATGATTCGTGGCGCGTGGTCCGACAGTTATGTGCGCATTCAGGCCATTCTCGGCCTGGAGGAGGGGCAGAGTTTCACTGCCGAGGATGCCGCGAACTTCAAGGGCTTCGCTGATCGGTTGAAAGAGCAGATGGACCTCTACCGTGCAACGATGGGCGACGAAGAAGACAGGGTCGATTTCGCAGCGTTCGAAAAACTTCATGACGACTACCACCGGATTCTGGCCGCGGTGATCGAGTTGCATAAACGCAACCAGAGCGCCGCGGCCGTCAACATGTTCAACAGTGAACTGACCCCGACCTGGGCAGCGGGTCGAATGAAGGTCAATGACATCCTGCGTCATAACAAGACCGTGGCGGACACAGAAATCGCGGCCATTGATGATGCGGTGGTCACCGCCAAAGTCATCATGGGCATTTCCCTGGTGATCGCGGTGCTGGCCGCCGGTCTCTGCGGCCTGTTGCTGATGCGCGCCATCATGGCGCCGATGAACCGCATCGTGAAAATCCTCGAAATCATGCGCACTGGCGACCTCAGCAGCCGTCTGAACCTGGAGCGCAAGGACGAGTTCGGCGCGGTAGAGACCGGGTTCAACGACATGATGACCGAGCTCACTTCTCTGGTGTCCCAGGCCCAGCGTTCGTCGGTGCAGGTGACCACCTCGGTGACCGAGATCGCCGCGACGTCCAAGCAGCAACAAGCCACAGCCACCGAAACCGCCGCCACCACCACGGAAATCGGCGCGACCTCCCGTGAGATCGCGGCCACTTCCCGGGATCTGGTGCGCACCATGACCGAGGTCTCCACCGCCGCCGACCAGGCTTCCGTGGCTGCCGGTTCCGGTCAGCAAGGTCTGGCGCGCATGGAAGAAACCATGCACTCGGTGATGGGCGCGGCCGATCTGGTCAACGCCAAGCTGGCGATCCTCAACGAGAAGGCCGGCAACATCAATCAGGTGGTGGTGACCATCGTCAAGGTCGCCGACCAGACCAACCTGCTGTCGCTCAACGCCGCCATCGAGGCCGAGAAGGCCGGGGAATACGGACGCGGCTTTGCCGTGGTCGCCACCGAAGTGCGGCGCCTGGCGGACCAGACGGCCGTGGCCACCTACGACATCGAGCAAATGGTGCGCGAGATCCAGTCGGCGGTATCGGCCGGGGTCATGGGCATGGACAAGTTTTCCGAGGAAGTGCGTCGTGGCATGTCCGAGGTGCAGCAGGTCGGCGAGCAGTTGTCGCAGATCATCCATCAGGTCCAGGCGCTGGCGCCGCGGGTGCTGATGGTCAATGAGGGCATGCAGGCCCAGGCCACCGGTGCCGAGCAGATCAACCACGCGCTGGTGCAGTTGGGTGATGCCAGCAGTCAGACCGTCGAGTCTCTGCGCCAGGCCAGTTTCGCCATCGATGAGCTGAGCCAGGTGGCCGTCGGGCTGCGCAGCGGCGTTTCGCGATTCAAAGTCTGATGAGCGAAATCACGGCCAAACGCTCTGCCGTGAAGCAGGCGCTGCATGCCTTGTTTCTGGTGTTTCGCATCGGCAACGAGCGCTATGCCTTGAAGGCTGTCGAAGTGGCTGAAGTGCTGCCGCGCCTGCCGTTAAAGCCAATTCCCCATGCTCCCGGCTGGGTCGCCGGGGTATTCGCCTATCGGGGCGCGGTGGTGCCGGTGATCGACTTGAGCGCACTGACCTTTGGCACGCCTGCACAGGCCCGTACCAGCACGCGACTGGTGCTGGTCAACTATCGCCCGGACGAAACCGCCGAGACGCAGCTGCTCGGGCTGATCCTCGAACAGGCGACCGACACCCTGCGCTGCGATCCGGCGGATTTTCAGCCCTACGGCCTGGACAATCGCCAGACGCCTTACCTCGGGCCGGTGCGCAAGGACGAGCAGGGCTTGTTGCAATGGGTTCGGGTCGGCGATCTGCTGGACGATCAGGTACGCGCCTTGTTGTTCCCCTCGCCGCCAATGGATCCGGCACTGCTGCAGGAGCGGCCATGAACAGCGACCAGCGTTTTTTCGACTTCCTCAAGGAAACCATCGGGCTCGACGTGACCTCGGTAGGGCCGGCGATCATCGAGCGAGCGGTGCGCCAGCGCAGCATCGTTGCGCAAGCCGTGTCGGCCGATGAATATTGGCGCACCCTGCTGGGCTCGCGGGACGAGCAGCAGGCGTTGATCGAAGCGGTGATCGTTCCGGAAACCTGGTTCTTTCGCTACCCGGAGTCCTTCGTCACCCTGGCTAAACTCGCGAGCAAGCGTCTGGCCAAGATCAACAACCTGCGTGCATTGCGGATTCTCAGCCTGCCGTGCTCCACCGGCGAAGAACCGTACTCGATCGCCATGGCGTTGCTCGATGCCGGGCTCAAACCGCACCAGTTCAAGGTCGACGGCCTGGACGTCAGCCCGTTGTCAGTGGAAAAAGCCCGGCGTGCGTTGTACGGCAAGAATTCCTTCCGGGGTGACGACATTGCGTTTCGCGATCGCCATTTCATCGCCGAAGGCGAGAGCTATCGCCTCGATCAGCGGGTGCTCGAGCAGGTGCGCCTGCGGGTCGGCAACCTGCTGGACCCGGCCTTGCTGGCCGGTGAGCCGCCCTTCGATTTCGTGTTTTGTCGCAACCTGCTGATCTATTTCGACCAGCCGACCCAGAAGCAAGTCTTCGAAGTGCTCAAGTGCCTGACCCACGTTGACGGCGTGCTGTTTATCGGACCGGCCGAAGGCAGTCTGCTGGGGCGTTTGGGGATGCGCTCGATCGGGATCCCGCAGTCCTTTGCGTTCAGTCGACAGGGGACTGCGGACCCTGATCCCTTGCCGGTATTCGTTCCTGCACCGCTGCCAGTGCCGCAACCGTTGCGCAATCCACCGCCTGCGCCAGTGCGCAGCCGTCCGTTTGCCCAGGTTGCGCCGCCGCGGCTGGCGCCTGCCAACTCTGGCTCCGACACTGCCGCGCTGCTGGCCAATATCGCCGTGCTGGCCGATGAAGGCAAAAGCGCCGAGGCGCGAGCAGCGTGTGAAAGCTACTTGCGCAGTCATGAGCCGGTGGCCCAGGTCTTTTACTGGCTGGGACTGCTCAGCGATGTGGCCGGCAATACCCTGGAAGCCCAGGGTTTCTATCGCAAGGCGTTGTACCTCGAACCGCAACATCCTGAAGCGTTGATGCACCTGGCCGGGTTGCTGCAGGCCCAGGGCGACGCGATGGGAGCCAGACGATTGCAGGAGCGTGCCGCCCGCAGCGCACGCGCCGCCGACAGTGAGCGTAAACGATGATCGCCTCCGACACCTTTAGCGTCACCCGGGATGCCCAGGCCATCGATGACTGCTGGAACCGCATCGGTATCCACGGCGACAAGTCCTGCCCGCTGCTCAGCGAGCATATTCATTGCCGCAATTGTGCGGTGTATTCGGCGGCCGCTACACGCTTGCTCGATCGTTATGCATTGCTGCAGGAAGATCGCGGGACTGTGTCCGTCGCGGTTGAGAGCGAGGTAAAAACCCGCTCGCTGTTGATGTTCCGTCTGGGTGAGGAGTGGCTGGGGCTTGCGACCCGTAGTCTGGTCGAGGTGGCGCCGCTGCAAGCGATTCACTCTTTGCCGCATCAACGTTCCCGGGCCTTGCTTGGCGTGGCGAATGTGCGAGGCGCGCTGGTCGCCTGCCTGTCGCTGGTGGAGCTGCTGGGGCTCGACGGCGCCAGCAGCGTGGCCACCGGTGCGCGGGTCATGCCGCGCATGCTGATCATCGCCGCCGATGGTGGACCGGTGGTGGTGCCGGTGGACGAAGTCGACGGGATTCACGCCATCGACGAGCGCACCCTCGATGCCGCATCGCGCTCGGGTACCCAGGCCAGCGCCAAATACACCCGTGGCGTATTGCAATTCAAAGGTCGCAGCCTGCGCTGGCTGGATGAAGAACAGCTGCTGTCCGCCGTGACCCGGAGCCTTACATGACCCCCGAGCAAATGCGCGACGCCTCTTTGCTGGAGCTGTTCAGCCTGGAGGCCGAAGCCCAGACCCAGGTCTTGAGCGCCGGCCTGCTGGCGCTTGAGCGCGATCCGACCCAGGCCGATCAACTTGAATCGTGCATGCGTGCGGCGCACTCGCTCAAGGGCGCGGCGCGGATCGTCGGTGTCGACGCCGGGGTCAGCGTCTCCCATGTGATGGAAGATTGCCTGGTCAGCGCCCAGGAAGGCCGCCTGTTGCTGCGCCCCGAGCACATCGATGCGTTGCTGCAAGGCACCGATTTGCTGATGCGCATCGCCACGCCGAACAACAACCCGGAGGCTGCGGACATCGAGGCCTACGTGGCGTTGATGGCGCGGTTGCTGGACCCGGCGGCTCCGCGGGTTGCGCCTGCCGCGCCGGTGATGGCCGAACTTCAGCTTGAACCACCCGCGCCCAGGATCGAGCCGCCGACGCCTGCCGTCGAAGCGTCATCGGCGCCGGCTCCGCGCAAGACCAAACGCACCACTGAAAACGGCGAACGTGTGCTGCGTGTCACCGCCGAGCGCCTGAACAGCCTGCTCGATCTGTCGAGCAAATCCCTGGTGGAAACCCTGCGGCTCAAACCGCATCTGGCGACCATGCAGCGACTCAAACGCATGCAGAGCAACAGCCTGCGCGCACTGGAGAATCTCAATGTGCATCTCAAGGACCACGCCTTGAGCCTGGAGGCCCGGGAAGCCCTTGAGGATGCGCGGCGTTTGCTCGCGCAATCACAGCAACTGCTCATGGAAAAGAATGCCGAACTCGACGAGTTCGCCTGGCATGCCAGCCAGCGGGCGCAGGTGTTGTACGACACGGCGCTGGCTTGTCGCATGCGGCCGTTCGCCGATGTGTTGACCGGGCAGGTGCGGATGGTCCGGGATCTGGGGCGCGACCTGGGCAAGCAGGTGCGCCTGGAAATTGAAGGCGAAAAGACTCAGGTCGATCGCGACGTACTGGAAAAGCTTGAAGCGCCGCTGACTCACCTGTTGCGCAACGCCGTCGATCACGGCATCGAAACCCCGGAGCAGCGATTGCTGGCGGGCAAGCCGGCTGAAGGTTTGATTCGCCTGCGCGCCTCTCATCAGGCCGGTTTGCTGGTGCTTGAATTGAGCGATGACGGCAACGGCGTGGATCTGGAAAAGGTCCGTCGCAGTATCGTTGAGCGAAATCTGTCGCCCGTGGAAACCGCCGCGCAGTTGAGCGAAGAGGAGTTGCTGACGTTCCTGTTCCTGCCCGGGTTCAGTCTGCGGGACACGGTCACCGAAGTGTCCGGTCGCGGCGTCGGCCTGGATGCGGTGCAGCACATGGTCCGGCAGTTGCGCGGTGCGGTGGTGCTGGAGCAGACGGCGGGCGAGGGCAGTCGTTTCCACCTTGAGGTGCCGCTGACCCTGTCGGTGGTGCGCAGCCTGGTGGTGGAAGTCGGCGACGAAGCCTATGCCTTCCCGCTGGCGCACATTGAGCGCATGTGCGACCTGGAGTCGGCGGATATCGTGCAGGTCGAAGGTCGCCAGCATTTCTGGCACGAAGGCCGGCATGTCGGCCTGGTGGCGGCCAGTCAGTTGTTGCAACGCCCGGCCAGCCAGAACAGCGGGCAAACCCTGAAAGTCGTGGTGATTCGCGAGCGTGATGCGATCTACGGCGTGGCCGTGGAGCGGTTTATCGGTGAGCGGACCTTGGTGGTGCTGCCGCTGGATGAGCGTCTGGGCAAGGTGCAGGACATCTCCGCCGGGGCCTTGCTCGATGACGGTTCGGTGGTGCTGATCGTCGATGTCGAAGACATGCTGCGTTCAGTGGAGAAGCTGCTCAACACCGGTCGCCTGGAGCGCATTGCCCGTCACAGCAATCAGGTGGTCGAGGCGGCCCGCAAACGAATTCTGGTGGTGGATGATTCCCTGACCGTGCGAGAGTTGCAGCGCAAGCTGTTGCTCAATCGCGGCTACGACGTGGCGGTTGCGGTGGACGGCATGGATGGCTGGAACGCGCTGCGTTCGGAGGATTTCGATCTGCTGATCACCGACATTGATATGCCGCGCATGGACGGTATCGAACTGGTCACGCTGTTGCGTCGGGACAATCGCCTGCAATCGCTGCCGGTGATGGTGGTGTCCTACAAGGATCGTGAAGAAGACCGGCGCCGTGGACTGGATGCCGGGGCCGACTATTATCTAGCCAAGGCCAGTTTTCATGATGACGCCTTGCTCGATGCAGTGGTCGAGCTCATTGGAGGAGCGCGGGCATGAGGATCGCAATCGTCAACGACATGCCCATGGCGGTGGAGGCCCTGCGCCGCGCCCTGGCATTCGAGCCGGCCCACGAGGTGGTCTGGGTCGCCGGCAATGGCGCCGAAGCGGTGCGCCAGTGCGCGCTGGACACCCCGGACCTGATTCTGATGGACCTGATCATGCCGGTGATGGACGGTGTCGAGGCCACGCGGCGGATCATGGCCGAGACCCCCTGTGCCATTGTCATCGTCACAGTGGATCGCCAGCAGAACGTGCACCGGGTGTTCGAGGCCATGGGCCACGGTGCGCTGGACGTAGTCGATACTCCGGCGGTCGGTGCCGGCAATGCCCAGGAAGCGGCCGCGCCGTTGTTGCGCAAGATCTTGAATATTAGCTGGCTGATCGGCGACAAGGGCAATCGCCCGCGCCTGACGACGGCGCCATTGCACCGCTCGGGCTCACGCCAAAGCCTGATCGCCATTGGCTCATCCGCTGGCGGGCCGGCAGCGCTGGAGGTCTTGCTCAAGGGGCTGCCGCGTGATTTCTCTCCGGCGATCGTGCTCGTGCAGCATGTTGACCAGGTGTTTGCCGCCGGCATGGCTGAATGGCTCGGCAGCGCCAGCGGCCTCGACGTGCGCCTGGCCCAGGAAGGCGAGCCGCCGCAAAGCGGCACGGTACTGTTGGCCGGCACCAATCACCATATTCGTTTGCTGAAAAACGGCACGCTGGCCTACACCGCCGAACCGGTCAACGAGATCTACCGGCCATCCATCGATGTGTTCTTCGAGAGCGTGGCCAGTTACTGGAATGGCGATGCCGTGGGGGTTTTGCTCACCGGCATGGGGCGTGATGGCGCCCAAGGGCTTAAACTCATGCGCCAACAGGGCTACCTGACCATCGCACAAGACCAGGGCAGCAGTGCGGTGTACGGCATGCCGAAGGCGGCCGCCGCCATCGACGCTGCCGTGGAGATTCGCCCGCTGGACAAGATAGCGCCACGATTGCTGGAGATTTTCGCCAAATGAGCACCTTTTCCCTCATTCCTGGCTCAGGTAGTACTCAGGTGACCGCACATGACTGAATTACAGCTCGACGACTTCAAGACCGACGAAAACGCCGCCATGGTGTTGCTGGTGGACGATCAGGCCATGATCGGCGAAGCCGTGCGTCGCGGCCTGTCGAACGAAGAGAACATCGATTTTCACTTCTGCGCCGACCCGCACCAGGCCATTGCCCACGCGGTGCGCATCAAGCCGACTGTGATCCTGCAGGATCTGGTCATGCCCGGCCTCGACGGCCTGAGCCTGGTGCGCGAGTACCGCAATCACCCGGCGACCAAGGATATTCCGATCATTGTCCTGTCGACCAAGGAAGACCCGTTGATCAAGAGCGCGGCCTTTGCCGCCGGGGCCAACGATTATCTGGTCAAGCTGCCGGACAACATCGAACTGGTCGCGCGCATCCGCTATCACTCGCGCTCCTACATGACCCTGCTGCAACGGGACGCGGCGTACCGCGCGTTGCGGGTCAGCCAGCAACAACTGCTCGACACCAACCTGGTGCTGCAACGCCTGATGAACTCCGATGGCCTGACGGGGTTGTCGAACCGTCGGCACTTCGACGAATACATGGAACTGGAGTGGCGCCGTTCGTTGCGTGAGCAGAGCCAGTTGTCGTTGCTGATGATCGACGTGGACTATTTCAAGGCCTACAACGACAGCTTCGGTCATCTGGAAGGCGATGAAGCCCTGCGCAAGGTCGCCGCGGCGATCAAGGATGCCAGTGCCCGACCTTCGGACCTGCCGGCCCGCTACGGCGGCGAAGAGTTCGCCCTGGTGCTGCCCAATACCTCCCAGGGCGGAGCCCGACTGGTGGCCGAGAAGCTGCGCCAGACCGTGGCGGCCCTGAAGATCCCGCATAACTCGCCCACCGAAGGTTCGAGCCTGACCATCAGCATCGGCCTGTCGACCATCACGCCGAAAGCGGGCAGCAACTGCCGCGACCTGATCCTGGCGGCGGACAAGGGGCTGTATTCGGCGAAGAACAATGGGCGTAATCAGGTGGGGATCGGGTGACGGTACAACGCTTCGTAACGCTGTATCAGCTGCGGAGCCCGCGAGGCTGCGTCCGAAGACGAAGTCCTCGCAAACCCTGTGCATGAGGTTTGACTAAAGAAGCTTGCTGCATGATTTACGAGGGTTTTTGTACGGATAGTCGCTCCATACAATTATTGGTTGTTATTTAAGAATGCTGGCAGGTTTGCTTTCGAGTGTCTGAAAATAATCATGTCAGCTATTCATAAAGATTTGGGGGGGGGGGAGTGTCGTGTTTAATAAAAATAAAAGCGAACCTCGCAATAAGTATTCTTATTCAAAATCTTCTTTTGGCATCTGACAATCTGGGCATAACCAATCTTCGGGTAGATCGTCCCAAGGCGTGCCTGGTGGTATTCCATTCTCAGGATCGCCCAGAGCGGGATCATATTCATAGCCGCAAACAGTACAGCTCATTATTTTTTCTTTGCTTGACATGACTTTTCCTGAGGGGGGTTAAAGTGTGACGGTGGCGATCAAGCCAGTTGCTCCTAAGATGAAGCCGATTAGAGCGCCTCTTTCTGGCAACTCCTTTAGCATTGCGTATATCACAATTGGTTCAAGAATAAGAAGGAACGTCAAGGAAGCAACAGTTACTACCCAGATGTTTCCGGTTGCTTGATATCCTAGCCAGTACGCAAAAACTAGACTTATACCAGCAATGCTGATAAGGGCTATAGGTTTTACAAATATTAAAGGGGTTTCCAATGATCGGTCGGGAAGCTTGGAGGCGTATACTTCGCTGTAAATCGTTAGTATCTCACCGAAAACCATCAGTATTAAGGAAGCAGCCATGTAGTAGTGGTTTTTCATTTTTAACCTTTAGCTAGTATGGATAAAATGTCATTTACTACAGGGTCTCCGAGTTCGCTAGGTTTTAGCAAAAAGTGAGGGCCGTCGTGATCAAAAAGAAATGTGTTCTGATAGGGCATATTTTCAAGCTTGGCAATGCTGTGAAGTATGTCTTCGGCTTTATGTAAGTTTGAGGAATGTTTGTGTTTTAGTATTTTTATTGCATTCCCGAAGTGTATGGCCTCGTCCGCAATCAGGTTTTTAATCCAAGTGTTGAAGTTTTTGTGCCCGAACTCATTGTAGAATGTGTCTTTTTTATATGTTTTGACTGATGTGTATTCATCGTAAGTCAATAGAAGTAGTAGGTTGAATTCGCTTGTAAACATTTCTTGTAGTTGATCGAAGTTTCCGCTTCTTGTTTTTAGTTGATCTATCAGTTCTTCCTCGGTTGAGCCAAATAAAAGACGAATAAGCTCAAAAAAACCGTCGGAATGATTTTTTTCATCTGCAAACCATAGGTCGAGATACTGGACGAAGTACGGCGAGAACTTTGCTCTTTGCTGGTGTAAATTATGATAAAGATTGATGGCGTCATACTCGGAAAATAAGTCTGCCATAAAAAATTCTTTGTATTTTAAGTCAATTCCAGGGTTTGTCCATTCGCTACCAGATATTTCATTGAAAAGTGCTCTTGAACTCCAGTGTCTTTTTGTTAGAAAAGATGGGTTCATTTTTTTCTCCTGTAGTTCGTTTTATGCGTTTATTTTTTTTATAATGGTGGGGATTATGAAGTCTCTAATTTCTTGTTTTTGAATAGGGAAGTCTGGCGTGTTGTGGTCCAGAACAAATGTTCCAGAGTAGTTTGGTTTCTCAAAGTCTATAGCGAAGATTTCTTCCAGGATTGAAGCGGTTTCATTAATCCTCTCGGGGAATAATTTTTTGGCTTTTTCGATAAAGGAGAAAAAGTGATTGATTTCATCTTTTTTTGTTTTTCTGATCCAGTTCGAAAGCTGTGGAGATTCGAATTTATCGTACTTCACGATGCTTCGGTGGTAAACGTGTGTGGTTATAATTTCGTCGTAGGCCAGCATGATGAGAAGTTTGAATGTGTCATCAGTTATTGGGTTGATTGCACTGAAGTCTGAGTTTCTAACTTCAGCCTCCAGAGTAACTTGATCAAGGGGGGTGCCTGTGAATGATGAATAGATCAGAGCAAAACCATAGGCATGATCAATTTCGTCCCTGAGCCAAGGGTTTAGTACTCCAACTAGTAACGGAAAGCAAGTCGGGTATTTGGTCTTTAAATGCCAATAAAGTCGCCGTGCATCGTACTCAGTGATTATTGAGTCGAATAATATTTCCTTCCATTCAGTGCGCTCGATATTGCTTAATTTTGTATCAGGGAATCGGAAGTTTGCCAGCACCACTGCAGCATCTGGGGTCGAACGGTGGGGGATTCTGGGTTCTGTTGTTCTTGTTGTGTTCATGGTGTTTGACCTCCATTGTTTTATCAGTTTTTTTGGTGCACCCTAAAATTATGAAATTGTAGAGTGTCGCTGCAGTTTGGGCGCCAGTCAGTTTCTTGGATAATTATTGGCTGCCAGTACGGCTCTACGAAGTCGTAGATGTATTCCCAGTCTAGACTTTCGGATTCTAGAACCCCGGATTCTGAATTTTGCTCGGCCCACTTCATGCCGGCAACGATGCTTGATGTGACTTGTAGGCTCGTTGCACTGTTATGTTTTGCCATTTTTCTTGCCTTGCCTATTGAAAGATTAGAGCCGAGCCAAAGTGATTTGTATTTTTTGCTGATCAGGAAAATGCCGAGTTCGTCGATGCCGGAAACTATATCGTCTTTCATTACTTCCCTTGATTCGATCTGATCTTCACTCCCACTGCAAAGTAAATGCATCGAATCTACTGCTTGGTCGCAAGGATGATATGCGTAGTATACGGTTGGTCGATATTTGGGTGCTGATGGGGTATCTGAAGTTAAATATTCGGCGATTGATAGCGATTCATTATGTGTTAGTAGATATGCGTTAAATTCTAAGTAATTGGGAGACCAGCTCTTTACGATGACATTTCGGCCTTGTTCAATCAGTTCGAGTGAGTATCCGTTGTTCTTGGCGTTCAATGGAGCGTCTACCTCGTGAGATCCCCAGCCCAGCTCCGACGGTTGCAAGCACTCTGTAATCAGTCCGTCCACAGACCACGTACAGATAAAGCTTTTTGGTGCGCGCTTTTTGGACGAAATTTGCGTGTCTCGTTCTGATATTTGTATGACCTGTAATTCTAAGCGTTCTGATAGTTTGGCCCACTCGGGTTGTGTTGTTGGTTGTTCATGTATTCCATTTTTTAGTGCCATTTCAAGCATTGCTTTTTTTAGCAATATAGATATGAATCCAGGGTTTGCTCCGTGCCCAACAATTGCTGTTGTTGTGCTGGTCTGGGTTTGCGAATATTGCTTCAGGCTTTCCCTTAGCGAATGATTGCTTTTTAAGTTGTTGTTTTGATTTACGTACTCCCAAGGCTCTATGCACGTGTCTAAATATAGTGTGTTGAACCGCTGGGCTAGATTTATCAGAGCTAAGCTGGAAACAGATACCGCCAGATTTAAGAGGAAGCTATTGTCACTTAATAATGGTGACAAAACACTGTGGAAATTATTTGGGGTTATCAGCTCTTTGTTTAATGTTGCGGAATACTCACTCGCGATGTTTTTTCGGGTTGTGTCGATTTCTTTATCGAAAATAATGATTTCTGAATTGTAATTCTCTGAAAGTAACGGCAGCAAAGCTTGGGCGATACTTCCAAAACCTACAATTATTATTCTGTCGATTTTTTTCATGGTAGTCCTTTATTTAGTAAGTTGAGGTGACATATCCATGTTTTTCGGTGGTGCTGTAGCTTGCTTAGGTTTCTGGTGATTAAGGTTTTCGATGATGGTGTTAGTAAAATGTTGGTGATTTTTTTGTGTTGCATAGTTATAGGGAAAGCAGGTGCGTTGCGCAATTGCCAATTAAGTAGGATTGGTCCGTTATTTTTGAGGTTGTTTTCCTACAGATCGGTCGAGGTCTTAATCTTGTTGTTGATTAGTACTCTGGGAGATGTTTACGGCATCATCCTCAAGGACGAGTTGTTTACAGCCATGGCAGTTGCGCGAGCCATACAGCCGCGCGATAGCGGTGCTATCGTGCAAACCGGCTGGTTGTGGGCCCAGCAGGCCATCAGAACCACACTGTCGGGGGATTACTTGGTCGTGAATGCCGGTGTGAATGTACAGCCCCGCAACCAGACCCCCGAACTGGCTTCACCAAGCATTAGCATCAACTCAGTGGCCCCGGCCATAGTTGAATCTCTAGTCTAGGGCGCCTTTCTGGGAGTCGAGCCGGTCATGGACGTTGCCGACCTTAAACCCTTTCCATCAACTGCGGCGTAACGGTCAGCCCGCTGATGTAGCTTGGGTCATTCCGTTTCTGGTATCGAATCAGTCTTCGGGGATCACCGGCACTGTGCTTCCAATCGACAGCCGCATCACTGAAAGACATGAGCAGGGTCATGGCAGCGTTGATGGTTAGTGTGAGGCAGGAAAAAACAGAAACCATTCGCCGGTAAACCCGCCATGCGGGCTGCCGGGGCCGCTTGATTACGGTATACTCGCCGGCTTTCAAAAGTTCGCCAACGAGTGCTGCCCGTCATGGAAATCAACCCGATCCTGAACACCATCAAGGACCTGTCCGAGCGCTCCGAAACTATTCGGGGGTATCTTTGACTACGATCAAAAGCATGAGCGTCTGACCGAAGTCAATCGCGAGCTTGAAGATCCGAGTGTCTGGAACAAACCTGAATACGCCCAGGAACTGGGCCGCGAGCGCGCCGCGCTGGCGCAGATCGTCGATACCCTCGACGAGCTGAACACCGGTCTGGCCGATTGCCGCGACCTGCTGGACATGGCCGTCGAAGAGAACGACGAAGGCGCAGTGGGCGATGTCGTCGCCGAGCTGGCCCGTCTCGAGGAAAGTCTGGCCAAGCTGGAATTCCGCCGTATGTTCAGCCACGAAATGGACCCGAACAACGCCTACCTGGACATCCAGGCCGGTTCCGGCGGCACCGAAGCCCAGGACTGGGCCAACATCCTGTTGCGCATGTACCTGCGCTGGGCCGACAAACGCGGTTTCGACGCCACCATCATGGAACTGTCCGCCGGTGAAGTCGCCGGGATCAAGGGCGCGACCGTGCACATCAAGGGCGAATACGCCTTTGGCTGGTTGCGCACCGAGATCGGCGTGCACCGCCTGGTGCGCAAGAGCCCGTTCGACTCCGGCAACCGTCGCCACACCTCGTTTTCCGCGGTGTTCGTCTCGCCAGAGATCGATGACAAGGTGGAAATCGAAATCAACCCGGCAGACTTGCGGATCGACACCTATCGTTCCTCCGGTGCCGGTGGTCAGCACGTAAACACCACCGACTCGGCCGTACGTATCACCCACGTACCGACCAACACCGTGGTCAGTTGCCAGAACGAACGTTCCCAGCACGCCAACAAAGACACCGCCATGAAAATGCTGCGGGCCAAGTTGTACGAGCAGGAAATGCAAAAGCGTAACGCGGCGTCCCAGGCGCTGGAAGACACCAAGTCCGATATCGGCTGGGGTCACCAGATCCGTTCGTACGTGCTCGATGCCTCGCGGATCAAGGATCTGCGCACCAACATCGAACGCAGCGACTGCGACAAGGTGCTCGATGGCGACATCGACGAATACCTGGAAGCGAGCCTGAAGTCCGGGCTGTAAAACACGCAATACAAGATGATCCCTGTAGGAGCTCAGGGGGACGCCTAGTCCCTGCTGAGCAATCCCCGGGCCGCAGGGCCCGGGGGCAACGAACCTGATGGAATATTTAAAGACATGAGCGACCTAGAACTCGACCCGCAAGCCCTGCAACAGGAAGAAAACTCCCTGATCGCCCTGCGCAAGGAAAAGCTTGCTGCCGAGCGCGCCAAGGGCAACGCCTTCCCGAACGACTTCCGTCGCGAAAACTACTGCGAACAACTGCAGAAACAGTACGCGGACAAGACCAAGGAAGAGCTGGCAGAGGCTGCGATCCCGGTCAAGGTTGCCGGTCGCATCATGCTCAACCGTGGCTCGTTCATGGTGATCCAGGACATGACCGGGCGTATCCAGGTCTACGTCAACCGCAAGACCCTGTCCGAAGAAACCCTGGCCGCGGTGAAAACCTGGGACATGGGCGACATCATCGCCGCCGAAGGCACCCTGGCCCGTTCCGGCAAGGGCGACCTGTACGTCGAAATGACCAGCGTGCGCCTGCTGACCAAATCCCTGCGCCCGTTGCCGGACAAGCACCACGGCCTGACCGACACCGAACAACGCTATCGTCAGCGTTACGTTGACCTGATCGTCAACGAAGACGTGCGCCAGACATTCCGTGTGCGTTCGCAAGTCATCGCCCACATCCGCAGCTTCCTGATGAAGCGTGACTTCCTGGAAGTGGAAACGCCGATGCTGCAGACCATTCCGGGCGGCGCGGCAGCCAAGCCGTTCGAAACCCACCACAACGCGCTGGACATGGAAATGTTCCTGCGTATCGCGCCTGAGCTGTACCTCAAGCGCCTCGTTGTCGGCGGCTTCGAGAAAGTGTTCGAGATCAACCGCAACTTCCGTAACGAAGGCGTTTCGACTCGTCACAACCCTGAATTCACCATGTTGGAGTTCTACCAGGCCTACGCCGACTACGAAGACAACATGGACCTGACCGAAGAACTGTTCCGCGAACTGGCGCAGCTGGTCCTTGGCAGCACCGACGTGCCGTACGGCGACAAGGTATTCCACTTCGGCGAGCCGTTCGTGCGTCTGTCGGTATTCGACTCGATCCTCAAGTACAACCCCGAGCTGACCGCCGATGACCTGAACGACATCGACAAGGCTCGCGCCATCGCCAAGAAGGCCGGCGCCAAGGTGCTGGGCTTCGAAGGCCTGGGCAAGCTGCAGGTGATGATTTTCGAAGAGCTGGTCGAGCACAAGCTGGAGCAGCCGCACTTCATTACCCAGTACCCGTTCGAAGTGTCGCCGCTGGCCCGTCGCAATGACGACAACCCGAACGTCACCGACCGTTTCGAGCTGTTCATCGGTGGTCGTGAAATCGCCAACGCCTACTCCGAGTTGAACGACGCGGAAGACCAGGCCGAGCGCTTCATGGCCCAGGTGGCCGACAAGGACGCCGGCGACGACGAAGCCATGCACTACGACGCCGACTTCGTTCGTGCGCTGGAGTACGGCATGCCGCCAACGGCGGGTGAAGGCATCGGTATCGACCGTCTGGTGATGCTGCTGACCAACTCTCCGTCGATCCGCGACGTGATCCTGTTCCCGCACATGCGGCCGCAAGCGTAAGTGTTTCAAATAAAAAGCCGCCTTTGAGGCGGCTTTTTATTGCCTGTCTGGTACAAACGTATCAACTTGTTACTTTCATCTGAGAGGAAATACCTGTCGTGATTCGTGCAATAGCTCAAGAAGGTGCAGCGGGTGTCGCCACTGCGGTCGCTGAAAGTGTTCAGTACCAGGGTCGCAAGGCCAGCCGACAGGGCAGCGAACAGCGACGACAGGAAATCCTGGATGCCGCCATGCGCATTGTCGTGCGTGACGGTGTGCGGGCCGTACGGCACCGTGCGGTGGCCGCAGAGGCACAAGTGCCGTTGTCGGCGACCACTTACTATTTCAAGGATATCGATGACCTGCTCACCGATACCTTCGCCCAATACGTGGAACGCAGTGCGGCGTACATGGGCAAACTGTGGGTGAACAACGAGGGCCTGCTGCGCGAGATGATCGACAGTGGCGATGGCAGCCCGCAGGCGCGCTCGAAACTGGCGGACGACATTGCGCGGCTGATGACCGATTACGTTCACCGGCAACTGGTCAATCGCCGTGAGCATTTGATGGCCGAGCAGGCGTTCCGTCAGGAGGCATTGCTTAACCCGCGCCTGGCCGAACTGGTGCGCTCGCATCAGCAAATCCTGTTGCAGGGCTCTTGCCAGCTGTTCCAGGTATTGGGCTCGCGCGAGCCGCATCAGGATGCCAAGGTGTTGACGGCGATTATCGGCCGGATGGAATATCAGGGCCTGCTCAACGTAGACGAGCCTGCCGCCGAAGAGGAAATGCTCGGCATCCTGACGCGCTACATGCACCTGGTATTGGCGTCGGTCTAATCCGCGTAGGAGCTGCCGAAGGCTGCGATCTTTTGATCTTGATCCTTTGAAAAACAAGATCAAAAGATCGCAGCCTGCGGCAGCTCCTACAGGTTAGCGGTGTGTTCATAGGGAGTTTCGAATGAAAGCCTGGCGTGTCGTTGTGATCGCCTTGTCGTTCCTGCTGCTCAGTGGCTGTCTGGTGACCTTCAAGGAGCCGCTGCCTGCCAGCGAACCCGCGCCCAAGGGATTGCTCGGCAAATGGACCAGCACCAATGCCTGGGGCGAGCCGCTCAACCTCGAACTGACCCGCATCGGCGACAACCGCTATCAGGCCGTCAGTTATTACCGGGCCAGGCCCAGGGAGCGGGAGGCCTATCCCTTCACAGTGACGCGCCATGGCAACCGCTGGTATCTGTCGGCGAAGGTGCCGGCACAGTTCGGCGGGCATTTCACCATTGGCGGGTTTGAACTGACCGACAAGCATGAATTGGTGGTCTACAACCTCGACCTCGACCAGATCAACCAGGCCATGAAGCAGAAAGCCCTGAGCGGTGAAAGCTTCCAGACCCACGACGGTGATGGCGTATTGGTCGACAGCCACATGGATCAAGTCGCAGCCTACCTCGACGACCCGGCCAATTCCGATGTGTTCGTCGAAGCCGTGCGCTACCAGCGTCAGGCCAAAGCCAAATAAGCAGTACAAACAGGTTTCTACAGGAGTTTCGGGTGGACGATTACCAACAGTCGATACGCATTTTGTCCGATCGCATCGTGCTGGCGCAGACGCCGATCCGCGTCCTCGATGCGGTCAAGTGGGACGACAACATTCGTAAGGGCTTCCTCAAGGCCAAGGGCAAGGAAATGCCGGCGGTGGACCGCGACTACTACCTCAATCGGCCGCTGGCGTTCGATTCCAGCAAAGTGAAGCTGGAGTTCCAGAACATCGAGCGCGACATCACCCGCCAGCTCGGCCAGTTCAACCCGGTCGGCCAGATCATGCGCCGCATGTGCAAGGAATACCGCATGGTGATCCGCATGCTCGAAGCGCGTGGCACCGAGGATTTCGGCCTGATCTCCCAAGAGTTGTACGGCGCCGCGTCCGACGCGTTCCACGCTGGCGACCCGACACTGTCCGACCTGGGCATGATGTTGTCCGAATACCTGAATAACATCGACGGCCGTGGCGACCTCAAGGATGAGCCAAAGACGCTGACGGCCAAGGATGCGGTCGACCTGTTGCAGCATCGCTTGAACAAGGTGTTTGGCGAAGCCGAGGAAACCATCCGGGTGTTCGAGTCCGACGGGATCGTCGCCGATGCGGCGGCCGGCGCCGATTACATCAAGATCCGCTCCGATGCGATGTTCAACCAGCGCGATGTGCGCGCCCTGGAAGTCCATGAAGGGCTGGTGCACGTCGGCACCACCCTCAACGGCCTGAATCAGCCGATCTGTACCTTCCTCGCCAAGGGCCCGCCATCGTCGACGGTGACCCAGGAAGGCCTGGCGATCCTGATGGAAATCATCACTTTCGCCTCCTACCCGAGTCGCCTGCGCAAACTGACCAACCGCACCCGCGCCATTCACATGGTGGAGGAGGGAGCCGACTTCCTGCAGGTGTTCGAGTTCTTCCGCGAGCAAGGTTTCGAAATGCCCGAGAGTTACAGCAACGCCAGTCGCGTTTTCCGCGGCTCGGTGCCGACAGGTCTGCCATTTACCAAAGACTTGTCCTACCTCAAGGGCTTCATCATGATTTACAACTACATTCAACTGGCCGTGCGTAAAGGCAAGCTGGAGCAGATACCGCTGTTGTTCTGCGGCAAGACCACCCTGGAAGACATGCGTACCTTGCGCCAGTTGGTGGACGAAGGCTTGGTGGTGCCGCCCAAGTACCTGCCGGAACAGTTCCGCGACATGAACGCGCTGTCGGCGTGGATGTGCTTCTCCAACTTCCTCAATCACCTGAGCCTGGACCGGATCGAGGCGGATTACTCGAACATCCTGTGATGCTGTCAAAAGATCGCAGCCTTCGGCAGCTCCTACACTGATCCCCTGTAGGAGCTGCCGAAGGCTGCGATCTTGGCAATTGGAGCTTCACCGAAAATCCTTCCTTCCATCGCGAGGTTTCACCGGATGAGAACCCTCGGCATCCTCTGCCTTCTCCTGGCCTTGAACGGTTGCAGTTCGCTGCTGTTCTACCCCGAACCCGGCCAGTTGTTCACGCCGGAAAAGGCCGGGCTCGAATACCGCACGGTCACCCTGATCACCGCCGATGGCCTCAAGCTGAACGCATGGTGGCTGCCGGCGAAGAAGGGGGTCGAGGTCAAGGGTACGGTGCTGCACCTGCACGGCAACGGTGGAAACCTGCCCATGCACCTCGGTGGGAGCTTTTGGTTGCCGAAAAATGGTTACCAGGTGTTGCTTGTGGACTATCGCGGTTATGGCCTATCCGAAGGTGAACCCAGCCTGCCGGCGATCTATCAGGACATCGACGCGGCCTTCAAATGGCTCGACCAGGCGCCGCAGGTCAAAGGCAAGCCGCTGATCCTGCTCGGCCAGAGCCTTGGGGGCTCGATGGCCGTGCATTACCTGGTCCAGCACCCGGAACGCCAGAAACAACTGAAGGCTTTTGTCCTCGACGGAGTGCCCGCCAGCTACCGAAGCATCGGTCAGTTTGCCTTGAGTACGTCATGGTTGACCTGGCCGGTGCAGGTGCCGTTGTCGTGGCTGGTGCCGGACGGCGACAGCGCGATCAACTCCATGACGCAACTCAAGGACGTGCCGAAACTGATCTACCACAGCATCGACGATCCGATCGTGCCTCTTTCCAACGGCATCCGTCTGTATCAAGCTGCGCCGCCGCCACGGGTGCTGCAACTGACCCGTGGCGGTCATGTGCAGACGTTCGCCGACCCGGTCTGGCGCAAGGTCATGTTGCGTTATCTCGATGATCCGCAGCATTTCAACGGCCTGCGCCGCCTGGGTGAAATCCCCAACTATCCGGCACCCCCGAATTCAGAAGATGAACCACCAGAGAGTCCGCAATGAGTGAAGAACGTAACGCCATCCCGCTGATCATCACCGGTATCTGCAGCATCCTAGGCACTGTCGGTGCCCTGTGGTGGTACGGCTACCTGCATTTCGCCAAGCCTGAGGATGCGTTGCTGCTCAACGAATTCACCATGCTCAAGACCGTGCCGGGTGAAGACTACAAAGTCTCCCTGGAACCGGCCGCGCAAGTGGCGCAGTGCATCGATGGCGTGCTGGTGCTGTTCGACATGGAACAGAAAGGCCTGACCGGCGTGCTGGTCGACAGCAAGAAAAAAGCCGTGCGCTGCATGGGGCAGGAAACGCCGCAGAAGCTGGAGCAGTAAACCGGTATTTGTTGGCAATAGAGATCAAATGTGGGAGCAAGCCCGCTCCCACACTGGTTTCGCGCAGTAGCTTGATTATTGGGTGTATGAACTCATCGCCGAACGCGGAATCACCGGCTGATTGTCATTGGAGATGGTCACCTCTACCCGACGGTTCATCGCCCGGCCCGAGGTGCTGCTGTTATCCGCCACCGGATACTCCTTGCCGTAACCCTGGGCGACGATACGCGCCGGATCAACGCCCATCTTCACCAGCGCCGCCCGCACGGAGCCCGCGCGACGTTCCGACAGCGACTGGTTGTGCGACGCCGTACCGGTGCTGTCGGTGTAGCCCTCGACAATCACTTTGCGCTCGGGGTTTTCCTGGAGGTACTGCGCCAGTTTGCTGATGTTCGCCAGGCCGTTGGATTTCAGCTCGGCCTTGTCGGTGGCGAACAGCACATCACCGAAGGTCACCAGCGTCCCGCGATCGGTCTGCCTGGCGTTGAGGCTGTCTTTCAACTGTTTGATCTGCTGGTCACGGGCGTCGAGGCGCGCCTGGGCCCGTTGCGCCGAGGCATCTTTCAGGCTGGCCTCGGCGGTGCGCAGGGCGATGGTCTGCCTGGCCACTTCGACGCGCTGGTTGGTCAAATAGGCTAGCTGGTCGACCTTGGCCGCGTCCTCCTTGTCCCTGTAGGCCTTATCGGCCAGGTCCAGAGAGTCGCTGGCCTCCTTGGTCTCCAGCGCCGCGACTTTGCTGGCCTGCGGATCGGCTTGCAGGCCAGTGTAGTTGTTGCGGGCCTGTTCGAGGTTGGCGTTCGGTGGTGTGGAGCAGGCTGCCAGGGCTACGGTGACAGCCAGCAGGGCAGGGATCATCAATTGATTGGATTTCATGATTTCGTCCTTTTAGTCGAGTGGGAATGCGGGGGGCCGCGCCGCTTACTGAACGGTGCGCTGGCTTTCCTGACGCAATTCCTGAACGCCTTTCTGCGCGTCCTTCACTGATTGTTCGGCCTTCATCGCCTGGGCCTTGCGCTCGGCCACGCGAGCGTCCCACTCGGCCTGTTCGGCGAGCATCCGGGCCTGGTCGTATTGCTTGTCGTGCATGGCAATTTCGGCTTGCTTGAGCTTGTCCTGGGCCGACTTCATTTCCACTGCGGCGAACTCGGTGCCGCCGGCGCTCACGGCGTCGTTGACGGCCGATTGGGTGACCGCGTACTGCTCGGTTGGCGGATTACCGGCGCAACCGGCCAGCACCAGGCAGCTGCCCAGGGCCAACGCTGCCAGTTTGAGGCTTTGCGAACAGGTAAATGAGGGGGTTCCGGTTCGGGTTTTCATGGTCTTCAACTCCATTGGGCCAGTTCCTGAAAAACGTCGAAGTCCACCCCGGGCAGGGCGCTGAAACCATCAATTGCGGGGTATTTTGAAACACTCGTCCCAGGCGTGGTTACTTGGGTTGACCCGAGGCTTTTTTTGAAAGTTCAGAGAAAATAGCCGGCTATCGAAAACCTGGATCAAGTCGACAGCGCCCTTTAGGGCAGGAGAAGTGCGATTTTTTGAATTGGAATACGGGCTAATGTGGGAGCGAGCAAGCCCGTTCCCACAGGTTTTGCGGATGTTCAGTGTTTCTGTTTGTCTTCAGGCACCGACAAGTCATGCAAATGTCGACGGGACAACGCCAGAAAGCGCGGGGTCGGCCCGATGTCTTCGTACAGCGGATCGCCTTCTTCATCGGTGGCAACCACGGTAGTGCCCTTGACGTACGGGAAGCTTCTTTCCAGCTCTTCCAGTGCGGCGCCGATCAGATCGCCGAGCAGTTCTTCGGGATGCCGCTTGGGGTACATTTCGACGAGCGCGGCCAGCCGTGCGGCAGACTCCACGTCCAGATGAATCGAGTAGCCGGTGTCGGTCAGGCGACCCTTGGCGTTTTCTTCCCAGTGGTGGGCAAGCTCGCGGATTTTCATATTGACCTCATTGCGCTCCCGCTCGTGGCAGGCAGAGTGAGTGTCCGGCACTGGCCGGTGACAACCGTTGTACGGCTTACTGTTCAGACTAGCCTCAACAGGCAGGGTTTACAGGCCCTTCGTCGTCTTGCTTGTAAGAACCTGTCTGGGGCGGCACTCTCTTGTTTCTTAGCCGCCCGGATTTTTTGCTGGAGACCTGCTGATGACCGATATTGATGCACGCTTGCGCGAGGACGTTCACCTGTTGGGTGAGCTGTTGGGCAACACCATTCGTGAGCAATATGGCGACGGTTTTCTCGACAAGATCGAGCAGATCCGCAAGGGCGCCAAGGCTGACCGGCGCGGTTCCATGGACGCCGAACTCAGTGCCAGCCTCAATCAGCTGAGCGAAGATGAGTTGCTGCCGGTGGCGCGTGCGTTCAACCAGTTTCTCAACCTGGCCAACATCGCCGAGCAATATCAGTTGATTCACCGTCGCGAGGAATCCCGGGAGGCACCGTTCGAAGCCCGGGTGCTGCCGGAGTTGCTCGCGCGCCTGCGCGCCGAGGGGCATGGCGCCGACTCGCTGGCCCGGCAACTGGGCCGGCTGGAGATCGAGCTGGTGTTGACCGCGCACCCGACCGAAGTAGCCCGCCGCACGCTGATCCAGAAGTACGACGCCATCGCCGCGCAACTGGCGGCTCAGGATCACCGTGACTTGACCGGTGCCGAGCGCGAACAGATCAAGACCACCCTGCAGCGCCTGATCGCCGAAGCCTGGCACACCGAGGAGATCCGCCGCACGCGCCCGACGCCGGTGGACGAAGCCAAGTGGGGGTTCGCGGTGATCGAGCATTCGCTGTGGCAGGCCATTCCCAATTATCTGCGCAAGGCCGATCAGGCCCTGTACGCCGCCACCGGCCTGCGCCTGCCACTGGAGGCGGCACCGATTCGCTTTGCCTCGTGGATGGGCGGCGACCGCGACGGCAACCCGAATGTGACGGCGGCGGTAACCCGGGAAGTTTTACTGTTGGCGCGCTGGATGGCGGCTGACTTGTACCTGCGCGATGTCGATCGCCTGGCCGCCGAGCTGTCGATGCAGCAGGCCAGCGATGAATTGAAGGCCCGGGCGGGAGACAGCGCCGAGCCCTACCGGGCTGTGCTCAAACATCTGCGCGAACGCCTGCGGGCAACGCGAAACTGGGCACACGCCGCCTTATCGACGCCCGCGCCGGCGCCGATCGACGTGCTGCAAGACAACCGCGAACTGCTCGAACCACTGGAGCTTTGCTACCGCTCCTTGCACGAGTGCGGCATGGGCGTGATCGCCGACGGGCCGTTGCTCGATTGCCTGCGTCGGGCCGTGACATTCGGCCTGTTCCTGGTTCGTCTGGATGTACGCCAGGACTCGTCGCGGCACACCGCGGCGATGACCGAAATCACCGACTACCTCGGCCTGGGTCGCTACGAGGACTGGAGCGAAGAAGAGCGCATCGCCTTCCTGATGCGCGAACTGAGCAATCGTCGGCCCTTGTTGCCGACATACTTCAAACCTTCCGCCGACACCGCCGAAGTACTGGCGACCTGCCGGGAAATCGCCGCTGCGCCGTCGGCATCCCTCGGTTCCTATGTGATTTCCATGGCCGGTGCGGCTTCCGATGTACTCGCCGTGCAGTTGCTGCTCAAAGAGTCCGGCGTGTTGCGGCCGATGCGCGTGGTGCCGTTGTTCGAAACCCTGGCCGACCTCGACAACGCGGGGCCGGTGATCGAGAAGCTGCTGCTGTTGCCGGGCTATCGCGCGCGCCTGCAAGGGCCGCAGGAAGTGATGATCGGCTACTCCGACTCGGCCAAGGACGCCGGCACCACCGCGGCGGCCTGGGCGCAGTACCGGGCGCAGGAGCGACTGGTGGATATCTGCCGTTCGCACGACGTCGAGCTGCTGCTGTTCCATGGTCGCGGCGGCACTGTGGGGCGAGGCGGCGGCCCGGCCCACGCGGCGATCCTGTCGCAGCCACCGGGCTCGGTGGCGGGGCGTTTCCGCACCACCGAACAGGGCGAAATGATTCGATTCAAATTCGGCCTGCCGGACATCGCCGAGCAAAACCTCAATCTGTACCTGGCCGCGGTGCTGGAGGCGACTTTGCTGCCTCCGCCGCCACCTACGCCCGAGTGGCGCCATTTGATGGACGAACTGGCCGCAGACGGTGTCAGCGCCTACCGCGCGGTGGTGCGGGAAAACCCGCAGTTCGTGGAGTATTTCCGCCAGTCGACGCCGGAGCAGGAACTCGGCCGTTTGCCGCTGGGCAGTCGTCCGGCCAAGCGCCGGGCCGGGGGGATCGAAAGCCTGCGGGCGATTCCGTGGATCTTCGGCTGGACCCAGACGCGCCTGATGCTGCCGGCCTGGCTGGGTTGGGAAGCGGCCCTGAGCAAGGCACTGGAGCGTGGCGAAGGCGAGCTGCTGGGGCAAATGCGCGAGCAGTGGCCGTTCTTCCGCACCCGCATCGACATGCTGGAAATGGTCCTGGCCAAGGCCGATGCCGACATTGCTCGGTCCTACGATGAGCGTCTGGTGGAGCCGAATCTGTTGCCATTGGGTGCGCATTTACGCGACCTATTGTCGCAGGCGTGCACCATCGTTCTCGGCCTGACCGGGCAGTCGCAGTTGCTGGCACATAGCCCAGCGACCCTTGAGTTCATCCGCTTGCGCAACACTTACCTCGACCCGCTTCATCTATTGCAGGCCGAGTTGCTGGCTCGTTCAAGAGTGCAGGACGTGGCGCAGGGCAGCCCGGTAGAACAGGCCTTGCTGGTGTCTGTGGCGGGGATTGCCGCCGGTTTGCGTAACACCGGCTAAGGTTTTTGCCGTGGGCTGAGGCGTCCGGCAGGTGAGCCGGATGCCGACGTTTGACGGGGGCAAAAGTGCTGTCAGGCGACAGTTAATGATGGGGTTGCGACTTGGGAAACTGCGCGCAATGGTCGCAAGAGGCAGCGGTTTCTCCGACTTTTGGCGTCTTGTGTGGGCGCAGCCTGCTGTGTATCTTGATCAGCCTTTGACCGTTTGGGCGGTCACGACCCTATTTTTGAGATTGGCCCCACGAGGCGAATCTGACGTTATCCATATAAAAAATTGAGGAGCACATCGATGCGCGTCATTCTGCTGGGAGCTCCCGGGGCCGGTAAAGGTACTCAGGCTAAGTTCATCACCGAAAAATTCGGCATTCCGCAAATCTCCACCGGCGACATGTTGCGTGCAGCGGTCAAGGCCGGCACCGAGCTGGGCATCAAGGCCAAGAGCATCATGGATGCCGGTGGCCTGGTGTCCGATGACCTGATCATCGCACTGGTCAAGGACCGCATCGCCCAGTCCGACTGCGCCAACGGTTTCCTGTTCGACGGCTTCCCGCGCACCATTCCCCAGGCAGAAGCCCTGGTGACTGCAGGCGTCGAGCTCGATGCCGTGGTTGAAATCGCCGTTGAAGACGAAGAAATCGTCCAGCGTATCGCCGGTCGCCGTGTTCACGAGGCCAGCGGCCGCGTGTACCACATCGTCTACAACCCGCCGAAAGTGGCTGGCATTGACGACGTCACCGGTGAAGAGCTGGTACAGCGCAAGGACGACACCGAAGAAACCGTGCGTCATCGCCTGTCGGTCTACCACTCCCAGACCAAGCCGCTGGTTGAGTTCTACCAGACGCTGTCGGCTGCCAATGGCAAGCCCAGGTACAGCCACATCGAAGGCGTCGGTTCGGTTGAAGCGATCACCGCCAAGGTGCTTGCAGCCCTGAGCTGAAAAACCTGACCCGCTGCATCATCCACGGCCCGCTTGCGGGCCGTAGTTGTTTATACTGACGCACTTTTTTCTGATTTCTCTTGTGGATACATCGATGAGCACCTTGCTGGCCCTGGACACCGCGACTGAAGCTTGCTCCGTTGCCTTGCTGCATGACGGCAAGGTCACGAGCCATTACGAGGTGATCCCGCGCCTGCATGCGCAGAAGCTGCTGCCGATGATCAAGCAGTTGCTGGCCGATGCGGGCACCACGCTGCAAGCGGTCGACGCCATTGCGTTCGGCCGTGGCCCGGGGGCCTTCACCGGTGTGCGCATTGCCATCGGCGTGGTGCAAGGCCTGGCGTTCGCCCTGGATCGCCCGGTGCTGCCGGTGTCGAACCTGGCCGTGCTGGCGCAACGTGCGTTGCGTGAACACGGCGCCACTCAGGTCGCCGCCGCCATCGATGCGCGCATGGATGAAGTCTATTGGGGTTGCTACCGCGAAGCGGCCGGGGAGATGCGCCTGGTGGGGGCTGAAGCTGTACTGCCGCCGGAGTCCGCTGCATTGCCGGCCGATGCCGGCGGCGAATGGTTCGGCGCAGGCACTGGTTGGGGTTATGCCGAACGTATCGCCGTCAGCCTGAGCGGGCAGGACGCGGGCATGTTGCCCCACGCGCAAGACTTGCTGACTCTGGCGCGGTTTGCCTGGGAACGTGGCGAGGCGATCGTGGCCGACGAAGCGCAGCCGGTATATCTGCGTGACA
This sequence comes from Pseudomonas sp. IT-P258, assembly GCF_949767825.1. Classification (NCBI taxonomy): domain Bacteria; kingdom Pseudomonadati; phylum Pseudomonadota; class Gammaproteobacteria; order Pseudomonadales; family Pseudomonadaceae; genus Pseudomonas; species Pseudomonas sp. IT-P258. The sequence goes on along the minus strand of NZ_CATKPU010000032.1, from coordinate 233,211 downwards.
AGGTGGCGACGCCCAAGGCGCGTTAAGCCTTTACAGATCGCAGCCTGCGGCAGCTCCTACAGAAGATCGCATTTCCCTGTAGGAGCTGCCGCAGGCTGCGATCTTTTCCAGGCACCACCAATCGTCTTTTTCTAACCTCAGCTTTCAAACCTTTTGCCTTTTATGTGTTCTAGTTATCACTCGGCGGTTTGCGAAGTGGGATATGCGCCACTAAACTGCCATCACTGATTCCGAGTATGCACGTATGCGTATAGACGGCGTTTCCTCTCAGTCCTACCCCATCAAGCGCAAGCCTCGCAAAGACCGCGTGGTGGAAGACGACGCCATTGATATCGAAGGCGAGCTGGAATTCCCGACTGAAGAGCAACTGGCTGCCCGCGCCGCCAAAGCCTCCGCGCAAAAACTGAGCAATCTCCCCGCCCGTCAACAAGACATGATTTACCACCGTGCCATGAGCAAAAGCGTGGCGACAGCCTTGGCCAGCTACCTGAGCACCGCCGGTTTCGTCGATTGGGAAGCGGATGTGCTGGGTCTCGACCTGTACATCTGATGTTGCTGCCGTATTACCTCGGTTGTCCGTCCTGGAGCGAAAACGCCTGGCGCGACTACCTGTATCCGTCCGACGCCAGACCCGCCGACTTTCTTGATCTCTATTGCCAGGTTTTCAATGCCGTGGAAGGCAACACGACCTTCTACGCGAGCCCGGCTGCCAGCACCGTGCAGCGTTGGGCCGAGACCATGCCCGAACACTTTCGCTTCACCGCCAAGTTTCCCGGCGAGATCAGCCACGGTGGCGATCTGCGCGAGCAGCTGACCTCCGCCGAAACCTTCCAGCAGTTGCTCAGCCCGCTGGGTGAGCGGGTGTCGCCGTTGTGGTTGCAGCTGTCGAAAAGCTTCACGCCCCAACGCTTGCCGGAACTGGCCGGATTCATCGATGCCCTGCAGCGGCCGCTGGCCGTGGAAGTGCGGCACGACGAGTTTTTCGCCAAGGGTGACAGCGAACGAATGCTCAATCGTCTGCTGCTGGATCGCGGTGTCGAACGCATCTGTCTCGATCCCCGTGCGCTGTTCAGTTGCACCTCGACCGAGCCCTCGGTGCTCCACGCCCAATCGAAGAAACCTCGGGTGCCACCGCGCCCCGCGGCATTCACGCAATTCCCGCAGGTGCGTTTTATCGGCCATCCGACGCTTGAAGCCAACGATACGTTCCTGGAGCCGTGGGTCGAGAAAATCGCGCTATGGATTGAAGAGGGCCGTACGCCGTACATCTTCCTGCACACCGCCGATAACTTGCTGGCCGCGAAGCTGGCGCAGCGTTTTCATGCCAGGCTGATGCTGCGTTTGCCTGGCTTGCCGGCGCTGCCTGAGCTATACAGAGAACCCGTCGCCGAGCAACTTGGCCTGCTCTGAGGCGGATTCTTTCCCCTCTTCAGGAGCCTGCCCAATGGATGCGCAAACCCTTCGAGCCCAGGCGTTCAAAGCCCTTCATGAACGCCCCGGGGCTTTTGTGATTCCCAATCCGTGGGATGCCGGCTCGGCGAAAATGCTCGCCAGCCTTGGCTTCGAGGCGCTGGCAACCACCAGCGCCGGTTATGCCTTTTCCCAGGGCCGTGCCGATGGCGGACTGACTCTCGACGATACCCTGATGAACGTCCGGGCGATTGTCGCCGCCACCGACCTGCCGGTTGCCGTCGACCTGGAAAACGGCTTTGCCGACAACCCGGCTGACTGCGCGAAAAGTATCTTGCGCGCGGCAGAGGTCGGCGCCGTCGGTGGTTCGATCGAAGATGCCACCGGCCGCGAAGAAGGCCCGATCTACTGTTTCGAACACGCCGTGGCGCGCATCGAAGCCGCTGTGGCAGCCGCTCGCAGTTTGCCGTTCGACTTTACGTTGACTGCCCGGGCGGAAAACTTCCTGCACGGCAATCCCGATCTGGCCGACACCATCCGGCGCTTGCAGGCATTCGCCGAGGCCGGTGCCGATGTGCTCTACGCGCCGGGCCTGCGCAGCGCCGAGGATGTGCTGGCGGTGGTGCGCGCCATGGCGCCAAAGCCGGTGAATGTGTTGATGTCGGGCGGCTTGAAGCTGACGGTCGCGCAGTTGGGTGAAATGGGCGTCAAACGCATCAGTGTCGGATCGGCACTGGCATTGGCGGCCTATGGAGAGTTCTTTCGCGCCGCCGAAGAAATCCAGACATCAGGTACGTTCGGTTTCACGTCCCGGTCGATGCCCTATCAGAAGGCCAATCAGTTTTTCAAAGGCTGAGGATCAGGCGGCGATGCGCAGGTTCTGCAGGATGATCGGGCGCGCCCAGCCATTGTCGAAATCGAATTGTTTCTGTTGTTCCACCAGCTCTTGCGGCGAGAACGGCGGGAACGGCTTGTCGAGCAGATCGAGTTCGAATTCGGCAATCGGCAGGTGCAGCGGACGCGGTTGCGGGGCAGGGCCACCTTCTGGCAGCGGTTGACCGGCGTTCAATACGATCGGGCGAACCCAGCCGCTTTCGAAGTCCTGCTGTTTTTGCTGGGCGACGATTTCGTCCGCCGGGAACGGTGGGGATGGCTTGTCGGCCAGGTCCATCTCGAATTCGGCGATCGGCAGGAACAGCGGCTCGGGCGGGCGGATTACGTTGTCCTTCACGTCGCATTCGCGCTGGGACACGATGTGGGCCAGCAGGTCGCTGCCGATCGTGGGTTCAACCGGGCTTTCGAGATCGACCGGTGGAAAGTTCAGCGATTGCGGCAGCACTTCACCCGACTGTTCTGCCAGCGCCCGGGCAAAGAAATCCTGCCAGATGTGGCTGACGCCGCTCAGTGCCTGGGTGTTTCGCAGGTTGTAGTCGCCGTAGGGCGAGATAAAACCTGTGATTGTGGGTTGAATGTCTGACATTTCTCTCGGTCGACGCTCAGCTCTGGCAAAATGCTCGATAGTTTTGTTATCGGCCGTTTTTGCCGATCATTAATTTTTTGAGCGTGTTTTCCGATGATTGATCAACCTGCGGCCTGCCGCATCCATGTCCAGGCCCTCGACGCGGCTTTCGAGCCACAAGCCGAACAATGGGCTGAGCGCCTGGGCTTGCCAATGCAAGTGGCAGACGGCGAGTTTGCCTTGCAGGTGGGTGACATGGGCTTGCAGTTGCAACAACTGGGGCCGGATGCGCCGGGGCCGGTGCGGGTGGACTTCGTCGAGGGCGGTGCGGCCCATCGCCGGCTGTACGGCGGCGGCAGCGGGCAGATGATCGCCAAGGCCGTCGGCGTCGCCCAAGGCGTGCGCCCGCGGGTGCTGGATGCCACGGCAGGGCTGGGCAAGGACGCGTTCGTGCTGGCCAGCCTCGGTTGCGAGATGAGCCTGATCGAGCGTCAGCCGCTGATCGGTGCCTTGCTCGAAGACGGCCTGGCCCGTGGCGCGGAAGATTTCGACGTGGCGCCGATCGTGGCGCGCATGCGCTTGCTCAAGGGCAATTCGATCGAGGTCATGCGCAACTGGGAAGGCGAACCACCGCAGGTGATCTACCTCGACCCGATGTTCCCGCACCGTGAGAAAACCGCGCTGGTGAAGAAGGAAATGCGCCTGTTTCGGCCATTGGTGGGCGATGACCCGGATGCGCCGGCATTGCTCGAAGCCGCGTTGGCCCTGGCCAGCCACCGGGTGGTGGTCAAGCGCCCGCGCAAGGCGCCGTGCATCGATGGGCCGAAGCCGAGTCATGCGCTCGATGGCAAGTCCAGTCGGTATGACATTTATCCGAAAAAGGCGCTCAAGCCGTAAGACCGAGTCGCCCCCTTCGCGAGCAAGCCCGCTCCCACATTTGATCGCATACTGTCTGACGGAACCGGGTCACTTGTGGGAGCGGGCTTGCTCGCGAATACGCCCGCCCAATCACCATAAACTCACCAGGCTCACTCAGGCCGATAAGCCCGCATAAACAATCCCACCACTTCCTGCACATGACTCTCGGCGGCCTCGTCGTCCAATGGTTCGCCACAGCCGAAGAGCAGCCGGAAATTCGCTGCGCCCTTGAGCAGGCAGAAGAAGTGTTCTGCTGCATTGTGCGGTTTGTCGATGCTCAATGCGCCGCTTTCGTTGACCTTGCTCAACAAGCGTTCCATACCGTGCAGCATGCGCTGAGGCCCGGCCTCGAAGAAGATCAGTGAGAGTTTTGGGTCCTGACTGCCCAAGGCCATGATCAAACGGTGCAGGTTCAGCGATTCGTCACTGTTGATCAGTTGATGAAATCCGCGTGCGATGTTCAGCAGCACGGTTTCCACGGCCACGCCTTCCGGCAGTTCGAAGAACAGCGTCGGCAACTGTTCCTCGCACTTGGCCATCACGGCGGCGGAGAACAGCGTCTCCTTGTCGTTGAAGTGGCTATAGACCGTCAGCTTCGACACACCGGCCTCGGCCGCGACGGCATCCATGCTGGTATTGGCATAACCCTTACTCAGAAACAGCGCTTTGGCCGCATCGAGAATCGCCTGGCGCTTGACCAGATCCTTGGGTCTGCCTGGTCCATTGGGTGCTGAAAGATTGTTTGGCATATTCGTTTTTATTACTGGACTGGTGAGTTTGCTATTAATAACATACTGCTCAGTATAATTATTCAAAGCACCATTAGCGAAAGGTCCTTCACCATGTTCCGCTATGCCTTGCCCCTCGCGTTGCCAGTCACCCTGGCTTTTTTATTGTCTGCGTGCGGTCACGAAGAGGCACCGCAGGTCAGCGTGCGCCCGGCCATGGTGGTCCAGCCAGAGCCTTCGGCGCAGGCCATGGAAAGCTATCCCGGTGAAGTTCGCGCACGGTATGAGCCGGACCTGGCGTTCCGTATCGGCGGCAAAGTCAGCCGACGACTGGTCGATGAGGGGCAGCGGGTCAAGGCCGATCAACCCTTGGCGGAGCTCGACCCCCAGGACGTGCGCCTGCAACTGGAGGCCACCCGGGCTCAGGTCGCCGCCGCCGAAGCCAATCTGAACCTGGTGCGTTCCGAGCGTGATCGCTACAAGACCCTGATGGAGCGCCAACTGGTCAGCCGCTCGCAATACGACAACGCCGAAAACCTCTACCGCTCCGGTGAGGCACGTCTCAAGCAAATCAAAGCCGAATTCAACGTTTCCAATAACCAGGCCAGCTACGCCGTGTTGCGTGCGCCGCAGGACGGTGTCGTGGCCAAGCGCCTGGTGGAGGTCGGGCAAGTCGTGGCTGCGGGGCAAACGGTGTTCACCCTCGCAACTGATGGTGAGCGTGAAGTCTTGATCAGCCTGCCGGAGCAGAACTTCGGCCGTTTCAAGGTCGGTGAGCCGGTGTCGGTGGAGCTCTGGACCCAGCCCGATCAGCGATTCGAAGGGCGTATCCGTGAATTGTCGCCGTCGGCTGATCCAAAATCGCGCACCTTCGCGGCCCGCATTGCCTTCAGTTCCGGCAAGGTTCCTGTCGAACTGGGCCAGAGCGCCCGAGTGTTCGTGCAGGCCGTCGACGTGGTTCCGCTGTCCGTTCCGCTGTCTGCGCTGACAGCGGAAAACGGCGTGACCTATGTCTGGGTCGTCAGTGCCAACAACACCTTGAAGAAAACCCCGGTGCGAATCGGTGCCTTCGGCGAGAAAACCGTACCGGTGCTTGAAGGGCTCAACGCCAGCGACTGGGTGGTGGCCGCCGGTGTCCATGTGCTTCTCGAAGGGCAGCAGGTGCGCCCGGTGGATCGCTCCAATCGCGTGGTCAATCTGGCGGACAAGGAGTAAGCCCCGATGCGCTTCAACGTTTCCGAATGGGCGCTGCGTAATCGCCAGATCGTCCTGTTCCTGATGCTGTTGCTGGCCATCGTCGGCGCACTTTCCTACACCAAGCTCGGCCAGAGCGAGGACCCGCCGTTCACCTTCAAGGCCATGGTGATTCGCACCAACTGGCCGGGAGCGACCGCCGAAGAAGTCTCGCGCCAGGTCACCGAACGTATCGAAAAGAAGCTGATGGAAACCGGCGAATACGAACGCATCATGTCGTTCTCCCGCCCCGGCGAGTCCCAGGTGACCTTCATCGCGCGCGACTCCATGCACTCGGTGGAGATCCCGGAACTCTGGTATCAGGTGCGCAAGAAGATCAACGACATCCGCCATACCTTGCCACCGGGGATTCAGGGGCCGTTCTTCAACGATGAATTCGGCACCACGTTCGGCAATATCTACGCCCTGACCGGTGAGGGTTTCGACTACGCCGTGCTCAAGGATTACGCCGACCGCATCCAGATCCAGCTGCAACGGGTCAAGGATGTGGGCAAGGTCGAACTGCTGGGCTTACAGGACGAGAAAGTCTGGATCGAACTCTCCAACGTCAAGCTCGCCACCCTCGGCTTGCCGCTGGCGGCCGTCCAGCAAGCCCTTGAAGAACAGAACGCGGTGTCCACGGCGGGGTTCTTCGAAACCAGCAGCGAGCGCCTGCAGCTAAGGGTGACGGGGAATTTCCAGACGGTCGACGAGATCAAGAACTTCCCGATCCGTGTCGGTGATCGCACTTTCCGCATCTCCGACGTGGCCGACGTGCGCCGTGGTTTCAACGATCCACCGGCGCCGCGCATGCGCTTCATGGCGCAAGACGCCATCGGCCTGGCGGTGGCAATGAAGGACGGCGGTGACATCCTGGTACTGGGCAAGGCGTTGGAAGTCGAGTTTGCCCGCGTCCAGAAAAACCTCCCGGCCGGCATGGAGCTGCGTAAAGTTTCCGACCAACCGGCGGCGGTGAAAACCGGTGTTGGCGAGTTCGTGCAAGTGCTGGTCGAGGCGCTGGCCATTGTGTTGCTGGTGAGCTTCTTCTCCCTCGGCGTGCGCACCGGCATGGTGGTGGCCCTGGCGATTCCGCTGGTGCTGGCGATGACGTTCGCGAGCATGTATTACCTTGGCATCGGCCTGCACAAGATCTCCCTCGGCGCGCTGGTACTGGCCCTGGGTTTGTTGGTGGACGACGCGATCATCGCCGTGGAAATGATGGCGATCAAAATGGAGCAGGGCTTCGACCGGGTCAAAGCGGCGAGTTATGCCTGGACCAGCACCGCGTTCCCGATGCTCACCGGTACGCTGATCACCGCGGCCGGCTTCCTGCCGATTGCCACGGCGCAATCGGGCACTGGCGAATACACCCGCTCGATCTTCGAGGTGGTCACCATCGCGCTGTTGGCGTCGTGGGTGGTCGCAGTGGTGTTCGTGCCGTACCTGGGGGAAAAACTCCTGCCGGACCTGGCGAAGATTCACGCCGCCAAACACGGTGCCGGTCAGCCCGATCCGTATGCCACGCCGTTCTATCAGCGCGTCCGGCGTCTGGTGGAGTGGTGCGTGCGCTGGCGCAAAACCGTGATTCTGGTGACCGTGCTGTTGTTCGTTGCCTCTATCGTGCTGTTCCGCTTTGTGCCGCAGCAGTTCTTCCCGGCATCGGGTCGCCTGGAGTTGATGGTCGACCTGAAACTGGCCGAAGGCGCTTCGCTGAGCAACACCGCCGACGAGGTCAAGCGCCTCGAAGCGCTGCTCAAGGACAAGACCGGGATCGACAATTATGTGGCCTACGTCGGCACCGGTTCGCCGCGTTTCTATCTGCCGCTGGATCAGCAACTGCCGGCGGCGAGCTTCGCCCAGTTTGTCGTCCTGGCGAAAACCATCGAAGAACGGGAAACCCTGCGCAGCTGGTTGATCGCAACCCTCAACGAGCAATTCCCGGCTCTGCGTTCGCGGGTCACGCGCCTGGAAAACGGTCCGCCGGTTGGCTATCCGGTGCAGTTTCGCGTGACCGGGGAGCACATCGAGGAAGTGCGGGCGCTGGCGCGCAAAGTCGCGGCCAAGGTTCGCGAGAACCCCCATGTGGTCAACGTCCACCTGGATTGGGAAGAACCGAGCAAGGTGGTGTACCTGAACATTGATCAGGACCGCGCGCGGGCGCTGGGCGTGAGCACGGCGAACCTGTCGAGGTTCCTGCAAAGCTCCCTGACCGGTTCCAGCGTCAGCCAGTACCGTGAAGACAACGAGTTGATCGAGATCCTGTTGCGCGGCACCTTGCATGAGCGCACCGAACTGTCATTGCTGCCGAGCCTGGCGGTGCCGACCGATAACGGTCGCAGTGTCGCGCTGTCGCAGATCGCGACCCTGGAATACGGCTTCGAGGAGGGCATCATCTGGCACCGCAACCGCCTGCCCAACGTGACCGTTCGCGCCGACATCTATGGCAAAGAACAACCGGCGACGCTGGTGCAGCAGATCATGCCGACCCTCGATCCGATCCGCGCTGAATTGCCCGATGGCTACTTGCTGGATGTCGGCGGTACGGTAGAGGACTCGGCGCGCGGACAGAACTCGGTGAAGGCCGGGGTGCCGCTGTTCATCGTGGTGGTGTTGACCTTGCTGATGCTGCAGCTGCGAAGTTTTTCGCGCACGGCGATGGTGTTCCTGACGGCGCCGCTGGGGTTGATCGGGGTGACGCTGTTTTTGTTGGTGTTCCGTCAGCCGTTCGGTTTCGTGGCCATGCTGGGGACTATCGCGTTGTCGGGGATGATCATGCGTAACTCGGTGATTCTGGTGGATCAGATCGAGCAGGATATCGCGGCGGGGCTCAAGCCTTGGGAGGCGATCATCGAGGCGACGGTGCGGCGGTTCCGGCCGATTGTGCTGACGGCGCTGGCGGCGGTATTGGCGATGATTCCGTTGTCGCGCAGTGTGTTTTTCGGGCCGATGGCAGTGGCGATCATGGGGGGGTTGATTGTGGCCACGGCGTTGACTTTGTTGTTTTTGCCTGCCCTTTATGCCGCCTGGTTTCGGGTTCGCAAAGAGTCGGTTTGAGGGTTTGATCTTGGCGGCCTTCGGGCCGACCAGGTTCATGGTTTTTTGTTGGTTGAGAGGGTAATACGGTTGTCGTTGGCACCCGGGGACAGGCGGCGCCAACGACAACTTCAGCAAAACTGCCGGTTATGCGCCTGGCGAAACACTAACGATGCTCACCACCACATCTTTGACCCACATCATATCCGCGCTCAAATCCACTGGTACAGGTTTCGTGGAGGTGAAGACCACTTGGTCTTCATAGAGGATGTTTGCACTGATGGAGTAGGTGTTCCCGTACTGCAGTTTTGCAAGGTCGTAACTCAATGTGTATTCCATGATGTCGTTATTCACATTGGAATAGATCTCTGTAGCCAGCGTTTTCAGAGCATTTGACTGAGTGGTATCCACTAAGCTGACATGGAGGGACGAGCCAGGTCGAAGGTCAACTTTTTCGAAATAAACCACGTTGCCGGTAACTTCTTTTTCCCTATTCATTTTGATTTCCCTTTCAAAGAATCGTCGGTATTGACGAGTGCTAACCATAGAGTCGACACCACGAATTTTATGTAGGGCAATTCCTGCAATCTGTGACGAAGAGTGTGTCTGATATAGCAGAAACGTTCTCACTTCTACTAAGTCCTCGAGGGGCGGTCACGGTCCGCGGTAATAGAAAACAACGGAAGACGAAAAAGCCCGCTGACCTTCACAGATTCAGGGGGCTTCTTTGGTGTTGCGGACAGATAATAATTACAAGGTTCCAAACACCTATTTCGCCAAACTGGTTGCCGCAGCCGCCGGGTTCTGGCGGATGGTTTCTTCCTGTTTGCCGATCATCTCGAACAAGCCATTCAACGCCTGCTCGGTGACGTAGTTTTCGACGTTGGCATTCGTCGTATCCACTACGCCTGTGGCATGAAATAAGTGGATCTTGCGTCAAGTGTCGATCCGCAGGCTTTCAGGTAGAGGCACCGAAATCTGCAAGATGAACAACATCATTAGGCTTCAGTATCAGTTTCGCTGGATGAAGCCCCAGCGACAGTCGGCGCTGGCCATAGGTCTCAAATGAGCCGACCAGCGTGTAAAGTCGGCCCGGTTTGATCATGGACGGGTCATATTTCAGATAGAAATTAGGCTCCCCGGTCAAGCCGACCCCTTCACACACGAGGGTCTCGTCGTTCTCATCGCTAACGGGTTCAATCAGCTTTACATACAGTTTCGAGTCGGCAGGGTAACCGATTCTCGGCATCCAGGTCTTTTCCACGGCGATGTAGCCCACGGGGCTCAAATAAATGTCTGCGTCGTGATCCCCTCCTGCCCAGTGGAATTCTCGCTCTATATCCAGCAAGAGCGCGGTGTTCTGGTGGGAAATTTTTACGTTGATGACATAGCGACTTCCGACGGCATTCAGGTTTGAATCGACACTGACACCGAAATTGATGGGACGTGCCGAGGGTAGTGTGTTACTGCCCCATATGCCGTGAAGGATCGGCACAGTTCTGTTGGTAATGTTTTGTACTCTGATATTGATGTCGCAGCCTTCCGGTACTTCGTAGTCCGGAGGAAAGTGCAGGAGCGCGTTGATTCTATGTTGCGTCATAATGATTTCCTTATCCGTTGGTTCGTCGAAATGACGAGCGCTGAGCGTATCCCCAAAGCAATCAAGCCTTGCGTAGGAAAAACTCTCTGTGAGAAGGCGAATCGCAGACGGATTTGATCAGAAACGTCCTTGTTTCCGGGAAAGGTGAAGGTCAGTTGCGCTCGACAAACCCCGCCTCATCTTCACTGCTATGCAGCGCACCAGTTCAGGCTTGCTACCACAGCGGTTTCTCGGGGCTTAGAGCGTGCCAAACACCTTCTTCGCCAAACTGGTTGCCGCAGCCGCCGGGTTCTGGCGGATGGTTTCTTCCTGTTTGCCGATCATCTCGAACAAGCCATTCAACGCCTGCTCGGTGACGTAGTTTTCGACGTTGGCATTCTTCGCATCCACAACGCCCATTGTCGCTGCTTGCCCGGCGAACGAGTTGTACTGCTGGGCCAGGCCAACCTTGTCGGTGGCTTGCTTGACGATGGGCAGGAACTTGGTGCGGATTTGTTCGCGGCTGGTTTTGCTCAGGTATTGGGTGGCTGAATCGTTGCCGCCGCTGAGGATGCCCTTGGCGTCTTCCACGGTCATTTTCTTCACGGCATCCACAAGGATCGGCTGGGCCTGGATCACGGCGCTTTCCGCCGCTTTGTTCATGCTGGCTTCCAGTTCGTCGACCTGGTCACCCATGCCGAACTGTTTCATCTTGCTCGCGACTTTGCCCAGCTTGCCCGGCAGTTCGATTTTTACGTCGGGGTTGTTGCTGAAGCCACCCGGGGTGCCGAGTTGTTTGACGGCCAGTTGCGCACCTTGGGTCAGTGCGTCCTTTAGCCCGCCGGTGGCGTCTTTCTGTGACAGGTCGGTGAGGGACAGCGCCAGGGCGTTGGCACAGATCATCAAGCCAGCGCACAGGCCGGCGAAGCGAAGGGTAGGGCGGAGCATGGCAGCTTCCTTGTTCAAAAAAGAGAATTAGCGAACGGCGTCGACGCGGATTTTCAGCGGTTGCGGGTCCTTGCCATCAAGCTGCACGGCATGGTTTTCGGTGGTGATGAACATCAGCTTGCCGTCGACTTCGATGTGCGCGCTGACCGAGTAGCGATGACCTGGTTTGACCTGTGCCGGATCGTAACTCAGATGAAACGGTAGTGGCACCTGGCCTTTGACCTGACCTTTCTGTTCGTCGAGGACAATGGCCGGTGCGTCGGCCAGGGACACGTCCTGCAAGCTCACGCTCAGCGTGGCGGTGGGCGGCAGGGCGCTGCGTTGCAGGTAAAAGATTTCGCCGTCGAGGCTGGCTTTCGGGGCAGATTGCATGGATTGGCAGGCGCCGAGCAAAACCGTAAGCCCGAGGAGAGAGAGCGTTTTCATGAAGCGGATCCTTGTCATTGGCACCCGAAGTAGACCGGCGCCAATGACAATTTAACGGATTTTACCGGGGATATCGCCCAACTTGCCTCGGGAGTGTTCTCAGACGCGGTTGACCAGCACTTCCTGCCCCTTCACATAATCGACACCCAATTCCACCCGGTGCTGTTGAGTGGTGGTGAAGATCAGACGGTCTTCGTGGGAGATGCTCGCGTTGATTGCATAGGTATGGCCGGGCAGGACATCGGCAAGCTTGTACGTCAGGTTGAAGTTCAGCCCGACATTTTCTGCATTGGGAGTGATCTGTACGGCCAGTTCCTTGGCGGCGACATCTTGCAGGCTGACATCCAGCAGGCGGACATGAAGAGTCGAGTTAAGTGGCAGCCCAATCTTTTCGAGATAATTTACTTTGCCATCAATGGTCTTTACGGGTTCGTCGCCCATATTGATTTCCTTATCGATTGATCGTCGGTATTGACGAGCGCCCAGCATAGGCTCGAGGCAGCGACTTCTGTGTAGGGTAATTCCTGCAAGCAGGGCGAAGAGGGCGCGGCATGAGTCAGAAGCGTCCTTGCTTTCAGCCATAAAACCCACGCACGGTGATCCGGGTGATTCAGGCTGGCGTTACCAACTCCGCCGCATCTTCACTGCGATGCAACGCCACCTGCCGAATCGACAAACGAATCTCCGCCGGCAACACCCGTTTGGCCGCGCCTTCGGCCAGTTCACCGAGCAGTTCGTGATAGCTCAGTTTGCCTGCCTCATCGCGCTTGAGCACGTCGAGGTCGAGCATGGTCTGGATGAAGTGGCGGAACAGGCTCTTGTCGAAGAACTCCGGGGCGTTCAGGCCATGCAGGATCGACAGGCGCTGGGCCATGACCGTGCACAGGTCTTCCAGTTCTTCGGCGCTGATGCTGTTCTGGCCGCTGTTGAGCAGCAGGGACACGGTCATGTAGAAGCGTTGCAAGGTCTGGGCGATGCTTTTCGACAGCAGCGTCAGCAGCACGAAATGCCGCGAGCTTGGCGCCGGGCGCAGGTACAGGTCATTCTCGAAGCGCAGCAGGCCTTGTTCGACGAAGGCCGCCAGCCATTGATCGATTACGGTATCCAGTTCGTCCAGCGACCAGCGAATGAACAACTCCGCTTGCAGGTAGGGATACAGCGCGCGGGTGTAGCGCAGGATCTGTTCACGGCTCATGCGCGAAGCGCTCTGGAAAAAGCTCGCCAGTAGCGCAGGCAGGGCGAAGATGTGCAAAACGTTGTTGCGGTAGTAGGTCATCAGGACGGCGTTCTGCTCGTCCAGATAGAGAATCTTGCCCAGGGCATCGCTCTGCTCGGACAGCAGGTCCATGTCCTTCACATGCTCGATCAGCGCCCGGCCATCGCCTTCCGGCAAGGTGGTGTGCGGCGAGTACGGGACCTTGCGCAGCAGCGCCAGGTACAGGTCCAGCACTCGCGCCATGGCCCGGTCATCCAGCGCCAGCCGGGTGGTCGACAGCAGCGCCAGTGCCACCAGATTGACCGGGTTGATCGCCGCCGCTTCGTTCAAGTGCCGGGCGACTTTTTCGCCGAGGCGGTTGGTGGTTTCGTTGAGCCAGGCGGGTCTGAACTGCGGGCCGAGCTCCTGTTGGCGCCAGTCCGGCTGTTCGCCGTCGAGGAATTCCGCCAGCTTGATCGGCTCGCCGAAGTTCACCGCCACCTGGCCGAAGCGCTGCTTGAGCGCACCAATCACTTTGAAGATATCGAAGATCGACTCTTTCTTCTTGGCCGCACCGCGCAACTCGCCAAGATAGGTTCGACCTTCCAGTACGCGCTCGTAGCCGATGTACACCGGCACGAAGACGATGGGCATGCGCGACGAACGCAGGAAGCTGCGCAGCGTGATCGCCAGCATCCCGGTCTTCGGTTGCAGCATGCGCCCGGTGCGCGAACGGCCGCCCTCGACGAAGTACTCCACCGGGAAGCCCTTGGTGAACAGAGTGTGCAGGTATTCGTTGAACACCGAGGTGTACAGCGGGTTGCCCTTGAACGTGCGGCGCATGAAAAACGCGCCGCCGCGACGCAGCAGGCCGCCGATCACCGGCATGTTCAGGTTGATGCCGGCGGCAATGTGCGGCGGGGTCAGGCCGTTGCGAAACAGCAGATAGGACAGCAGCAGATAGTCGATGTGGCTGCGGTGGCACGGCACATAGATCACTTCGTGACCCGGGGCGACCTTCTGCACACCTTCGATGTGATTGACCTTGATGCCGTCGTAGATCTTGTTCCAGAACCAGCTCAGCACCACTTCCATAAAACGGATCGCCGTGTAGGTGTAGTCCGAGGCGATTTCGTTGCCGTAGCGCAGCGCCTGGGCTTTGGCTTTCTCAGGCGAGATGTTCTCGCGCTCGGCTTCGTCGAGGATCGCTTGTTTGACCTGTGGCTGGTTCAGCAGGCCTTTGACCAGGTTGCGGCGGTGGGAAATGTCCGGGCCGATCACCGCGGCCTTCAGGTTGCGAAAGTGCACCCGCAGGATGCGCTGGACCATGCGCACGGTGCGCTCGTGGCCCTTGTCGTGCTCGATCAGTTCGCGCAGGTGAATCGGCGCGGAGAATTGCACGCGGGTCTTGCGTCCCAGCACGATGACGCTCAGCAAGCGACGCAGGCGCCCGGTAACGGCCCAGCTGTCGGCGAACAGGAGTTTCCAAGGGCTGTTTTCGCTGTCTGGCGACTGGCCCCAGAACACACTGACCGGAATGATCTGCGCATCTTCTGCGGCGTTCTGGCTCAGGGCGCTGACCAGGCGGGTCAGTGTCGGCGGCGCGCCGCGCTTGTCCTGACGGCCGAGCCAGTCGGGGTCCGGTGTCAGGTAGAAGAACGCGGCAGGTTCCAGCAGGTTGCCCACCGATACCGGCAATACCGGACGTGGCAGGCCGGCCTTGCTGCATTCGGTGTCGACCACGGCGAGGTCGGTCAGCGAAGGGTTTTGCAGGACGTAGAACACCGGACGACTGCGGTCGAGGTTGAGGGTGAACGACGACTGGTTGATCGTCTCGGAGCGAACCCAGAGGTACAACAGTCGGCGCAGGGTGCCAAACACAAGACGGCGGAACGGGGAGCGGGTCATACGGCTTCTGCGTGAGTGAATAAAACCAAGCGTTTGCTCGGGAGGGCGATAGTGTGCCGGATTCGCTTAAAATCGGCAAAAAAGCGGCGAAGTAAACTCCTGTTGAGAGTTTTAACGTCTGTCATATACTCGACGCTCTGTCGCCGTTGCCCTCATGGGACCGGTATGCGCAGGCTGACGTTCCCGAGGCTTTCCTGCGAAAAGCCCGATCAATAATAAAAAGGGAGTATGAACAAATGGCAATACGCGAAACCGGCAATGTGAAGTGGTTCAACGACGCCAAGGGCTACGGCTTCATTCAGCGCGAGGACGGGGTGGACGTGTTCGTGCACTACCGCGCGATTCGCGGTGAAGGCCACCGTTCGCTGACCGAAGGCCAGCAGGTTGAATACGCGGTGGTGGAAGGGCAGAAGGGGTTGCAGGCTGAGGATGTGGTGGGGTTGTAACTTTCAAGATCAAAAGATCGCAGCCTGCGGCAGCTCCTACAGGTGTACACATAACCTTGTAGGAGCTGCCGCAGGCTGCGATCTTTTTGCTTTTATGCGGTTTTCCAGGTGATTTCTTCTTCACCATCGACACTGATGCGAATCCAGCGGTCCGCTGTCTCTTCACCTTCTTCCTCGACCCAGGTGCCCGGTGCGCAACGCACTTCCACGTTCAGCGCGGCAAACGCAGCGCGAGCGCAGGCGATGTCGTCGTCCCACGGGGTCTGGTCGCTTTCCAGGTACAGGCTGTTCCACTTGCCGACGGCTTTTGGCAGCCAGGTCACTGGCACGTTGCCAGCCGTGCACTTGTAGGTCTGGCCCTTCTGGACCCAATCGGTGCACGGGCCCAATGCCGCACCCAGCCAGGCGGAAATGGCCTTGTGGTCGACGTCGGCGTCTTTCAGGTAAATCTCGATATCGGGTTGGCGCATGGATGTCCTCACTGCGGGTCTGAAAAATCCATTCGCGGATTTAGCCGGTCTTGAGCATTTGCCCGAGACCAAAAGATAGAAAGTTATTGAAGAACGAAATAATCGTAGCGCATCGACACGGTGACCTCGAACGGCTCGGCCTGTTCGATAACGGCAGCACGACGCTCGGCACTGGCGCGCCAGCCGTGGGGCGTCATGGCCAGCAGGTTGGCGCGGTCCTGACTGCTGACCAGCGTCAGCTTGAACGTCAGCGTCTCGCTGTGCGCCAATGCCATGCCTTCCGGCACCAGGTCCAGGTGCTTGTCGTCAATGTACTCGCGCACTTCGTCGTACAGCCGCTCACGCAGTTCCATCAGGTGGCCGCTGGTTGGCCCGACTTTCATCAGGCCGCCGCCAACACTGAGCAGGCGCTTGGCTTCTTCCCAGTCCAGCGGGCTGAAGACACTGGCCAGGAACTGGCAACTGCCGGAAGCCAGCGGCACCCGCGCCATGCTGGCGATCAACCAGGTCAGCTTCGGGTTGCGTTTGCAGGCGCGTTTGACCGCTTCCCGGGAGATGTCCAGGGCATAACCTTCGGCATATGGCAGTGCCTCGGCGATTTGCGCGGTGTAGTAACCCTCGCCACAACCGATGTCCAGCCAGTGCTGCGGTGCATAACCAGCAGCCAGTTCCGCCAGACGCTTGGCCACCGGGGCGTAGTGCCCGGCGTTCAGGAAGTCGCGGCGGGCTTCGACCATCGCCTGGTTATCCCCAGGGTCGCGGCTGTTTTTGTGCTGCACCGGCAACAGGTTCAAGTAACCCTGGCGAGCGCGGTCGAAACGATGCCCGGCGGGGCAGGCCACGCCGTTGTCCACCGCATTGAGCGGCTCACTGCAGATCGGGCACGCAAGCATCAGGCGAGCAACTTGATCAGGGTCTGGTAGTAGATCTCGGTCAGCACGTCGAGATCGGCGGCCAGTACGCGCTCGTTGACCTGGTGGATGGTCGCGTTGACCGGGCCCAGTTCAACCACTTGGGTGCCCATGGTCGCGATGAAGCGGCCATCGGAGGTACCACCGCTGGTGGACGCCTTGGTTTCACGACCGGTGATGTCCTTGATGCTCGCCGACACCGCGTCGAGCAGCGCGCCCGGTTCGGTGAGGAACGGCAGGCCAGACAGCGCCCAGTCGATGTGCCAGTCCAGGCCATGCTTGTCGAGGATGTCGGCGACGCGCTTTTGCAGGCCTTCGACTGTCGACTCGGTAGAAAAGCGGAAGTTGAACACCGCCACCAGGTCACCCGGGATCACGTTGGTCGCGCCGGTACCGGCGTTGACGTTGGAGATCTGGAAACTGGTTGGCGGGAAGAAGTCGTTGCCGTGGTCCCAATGCTCGGCAGCCAGTTCCGCCAGGGCCGGGGCTGCGAGGTGGATCGGGTTCTTCGCCAGGTGCGGGTAGGCCACGTGGCCCTGCACACCGCGCACGGTCAGCTTGGCGCCGAGGGAGCCGCGACGGCCGTTCTTGACCACGTCACCCACCAGGGTGGTGCTCGACGGTTCGCCGACGATGCACCAGTCCAGGCGTTCCTTGCGCGCGGCCAGGCGCTCAACAACGGCCTTGGTGCCGTGGTGCGCCGGGCCTTCTTCGTCGCTGGTGATCAGGAAGGCGACTTTGCCCTTGTGATTCGGGTAGTCGGTGACAAAGCGCTCGGAGGCGACGGTCATGGCGGCGAGGCTGCCTTTCATGTCGGCGGCGCCACGGCCACAGAGCATGCCGTGTTCGTCGATCAGCGCGTTGAACGGCTCGATCTGCCAGGCCGCCACCGGGCCGGTCGGGACCACGTCGGTGTGGCCGGCGAAGCACAGCACCGGACCGTCGTCCTGGCCGTGGGTGGCCCAGAAGTTATCCACATCTTCGATGCGCATCGGTTCCAGGGTGAAACCGGCATCGCCCAGGCGCTGCATCATCTGCTTCTGGCAATCGGCGTCGATCGGCGTCACGGACGGACGGCGGATCAGGTCGATGGCGAGTTGGAGGGTCGGCGAAAGGTCGGCGTGGGCCGTCATGGAAAACTCCGGAAATCATTAGATATGGGCTTTGGCTTTTAATATGGGGGCGGCGGTTCGACGCTTCGACTTGCTCGCGAATGCGGTGTGTCAGTCAACATACTCCTGGACTGTTACAACGCATTCGCGAGCAAGCCCGCTCCCACAGGAATTGTGTGCGGTCAGTACGACCTGTATCACGCCAAGCCCCGCAAAATGGCGCTTATCTTAAAGCAAAACGGCGACCATTGGCCGCCGTTTAGTGCATCCGCAGAGATTTAGACGACGGGTGCCGTTTCAGGTTCGGCGGTCGGTTTCGGCAGCGACGACAGGAACGCCATGATCAGCGCCGCGACGTACGGCAGCGACTGCACCAGCAGCATGGTGACCCAGAAGCGCATGTCGTTGCTCGGCAGGCCCTGCACCAGGAAGATCCCCAGCGCCGCGCCCCACAACAACAGCATGATGAACATCTCTTCCCGTGCTTCGGAAATCGCCACCCAGAAGCCGTGGTTGTCGGCATTCTTCGGCGTACGGAAGAACGGAATGCTGCTGGTGAAGAAGCCGTACAGCACCGCTTTGGCGATGGTGTGGGACAACGCCAGACCGGCCAGCGCCGCGCAGAAGGCATCCTTCAAATTCACTCCGACCGCACGACGGTAGAGGAAGATGATTTTGGCGACTTTGAACACGAACAGCGCCAATGGCGGGATTGCGAAGATCAGCAGCGGCGGATCGACCCGTTGCGGCACGATGATCATCGCCGCCGACCACAACAGCGCGCCGACGGTGAAGAAGATGTTCATGCCGTCCGCCACCCACGGCAACCAGCCTGCGAGGAAGTGGTAGCGTTGGCCACGGGTCAGCTCGGTGTCTTTGCCGCGCAGCAGGCTGGCGGTGTGACGCTTGATGATCTGGATCGCTCCGTAGGCCCAGCGGAAACGCTGTTTCTTGAAGTCGATGAAGGTATCGGGCATCAGGCCCTTGCCGTAGCTGGTGTGGTAATACGCCGCCGACAGGCCTTTTTCGAATACCCGCAGGCCCAGTTCGGCGTCTTCACAGATGCACCAGTCGGCCCAGCCCAGTTCTTCGAGCACCGAGCGACGGGTCATGGTCATGGTGCCGTGCTGGATGATCGCGTCACGGTCGTTGCGGGTGACCATGCCGATGTGGAAGAAGCCTTTGTATTCCGCGTAGCAGAGCTTCTTGAAGGTGCTTTCGTTCTGGTCGCGGTAATCCTGCGGCGACTGCACCACGGCGATTTTCGGGTCGGCGAAGTGCGGCACCATGTGCTTGAGCCAGTTCGGGTGCACGCAGTAATCGGAGTCGATCACCGCGATCACTTCGGCATCCTTGGCGGTGTGCGGGATCAGGTAGTTCAGCGCGCCGCCCTTGAAGCCGGCCAGCGGTGCGACGTGGAAGAACTTGAAGCGCGGGCCGAGGGTTTCGCAGTAATCGCGCACCGGTTCCCAGACCGCCGGGTCCTTGGTGTTGTTGTCGATGATCAGGACTTCGAAGTCCGGATAGTCGAGGTTGGCCAGGGCGTTGAGGGTCTGTTTGACCATCTCCGGCGGTTCGTTGTAGCAGGGCACGTGAATCGACACTTTCGGGCGGTAGCTGGAGTCGCCTTCCACCGGCAGGAACTCGCGCCGGCGCTTGTGCACCCACACCGCTTCGGCCAGTTCATGGGCTTCGGTCAGCAGCACGATAAACACCCCGAGCGCACCGAGGGCGAGCAAGAAGCCCACGGTCAGGCTGAACCAGGTGCTGTATTGCTGGCTGTAGTCGTAACCGATCCACACCAGCACCGAACCGCACAGGAACGCAATGAAGGTCAGGAACGTGCGACCGCGCTGGCGCAAGGCCGATCCGTCGATCATCAGCAGGGTCAGCGACAACAGCGCCAATACCACCGAGCCAATGGCCAATACGCGCCATTGCGGAATCGCTACCACCGGGCCTTCGAAGTTGAATTTCTGCTGGCGCGCGGCGTTGAACACGCCCCAGTAGGCGCCGACGGAACCTTCGTCGCTGACTTTCCACGGCTGGTCAAACGCTTCGATCACGAAGTAGTTGAAGCCCTGGCGGTTGAGCTTGTTGACCAGGGTTCTCAGGTAGATCGCCTGGTCCGCCGGTGAGGCATCGGCGCCGCCGCGCATGCGGCCGTTGCTCGGCCAGCCCACCTCGGACAGCAGCAGTGGTTTTTTCGGGAACATCTTTTTCAAGTCGCGGGCGCGATCCAGGACGAACTGCCCGGCCTTGTCCATCGGGACGAACTCCCAGTAAGGCAGGATGTGCGCGGCGATCAGGTCGACGTGCCTGGCCAGTTCCGGATGTTCTTCCCACACGTGCCACTGTTCGGACGTGGTCACCGGCACTTTCACGGCAGCGCGCACGCGATCGAGCATGACGCTGAGTGCCTGGGCGGTGATTTCCTTGCGGTAAATGGCCTCGTTGCCGACCACCACGCGAACCACGCTGCGCGAGGAATTGGCGATTTCAATGGCGCGGGTGATTTCCCGTTCGTTGCGTTCCTGGTCCGGGCTGATCCAGATCCCCAAGGTCACCCGCAAGCCGAACTCTTCCGCCAGTTTCGGGATGTTTTGCAGGGTGCCATCGACCGAGTAGATGCGGATGTTGTCCGTCAGCTTGCTCATGATCTCCAGGTCGCGACGCATTTGATCGTCGGTCGGGAACTGGTCCTTCTGCGGGAACTGGCCCTGCTGGAAGGGCGAGTACGAGAAACCGGAGATCTGTTCAGGCCAGTTGGGGGCGGTGACCGGGCGATTGATCAGCGCCCAGAAGCCGGTAAACAAGGCAGCGATGGCGAGCACCACGACCAGGTTGAGTCCAAATTTACGCGATGACATAGTTATTTCGGGTTCCAAAGACTGTGGAACGAAGGAACGGTTGGCGGTCGCCAAGGGGCGCGCATCCTACACCGGGCATTCTCTAGTCGTACAGCGGACACGGAATTGCCGGACATTGGGCAATCCAAGTCGGTTTAAGTTCTTTCGTTAGAGCGTGTAGGGCGAATCTTTGTTCGATGTAGTTTTCGTGGATGTTGCCCGTTCATAGCGCAATGATGCTCTTGGGCGCCGACGGCCCTATAATGCGCGCCGGTTTTTGGGGTAATGGTCATGAGTACAGAAGATCCGCGGTTTGCTGGCATCGCCCGTTTGTATGGCATCGAAGGCCTTGAGCGCCTGCGCGCGGCCCATGTGGCGATCGTCGGCGTCGGTGGTGTCGGTTCCTGGGCGGCGGAAGCCATGGCCCGTTGTGGCGTGGGCGAGATTTCGCTGTTCGACCTCGACGACGTCTGCGTCAGCAACGCCAATCGCCAGTTGCACGCGCTGGACAGCACTGTGGGCAAGCCCAAGGTCGAGGTGATGGCCGAGCGTCTGCGCGGGATCAACCCGGACTGCACGGTGCACGCGGTGCCTGACTTCGTGACCCGCGACACCATGGCCGAGTACATCACGCCGAACATCGACTGCGTAATCGACTGCATCGACAGCGTCAACGCCAAGGCCGCGCTGATCGCCTGGTGCAAGCGGCGCAAGATCCAGATCATCACCACCGGCGGCGCGGGCGGGCAGATTGACCCGACGTTGATCCAGGTCTGCGACCTCAATCGCACGTTCAATGATCCATTGGCTTCAAAAGTACGTTCCACGCTGCGCCGCGACTACGGCTTCTCACGCACGGTGACCCGCCATTACAGCGTGCCGTGCGTGTTTTCCACCGAGCAACTGCGCTACCCAAAACCGGACGGCAGCATTTGCCTGCAGAAAAGTTTTGTCGGTGATGGGGTCAAGCTCGACTGTGCCGGCGGGTTTGGCGCGGTGATGATGGTGACGGCGACGTTTGGCATGGTCGCGGCGACCAAGGCTGTGGACAAGATTGTCGCGGGTGTGCGGCGGCCGGCGGAGCGGGTCAAGCCGTAGGAGCTGCCGAAGGCTGCGATCTTTTGATCTTCAAGAGCTGTTGTGCCCAAAGGCGCCAAGGATCGCAGCCTTCGGCAGCTCCTACGCGTCGCTTAGGCTACGCATTCGCTGCAGCACCGCATTCAAACCATTGCTGCGGGACTCGGACAACTGCCGCCCCAGCCCCAACTGATTGAACCAGTCCGGCAAATCCACCTGCTGCAACTCGGCCGCCGACAAGCCGTTGACCCGCGCCAGCAGCAACGCCACCAACCCGCGAATCAACCGTGCATCGCTGTTGGCGCTGAATTGCCAGTGGCCATCGCGCAATTCGCCCACCAGCCACACCTGGCTTTCACAGCCGTGCACCCGGTTGGCATCACACATCTGCGCCTCACTCAACGCCGGCAGGCGCTCGCCCCATTGCATCAGCAGGCGTGCGCGTTGTTCCCAGCCGGCCGCTTTCTGAAAGGTGTCCAGTGCCGTCACGGCATCGGCGGGCAGGTTCATCGCAATAGCTCCAGTGCCTGATCCAGGGCTTCGAAGAACCGCTCCAGGTCTTCGGAATCGTTGTACAACGCCAGCGACACCCGAATCGCTCCGGCCAGTTCGAAGCGTTTGAGCAGCGGCATCGCACAGTGATGGCCAGCACGCACCGCGATCCCTTGTTCGGTCAGCAAATGCGCGAGATCGGAGTTATGCACACCCTCGACGGTGAAACTGGCCAGCGCCACTTGTGGCTTGCCCAGCAGGCGGATGCCGTTGCGCGCCTCCAGGCCCTTGAGCAGGCAGGCATGTAGCGCAGCTTCATGGGCGGACACGGCGTCCTGATCGAGTCCGGCGAGGTAATCCAGGGTCGCGCCAAGGCCGATCACGCTGGCAATCGGCGGCGTCCCGGCCTCGAAACCCAGCGGTGCCGGGCGAAAGCGTGCGTCTTGATAATTGGCATCGAGCACCATTTCACCGCCGAACTGCCAGGGACGCAGTTGTTGCAGCGCCGTATTGCGCCCGAACAGCACACCCAACCCATCGGGGCCGTAGAGCTTGTGGCTGGAGAACACATAAAAGTCGCAGCCCAGCGCTTGCACGTCGTGGCGACCATGAACCACGCCCTGGGCGCCGTCGATCACGGTCAGGACGTTGTGCGCCTTGGCCAGTGCCAGTAATTCAGGCAGCGGCTGCCACGCGCCAATCACGTTGGAAAGTTGACTGACCGCCAGCAGACGCGTGCGTGGACCGATCAAACCGGCCGCGGCTTCAAGGTCGATCACGCCCTCGGCATCCAGCGGCAGGATCACCAGTTTCAGCTCGCGACGGTGCGCCAGTTGCTGCCACGGCAGCAGGTTGGCGTGATGCTCCAGGGCGCTGATGACAATCTCGTCGCCCGGATTGAAAAGATGTTCCAGGCCATAGGCCAGTAGATTCAGCGCGGACGTCGCGCCGTGGGTAAAAATGATCTGCCCGCAATCGCCAGTATTGAGCCATTGCGCAACCTTGCGGCGGCTGTCCTCGAACGCCTGGGTGGCGTGGGCGCCGGGCAAATGCTGCGCCCGATGCACGTTGGCCGCGCCATTGGCGTAGTAGTGCGCCAGGGCATCGAGCAGGGCTTGAGGTTTTTGCGTGGTGGCGGCGTTGTCCAGATAGGTCTGGTCTTGCCGTTGCAGGGCGGCGATAGCCGGAAAATCGGCACGCCAGGGAGAGAGAATCATCATGTGTTCAGCCCTGTGAACTTGGGCGGATGTACACCGGACCTTGTGGGAGCGACGCACCGTCGTTCCCACAGGTGCCTGCGGCACTTAGTTGTGAGCGTGCAGCGCTTCGTTCAGTTCGATGGCCGATTTGTGGGTTTTGCATTCCACGGCACCGGTCTCCGAATTGCGACGGAACAGCAGGTCCGGCTGGCCAGCCAGTTCACGGGCCTTGACCACTTTGACCAGTTGATTGTTCTCGTCCAGCAGCGCCACCTTGGTGCCGGCGGTCACATACAGGCCCGATTCGACGGTGTTGCGGTCGCCCAACGGGATACCGATACCGGCGTTGGCGCCAATCAGGCAGCCTTCGCCGACCTTGATCACGATGTTGCCGCCGCCCGACAGGGTGCCCATGGTCGAGCAACCGCCGCCCAGGTCCGAACCCTTGCCGACGAATACGCCAGCGGATACGCGGCCTTCGATCATGCCCGGGCCTTCGGTGCCGGCGTTGAAGTTGATGAAGCCTTCGTGCATCACGGTGGTGCCTTCGCCCACGTAAGCGCCCAGGCGCAGACGCGCCGCGTCAGCGATACGCACGCCGGCCGGAACCACGTAGTCGGTCATTTTCGGGAACTTGTCCACCGAGAACACTTCCAGCAGCTCGCCGCGCAGGCGGGCTTCGAGTTGCAGTTCGGCCAGCTCGCTCAGGTCGACCGCGCCCTGGCTGGTCCAGGCCACGTTTGGCAGCAACGGGAAAATCCCGGTCAGGTTCAGGCCGTGCGGCTTGACCAGGCGATGGCTCAGCAGGTGCAGCTTGAGGTAGGCCTCGGGGGTGGACGACAGCTGGGCGTCTTCAGCCAGCAGGGTGGCAACCAGCGGCTTGTGGCTCTCGGCCAGGCGGGTCAGCAGGGCCGCCTGGGCAGCGTCGACGCTTTTCAGGGCTTCAGCCAGTTGCGAGGCCTGTGCGGTACTGAACGCGATGGCCTGATTGCCTTCGGTGTAGCCCAGGATCGGTGCGATAGCGGCGAGGACTTCAGCCGATGGCTTGAGTACCGGGGCGGCGTAGAACACTTCCAGCCATGCGCCTTGACGGTTTTGAGTGCCGACGCCGAAGGCCAGGCTGAACAGGGTAGTGGACATGTGTATACCTCTAACAAAATTGAACGGGCTGCTTACTTGAGCGCGGCCGCGTAGATATCTGGCTTGAAGCCAATCAGGGTTCGGTCACCGAGATCGAGCACCGGGCGCTTGATCATCGAGGGTTGTGCGAGCATCAGTTCGATGGCTTTCGTCTGGTCGAGATCGGCTTTGCGTTCGTCGTCGAGCTTGCGAAAGGTCGTGCCTGCACGGTTCAACACCACTTCCCAACCGTGCTCGCTGCACCATTGGGTCAGGTGTTCACGGTCGATACCGACCGCCTTGTAATCATGAAAGTCATAGCTGACAGCGTGTTCATCGAGCCAGGTGCGCGCCTTTTTCATGGTGTCGCAGGCTTTGATGCCGAAAAGGTGCAACGTTTTGCTTGAAACGGTCAAGGAATTGCCCCCTTTGCAGGTGCTGGAAATAATTGGTCCGGGATTATGCCATGGCCTTTCAGTTAAAACGCAAAACCTGTGGGAGCGAACCTGCTCGCGATTGGGCCATGACATCCAGCATCATGGTTGGCTGATGCGCAGCCATCGCGAGCAGGCTCGCTCCCACAGGGGTTGCGGTGTTTCAGGGCACTCTGTACCTGTGCGACGTAGGTGCAAGGGACACCCGTAGTCTAAGCGGCCAATATGGCACTTCAATGCTGTCGATTTTCCGGGAACCACTGTTTATGCAAACCGCCGCCGGGGCCTTACTCGCCTGGCGACGCTGGGTTTGCATGTGGCAATCGACCCTGAACTGTTTCTGTTTCTGCCGCCGCTGTTGTTCTTCGACGGCCGCAGAGCTCAAGGCGCGAATGATGTCCGAGTATCGCCATCAATTGGAGTTGTACAGCCTCAGCCGTCATCACCAGATGGGTGATGACGTGTTGCGCGAGGTGTTGGGGGGAATTGGACCGAAGTGAGGCCAGGCTTGGAGCGGTAAAGTGAGTTGGTAGGTAATGTCTTGAATCCGGCTGCATTATTGTTTTGGGTAAATCTTGCGCATCAGACGACGATCATTTTGACTAAGTATCGTATTTTTTTGTACCGACCAATCGCCCGTCGTAAGTTCGTTGGATATGGGGTAGTGCATGATTGAAGTTGGATCGTAGACCGTCGTGCGGGTGAGTTTGTCTTCAAGTAATTTGAATAAGTTGTGATCGACCTCTTCTTTGCTCCACTGATAGGCGGATAAGTAAAAATCATAGACGGCGGGTTTGTTCCATGGAATATCGGCTTTTGGATGTTGATGTTCATGTTGCATCCCCAGCGCATGGCCAAATTCATGTAGAACAGTGGCTTCGAATCCGGGGTGCTCTGGATCCGTGCCGATGTTCATTGTGTTTTCATCAGGACCGCGCAACATGGCATCAGTGCCAATGGCGGAGTAGTTAAGGGGCGGCTCCATGGTGAT
The DNA here is from genome assembly GCF_949767825.1 of Pseudomonas sp. IT-P258. Lineage (NCBI taxonomy): Bacteria > Pseudomonadati > Pseudomonadota > Gammaproteobacteria > Pseudomonadales > Pseudomonadaceae > Pseudomonas > Pseudomonas sp. IT-P258. Next base: position 207,274 of record NZ_CATKPU010000032.1, on the reverse strand, counting down.
ACGGATATCGCCCTCTGTGCCGTTGACAAAATCCAGTTTGAGATTGATGGAGGGTTGCCATACTTTGATGGCCTTTATCGCTGCCTCACGGTGTGTGCTGGATGGCGGGTTGAGGAAAGCAATTTTCAGCGTTCTGTGGCTAGCCCAGAACTTGGAATGAATGGCGACGCCGCGTTTGTTTCGACCACCTGGTGATGCGGTGGGGGCATTGCTGGGGTTTTCATTGATGGCCGTCTCGTATGAATCTTGCTCATTTAATGGGCCGATAATTTTGCAGGGCTGTTCATTCAGCATTGACTATCTCCTTGTCGATAACTTCCTAAGGTTAAAAAAACGCTTGGGTTCGGCGTGGAGATTAGTTTTTTGGTTATTCGAAGGTAAAGTTTCTGACTATTAGAGAGTGTTGCGCTAGTTGAAGGTCGCCCGCACTGCATTGCACAGTGCGGGTGGTTTTTGGATTATCGATTACGAGTGACAAAATCACGAATGCGCTCGGCAGCCTCGACACACTCCGCCAACGGCGCAACCAGCGCCATGCGCACGCGTCCGGCCCCCGGGTTGACGCCATCGACATCCCGCGACAGATAAGATCCCGGTACCACCGTCACGTGCTCCTCCTCGAACAGGTCGCGGCAGAACGCTGAGTCGTCACCGGCCACATTCGGCCACAGATAGAAGCTGCCATCCGGCCGCTGTACGTCCATGACCGGGCTGAGGATTTCCAGCACCGCATCGAACTTCTCGCGATACAGCGCCCGGTTGGCACGCACGTGCACTTCGTCATTCCATGCGGCAACGCTGGCCAGTTGGGTTTGAACCGGCATCGCGCAGCCGTGGTAGGTGCGGTAGAGCAGGAATCCCTTGAGGACGTCGGCATCACCGGCCACAAAACCCGAACGCAGGCCTGGCAGGTTTGAACGCTTGGACAGGCTGTGGAACACCACGCAGCGTTTGAAGTCCTTGCGGCCCAATTCCGCGCAAGCGCTGAGCAGGCCTGGTGGTGGAGTCTGTTCGTCGAAATACAGTTCGCTGTAGCACTCGTCCGCGGCGATTACGAAATCGTGTTCATCGGCCAGGGCGATCAGTTTTTTCAGGGTGTCGACCGGGATCAAGGCGCCGGTCGGGTTGCCTGGCGAGCACAGGAACAGGATCTGGCAGCGCTTCCAGATGTCCGGCGACACGGCGTCGAAATCCGGGTTGAAGCCGTTTTCGTCCAGGCACGGCAGGTAATGCGGCTTGGCCCCGGCGAGGAACGCCGCGCCTTCGTAGATCTGGTAGAAGGGGTTCGGGCTGACTACCAGCGCGTCATCGCCACGGTTGACTACGGTCTGGGTGAAGGCAAACAAGGCCTCGCGGGTACCGTTGACCGGCAGCACGTTGCGCGCCGGGTCGATCCAGCCTTTGGGGACATCGAAGCGCCGCTCGCACCATGCAGCGATGGCTTCACGCAGCTCCGGGATACCGAGTGTGGTCGGGTACACGGCCATTTTTTCAAGATTGCTGGCCAAAGCCTCTGCGACAAAGCTTGGCGAACGGTGTTTCGGCTCGCCGATGGACAGCGCGATCGGACGCTTGTCCGGGTTTGGCGTCACGCTGCCGAGCAGTGCGCGGAGTTTCTCGAACGGGTAGGGCTGGAGCTGGGACAGAGCGTTGTTCATCGGGGGCCTCTTTCAGTGTGGGAGCGAGCTTGTGGCGAGGGGGCTCCCACAGGGGAAATGTGTTGATTCAGATGCTGATGCGCGACAGTTTGATATCAGGTTCCTGGTTGACGCTCAGTTGTTCGACGATCGCATCCTGCAGGCGGCTGCACAGCAGCGGGTCGGACAGCGGCTGATTGTTGGCGTCGGTGATGAAGAACACGTCTTCCACGCGCTCGCCGAGGGTGGCGATCTTGGCGTTCTGCAACGACAGGTCGAACTCCAGGAAGATCGTGCCAATGCGCGCCAGCAGGCCCGGGCGGTCGGGCGCCGTGAGTTCCAGCACTGTCACCGGGCGCTGGGCGTCGTTGTGGATCGTCACCTGTGGCGCAAAGGCGAAATGCTTGAGCTGGCGCGGTACCCGGCGCTGGATGATGGTCGGGTAGTTGTCCGGGTTGCGCAGGGCTTCGGTCAGGCCCTCGCGGATCTGTTTGACCCGCGCCGGGTTATCGCCAATCGAGTCGCCGTCGGTGTCGAGCACGATATAGGTGTCGAGGGTGAACTGGCTGCTGGAGGTGATGACCCGGGCGTCGTGGATGTTCAGGTTGAGCTGGTCCATCGCGGCCACGGTCACGGCAAAGAAGTCGTGCTGGTCAGGGGCGTAGATGAAGATCTGCGTGCCACCTTCGAACTCGCGCTGGGTGGTTTCCTTGATCAGCACCAGTGGTCCGCCGTCGGCCGGTTGCTGGAGGATCGCGTCACTGTGCCAGGCGACGTCGCCGGCGGTGTGGCGCAGGAAATAGTCGTCACCCAGCTGCGCCCACAACTGCTCGACGTCGTCCGGGTCGGTGCCGCCGCGCACCAGGATATCCAGGGCGGCGCTCTGGGTCTGGCGGATCTGCTCTTCGCGATCCACCGGGTTCTCCAGGCCGCGACGCAGGGCGCGCTTGGTCTCGGTGTAGAGCTGGCGCAGCAGGCTGGCGCGCCAGGAGTTCCACAGGGTCGGGTTGGTGGCGTTGATGTCGGAGACGGTGAGCACATACAGGTAGTCGAGGCGGGTTTCGTCGCCGACGATCTGGGCGAAATCGTGGATCACCTGCGGGTCGGACAAGTCCTTGCGCTGGGCGGTGGTCGACATCACCAGGTGGTTCTGCACCAGCCACACGATCAGGCGGCTGTCCCACACTGGCAGCTGATGGCGCTGGCAAAACGCCTCGGCATCGACCGCTCCGATGTCCGAGTGGTCGCCATGTCGGCCTTTGCCGATGTCGTGGTACAGGCCGGCCATGTAGATCAGCTCGGGTTTGGGCAGTTTTCCCATGAGCTTGCTGGCCAGCGGGAATTTTTCCGACACCTGGGTGTACTGCAACTTACGCAGGTGCTTGATCAGGTTCAGGGTGTGGGCATCGACTGTATAGATGTGAAACAGGTCGTGTTGCATCTGCCCGACGATGAAACCGAATTCGGGCAGGTAACGCCCCAGGATGCCGTAACGATTCATGCGCCGCAGGTTGCGGTGGATGCCGATCTTGCATTTGAACAATTCGATAAACAGGCTGGTGTTGCGAATATCGTTGCGGAAGTCGTCGTCGATCAGGTGGCGGTGTTCCCGCAGCAGGCGAATGGTGTCGGCGCGCACGCCCTTGATTTCCGGCTGCTGGGCCATCAGCACGAAGATTTCGAGCATGGCGAACGGCGTGCGGCGGAAAACGTTGTCGTTGCGTGCCTCGATGTAGCCGTCATGCAACTGGAACCGCGAGTTGATCGGCTGCGGTGGTGATTCGTCTTCCGGTGCGAGGATGACTTCCTCGAAGTGCTGGATGATCAGGTCGCTGAGCTGGGCGATGCTCATGACCACCCGGTAATACTGCTGCATGAAGTTTTCGATGGCTTGCTTGGCGTCGTCGCCTTTGAAGCCCAGCAGCCCGGCAATGGTGCGCTGGTGATCGAACAGCAGGCGGTCTTCGGAGCGGCCAGCCAACATGTGCAGGGCATAGCGAACCTTCCACAGGAACTCCTGGGAGGAGGCGAGCAGGGCGTTTTCACTCTCCACCAGGAACCCTTCCCCAGCCAGTGCCCGCAGGTTCAGGGTGCCGTACTCGCGACGGGCTACCCACAGAATCGTCTGGATATCCCGCAGGCCGCCGGGTGAGCCTTTGACGTTGGGTTCCAGGTTGTATTCGGTGTCGTTGTACTTGTGGTGGCGAGCCTTTTGTTCGGCACGCTTGGCCAGGAAGAAGTCCTTGCTCGGCCACATGTGCCCGGTACCGGTGACGTCCAGCATGCGCTGGCGCAAATGCTCGGGGCCGGCGATGGTGCGGCTTTCCATCAGGTTGGTGACGACCGTCAGGTCGGCGCGGGCCTCGACGGCGCACTCGTCGACCGAACGAACGCTCTGACCGACTTCCAGGCCGATGTCCCACAACAGCGTCAGAAAACGCTCGATGGAATCGCGGAAAACCTCGTGGTCGGCGCTGTCCAGCAGGATCAGCAAATCGATGTCGGAATAGGGGTGCAATTCGCCACGGCCGTAGCCGCCGACCGCGACCAGTGCGATGTCGGCGTCCTCGCTCCAGCTGAACTGCTCCCAGGCCTTTTGCAGGATGTTGTCGACGAACCAGGCGCGATCCTCGATCAGCCGGCGAATGTCCCGGCCGTTGCGAAAGCGCGTGTCGAGCACTTCGCGGGCCTGGCGGATCGCCTTCTTGAAGGCCGAGATCGGGCTTGCCTTCAGGGCCAGTTCAGCCTGGAACTGGCCGCGGTCGAAGAGTTCGGGATCCACCTGCGGCATCGATTGGCTTTCCTTTCTATAGGCGATGTACGGTAACGGGATCAGGCCGAAACGCGAGGGATGGTGTCATCGCTGCGCAAGGTGAAGATCTCGTAACCGGTTTCGGTCACCAGCAGGGTGTGTTCCCACTGTGCCGAGAGCTTGCGGTCCTTGGTGATTGCGGTCCAGCCATCGCCCAGTACCTTGGTGTCGGCACGGCCCTGGTTGATCATCGGCTCGATGGTGAAAGTCATGCCAGCCTTGAGTTCCATTCCGGTGCCGGCTCGGCCGTAGTGCAGGATCTGCGGCTCTTCGTGGAACACCTTGCCGATACCATGGCCGCAGAATTCACGAACCACCGAGAAGCCGTTCTTTTCCGCGTGCTTCTGGATGATTTCGCCGATGTCGCCCAGGCGGCAGCCGGGCTTGACGATCTCGATCGCCTTGTACATGCATTCCTGGGTCACCTGGGACAGGCGCTCGGCCCAGACCGGCACGGTGCCGACGTGGAACATGCGGCTGGTATCGCCGTGGTAACCGTCCTTGATGACGGTGACGTCGATGTTCAGGGTGTCGCCATCCTTGAGCGGCTTGTCGTTCGGGATGCCATGGCAGACCACATGGTTGATCGACGTGCAGATCGACTTTGGATAGCCCTTGTAGTTGAGCGGGGCAGGGATGGCTTTCTGCTCATTGACGATGTAGTCGTGGCAGATCTGGTTCAGTTGGTCGGTGGTAACGCCCGGCTTGACGTATTCGGCAATCATTTCCAGCACATCGGCGGCCAGTTTGCCGGCGATACGCATTTTGGCGATATCCTCGGGGGTTTTGAGGGTGACGGTCATACAGGCTCTCTCTGCGCCAGGCGGCGCTTTCTAAACGGAAAGGGCATTGCGCGATCGAACTTCGCGGCCCTGAAAAATGCGATTCTACCAGACGAGCAGCGCAAATCTGCGCCTGTGTGCATCGCTTCTCTCTATAGAATGGTGCATTCTTGGCGGATTCCAAGGGATTGAGCAAAACGCTCGCCAGGATTTCAGAATCCGGGTTCCGTTTTGCCCTGCCTTATGGTATAAAATGCGCCGCTTTCCGGGGATGTCCCGTAAAGCCTAAATCCACACACGTGTCGACACGATGACCTGGGTGCCTTCAGCTGATGCTGCTGGTTGGTCATTGGGATACGTGGAGGCCAAACCCGACTTATTAAGGAACTATCATGTCCCAAGTCAACATGCGCGATATGCTGAAGGCCGGTGTGCACTTCGGTCACCAGACCCGTTACTGGAACCCGAAAATGGGCAAGTACATTTTCGGCGCGCGTAACAAGATCCACATCATCAACCTTGAAAAAACCCTGCCAATGTTCAACGAAGCTCTGACTTTCGTAGAGCGTCTGGCCCAGGGCAAAAACAAGATTCTGTTCGTCGGCACCAAGCGTTCCGCTGGCAAGATCGTTGCTGAAGAAGCAGCACGTTGCGGTTCGCCGTACGTCGATCACCGCTGGTTGGGCGGCATGCTGACCAACTTCAAGACCATCCGTGCTTCCATCAAGCGTCTGCGTGACCTTGAAGTTCAAGCCGAAGACGGTACTTTCGCCAAGCTGACCAAGAAAGAAGCGCTGATGCGCACTCGTGACCTGGAAAAGCTGGATCGTTCCCTGGGTGGTATCAAGGACATGGGCGGTCTGCCAGACGCTCTGTTCGTTATCGACGTTGATCACGAGCGCATCGCTATCACCGAAGCCAACAAGCTGGGCATCCCGGTTATCGGCGTAGTCGATACCAACAGCAGCCCGGAAGGCGTTGACTACATCATCCCAGGCAACGATGACGCAATCCGCGCTATCCAGCTGTACATGGGTTCGATGGCTGACGCTGTCATCCGCGGTCGCAACAATGTTGCCGGCGGCACCGTTGAGTTCGCAGCTGAAGAAACTCAGGCTGCAGCTGAGTAATTGACGCCCTGGCGTTGACTCAGTAAGCAAAAAGGGGGCTTGGCCCCCTTTTTGCCACCTCGAAAACCATTTGTCGGCGCCCACTGCTCTATCTGTAACGTGCGGCAGCTAACAAGGGTGGTTCGGGAAGAATTGATCGCCCGTTCGATCGGGTGGAATGGTTGAAAACCTATCCAAGAGGATTTTGAAATGGCAGAGATTACTGCAGCGTTGGTCAAAGAACTGCGCGAGCGTACTGGCGAAGGCATGATGGACTGCAAAAAGGCCTTGACCAAGGCTGGCGGCGACATCGAGAAAGCCATTGATGACATGCGCGCTTCGGGCGCCATCAAGGCTGCCAAGAAAGCCGGCAACGTTGCCGCTGAAGGCGCTATCGCTCTGAAGGAAGACGGTAAATCCGCCGTTCTGCTGGAAGTGAACTCGCAGACCGACTTCCTGGCCCTGCAGGACGACTTCAAGGAATTTGTTGCAGCAAGCGTTGAAAAAGCGTTCGCCGACAAGCTGACTGATGTTGCTCCGCTGATCGAAGCTCAAGAAACTGCTCGCCTGGTACTGGTCGGCAAGGTTGGCGAAAACGTCAACATCCGTCGTCTGACACGCGTTGAAGGTGACGTTGTCGGTGGCTACCTGCACGGCAACAAGATCGGTGTTGCAGTTGTCCTGAAAGGCGGCAGTGTTGAGCTGGCCAAGGACATCGCTATGCACGTAGCGGCTACCAATCCTGAATTCCTGCTGCCATCGGAAGTTTCCGCTGAAGCGATCGAGCGCGAGAAAGGCGTGTTCCTGACGCTGAACGCTGACAAGATCGCCGGCAAGCCGGAAAACATCGTTGAAAACATGGTCAAAGGCCGTATCAGCAAGTTCCTGGCCGAAGCCAGCCTGGTTGAGCAGGCTTTCGTCAAGAACCCTGAAATCAAGGTCGGCGAACTGGCCAAGAAAGCTGGCGCTGAAATCGTTTCCTTCACTTACTTCAAAGTAGGCGAAGGCATCGAGAAGCCAGTGGACAACTTCGCAGAAGAAGTTGCTGCCCAGCTGGCTGCCGCCAAGCAATAAGACGGTTTTTTAACTGTCGCCCAGAAGAGGCTGCCCGCTCACGCGCGCAGCCTCTTTTCAGATGGGGTATCAATTTTTATTTGGTTTCCCTTTGGAACTGGCTTACAAAGCCATGTTCCGATGGCGCTGAAGCAGCGCCAAGCTAGATTGAACGCCAGCTGTAAACAGCTCGCAAAGAATTTTTAAAATACGCCGCAGGAGAGATTCGCAATGGCTCAGCAGGGCAGTGGTTATCAGGCTCGCTATAAACGCATTCTACTCAAGCTTAGCGGCGAGGCCCTGATGGGCTCGGAAGAGTTCGGGATCGATCCGAAAGTTCTGGATCGCATGGCATTGGAAGTTGGCCAACTGGTCGGCATCGGTGTTCAGGTCGGTCTGGTTATCGGTGGTGGCAACCTGTTCCGCGGTGAAGCGCTGAGCAAGGCTGGCATGGACCGTGTCACCGGCGACCACATGGGCATGCTGGCCACTGTGATGAACGCCCTGGCCATGCGCGACGCTCTCGAGCGCGCCAACATCTCGGCCATCGTGATGTCCGCTATTTCCATGGTTGGCGTGACCGATCACTACGATCGTCGCAAGGCCATGCGCCACCTGAACTCCAAGGACGTGGTGATTTTCGCGGCCGGTACCGGCAACCCGTTCTTTACGACGGATTCGGCAGCCTGTCTGCGTGCAATCGAAATCGATGCCGACGTCGTGCTCAAGGCGACCAAGGTCGATGGCGTCTACACCGCTGACCCGTTCAAAGACCCGCATGCCGAGAAGTTCGATCATCTGACTTATGATGAAGTGCTGGATCGCAAGCTGGGTGTGATGGATCTGACGGCCATTTGCTTGTGCCGCGACCACAAGATGCCACTACGCGTATTTAACATGAACAAGCCCGGCGCCCTGCTGAATATCGTACACGGCGGCGCTGAAGGGACCCTGATCGAGGAAGGCGCACAATGATCAACGAAATCAAGAAAGACGCTCAAGAGCGCATGCAGAAATCCGTGGAGTCGCTGGCGCACAACTTCGGCCGCATTCGTACCGGCCAGGCGCACCCGAGCATCCTGGAAGGCGTGATGGTGCCGTACTACGGCTCCGACACCCCGATCAAGCAAGTGGCCAACATCACCGTCAAGGACGCCCGTACCCTGCAAGTCGTTGCTTTCGAGCGCAACATGCTGGGTGCCGTCGACAAGGCGATCGGTAGCGCGGGTCTGAACCTGAACCCGACCAACCTCGGCGAACTGCTGCTGATCTCCATGCCTGCCCTGACCGAAGAAACCCGCAAGGGCTTCACCAAGCAGGCTCGTGACGTCGCTGAAGATGCCCGTGTTGCCGTGCGCAACATCCGTCGCGATGCCAACAGCCAGCTCAAGGATCTGGTCAAGGAAAAAGAGATCAGCGAAGACGAGGAGCGTCGTGCGACTGGCGAGATCGATGATCTGACCAAGAAGTTCGTGGCTAAAATCGACGCGGACCTGGCGCAGAAAGAAAAAGACCTGATGGCCGTATAAGGGTCGCGTTTTCATGGAAAAGACCAAGCAGTCTGCACCGTCCGCGGTGCCGCGCCATGTCGCGATCATCATGGATGGTAACAATCGCTGGGCGAAAAAACGCTTTATGCCGGGTGTCGCCGGGCATAAAGCGGGCGTGGATGCGGTGCGTGCCGTCATTGAAGTTTGTGCCGAGGCCAAGGTCGAAGTGCTGACCCTGTTCGCCTTTTCCAGCGAGAACTGGCAGCGTCCGGCCGATGAGGTCAGCGCTTTGATGGATCTGTTCTTCAAGGCGCTGCGTCGAGAGGCCAAGCGCCTCAACGACAACAACATCAGCCTGCGCATCATTGGCGATCGCTCGCGTTTTCATCCAGAGCTGCAGGCTGCCATGCGTGAAGCCGAGGCAATGACGGCCGGCGCCAATCGATTTGTCCTGCAGATAGCCGCCAATTACGGCGGTCAGTGGGATATCGCGCAAGCAGCGCAACGACTGGCGCGAGAGGTCCAGGCCGGACACCTGCGTCCGGAAGACATCACGCCCGATCTGCTGCAGACCTGCCTGGCCACGGGCGACCTGCCGCTGCCGGACCTGTGTATCCGTACCGGCGGCGAGCACCGCATCAGCAACTTCCTGCTCTGGCAGCTGGCCTATGCCGAGCTGTATTTCTCCGACCTGTTCTGGCCGGACTTCAAACACGATGCCATGCGCAATGCGCTGGCCGATTACGCTTCCCGCCAGCGCCGCTTCGGTAAAACGAGCGAGCAGGTCGAGGCTGGAGCCCGGGTTTAATGCTTAAACAACGAATCATCACCGCGCTGATCCTGCTACCGATTGCCCTGTGCGGGTTTTTCCTGCTTGAAGGTTCCGGTTTTGCACTGTTCATCGGGCTGGTCGTGACCCTTGGTGCCTGGGAATGGGCGCGTCTGGCGGGTTTTGCCGCTCAAGCGTTCCGCGTCGGCTATGCCGCTGTGGTCGCTTTGGCGCTGTTCCTCATGTACATCCTGCCCGGTCTTGCGCCTTGGGTATTGGGCGCTTCGGTGCTGTGGTGGGCAGTGGCGACGTATCTGGTGCTGACCTATCCGCGTTCGAGCGAGCATTGGTCCAATGCGGCGACCAAGTTGGTGATCGGCCTGCTGATTCTCCTGCCGGCCTGGCAAGGCCTGGTGCAGATCAAGCAATACCCGCTGGGTAACTGGCTGATCATGGCAGTGATGGTGTTGGTTTGGGGGGCCGATATTGGCGCCTACTTCTCCGGTCGTGCTTTCGGCAAGCGCAAGCTCGCACCGCAGGTCAGTCCGGGCAAAAGCTGGGAAGGCGTGTACGGTGGTCTGGCGTTGAGCCTGGTGATTACCACAATCGTTGCTTTGGTGCGCGACTGGACGGTGGCCGAACTGTTCAAGGGGTTGATCGGTGCCGCGCTGATCGTGTTCATTTCGGTGGTGGGTGATCTCACTGAAAGCATGTTCAAGCGTCAATCCGGGATCAAGGACAGCAGCAATCTGCTTCCGGGTCACGGCGGCGTGCTGGATCGTATCGATAGCCTGACGGCAGCGATTCCGCTGTTTGCGGTGCTGCTGTGGATGGCCGCCCCGTGAGCCGCCCGCAACAGATTACCGTTCTGGGCGCGACCGGCTCGATTGGCCTGAGTACGCTCGACGTCATCGCTCGTCACCCGGATCGATATCAGGTCTTTGCCTTGACTGGCTTCACCCGCTTGAGTGAGCTGCTGGCGCTTTGCGTGCGCCATGTCCCGCGATTTGCCGTGGTACCTGAAGTCGCAGCTGCCCGTACCCTGCAGGATGATTTGCGCGCGGCGGGTCTTTCGACCCGTGTCCTGGTGGGCGAGGAGGGTTTGTGCCAGGTCGCTTCCGATCCGGAAGTCGATACGGTCATGGCGGCCATCGTCGGCGCGGCGGGATTGCGTCCGACACTGGCGGCGGTCGAGGCTGGCAAGAAGATCCTCCTGGCTAATAAAGAAGCGCTGGTCATGTCCGGCGCGCTGTTCATGCAGGCCGTGCGCAAGAGCGGTTCGGTGTTGCTGCCGATCGATAGCGAGCACAACGCCATTTTCCAGTGCATGCCGCTGGATTATGCCCGTGGCCTTGAGTCGGTCGGTGTGCGCCGGATTTTGCTGACGGCTTCAGGCGGTCCGTTCCGGCAGACGCCAATGGCTGAGCTGGCGCATGTTTCTCCCGATCAGGCGTGTGCTCATCCGAACTGGTCCATGGGGCGAAAAATCTCCGTGGACTCGGCCAGCATGATGAACAAGGGGCTTGAGTTGATCGAAGCCTGCTGGCTGTTCGATGCCAGGCCATCCCAGGTCGAGGTGGTGATTCACCCACAAAGTGTGATCCATTCGCTGGTCGACTACGTCGATGGTTCCGTTCTGGCACAGCTGGGTAATCCGGACATGCGCACGCCTATCGCCAATGCCCTGGCCTGGCCGGAGCGGATCGATTCGGGTGTGGCGCCGCTGGATCTGTTTGCCATTGCGCGGCTGGACTTCCAGGCGCCCGATGAAGAGCGTTTCCCTTGCCTGCGTCTGGCCCGTCAGGCGGCCGAAGCGGGTAACAGCGCGCCGGCCATGCTCAATGCGGCGAACGAAGTGGCGGTGGCGGCATTTCTCGACGAACGGGTTCGTTACCCGGAAATCGCGAGTATCATCGAGGAAGTACTGAATCTGGAGCCCGTAGTGGCTGTGGATGATCTCGATGCAGTGTTCACGGCAGACGCGAAGGCGCGATTGCTGGCCGGACAATGGTTGAGCCGTCACGGGCGGTAAATGCTGTGGATAGTTGGCCCACGCAGCAGCGGATAGGAATGCGGAGAAAGTAGATGAGCGCGCTCTATATGATTGTCGGCACCCTGGTCGCTCTGGGTGTGCTGGTTACCTTCCACGAGTTCGGCCATTTTTGGGTCGCGCGTCGCTGTGGGGTCAAGGTGCTGCGCTTCTCCGTAGGTTTCGGCATGCCTTTGCTGCGCTGGCATGACAAGCAGGGCACCGAATTTGTCGTCGCCGCCATCCCGTTGGGTGGCTACGTCAAGATGCTCGACGAGCGCGAGGGTGAAGTGCCGCTCGACCAGATCGACCAGTCCTTCAATCGCAAATCCGTTCGTCAGCGCATAGCCATCGTAGCGGCGGGGCCGATAGCCAACTTCCTGTTGGCATTGGTGTTCTTCTGGGCGTTGGCGATGCTCGGCAGCGAGCAGGTGCGTCCGGTCATCGGCGCTGTCGAGTCCGGCAGTATTGCAGCCAAGGCGGGTTTGAGCCCCGGCCAGGAAATCGTGGCCATTGATGGCGAGGCGACTTCCGGCTGGGCGGCGGTGAATCTGCAACTGGTGCGTCGCCTGGGCGAGAGCGGTTCATTGCAGGTATTGGTGCGCGAACAAGGCTCCACGACCGATTCTCCTCGTGAACTTGCGCTGGACAAATGGCTCAAAGGGGCTGATGAGCCCGATCCTATCCATTCATTGGGGATTCGTCCGTGGCGTCCGGCATTGCCGCCTGTCCTGGCCGAATTCGATCCAAAGGGGCCGGCTCAGGCTGCCGGCCTGAAGACCGGTGATCGGTTGCTGGCGCTTGATGGCCGTGCTCTGGATGACTGGCAGCAGGTTGTCGATACCGTCCGTAAGCATCCCGATACCAAAATCATGCTGCGGGTTGAGCGCGACGGTGCTCAAATCGACGTCCCTGTGACGCTTGCCGCTCGCGGCGAGAGCAAATCGCCCAGCGGTTATTTGGGGGCAGGGGTGAAAGCGATCGACTGGCCGCCGGAGATGATCCGCGAGGTCAGCTACGGGCCATTGGCAGCAATTGGCGAAGGGGCACGACGCACCTGGACCATGAGCGTGCTGACCCTCGATTCACTGAAGAAAATGTTGTTCGGTGAGCTCTCGGTAAAAAACTTGAGTGGACCGATAACCATTGCTAAAGTGGCGGGCGCTTCGGCCCAGTCGGGTGTTGCTGATTTCCTGAATTTCCTTGCTTATCTGAGTATTAGCTTGGGCGTTCTGAATTTGTTGCCCATTCCGGTACTGGATGGGGGGCATTTGTTGTTTTATCTGATCGAGTGGGTGCGTGGTCGTCCCTTGTCAGATCGGGTGCAAGGTTGGGGGATACAGATCGGCATCAGTTTGGTGATTGGGGTGATGTTGCTTGCTCTTGTCAATGATCTGGGTCGACTGTAACGCTTCGCTGAATTGCGAATCTGCCGCATTTTGCGGCAGTTTGTTTATTGCCAGTTGGAATAAGAAAGGACTTCATGAAACGTCTGCTGCTAACTGCGGTTCTCACCGTATTGATGATCGCCGAAGTTCACGCCGAGTCCTTCACTATCTCTGATATTCGCGTCAATGGCCTCCAGCGGGTCTCCGCGGGTAGCGTCTTTGGTGCTTTGCCGTTGAACGTCGGTGAACAGGCGGATGATCGTCGCCTGGTGGAATCCACTCGTGCGTTGTTCAAAACCGGTTTCTTTCAAGATATCCAGCTGGGCCGCGATGGCAACGTCCTGGTCATCACGGTAGTCGAGCGTCCGTCGGTCGCCAGTATCGAGATCGAAGGTAACAAGGCGATCTCTACCGAAGACTTGATGAAAGGCCTCAAACAATCCGGTCTGGCCGAAGGCGAGATCTTCCAGCGTGCCACCCTTGAAGGTGTGCGTAACGAACTGCAACGCCAGTACGTCGCCCAGGGTCGCTACTCGGCTACCGTCGACACCGAAGTGGTGCCACAGCCGCGTAACCGCGTCGGCCTGAAGGTCAACATCAACGAAGGCACCGTTGCGGCTATCCAGCACATCAACGTTGTGGGCAACACGGTTTTCCCTGATGAAGACCTGATCGACCTGTTCGAACTCAAGACCACCAACTGGTTGTCGTTCTTCAAGAACGACGACAAGTACGCCCGTGAGAAACTGTCCGGTGACCTGGAGCGCCTGCGTTCCTACTACCTGGACCGTGGCTATATCAACATGGATATCGCTTCGACCCAGGTCTCCATTACGCCGGACAAGAAGCACGTCTACATCACCGTCAACGTCAACGAAGGTGACAAGTACACCGTTCGTGACGTCAAGCTCAGCGGTGACCTGAAAGTCCCTGAAGACCAGGTCAAGTCCCTGCTGCTGGTGCAAAAAGGCCAGGTGTTCTCGCGCAAGCTGATGACCACCACCTCCGAACTGATCACCCGTCGCCTGGGGAACGAGGGTTACACCTTCGCCAACGTCAACGGCGTGCCTCAACCGCACGAAGAAGATCACACCGTAGACATCCTGTTCGCGGTCGATCCGGGCAAGCGTGCCTACGTGAACCGCATCAACTTCCGTGGCAACACCAAGTCCGAAGACGAAGTGCTGCGTCGTGAAATGCGCCAGATGGAAGGCGGCTGGGCTTCGACCTACCTGATCGATCAGTCCAAGACCCGTCTGGAACGTCTGGGCTTCTTCAAGGAAGTCAACGTTGAGACTCCGGCCGTGCCGGGTGTCGATGACCAGGTGGACGTCAACTACAGCGTTGAAGAACAAGCCTCCGGTTCGATTACCGCCAGCGTCGGTTTCGCCCAGAGCGCCGGTTTGATCCTCGGTGGTTCGATCACCCAGAACAACTTCCTGGGTACCGGTAACAAGGTCAGCGTCGGCTTGACCAAAAGCGAATACCAGACCCGCTATAACTTCGGTTTTGTCGACCCCTACTGGACCGCCGACGGCGTGAGCCTGGGTTACAACGCGTTCTACCGCACCACTGACTATGACGAACTCGATACCGACGTCGCCAGCTACGCCGTGGACAGCCTGGGTGCCGGTGTGAGTGTCGGTTATCCAATCAGCGAGACTTCGCGTCTGACCTTCGGCCTGAATGCGCAACAGGACACGATCAAGACTGGCGTTTACACCGTCGACGAGATCTTCGACTTCGTTAACCAGGAAGGCGACAAGTACCTGAACTTCAAGGCTTCGGCCGGTTGGTCCGAGTCCACCCTGAACAAAGGCGTTTTGGCGACTCGTGGTCACTCCCAAAGCTTGACGGCGGAAGTCACTGTGCCGGGTAGTGACTTGTCGTTCTTCAAACTCGACTACCGTGGTCAGTTGTTCCAGCCGCTGAGTGAAAACTACACCATGCGCCTGCACACCGAATTGGGTTATGGCGACGGCTACGGTTCGACCGAAGGCTTGCCATTCTATGAAAACTACTATGCTGGTGGTTTCAACTCGGTTCGTGGCTTCAAGGACAGTACACTGGGGCCGCGTAGTACTCCGAGCCGCGGCGCACTCGAAACGGGCAACCCGGGTACTCTTGCTGACCCGGACCAGGATCCACTGCCGTTCGGTGGTAACGTCCTGATCCAGGGTGGTGCAGAGATTCTGTTCCCGCTGCCGTTCGTCAAGGATCAACGATCCCTGCGTACCTCGGTATTCTGGGATGTGGGTAACGTATTCGACTCCAAATGCGAGCAGACGACCAACACCAACCCTGCGTCGAAGTCCAATACGCAGTGTAACGATGTCAGTCTGAGCAACATGGCCAGTTCTGTCGGTGTGGGAGTGACCTGGGTCACCGCACTGGGGCCTCTGAGTTTCGCCCTGGCCATGCCAGTCAAGAAACCGGATGACGCTGAAACTCAAGTGTTCCAATTCTCTCTCGGCCAGACGTTCTAAGCGTCTGACCCAAGATAACGACAATGAATTTTGTAGGAGTGCATCGTGCGTAAGTTGACTCAATTGGTTCTCCTGGCCAGCGTACTGGTCGCTGGTCCGGCGTTCGCCGACATGAAAATTGCTGTTCTGAACTATCAGATGGCTCTGCTGGAGTCCGACGCGGCCAAGAAATACGCCGTGGATGCCGAGAAGAAGTTCGGTCCTCAACTGACCAAGCTCAAGTCGCTGGAAACCAGCGCCAAGGGCATTCAGGATCGTCTGATGGCCGGTGGCGACAAAATGCAGCAGGGCGAGCGTGAGCGTCTGGAGCTTGAATTCAAGCAAAAGGCCCGTGACTTCCAGTTCCAGTCCAAGGAGCTGAACGAAGCCAAAGCCG
Organism: Pseudomonas sp. IT-P258; assembly: GCF_949767825.1. NCBI lineage: Bacteria > Pseudomonadati > Pseudomonadota > Gammaproteobacteria > Pseudomonadales > Pseudomonadaceae > Pseudomonas > Pseudomonas sp. IT-P258. Next base: position 191,343 of record NZ_CATKPU010000032.1, on the reverse strand, counting down.
TTGCCGACCGTGAAATGCTGAAGCAGCTCAAGCCGAAACTGGACAGCGCTGTGGAAGAAGTCATCAAGAAAGGTGCTTTTGACCTGGTCTTCGAGCGTGGCGCAGTGATTGATGTCAAACCTCAGTACGACATCACTCGCCAGGTTATCGAGCGCATGAATCAGCTGAAGTAACCCATGACCGTGACCATTAAGCTCGGCCAACTGGCCGAGTTCCTCGGCGCCACGCTACGTGGCGACCCCGAGAAAGCAATTACTGGGCTAGCCACCTTGCAGGAGGCTGGCCCAGCTCAGTTGAGCTTTCTTGCAAACCCCCAATACCGCAAGTACCTGGCAGGCAGTCAGGCAGCAGCCCTGTTGCTCAAGGCCGCTGACGCCGAAGGTCATGGCGGGGATGTGCTGGTGGTGCCGGATCCGTATGCAGCCTACGCGCGTGTTTCTCACCTGTTCGATCCCAAGCCCAAGGCGGCGGCCGGGATTCATCCGACGGCGGTGATCGCGGCGGATGCGGTTGTCGACCCGGCGGCGAGTATCGGCGCTTTTGTGGTGATCGAAAGCGGTGCGCAGGTGGCAGCCGGTACGACTGTCGGCGCGCATTGCTTCATTGGCGCTCGCAGCGTGGTGGGCGAGGGTGGCTGGCTCGCGCCGCGAGTGACCTTGTATCACGACGTGCGCGTCGGCAAGCGTGTCGTCATTCAGTCCGGTGCGGTGCTCGGCGGCGAAGGCTTCGGTTTTGCCAATGAAAAAGGTATCTGGCAGAAAATCGCCCAGATCGGTGGTGTGCTGATCGGCGATGATGTTGAAATCGGCGTGAACACGGCTATAGATCGCGGTGCGTTGGCCGATACCGTCATCGGTAACGGCGTGAAGCTCGATAACCAGATTCAGATTGCCCACAACGTTCAGGTGGGCGATCACACCGCCATGGCGGCGTGCGTCGGGATCTCCGGCAGCACCAGAATCGGCAAGCATTGCATGCTCGCCGGTGGCGTAGGCCTGGTGGGACACATCGACATTTGCGACAACGTTTTCATTACCGGGATGACCATGGTGACCCACTCGATTACCGAGCCAGGCGCCTATTCTTCCGGTACGGCCATGCAGCCGGCAGCCGAGTGGCGCAAAAGCGCGGCACGTATCCGTCAGCTCGATGACATCGCGCGACGTCTGCGACAGCTGGAAAAGCAGGCAGGGGAAGTGACCCCTGACGGTAATGCTTCATCAGAAGGCTGATACCATTTCCATATCAAGTGCGCGCAGCCGCTAGACTGCGTCCCTGATTTGCTAGTGGGGCGTGCGCCCGTCGCGCGCCCCCAATCTTTACATAGGCTTCCCCCCGAAATGATGGACATCAACGAGATTCGCGAATACCTGCCTCACCGTTACCCGTTCCTGCTGGTGGACCGGGTAGTGGAGCTGGATGTTGAAGGCAAGCGCATTCGTGCCTACAAGAATGTCAGCATCAACGAACCGTTCTTCAATGGTCACTTCCCTGCGCATCCAATCATGCCGGGCGTATTGATCATCGAGGCAATGGCTCAGGCTGCCGGAATCCTTGGTTTCAAAATGCTTGACGTGAAACCGGCCGACGGCACGCTCTATTACTTCGTCGGTTCCGACAAGCTGCGCTTCCGCCAGCCGGTATTGCCGGGTGATCAGTTGATCCTTGAAGCCAAGTTCATCAGCTGCAAGCGTCAGATCTGGAAGTTCGAATGCCAGGCTTCGGTCGATGGCAAGCCTGTCTGCTCGGCTGAGATCATCTGTGCGGAACGCAAGCTATGAGTTTGATTGACCCTCGTGCAATCATCGATCCGACAGCCGTTCTGGCTGACGGCGTCGAGGTCGGCCCGTGGTCGATCGTCGGCGCAGGTGTGGAAATCGGCGAGGGGACAGTCATCGGGCCGCACGTGATTCTCAAGGGCCCGACCCGAATCGGTAAGCACAATCGCATCTACCAGTTTTCCTCGGTGGGCGAAGATACACCTGACCTTAAGTACAAGGGCGAGGAAACCCGCCTGGTGATCGGTGATCACAACGTCATCCGTGAAGGCGTGACGATTCACCGTGGCACCATCCAGGACCGCTCGGAAACGACCCTGGGCGATCACAACCTGATCATGGCCTATGCCCACATCGGCCACGACAGCGTTATCGGCAACCACTGCATCCTGGTCAACAACACCGCACTGGCGGGCCATGTGCATGTGGAAGACTGGGCGATCCTCTCCGGTTTTACCCTGGTTCACCAGTATTGCCACATCGGCGCCCACAGCTTTTCAGGCATGGGTACGGCGATCGGCAAGGATGTTCCTGCCTATGTCACGGTGTTCGGCAACCCGGCTGAAGCCCGGAGCATGAACTTCGAGGGCATGCGCCGTCGGGGCTTCAGCGAAGATGCGATCCACGCGCTGCGTCGTGCCTACAAGATTGTCTACCGCCAGGGCCTGACCGTGGAGCAGGCGCTTGCCGAACTCGCCGAGCCTTCTGCGCAATTCCCGGAAGTAGCGGTGTTCCGCGACTCCATCCAGTCTTCGACTCGCGGCATCACTCGCTAACCATGGCCAATCTGCGTATTGCGCTGGTAGCGGGTGAAGCTTCCGGTGACATTCTGGGTGCGGGCCTCATGCGTGCGCTCAAGGCTCGTCACACTGCCGTCGAATTCATTGGTGTTGGCGGTCCGTTGATGCAGGCAGAAGGCCTGACCTCGTATTTTCCGATGGAACGTCTGTCCGTCATGGGCCTGGTGGAAGTGCTGGGCCGGTTGCGCGAGCTGCTTGCAAGGCGCAAGAAGCTGGTCGCCGACCTGATCGACGCGAAACCCGATGTGTTCATCGGTATCGACGCGCCCGACTTCAACCTCAATATCGAACTCAAGTTGCGCCAGGCCGGGATCAAGACCGTGCATTACGTCAGCCCGTCGGTCTGGGCCTGGCGGCAGAAACGCGTGCTGAAGATTCGCGAAGGCTGCGACCTGATGCTCACGCTGTTCCCGTTTGAAGCCAGATTCTACGAAGAGAAAGGCGTGCCGGTGCGGTTCGTCGGCCATACCCTGGCCGACGCCATTCCACTCCAGGCCGATCGCGCTGCTGCGCGATCCGAACTTGGCTTGCCCGACGGGCCGCTGGTGGCGTTGATGCCCGGCAGCCGCGGCGGTGAAGTTGGCCGGCTCGGTGCGTTGTTTCTCGATACGGCCCAGCGCTTGCGTGCGCTGCGCCCGGGGGTGCGGTTTGTCATGCCTTGCGCCAGTGCGCAACGTCGTGCACAGCTGGAAGAACTGTTGGCCGGTCGCGATCTGCCGCTGACCCTGCTCGATGGCCAGTCTCATCTGGCCCTGGCAGCGTGCGATGCGGTGTTGATTGCCTCCGGCACTGCAACGCTTGAAGCGCTGCTGTACAAGCGGCCGATGGTGGTCGCCTATCGCCTGGCGCCGCTGACGTTCTGGATTCTCAAGCGCATGGTGAAAAGCCCCTATATTTCGTTGCCGAACCTGTTGGCCCAGCGTCTGCTGGTGCCCGAGTTGTTGCAGGACGATGCCACGGTCGAAGCGCTGGCCCAGACCTTGTCGCCGCTGATCGAGGGTGGCGAAGAGCAGACCCGCGGTTTTGACGAGATACACCGGACCCTGCGTCTGGATGCCTCCAACCAGGCTGCGGACGCAGTGCTGAACCTGATCGGCCAAGTAAAATGAGTAAACCGAATATGCAGATGGGGCTGGATTTCACCTTGGTCGCTGAAATCGAAGAGTTGGTTGCCGGTGTCGATGAAGTGGGTCGCGGCCCGCTCTGTGGCGCGGTGGTGACGGCGGCAGTGATCCTTGATCCGAATCGCCCGATCCTTGGCCTGAACGACTCGAAGAAACTCACCGAAGCCCGTCGCGAAAAGCTCTACGACGAAATCTGCGAAAAAGCCCTGAGCTGGTGCATCGCTCGCGCCGAGGTCGAAGAAATCGATGAGCTGAATATCCTGCACGCCACCATGCTGGCCATGCAGCGCGCGGTCGCCGGGCTGCACGTTCAGCCGAAGCTGGCGATGATCGACGGCAACCGTTGCCCGAAACTGCCGATGCGTTCCGAAGCCGTGGTCAAGGGCGATAGCAAGGTCCCCGCTATCGCCGCCGCATCGATCCTGGCGAAGGTCAGCCGTGATCGTGAAATGGCCGCATTCGAATTGATCTACCCGGGCTACGGCATTGGTGGGCACAAAGGCTACCCGACCCCCGTTCATCTGGAAGCGCTGGCACGGCTCGGGCCGACCCCGATTCATCGGCGTTCGTTTGCCCCGGTGCGTCTGGCGTATGAGGCGCTAGAGAGCGTCGTAGAGAGTTAGTCGCAAGGCTGATTTTTTTTACCAAGGCCCGGTACAATCCGGGCCTTGTTGTCTTCATGTTTACAGACAGGATCACTATGCCGGCTTCATTCGTTCACCTACGCCTGCACACTGAATACTCCCTGGTCGACGGTCTGGTGCGGATCAAACCGCTGGTCAAGACCCTGGTTGGCATGAACATGCCTGCCGTAGCGGTCACCGACCAGAACAACATGTGTTCCCTGGTCAAATTCTATAAAAACGCCATGGGTGCCGGGATCAAGCCGATCTGCGGCGCTGACCTGTGGCTGTCGAACAAGGATCCGGACAACCCGCTGAGCCGGATCAGCCTGCTGGTGATGAACGCCGAAGGCTATCGCAACCTTACCGAGCTGATTTCCCGCGGTTTCATCGATGGTCAGCGCAATGGCGCGGTCATCATCGAGCGCGAATGGGTTGCTGAAGCCAACTCGGGCTTGATCATGCTGTCGGCGGCCAAAGAAGGCGAGATCGGCCAGGCCATGCTCAGCGGCAACCCCGCCGAGGCCGAAACCCTGGCGCGGGAATGGATGGAAGTGTTTCCGGATCGTTTCTATCTGGAAATCCAGCGCACCAATCGCCCCAACGATGAAGAGCAGCTGCACGGCGCCGTGGCCCTGGCCGAGAAGCTCGGTGCGCCGCTGGTGGCGACCAACGATGTGCGCTTCATCAAGCAGGAAGACTTCGCCGCCCACGAAACCCGTGTGTGCATCGGTGAGGGCCGTGCCCTGGACGACCCGCGGCGTTCGAAGAACTACAGCGATCAGCAGTACCTCAAAAGCGCCGAGGAAATGGCCGAGCTGTTCAGCGACATTCCCGAGGCGCTGGAAAACACCGTCGAGATCGCCAAGCGCTGCAACATCGAAGTGAAGCTGGGGACGCACTTCCTGCCCAACTTCCCGATCCCCGATGGCATGACCATCGACGAGTACTTCCGCAAGGTGTCCTTCGACGGCCTGGAAGAGCGCCTTAGTGTTCTGCTGCCCAAAGACACCACCGAAGACTACGAAGCCAAGCGTCAGGTCTATGTCGACCGACTGAATTTCGAACTGGATATCATCATCCAGATGGGGTTCCCCGGTTACTTCCTGATCGTGATGGACTTTATCCAGTGGGCCAAGAACAACGGCGTACCGGTAGGTCCTGGCCGGGGGTCGGGTGCCGGATCGCTGGTGGCCTACGTACAGAAGATCACCGACCTCGATCCGCTGGAATACGACCTGCTGTTCGAACGCTTCCTCAACCCGGAACGGGTATCGATGCCCGACTTCGACGTCGACTTCTGCATGGACGGTCGTGACCGGGTAATCGACTACGTAGCCGAGAAGTACGGCCGCAATGCCGTAAGCCAGATCATCACCTTCGGTTCCATGGCGGCGAAGGCTGTGGTCCGCGACGTGGCACGGGTGCAAGGCAAGTCCTATGGCCTGGCGGATCGTCTGTCGAAGATGATTCCGTTCGAAGTCGGCATGACCCTGGAAAAAGCCTATGAGCAGGAAGAGATCCTGCGCGACTTCATCAAGGTCGATGAAGAGGCCGCGGAAATCTGGGAGATGGCCCGCAAGCTCGAAGGCGTTGTGCGTAACGTCGGCAAGCACGCCGGTGGTGTGGTTATCGCGCCGACCAAGCTGACCGACTTCTCGCCGATCTATTGCGACGAAGCCGGTGACGGCCTGGTAACCCAGTTCGACAAGGATGACGTCGAGGCGGCTGGCCTGGTGAAGTTCGACTTCCTCGGCCTGCGAACGCTGACGATCATCGACTGGGCGCTGAAAACCATCAACCGCGACCGCGCCAAGGTCAACGAGCCGCCGCTCGACATCGCGTTCATCCCGCTGGACGACAAGCCGACTTACACACTGCTGCAAAAAGCCGAAACCACGGCGGTGTTCCAGCTTGAATCCCGCGGCATGAAAGAGCTGATCAAAAAGCTCAAGCCCGACTGCCTGGAAGACTTGATCGCACTGGTGGCGCTGTTCCGTCCGGGCCCGCTGCAATCGGGCATGGTGGACGACTTCATCAACCGTAAGCACGGTCGCGCCGAGTTGGCGTATCCGCACTCGGACTACCAGTACGAAGGCCTCAAGCCGGTACTGGCACCGACTTACGGCATCATCCTGTATCAAGAACAGGTGATGCAGATTGCCCAGGTCATGGCCGGTTACACCCTCGGTGGTGCGGACATGCTGCGTCGAGCCATGGGTAAGAAAAAACCCGAGGAAATGGCCAAGCAGCGCGGTGGCTTCATTGAAGGTTGCGCCACCAACAATATCGACGCGGACCTCGCCGGTAACATCTTCGACCTGGTGGAAAAGTTCGCCGGTTACGGCTTCAACAAATCCCACTCCGCCGCCTATGGCCTGGTGTCGTACCAGACCGCATGGCTGAAGGCGCACTACCCGGCGCCGTTCATGGCCGCGGTACTCTCGGCGGATATGCACAACACCGACAAGGTCGTGACCTTGATCGAAGAAGTGCGGACCATGAAGCTGCGTCTCGACGCGCCGGACGTGAACACGTCCGAATTCAAGTTCACGGTGAACGACGAAGGCCGGATCATTTACGGCCTGGGCGCCATCAAGGGCGTGGGTGAAGGCCCGGTCGAGGCGATCACCGAAGCGCGTCTGGCCGGTCCGTTCAAGGATCTGTTCGATTTCTGCGCACGGGTCGACCTCAAGCGTATCAACAAGCGCACCCTCGACGGTTTGATCCGCAGCGGTGCACTGGATCGCCTCGGGCCGTATTTCCACGACGAGCAGAAAGCCTACCAGGCCAACATCGACCGCAATCGGGCGGTGCTGCTGACCGCCATGGAAGAGGCGATCAAGGCGGCCGAACAGACCGCGCGTACGCAGGACAGCGGTCACTCCGACCTGTTTGGCGGTCTGTTTGTCGAAGAAGACGCCGACGTCTACGCGAACCACCGCAAGGCCAAGGAACTGACCCTCAAGGAGCGCCTGAAAGGGGAGAAAGATACCCTCGGCCTGTACCTGACCGGTCACCCGATCGACGAATACGAAGGTGAAATCCGTCGCTTCGCCCGCCAGCGCATCATCGACCTGAAACCGGCGCGTGATACCCAGACTGTTGCCGGGATGATCATCGCCTTGCGGGTGATGAAGAACAAAAAGGGCGACAAGATGGGGTTCATCACCCTCGACGACCGCTCCGGAAGGATCGAGGCCTCGCTGTTTTCCGAAGCGTTCCATTCCGCGCAGTCGCTGTTGCAGACCGACGCGATGGTGGTGGTCGAAGGCGAAGTCAGCAACGACGACTTCTCCGGTGGCCTGAAGTTGCGGGTCAAGCGGGTGATGAGCATGGAGGATGCGCGTACCAATCTGGCCGAAAGCTTGCGCCTGAAGTTGCATGCCAAGGACCTCAAGGGCGATCAGCTACGCTGGCTGGGTGAACTGTTGAAGCGTCACCGCGGCGCGTGCCCGGTCACCATGGACTACACCAGCCCCGATGCGAAGGCCATGTTGCAGTTCGGCGAAGGCTGGCGAATCGATCCGGCGGATGCGTTGATTCAAGCCCTGCGTGACCAGTTCGGGCGAGACAACGTCTTCCTCCAATACCGTTGACGGTCAGTGCTATCAGATTGCCCTGACCTCGACCTGAATTTTTAATCTCGACCTCAACGCGCCTGTCCCTTAAGGTAGGGCGCGAATAGACAACCGGCCGGCCCAAGAACCCTTGGGACTCGACCCAAGACGGACGCCTATGAACCCGAATTTTCTAGATTTCGAACAGCCGATCGCCGACCTGCAAGCCAAGATCGAAGAGTTGCGCTTGGTCGGTAATGACAATTCGCTGAATATCGGCGATGAGATCTCCCGCCTGCAGGACAAGAGCAAAACGCTGACCGAAGACATCTTCGGCAAGCTGACCAGCTGGCAGATCGCACGTCTGGCGCGTCACCCGAAACGTCCGTATACCCTGGACTACATCGAACACATCTTCACCGAGTTCGACGAACTGCACGGTGACCGTCACTTCTCGGACGACGCTGCCATCGTTGGCGGCATTGCCCGTCTGGACGACAAGCCGGTGATGATCATCGGCCACCAGAAAGGCCGTGAAGTGCGCGAGAAAGTTCGCCGCAACTTCGGCATGCCGCGTCCGGAAGGCTACCGCAAGGCGTGCCGCCTGATGGAAATGGCCGAACGTTTCAAAATGCCGATCCTGACCTTCATCGACACCCCGGGCGCTTACCCTGGCATCGACGCTGAAGAGCGCAACCAGAGCGAAGCGATTGCCTGGAACCTGCGTGTCATGGCTCGCCTGAAAACCCCAATCATCGCCACCGTGATCGGTGAGGGTGGTTCCGGTGGTGCACTGGCGATCGGTGTCTGCGACCAGCTGAACATGCTGCAATACTCGACCTACGCTGTGATCTCGCCGGAAGGTTGCGCTTCGATTCTGTGGAAAACCGCCGAGAAAGCGCCGGATGCCGCAGAAGCGATGGGCATTACCGCCGAGCGCCTCAAGGGCCTGGGCATCGTGGACAAGGTGATTGGCGAGCCATTGGGCGGCGCGCACCGTGACCCGGCTGCCGCAGCCGCATCGATCCGCGCCGAACTGAGCTCGCAACTGGCGATGCTCAAGAAGTTCGATAACAATGCGCTGTTGAAGCGTCGTTATGATCGACTGATGAGCTACGGTCTCTAAGCCGAACACGCAGTGCCCATGTGTGGGAGCGGGCTTGCTCGCGAAAGCGGTATGACAGTCAACGGGTACGTTGAATGTTGATCCGCCTTCGCGAGCAAGCCCGCTCCCACATTTGATTTGTGCAAGGTGATGGATATGAGTCGGTCCAATATTGATCTGCCTGCCAGACTCTTGTTGAATCTTGCCTCGTGGCGCAATGCTGCGACCTGGCGCATCGCCTTCTCCGGCGGCCTTGACTCCACTGTCCTGCTGCACCTTCTGGCAACTCTCTCCAAAACCGAATCCCTGCCGGCGCTGAGCGCCATCCATGTCCATCATGGCCTTCAAGCCGTGGCCGGTGCGTGGCCGGAACATTGTCGTGCCGTGTGCGCTGCGCTGGGTGTGCCGCTGCAAGTGGTTCGCGTGCAGGTGCAACCGGGTGCCAGCCTTGAACGTGCAGCCCGGGATGCGCGTTATCAGGCCTTCACTGAAACCGTTCAGGACAACGAAGTGCTACTGACGGCCCAGCACCGCGACGATCAGGCGGAAACCCTGCTGTTTCGCTTGTTGCGCGGAGCCGGGGTGCGCGGATTGTCCGGGATGCCGCGTCAGCGCCCGTTGGGCAAGGGGCATCTGCTGCGGCCATTGCTGGAAGTCACGCGGGCTGAACTGGAGGCTTATGCCAATGTGCATGGCTTGAGCTGGATCGAAGATCCCTCGAACCAGGATCGGCAGTACTCGCGCAATTACCTTAGGCATCAAGTCTTGCCCGTGCTGATCCAGCGCTGGCCGCAAGCGGTGGCGACCATGGCCCGCAGCGCGGCGCATTTGACTGAAGCGCAGGGGCTGCTCGAAGAACTGGCGGACTTGGATCTGCATAAGGCCAGTTCTGCCAGTGAGTTCGCTTGGCTGGGATTGCGATCCCTTGAACTGGCGCCCCTTGCGCAATTGTCTGATGCCCGGCAGCGCAACGCCTTGAGTCATTGGCTCGGACCGTTGAGCCGCTTGCCGGATACTGACCATTGGTCGGGTTGGGAGGATTTGCGCGATGCCACCGGCGATGCCTGCCCGGTGTGGCGGCTGGCCGATGGCGAACTGCATCGGTCGGGCGGGCGGATCTGGTGGCTGTCCGGCCACTGGCTGCGGCCTCTGCCCGTCGCCGGGGCGTGGCTGGATCCGGCGTCACCGCTGGCTATCCCGGGCAATGGAATGCTTTGGCTCACCGGCCAAATCCCCGATGGCCCGCTGCATATCCGCTATCGTGAAGGGGGAGAGATCATGGCATTGCCAGGCCGCGGCCATCGGGACTTGAAACGTTTGCTCAATGAAAGCGCTGTACCGTCCTTCGTACGCGGCAGATTGCCGCTGCTCTACAAAGACGGGCAACTGCTGGCGGTAGCGAACCTCAAGGGGCTCGATGGTGGTGCACTCGGCGACTGGCATTTGCATTGGCGGCCACTGAACGAAGATCAAGGTTTGAGCTGAAAGGGGCTTTCCGGTAGACTACGCTCCCTTCTTGATACAACTTCTGTGGATTCGCTTGAATTGCAGGAGTTGCCGATTACCAAGCAGTCTTTGCTGGGCGATTCCAAAAAATGTGTAGCGAGCAACGAACCGGTGTTTCATTTTCCGGTCTGTCCCAACGCGGCGGTTTTTTTGAAAGGTGCACTGTGATTAATGCAGGTGATCGGGGGCTTCGGCCTTCCTTCGCTTTCCCCGGCGGCTCGGACCGCTTTAACGCAGACTTCTAGGGTTTTTCATGACGCGCTACATATTCGTCACGGGCGGTGTTGTTTCTTCATTGGGGAAAGGCATTGCATCGGCATCATTGGCGGCCATCCTGGAGGCGCGGGGACTTAAGGTCACCATGCTGAAGCTGGACCCGTACATCAACGTCGACCCGGGCACCATGAGCCCGTTCCAGCACGGTGAAGTGTTCGTCACCCACGACGGCGCCGAGACCGACCTGGACCTGGGCCACTACGAGCGGTTCATCCGCACGACCATGACCCAGAACAACAACTTCACCACCGGCCGTGTCTACGAACACGTCCTGCGCAAGGAGCGCCGTGGTGACTACCTGGGCGCAACCATCCAGGTGATCCCGCACATCACCGACGAAATCAAGCGCCGCATCATCAAGGGCGCGGGCGATGCTGACGTGGCAATGGTCGAGATCGGTGGCACCGTGGGTGACATCGAGTCGCAACCGTTCCTCGAAGCCATCCGCCAGCTGCGTTTCGAAGTCGGCGCCAAGCGCGCGATGCTGATGCACCTGACTCTGGTGCCGTACATCGCCACTGCCGGCGAAACCAAGACCAAGCCTACCCAGCACTCGGTGAAGGAACTGCGTTCCATCGGTCTGCAGCCAGATGTGCTGGTGTGCCGCTCCGATCACCCGATCGATATTTCCTCGCGTCGCAAGATTGCGCAGTTCACCAACGTTGAAGAACGTGCGGTGATCGCGCTGGAAGACGCCGACACCATCTACAAGATCCCGGGCATCCTGCACTCCCAGGGCCTGGATGATTTCGTCGTCGAGCGTTTCGGCCTGCAATGCGGCGGTGCCGATCTGTCCGAGTGGGAAGCCGTGGTCGACGCCAAGCTCAACCCTGAGCACGAAGTCACCATTGCCATGGTCGGCAAGTACATGGAGCTGCTGGACGCCTACAAGTCGCTGATCGAAGCGATGAGTCATGCCGGCATCAGCAACCGCACCAAGGTCAACCTGCGCTACATCGATTCCGAAGACATCGAAAACCAGGGCACCGCGCTGCTCGAAGGCGTCGACGCCATCCTGGTACCGGGCGGCTTCGGTCTGCGTGGCGTTGAAGGCAAGATCACTGCCGTTCAATACGCTCGCGAAAACAAGGTTCCGTACCTGGGTATCTGCCTGGGCATGCAAGTGGCCGTTATCGAGTTCGCACGTAACGTGATGGGCTGGAAAGACGCCAACTCCACCGAGTTCGATCGTGCAAGCGGTCACCCGGTCGTGGGCCTGATCACCGAGTGGGAAGATGCCACCGGCGCTGTCGAAACCCGCACCGAAACCTCCGATCTGGGCGGCACCATGCGTCTGGGCGCGCAGGATTGCCTGCTGGAGCCGGGTTCCCTGGTCCACGGTTGCTACGGCAAGGACGTGATTGTCGAGCGTCATCGTCATCGCTATGAAGTGAACAACAACCTGCTGCCACAAATCATGGAGGCTGGCTTGAAAATCTCCGGTCGTTCCGGTGATGGCGCACTGGTCGAAGTGGTTGAAGCACCGGATCATCCATGGTTCGTGGCTTGCCAGTTCCACCCTGAGTTCACCTCGACGCCACGCGACGGTCACCCGCTGTTCAGCGGTTTCGTCAAGGCAGCGTTGGCTCAACACCAGAAGAAGGCGTAACCCCGATGGCACAGAAGATCATCCGCGTCGGCGACATCGAGATTGCCAACGACAAGCCCATGGTGCTGTTCGGCGGCATGAACGTGCTGGAAAGCCGTGACATGGCCATGCAGGTTTGCGAAGAGTATGTGAAGGTCACCGAAAAGCTCGGTATCCCTTACGTGTTCAAGGCCAGTTTCGACAAGGCCAACCGGTCTTCTGTGACCTCCTATCGTGGTCCTGGCCTGGAAGAAGGCATGCGCATCTTCCAGGACATCAAGCAAGCCTTCGGCGTGCCGATCATCACCGACGTCCACGAACCGGACCAGGCCGCGGTCGTCGCTGAAGTCTGCGACATCATCCAGTTGCCGGCCTTCCTGTCGCGCCAGACCGACCTCGTGGTCGCGATGGCCAAGACCGGCGCTGTGATCAACATCAAGAAAGCCCAGTTCCTCGCGCCTCAGGAAATGAAACACATCCTGAACAAATGCGTGGAAGCGGGTAACGATCAGTTGATCCTCTGCGAGCGTGGTTCGAGCTTCGGCTACAACAACCTGGTCGTCGACATGCTTGGCTTTGGCATCATGAAGCAGTTCGAATACCCGGTGTTCTTCGACGTGACCCACGCGCTGCAAATGCCTGGTGGTCGCTCCGATTCGGCCGGCGGTCGTCGCGCCCAGGTCCTCGACCTGGCAAAAGCCGGTATGAGCCAGTCCCTGGCTGGCCTGTTCCTGGAAGCCCACCCGGATCCGGACAACGCCAAATGCGACGGTCCTTGCGCCTTGCGCCTGGACAAACTGGAGCCATTCCTGGCCCAGCTCAAGGCTTTGGACGAACTGGTGAAGAGTTTTCCGACGGTAGAAACCGCGTAATCTTCAATTCTCCGGTAAAGTACCGCACGATTTAATGCCCAGGCCCTCGGGCCTGAGCCTTGTCGTCTGCAAGACTGCCCGCTGCACCTCACTTGCCGACGATCAAAGATTTCCTACAGCTGCGTCGTTTTCGTCAACTTTGGAGTGTTTACAACAATGGCTAAAATCGTCGACATCAAAGGTCGTGAAGTTCTCGACTCCCGTGGCAATCCCACCGTGGAAGCGGACGTGCTTCTCGACAACGGCATCATCGGCAGTGCCTGCGCGCCGTCCGGTGCTTCCACTGGCTCGCGTGAAGCGCTCGAGCTGCGTGATGGCGACAAGAGCCGTTACCTGGGCAAGGGCGTTCTGAAGGCCGTAGCCAACATCAATGGTCCGATCCGCGACCTGTTGAAAGGCATGGATCCAAGCGACCAGAAAGCGCTCGATCTGGCAATGATCAAGCTCGACGGTACTGAAAACAAAGGTTCCCTGGGCGCCAACGCGATCCTCGCCGTTTCCCTGGCCGCGGCCAAGGCAGCAGCACAGGACCAGGACCTGCCGCTGTACGCTCACATCGCCAACCTGAACGGCACCCCGGGTGTCTACTCGATGCCGGTTCCGATGATGAACATCATCAACGGTGGCGAGCACGCCGATAACAACGTCGACATCCAGGAGTTCATGGTTCAGCCGGTTGGTGCCAAGTCTTTCTCGGAAGGCCTGCGCATGGGCACCGAGATTTTCCACCACCTCAAGGCTGTACTGAAGGCCCGTGGCCTGAGCACTGCCGTGGGTGACGAAGGTGGTTTCGCACCGAACCTGGCTTCCAACGAAGACGCTTTGAAAGTGATCTCCGAAGCCGTGGCCAACGCCGGTTACAAACTGGGCACCGACGTGACCCTGGCTCTGGACTGCGCAGCCAGCGAATTCTACGAAGACGGCAAGTACAACCTGTCCGGCGAAGGCCAGGTGTTCACCGCCGAAGGTTTCGCTGATTACCTGAAAGGTCTGACCGAGCGTTACCCGATCATCTCCATCGAAGATGGCCTGGACGAGTCCGACTGGGCTGGCTGGAAGATCCTCACCGACAAGATCGGCGAGAAGACCCAACTGGTAGGCGACGACCTGTTCGTCACCAACACCAAGATCCTGAAAGAAGGCATCGACAAAAAGATCGCCAACTCGATCCTGATCAAGTTCAACCAGATCGGTACCCTGACCGAAACCCTGGAAGCCATCCAGATGGCCAAGGCTGCCGGTTACACTGCCGTGATCTCGCACCGCTCCGGCGAAACCGAAGATTCGACCATTGCCGACCTGGCCGTGGGCACCTCGGCTGGCCAGATCAAGACCGGCTCCCTGTGCCGTTCCGACCGCGTTTCCAAGTACAACCAACTGCTGCGTATCGAAGAACAGTTGAACGGCAAAGCCAAGTACAACGGTCGCAGCGAGTTCCGCGGCTGATTGTTAAATGGTAAATAGTCAGCGGATTGTGTCGAAAAAATCGCAACGGCGACGTTTTTTGCCACTAATCTGATGCCTTATATGCACAAGCCTGGTTCTTCCAGGCTTCGTGCTATCAGAAGCTTCACGTTTTGGCATGGCTGTCTTTTTTCACTGGATACCTGATATTCGATGCGCAGTCCCAATTGGTTGTTCCTCGTCTTGCTCCTGCTGCTGGCTGGCCTGCAGTACCGTCTGTGGGTGGGTAATGGCAGCCTGGCGCAAGTGGCCGAGTTGACTCAGCAGATTGCCGATCAGCAAGCTGAGAACCAGGCGTTGCTGGAGCGCAACCGGGTGATGGACGCCGAAGTCAGTGAGTTGAAAAAGGGCATGGAGACCGTCGAAGAGCGGGCTCGCCATGAGTTGGGCATGGTCAAGGATGGTGAAACCCTTTACCAGCTGGCCCAATGATTAATTCGTTACCGGCCTTCTGGGCCGTGATTCCTGCCGCGGGCATCGGTGCCCGTATGGCCGCGGACCGTCCCAAGCAATACCTGCAACTGGGCGGGCGCACTATTCTCGAACACAGCCTTGGCTGTTTCCTTGATCACCCATGCCTGAAAGGCCTGGTGGTCAGTGTTGCTGTTGACGATCCTTATTGGCCGAACCTGGCGTGTGCGAATGATCCACGTATTGCCCGGGTCGAGGGCGGCGCCGAACGTTCCGGCTCGGTGCTCAATGCCTTGCTGCATTTGCATGCGCAGGGTGCCGACGATGAGGATTGGGTACTGGTTCACGATGCCGCGCGGCCTAACCTCAGTCGTGACGATCTGGACAAGTTGCTGGCTGAACTGGCTGACGATCCTGTCGGCGGACTGCTGGCGGTTCCGGCGCGGGATACGCTCAAGCGGGTCGACAAACACGGTCGTGTGGTCGAAACCGTGGACCGCAGTGTGATCTGGCAGGCCTACACGCCGCAGATGTTTCGCCTTGGGGCGTTGCATCGCGCACTGGCTGACAGTCTGGTGGCCGATGCCGTTATTACCGACGAAGCCTCGGCGATGGAGTGGGCAGGTTTGGCACCGCGGCTGATCGAAGGGCGGTCCGATAACCTCAAGGTTACGCGTCCTGAGGATCTTGAATGGTTGAGACAGCGTTGGGCTAATCGTCGCTAGTAGATCGCAGCCTGCGGCAGTTCCTACAAAGATCGATTACGTATCACCTGAAGTCCTGTAGGAGCTGCCGCAGGCTGCGATCTTTTGATCTTAAATCCTGTACTCCGGCCTTTGAGCCAACCCCTCCTTCAAAAAGTCCACCAACTTGCGCACTTTCGGCGACAAATGCCGCTGCTGCGGATACAGCGCCCAAACCGCCGTATTCGGTGGTTGATGTGCTTCCAGCAATGAAATCAACGCGCCGCTATTCAAATGCTCCAGCACGTAATAGTCCGGCAACTGACAAAGCCCTACGCCTTGCAGTGCGGCATCCAGTACCGCTTGCCCACTGTTGCAACGCCAGTTTCCCTGGACCCTTTGCGAAAATTCCCGTCCGTTCTGTTCCAGTTGCCACAGGTCCGAACTGCCGATTAGGCAGTTGTGGCGGCTCAGTTCCGACAGGCTGTGCGGGCGACCGTAGCGCTCAAGGTAGGAGGGCGATGCACAGAGAAACATGCGACGCGGTGCGAGGCGGGTGGCGACCAGCCGTGAATCCTGTAAGCGCCCGAGGCGAATCGCCAGGTCGAGGCCTTCGTGCACCAGGTCAAGCTGGCGATTGGTCAGTTCGATGTCGATACGCAGTTGCGGATACAGTCCCATGAAGCGGGTCACCAGCGGCACGATGAAACGCTCGCCGTAAGCCACGGCGCAGGTCATGCGCAGCATGCCCTTGGGTTCGCTGGTCAGGTCACCGACCGCGCGCAACGCCTCTTCGCGGCCGTCCTGTAAACGCTGGCAATGTTGCAGGAAGGTTTGCCCGGCTTCGGTCAGCGTGACCCGACGGGTACTGCGGTAGAGCAGACGGGTTTGCAGGCGTTCTTCAAGGCGTACGATTTGTCGACTGACGTGGGAGGAGGAAACCCCCAGGCGCTGCGCCGCAGCGGTGAACTGGCTGCATTCGGCAACGGCGACAAACTCGTCGATCCCTTCCCAGCGATTTTCGGACATCGAAGATTATCCCTGTACAGCAATAATATTTTGCATTTACATCGATTATTCATCGTTGAGCCATGTATTACACTCCCTGTCTCGTTTTTATTCACTGGAGAGTCATCATGATCAAGTCGCGCGCCGCCGTTGCCTTCGAGGCCAAGAAGCCCCTTGAAATCGTTGAAGTCGATGTCGCCATGCCCAAGGCCGGCGAAGTCTTGCTGCGCGTGGTGGCCTCCGGTGTTTGCCATACCGATGCCTACACATTGTCAGGCGCAGATCCGGAAGGCATTTTTCCGTCAATTCTCGGCCACGAAGGTGGTGCGATCGTGGAGGCGATTGGCGAGGGCGTGACCTCCGTTGCGGTCGGCGATCATGTGATCCCGCTGTACACCCCGGAATGCCGTCAGTGCAAATTCTGCCTGTCGGGTAAAACCAACCTCTGCCAGGCGATTCGCGCGACCCAGGGCAAAGGCCTGATGCCGGACGGCACTTCGCGTTTTTCCTACAAGGGCCAGCCGATTTTCCATTACATGGGCACTTCCACTTTTTCGGAGTACACCGTGCTGCCGGAAATTTCCGTGGCGAAAATTGCCAAGCAAGCACCGCTGGAAAAAGTCTGCCTGCTGGGCTGCGGCGTCACCACCGGCATTGGTGCAGTGCTCAACACCGCCAAGGTGAAACCGGGTGATACCGTGGCCATTTTCGGCCTCGGCGGCATCGGTCTGTCGGCTGTCATCGGCGCCGTAAAAGCCAAGGCTGCCCGCATCATCGCCATCGACATAAACCCGGCCAAATTCGAGATCGCCAAACAGCTGGGCGCAACCGACTGCGTGAACCCGAAAGACTTCGATCGTCCGATCCAGGAAGTCATCGTCGACATGACTGATGGCGGGGTCGATTTTTCCTTCGAGTGCATCGGCAATGTGCAGCTGATGCGCGCGGCACTGGAGTGCTGCCACAAGGGCTGGGGCGAGTCGGTCATCATCGGCGTTGCCGGTGCCGGCCAGGAAATCTCGACCCGTCCGTTCCAGTTGGTCACCGGTCGCGTCTGGCGGGGTTCGGCGTTCGGCGGTGTGCGCGGCCGTACCGAGTTGCCAAGCTATGTGGAGATGGCCGAGACCGGTGAGATTCCGCTGGATACCTTCATCACCCACACCATGGGCCTGGAAGATATCAACAAGGCGTTTGACCTGATGCACGAAGGAAAAAGCATCCGCTCCGTCATCCATTTCTGAGGTCCGCCATGAGCCTGGAAAACATCTCCTGCCAGAAAAGCTTCGGCGGCTGGCACAAGCGCTATCGCCATCGCTCGGAAGTGCTCGGCTGCGACATGGTGTTTGCCGTGTACCTGCCGCCGCAGGCGGAGCAGGGCGGCAAGCTGCCGGTGCTGTACTGGTTGTCCGGCCTGACCTGTACCGATGAGAACTTCATGCAAAAGGCCGGCGCCATGCGCATGGCCGCCGAGCTGGGGCTGATCATCGTCGCACCGGATACCAGCCCTCGCGGTCCTGAAGTGCCGGGCGATCCGGATGGCGCCTGGGACTTTGGCCTCGGCGCCGGTTTTTACCTGAATGCCACCCAGGAACCGTGGTCGCGGCATTATCGGATGCATGACTATGTCGTGCAGGAATTGCCGACATTGGTCGAAGCCCATTTCCCTGCGTCGGACAAGCGCGGTATCAGCGGACATTCCATGGGCGGCCACGGTGCGCTGGTCTGTGCCTTGCGCAATCCGGGGAGTTATCAGTCGGTGTCGGCGTTCTCGCCGATCAACAATCCGATGGATTGCCCGTGGGGGCAGAAGGCCTTCTCCCGCTATCTGGGAGAGGACCGTTCGAAATGGCGCGAATGGGATGCCTGCGCGTTGATTGCCGAGGTCGATGAAAAGCTGCCGCTGTTGGTCGACCAGGGTGATCGCGACGATTTCCTCGCCAACCAGCTCAAGCCGGAAGCCTTGCAGCAGGCGGCCAAACAGGCGGGTCACCCATTGACGTTGCGTCTGCAACCGGGCTACGACCACAGCTATTTCTTCATTGCCAGTTTCATCGATGAGCACTTGCGGCATCACGCGCATGCTCTGGTTGGCTAATGCAGGTAGAATCACGCCCTGACAAAAATCGGGGCGTTTTTTTATGCGTATTGGCCACGGCTATGATGTGCACCGTTTCGCTGAAGGCGATTTCATCACTCTGGGCGGCGTGCGCATTGCACACAGCTTCGGACTGCTCGCTCACTCTGACGGTGACGTCCTCCTGCACGCCTTGAGCGATGCCTTGCTTGGCGCCGCGGCACTGGGCGACATCGGCAAGCATTTCCCGGATACCGACCCGAAATTCAAGGGTGCCGACAGCCGTGCGCTGTTGCGTCACGTCGTCGCACTGGTCCATGCCAAAGGCTGGAAAGTCGGTAACGTCGATAACACCATCGTCGCCCAGGCGCCGAAAATGGCCCCGCATATCGAATCGATGCGCGCGCTGATTGCCGCGGATCTTCAAGTAGAGTTGGATCAAGTGAACGTGAAAGCTACCACCACCGAAAAGCTCGGCTTTGTCGGTCGCGAAGAAGGCATTGCCGTGCACTCCGTTGCCTTGTTGCTGCGCGCATGAACGAACTGCAATTGCTCGGCCCGCGGGCTTACGGTGAGGCCCTCGGCACGGCGGTCCTGAAAGCGATCGCGGAAGATTTCCAGGTCGACGAAGTCCTCGACATTCCCCTCAGCGGCGAAGGCGAACACCTGTGGATCTGGGTGGAAAAGCGCGGCCTCAATACTGAAGAAGCGGCGCGACGGATTGCCAAGGCTGCCGGCGTGCCATTGCGCACCGTCAGTTATGCCGGGCTCAAGGACCGTCAGGCGTTGACTCGCCAGTGGTTCAGCGTGCAACTGCCAGGCAAGGCCGACCCTGATCTGTCAGCGGCAGAAAACGATACGCTGAAGATCCTCAAGACCGCCCGCCACAAGCGCAAACTGCAACGCGGTGCCCACTCGGCCAATGGTTTTACGTTGCGCCTGACGCAATTTTCCGGCGACAAGGTCGCGCTTGAAGAGCGTCTGCAATTGATCGCCAAACAAGGCATCCCCAATTATTTCGGCGCCCAGCGTTTCGGTCATGACGGCGGCAACGTCATCGATGCTCGCGCCTGGGCCGCGCGCAAGGCCTTGCCGGAGCAGCGCAACGTGCGCTCGCGTCTGCTCTCCACGGCGCGCAGTTTTCTGTTCAATCAGGTGCTGGCCGCACGAGTGGCCGATGGCACCTGGCAGCGTGCCCAGGTGGGCGATCTGCTGGCGTTCACCGACAGCCGCAGCTTTTTCCCGGCAGGCGAAGCCGAGTGCAGCGACCCGCGCCTGGCGATTCTCGATCTGCATCCGACCGGTCCGCAGTGGGGCGAAGGTGACTCGCCGGCCACGGGCGTTGTCCATGAACTGGAGCAGGCCATCGCCGCACGCGAAGCGGATTTGCGTGACTGGTTGATCAACGCCGGAATGAGCCACGAACGTCGCATCCTGCGGCTGCCCATTGGCGGGTTGACGTGGCATTATCCCTCGCTGGACATTCTGCAACTGGAATTCGTCCTGCCGGCCGGATGCTTCGCCACCGTATTGGTGCGCGAGCTTGTTGATCTGGTGCCGGTGGGGCAGACGGACAGCCCATGCGTATTCTGATTTCTAACGACGATGGGGTAACAGCACCCGGTCTCGCCGCGCTTTATGCTGCGCTGGCGGATTACACCGAGTGCGTGGTTATCGCCCCGGACCAGGACAAGAGCGGCGCCAGCAGTTCGCTGACGCTCGACCGTCCGTTGCACCCGCAAATCCTGGCCAACGGCTTTATCAGCCTCAATGGCACGCCAACCGATTGTGTGCACCTGGGCCTCAACGGCCTGCTGGAGCGCGAAGCGGACATGGTGGTTTCCGGTATCAACCTGGGCGCGAACCTGGGGGACGATGTCCTGTATTCCGGTACAGTGGCGGCGGCCCTTGAGGGGCGTTTCCTGAAACACCCTTCCTTTGCCTTTTCGCTGGTCTCACGCCAGGTAGATAACCTTCCCACGGCTGCCCATTTCGCGCGCAAACTGGTTGAAGCCCATGCTGATCTGGATCTGCCACCGCGTACGGTACTGAACGTGAACATTCCCAATTTGCCGCTGGACCGTATCCGCGGTATCCAGCTGACTCGCCTGGGCCATCGCGCCCGAGCCGCGGCACCGATGAAAGTGGTGGATCCGCGGGGCAAGTCCGGTTATTGGATCGCCGCGGCCGGGGATGCCGAAGATGGCGGCCCGGGTACCGATTTCCATGCAGTGATGCAGGGTTATGTTTCGATCACGCCGCTGCAACTGGATCGCACCTTCAATGATGCCTTCAGAAGTCTGGACGGCTGGCTGGAGGGGTTGCGCTGATGGGTCGCGAACAAGACGATATGCTGCGCCGCGGCATCGGCATGACCTCCCAGCGAACCCGGGAGCGGCTGATCCAGCGCCTGTACGAAGAAGGCATCTCCAACGCCAGGGTGCTGGAGGTCATTCGCCGGACCCCGCGCCATCTGTTCGTCGACGAAGCGCTGGCGCACCGTGCCTATGAAGACACCGCGCTGCCGATTGGCAACAACCAGACCATCTCCCAGCCTTATATGGTGGCGCGCATGAGCGAGCTGCTGCTGGAGGCCGGTCCCCTCGACAAGGTGCTGGAGATCGGTACCGGGTCGGGTTATCAGACGGCGGTGCTGTCGCAACTGGTCGAGCGTGTGTTCTCGGTCGAGCGTATCAAGGTTCTGCAGGATCGGGCAAAGGAACGTCTGGTCGAACTGAACCTGCGCAACGTGGTGTTCCGCTGGGGCGATGGCTGGGAGGGCTGGCCGGCACTGGCACCGTACAACGGGATTATCGTCACCGCAGTGGCGACCGATGTGCCCCAGGCACTGCTTGACCAGTTGGCACCGGGAGGCCGGATGGTGATCCCGGTCGGGGCCGGCGAAGTCCAGCAATTGATGCTGATCATCCGCGAGGAACAAGGTTTTTCCAGGCATGTCCTGGGGGCTGTGCGCTTCGTGCCATTGCTCAATGGGCCACTGGCCTGAGCATTTGTTTCGGCACGCTGAATTCTCTTCGATTGCCTTTGTCTTACAGCGGCATCGTTGTGTTAAACGGGATTCATCGTCAGGCAGCAAACGTGTGCGCGACACCGATTCGCCACATTAAAGGTAAAGCGGGCACGGCCCGTTATACTTGCGACAGTTCATTACCGGACTCCGGTATTTCACATTTTCAGCCACCACAGAGGGAGCGGCGGGTGAGTCTCACAGTCATTGCGCAGCGTATGAGTAAAACGAGCTTTCAGCGCCTGGTGACTGGCCTTGTCTTGAGCACGTTGCTGGTCGGTTGTTCCAGCAACAAGTCCAGCGATGTTCGTGTCGTCGACCGCAACAACGCCGCAACCCAGCGTCCGGCCGTGACCACCGGACAATACGTGGTTCGGCCCAAGGACACCCTGTTTTCCATTGCCTTCCGTTACGGCTGGGACTACAAGGCCCTGGCGGCACGCAACAACATTCCCGCGCCTTACACCATCCGCCCGGGTCAGACGATTCGCTTTGATGGTCGTACCGATTCAACGTCGACGGCGGTGGTCAGTTCGTCCAGCTCAACACCTTCGTCGTCGAGTAAAACCACGGTCATCCGTCGTTCGGCAAACGGTACGACCACCAGCACCACGACGGTTGTACCGTCCGTCGCGAGCAAGCCTGCACCCGCTCCGTTGCCCCCTCCCGGGCCAGCCCCGACCGGCTGGGGATGGCCATCTAATGGCATTCTGATTGGAAAATTCTCTTCAAACGGTAGTTTGAATAAAGGAATTGATATCGCCGGAGATTTGGGACAGCCTGTTTTAGCTGCGTCTGATGGGACGGTGGTATACGCCGGGAGTGGCTTAAGGGGCTACGGCGAATTAGTAATCATCAAACACAGTGAAACCTACGTCAGTGCCTACGGACATAACCGCAGGTTGTTGGTTCGGGAGGGGCAGCAGGTCAAGGTCGGACAGACAATTGCCGAAATGGGGTCAACGGGTACAGACCGGGTGAAACTGCATTTTGAGATTCGCCGCCAAGGTAAACCTGTAGATCCGCTGCAATTCCTGCCACGTCGTTGATCGCTTACCAGCCTGTTCCGTCGCGTAGAGGGGACAGGCTCCAGCGTTGCCAGGGATAAAGGCGCCGCTTGAGCTTGAGGTCGAACTCACCAAAGGACTATAACAATGGCTCTCAGTAAAGAAGTGCCGGAGTTTGACATCGACGATGAGGTTCTCCTGATGGAGAGCAGCATCGATACGGATTCGATGTCGAATGATGAAGGGGCGGCTCCACCTTCCGTTCGTGCCAAATCCAAACACTCCGCATCCTTGAAACAACACAAGTACATTGACTACACGCGGGCACTTGATGCCACGCAGCTGTATCTCAATGAAATTGGTTTCTCTCCCCTGCTATCACCCGAAGAAGAAGTTCATTTTGCGCGCCTGTCGCAAAGTGGCGATCCGGCCGGGCGCAAACGCATGATTGAAAGTAACCTGCGGCTGGTGGTGAAAATCGCCCGGCGTTACGTCAATCGTGGGCTGTCGCTGCTGGACCTGATCGAAGAGGGCAACCTCGGCTTGATCCGGGCGGTGGAGAAGTTCGATCCGGAACGCGGTTTCCGCTTCTCGACCTACGCGACCTGGTGGATTCGCCAGACCATCGAACGCGCAATCATGAATCAGACCCGGACCATCCGGCTGCCGATCCATGTGGTCAAGGAGCTGAATGTGTACCTGCGGGCCGCGCGGGAGCTGACGCAAAAACTCGACCATGAACCCTCACCCGAAGAAATCGCCAACCTGCTGGAAAAACCGGTGGGAGAGGTCAAGCGCATGCTCGGCCTTAACGAACGGGTTTCTTCGGTCGACGTCTCGCTGGGTCCGGATTCGGATAAAACCCTGCTCGATACCCTGACTGACGACCGTCCAACCGATCCATGCGAACTGTTGCAGGACGATGACCTGTCCCAGAGCATCGATCAATGGCTCTCGGAACTGACCGACAAGCAACGCGAAGTGGTCATACGCCGCTTTGGCCTGCGCGGTCATGAAAGCAGCACCCTTGAAGACGTAGGCCTGGAAATCGGCCTGACCCGCGAGCGGGTCAGACAGATTCAGGTGGAAGGCTTGAAGCGGCTACGCGAGATCCTGGAAAAAAATGGTCTGTCGAGCGAGTCGCTGTTCCAATAAGGCACTCACTGCTCAGGCAATGAAACCCCCGACTGGTTCGGGGGTTTTTATTGCCTGAGCAGAAGACCGAATCCTCTCGGAATTTTGGTTTCGTGCTGTAAGCCCAGGCTTACACTTGCGTAAGTGTTCGTTATTTTTACACCCTGGCAATCGTCCATGTTGAACGTTTTGTGTGTTCATCTTTTTGATTTATATAACTATTTTTTATTATTAATGACGTGTGACAGTTGGGATTCGCGCCAAGGGGCCATTGATCCCGCAGGGGAACACTCTAGTATTGAGGTTGTGTCGACGGACAGACACGGCCTTCAAGGATGAGGGATATGGATATCGCAGGACGCGATTCATCAGGACGATGAAAAGGAACACAGGGAATAGGGAAAAAATGTGGGCGGGTCAAACCGCCCCTTTTTTTTGCCTGCAGAAAAGCAAAAAGGCCCTTGTGGGGCCTTTTTCGCGAACGCGGGGGTAATCAGCGTTCGAGGTCTGCGATCTTGCCTGGCTTGCCGTCCCACTCTTCAGCATCAGGCATCGACTCTTTCTTCTCGGTGATGTTCGGCCAGATATCGGCCAACTCAGCGTTCAGCTCGATGAAGTTTTCCATGCCGGCCGGAACCTCATCTTCGGAGAAGATAGCCACGGCAGGGCATTCAGGTTCGCACAGCGCGCAATCGATGCACTCATCCGGGTGAATCACCAGGAAATTCGGGCCTTCGTAAAAGCAGTCCACCGGACAGACTTCTACGCAGTCGGTGTACTTGCACTTGATGCAGTTGTCGGTGACGACGAAGGTCATTTCTAATTTTCTCCTCAGGCGCGGCTTGCTGCGCCCCTTCTCGTAGGGGTCGCCAGGTTCGGGAGCGATAGTCTGCTGGCCAGGCTATTAGCCAGCAGCATCCCAAACCGCGCGAGATTCTAACAGCTTGCAAGCCGCTGCGTTAGATCCGTGTCTTTAGTGTATAGAGCATTTCGAGAGCACGACGTGGCGTCATGTTGTCCAGGTCGAGCTTGGCCAGGTCATCCAGCACCGGGTGCGGCAGGCTGGCAAACAGATCGCTTTGCTGCGGAGCCGCTGGTTTGCCCTTGGCCGGTGCCGGTGTTTCATGGGGCAGGGCGGTGTCTTCCAGGCGGCTCAAATGCTCGCGAGCACGGGTGATGACCTCGCTCGGTACGCCTGCCAGTTGCGCAACGGCCAGGCCATAACTCTGGCTGGCCGGCCCGGGCAGCACGTGGTGCAGGAACACGATGCGTTCGTTGTGCTCGGTGGCATTGAGGTGCACGTTGGCCACCAGCGGCTGGGCTTCCGGCAGGACGGTCAGTTCAAAGTAGTGGGTGGCGAACAGCGTGTAGGCACGCAGGTGCGCCAGGCGCTCGGCCGCCGCCCATGCCAGGGACAGACCGTCGAAGGTGCTGGTGCCGCGTCCGACTTCGTCCATCAGCACCAGGCTGCGCTCGGTGGCGTTGTGCAGGATGTTCGCGGTTTCGCTCATTTCCACCATGAAGGTCGAACGCCCGCCGGCCAGGTCATCGCTGGAACCGATCCGGGTGAAGATGCGGTCGACCAGCGACAATTCGCAACTGGCTGCCGGCACGAAGCTGCCGATGTGCGCCAGGAGCACGATCAAGGCGGTCTGGCGCATGTAGGTGGATTTACCGCCCATGTTCGGACCGGTGATCACCAGCATGCGGGTGTTGTCGTCCAGGCTCAGATCGTTGGCCACGAATGGCGTGGTCAGCACTTGTTCGACCACCGGGTGACGACCCTGGGTGATGCGCATGCACGGCTCGCTGACGAAGCGCGGGCAGTTCAGGTCGAGGTTCAGTGCTCGTTCGGCCAGGTTGCTCAAGACATCCAGCTCGGCCAGGGCGCCGGCGGTGTCCTGCAACGGTGGCAGCTGGCTGATCAGGTCTTCGAGCAACGCTTCGTAGAGCATCTTCTCGCGGGCCAGGGCGCGGCTCTTGGCTGATAGTGCCTTGTCTTCGAACGCCTTGAGTTCCGGCGTAATGAAACGCTCGGCGCCTTTGAGCGTCTGGCGGCGAATGTAGTCGGCCGGTGCCGATTCCGCCTGCTTGCTTGGCAGCTCGATGAAGTAACCGTGGATGCGGTTATAGCCGACCTTCAGGTGCGACAGGCCGGTGCGAGCCTTTTCCCGTGCCTCGAGGTCGATCAGGAATTGCCCGGCGTTTTCGCTCAGCGACTGCAAATCGTCGAGTTCGCTGTCGTAGCCGGTTTTCAACACGCCGCCATCACGAATGACGGCGGGCGGGTTGTCGATGATGGCTTTTTCCAGCAGTGCCGCCAGTTCCGGGTAGGTGCTGGTGATGGTGGCGAGTTGCTGGAGGTGCGGGGCTTCGAGCTCCGTCATTGCCACTTGCAGTTCTGGCAGGGCGCCGAGGGCGTCACGCAAGCGGGCGAGGTCGCGGGGGCGGGCATTGCGCAGGCCGATCCGCGCAAGAATCCGCTCGATGTCACCGATTTCCTTGAGCTGCGGTTGCAGCCTTTCGAAGCGGTAACTGTCGAGCAGGCAAGTGATCGAGCTCTGACGCGCCAACAGCACCGTCAAGTCGCGCAACGGGCGATTCAGCCAGCGGGTCAGCAGGCGACTGCCCATGGCGGTCTGGCAGCGGTCCACCACCGATTGCAGGGTGTTGTCGCGGCCGCCGGCCAGGTTGGTGTCGAGCTCCAGGTTGCGACGGCTGGCGCCATCGAGCACCACGGTGTCGTCCAGGCGCTCATGACGCAGGCTGCGCAAATGGGGCAGGGCGGTGCGTTGGGTTTCCTTGGCGTAGGCCAGCAGGCAACCGGCGGCGCCGATGGCCAGGGTCAGGTTTTCGCAGCCGAAGCCCTTGAGATCCTGAGTCGAGAATTGCTGGCACAGGCTTTTGAGCGCCGAGTCGCGTTCGAAATCCCACGGCGCGCGGCGACGCACACCGCGACGTTTTTCCGCCGGCAAGTCCTTGGGCCAGTCATCCGGGATCAGCAGCTCCACCGGGTTGACCCGCTCCAGTTCCGCCAGCAGGTTTTCCCAGCCCTTGATTTCCAGCACGCTGAAGTTACCGCTGGTGATGTCCAGCACCGCCAGGCCGAACAGGCGCTCATCGCCCAGGACTGCAGCGATCAGGTTGTCCCGACGCTCGTCGAGCAGCGCCTCGTCACTCACCGTCCCCGGTGTGATGATGCGCACGACCTGCCGCTCCACCGGCCCTTTGCTGGTGGCCGGGTCGCCGACCTGCTCGCAGATCACCACCGATTCGCCAAGCTTCACCAGTTTTGCCAGGTAACCCTCGGCGGCGTGGTAAGGAATCCCGCACATCGGAATCGCCTGGCCAGCCGACTGTCCACGGGCGGTCAGGGTGATGTCCAGCAACTTGGCGGCTTTCTTCGCGTCTTCATAGAAGATCTCGTAGAAGTCGCCCATGCGGTAGAACATCAGCTGGTCCGGGTGCTGGTTTTTCAGGCGCCAGTACTGCTGCATCATGGGGGTGTGGGAGGACAGGTCGGAGACGGCTTTATTCATCGGATTGTCAGGAAGCTCGTTGAAAGAGGTGGGGCAAAAGCGGGGCAATGGCCGGGCTTTTCCGCGATGGGCGCAAGGTTACCATGGGCGGTCTGCCCGACGCAGGCGCCACGGCCGGGTGACATCTTTTACGATGCAAAAAACGTGATATGTATCGATTATGCAAATCGGCATTGTCTTCATCGAGAAGAGCAAGCACTATGCGAGATATGCAAAAACGCAACGTGTCTACCGTATTAAGAGCATTGCTCGATCAGCACGGGATCTCCCCCACGGAGCTCCACCGTCGCACCGGCGTGCCTCAATCCACGCTCTCGCGCATTCTCAGCGGGAAGATCGTCGATCCTTCGGATAAACATATTTCGAAGATCGCCGAGTATTTCTCCTTGAGCACCGACCAGTTGCGTGGCCGCGCGGACGTCTCGTTTGCCGCTAATGCCGGGCGCGCTCCAGTGCATTCGGAACTCAAGGATATAAGTCTGTGGGATGACGATACCCCTGTCGATGACGACGAGGTGTCGGTCCCCTTTCTTCGCGAGGTTGAATTGGCCGCGGGATCAGGAAGATTCGTCATCGAAGAAAGCGAGCGCTCTAGCCTGCGCTTTGGCAAGCGAAGCCTGCGCCATAACGGTGTGCAGTTCGACCAGGCCAAATGCGTGACAGTGCGGGGCAACAGCATGTTGCCGGTACTGCGCGACGGCGCCACGGTCGGGGTCAATGCCGGCAAGTGCGGCATTGGCGATATCGTTGACGGCGACCTTTATGCAATCAATCACAACGGCCAATTGCGGGTGAAGCAGCTGTATCGCCTGCCGACCGGTATTCGCTTGCGCAGCTTCAATCGTGACGAGCATCCGGACGAGGACTACACCTTTCAGGAAGTCCAGGAGGAGCCGATTGTTATCCTCGGCCATGTCTTCTGGTGGGGCATGTACGCTCGCTAACGCCCTTGCGCTCAAATAAAAACCGCTTCCCGAGCGGTTTTTTTTCGCGTGCTGAAAACATCGGATCATTTTTCAATGCGTTAATGCATTGACTGATTATGCATCAATGCATAATCTGCTTGCCTGTCTATTCAAGAACGCGGAGTGACCGTTCACTCAAGGAGGCATGAAATGACCGTTGAGCAATATGCATTGCTGGACATGCCTCTGTGGCTGCTCATCAGTCTGCCAATACTTGGTGGCGTTACCGGTGAAATGTGGCGTGCCGATAAAGAGGGCGTTCGTGGCTGGCCCCTTGTCCGACGCCTGGGCCTGCGGTCTGGCTCCAGCATGATCTGCGGCGCCTCGGTCATCATGCTGCTGCATGCCGCCAATGTTTCCATCTGGGCTGCCTGTGCGGGTGGTTGTTTAGCGGCGATGGCCGGTACAGACGTGGTTCTAGGGTTGTATGAGCGCTGGATGGCCAAGCGTATGGGGATCGGACATCTTCCGTCCGGTGACGTCGAAGATTGATTCCCCGACAGGCCTTTTCCAGAGCCTCTGGTTCTTTACATTTTGATCGGTCCTGTCGCTTGCAAGTGCGGTCTGCTCGTGTACGGTTAACCTCATCCCGCCCGATCAGGAGATGACCGTGAACGAAATCACCCAGCTCGCCGCCGAACTCGGCAGACGCCTGCAGGTTCTCAATGCCCACGTCACCACGGCGGAGTCCTGCACCGGCGGCGGCATCGCCGAGGCAATCACCCGTATCCCCGGGAGTTCGGCCTGGTTCGAGGCCGGTTATGTCACCTACTCCAACCGGCAGAAAACCCTGCAACTGGATGTCCCGGTAGAGTTGTTCACCACCGTGGGCGCGGTCAGTCGCGAGGTGGTCGAGGCCATGGTCCGGGGGGCGCAGAAAAAAAACAGCGCGTATTTCTCCGTGGCGGTCAGTGGCATCGCCGGTCCCGATGGTGGAACGGCGAACAAGCCGGTTGGCACGGTGTGGCTGGCCTGGGGCGTCGGAGACCAGGTGTTCTGTGAACGGCAGCACTTCCCGGGTAATCGTGACGACGTCCGCCGACAAACGGTGAAGGCCGCGCTAGAGGGGCTGCTGCGGTATGCCGCGGCAGAAATCTCAAATCAGGGGTAGGCGATCCGGAATCGCTGTGGAATAATACTGGCTACTTATACAGGTGTTGGCCGTCAGGCCTTATTGATTACGTGAGGACTTTAATGGACGACAACAAGAAGAAAGCCTTGGCTGCGGCCCTGGGTCAGATCGAACGTCAATTCGGCAAGGGTGCCGTAATGCGTATGGGCGATCAGGACCGTCAGGCGATCCCGGCCATCTCCACTGGCTCTCTGGGTCTGGACATCGCTCTCGGCATCGGCGGCCTGCCAAAAGGCCGCATTGTTGAAATCTACGGTCCTGAATCTTCCGGTAAAACCACGCTGACCTTGTCCGTGATCGCCCAGGCTCAAAAAGCCGGCGCGACCTGCGCATTCGTCGACGCCGAACACGCCCTCGACCCTGAGTACGCCGGCAAGCTGGGCGTCAACGTCGACGACCTGCTGGTTTCCCAGCCGGACACCGGCGAGCAGGCCCTGGAAATCACCGACATGCTGGTGCGTTCCAACGCGGTTGACGTGATCATCGTCGACTCCGTGGCTGCCCTGGTGCCAAAGGCTGAAATCGAAGGCGAAATGGGTGACATGCACGTGGGCCTGCAAGCCCGTCTGATGTCCCAGGCGCTGCGTAAAATCACCGGTAACATCAAGAACGCCAATTGCCTGGTGATTTTCATCAACCAGATCCGTATGAAAATCGGCGTGATGTTCGGTAGCCCGGAAACCACCACCGGTGGTAACGCACTGAAGTTCTACGCATCGGTTCGTCTGGACATCCGTCGTACCGGCGCGGTGAAGGAAGGTGATGAGGTCGTCGGTAGCGAAACCCGCGTCAAGGTTGTGAAGAACAAAGTGGCTTCGCCGTTCCGTCAGGCCGAGTTCCAGATTCTTTACGGCAAGGGCATCTACCTCAACGGCGAGATGATCGACCTGGGTGTTCTGCACGGTTTCGTCGAGAAGTCCGGTGCCTGGTATGCCTATGAAGGCACCAAGATCGGTCAGGGCAAGGCCAACTCGGCCAAGTTCCTGGCGGATAACCCGGAAGTCGCGGCAAAGCTGGAGAAGCAACTACGTGACAAGCTGCTGTCCCCTTCGTCGGTAGCAGACGCCAAAGCTTCTGCGGTCAAAGAGACCGAAGACGACCTGGCTGACGCTGATATCTGATCGAAGCGATGACCGCCGTACTCGATACACTCGTCGCGGTGCGGCGAACCGCAATGGACCTGCTCGCACGGCGCGAGCACGGTCGTGTCGAGCTGACGCGTAAGCTGCGTCAGCGCGGCGCCCTCCCTGAGATGATCGAAACAGCACTCGACCGGTTGACGGAAGAGGGGTTGTTGTCCGAAACCCGTTACCTCGAAAGTTTCGTTTCCTACCGCGCCCGTTCCGGTTATGGCCCTTTACGCATTCGTGAAGAGTTGGGCCAACGTGGCCTGCAGCGCACCGATATTGAACTCGCCCTGCGTGAGAGCGGTATCGACTGGCAGGAGCAATTGATCGATACCTGGCGACGCAAGTTCTCAGGGCAATTGCCGGCAGACGCCCGGGAGCGAGCCAAGCAAGGCAGGTTCCTGGCGTACCGTGGATACTCCATGGAAATGATCAATCGCCTGTTCAGCGGTCGAGGGATGGACGATTGAACTGAAACGGCCCGCTATCTCGATAGCGGGCCGTTTTTTTTATGCCTCACGAAACCTTTGACGGCTCCCGGGTGCGTTGTTGTACCTGGGGTTTTGATTGTGCCCAGTTTTCCGGCAGGTTGATGTAGTCCACAAGCTCGCGCAGGCGGCCATGATTGCGGGCGTTGAAGTTGAAGACCAGCCGCACCAGATGGCTGAACTCGGCTTCGTCATGTTCCTCACTACTGTAAACGTGTTGATGGAAATGATCGCTCAGGCACAGGTCGGCGAAAGCCTGCTGCATGTGTTCGAGCGCGTGGTCGCTGAGTGTGTGATTCATGCGAATCAGGAACTGATGCTTTAGCCAGCGACTGGAGTGGAAGTTGCTGTAGAACTGGTTGATGTGCTCTACCGCTTCATCGACGTTGTAGACCAGTTTCACCAGCTTCATGTCAGTGGGCAGGATGTAGTGGTTTGCCTCCAGTTGCTGGTGGATGAAGTCCAGTGCGCCTTGCCAGAATTTGCCGCCCGGCGCGTCGAGCAGTACCACGGGCACCAATGGGCTCTTGCCGGTCTGGATCAACGTCAGCACTTCCAGCGCCTCATCCAGCGTACCGAAGCCACCAGGGCACAGCACCAGGGCGTCAGCTTCCTTGACGAAGAACAGCTTGCGGGTGAAAAAGAAGTGGAAAGGCAGCAGGTTGGTCGTGCCGTCGACAGTGGGGTTGGCATGCTGCTCGAAGGGCAGGGTGATGTTGAAGCCCAGGCTGTGTGTCAGGCCGGCGCCCTCATGGGCGGCGGCCATGATGCCGCCACCGGCACCGGTAATGACCATCATGTCCGAGCGCACCAGCGCAGCACCGAGCTCTCGGGCCATGCTATAGAGCGGATGTTCCATGGGCGTGCGGGCCGAGCCGAAAACAGTGACCTTGCGTCGCCCCTTGAATTGTTCGAGCACGCGGAAAGCCTGTTCCAGTTCGCGCAGGGCTTGCAGGGTGATTTTGGCATTCCAGCGGTTGTGGTCTTCCTGGGCCATGCGCAGCACGGTCAGGATCATGTCGCGGTAGATCGGGATGTTCGGGCTGTTGGGTGAAATCAGCTTGAGTTGTTCTTCGACCTTGCTGATGAGGTCGTGGCCGCTTTCTTCAAAATGACGGCTCAGGAGGTCATTCGGTTGGTAAGGCATTCAACTTCTCCTTCTGCACAGAACCCTCGGCCCGACAATGTAAGTCGGTGCCACGACACTTCATGTGTCGCTGTCTGCCCAGGCCCATGCCTGGGCGATCTACTTGACCCGAAAGGCATCGGATCATCCAAACAGGCTCTGTTTTCCCTTGAATGAAAAAAACGTTCGCACTACACGACAAGCAACGGCCAGCCCCTTTCCAGCCTTGAAGAAGTATAGGTGGATACCCTGAAATCCAGGTCTTCACAGTTATTTGCGCTGCCTTGATCATTGCGCCACAAAGTCTTTCCTGGCAACCGCTTATTGACGATTTGCAAGGTGCTTTCACCGCTCGTCTGAACGCACGTCGCATGTGCTGCACTCTGATTTACTAAGTTACAGGTGCAACACAACAACTTTGCGTCAACGGCAAGGCGCACGGTACAAGCGATTCAAGGATTTATCACTCAAACATGAGTGAGGTGCAGGGAGGCGGGAAACCATGGCCAGAGTCGTTCTGGAGATCGATACGCAACTGTATCGATTGCTGAAGTCATCAGCCGAGACCCATCATTTGAGTCTCGAGGATGAGTGCTGCCGTCGTTTGCGCGGTGGCGAACGCCGTTCGCATTACTTGCAGGCGCTGCTGGCGGAACTGCGCGCCGAAGATGAACAGCGGCGCGCCAAATCCAGGTGATTACTTTTTCTTCTTCGCCGGTTGCAGGCAATCCGATTCCTGGAAGCTTGCGGAGCCGACCGGGCGGTTGGTCTTCACCTCGGTGAAGTCGTAACGCATGATCGCGCCCTTGGCCATCAGCTTGCGAAACCCTTCGTTTCGGCAGACAGAAGCTCCCAACTGGAAGTACACGGCTTTCGGGTCTGCACGCATCTTGTCGGCGTGGCTGCTCTGCACGCTCAGGTGGTTGATCAGCTGTTTGCCGTCAACGGTATAGCCTTGATCGAGAATGTCTTCGTTGATCGCTCGAGGAGTGCCGACGCTGCTCTGGGCGGCGACGTTTTGCAGCATTTTGTTCAGTTCCGTGTCTTTCAAGGACGCAGCCTGGGCGTTGAAGGATGACGCCAGCAAAATGGCCGCGGTAGGAACGATAAGGCGCAGCATGAAACTCTCCTGGTTCAGTGATGCGGGTTGGACCCGTCACGTGACTGTGCGTTCAGTGGCGGCGAATTATAGGGGAGGCGGGCTGGACGGTACAGGCTTGCGCCGGGCGCTCTGGTAAACTGCTGGCACTTTTTACCCTGTCGAGTGTTTTTCGTGTCGATTTCCCTTCTGTGTGGGCGTTGCCCTCCATGAGTCATACCCCCGCGCGCTTTGCCTTGAATGCCGTAGCCCGCTTGCGCGATCAGCGTGAGGAGGAGGGCATCAAGCCGATTCAGGCCCGCGGCTGGCGCGCGACGCGCTGCCGTGACTGCCGGGTGATCGAGAGCCACTGCCTGTGCGCATGGCGCCCGCAGGTCGCTACCCGTTCCGGCGTGTGCCTGATCATGACCAATAAGGAAGTGTTCAAACCGAGCAACACCGGTTGGCTGATCGCCGACGTGGTGCCTGACAACCATGCCTTCATCTGGTCCCGTACCGAGACCGATCCGAAGTTGCTGGCGCTGTTGTCCGACCCGCAATGGCAGCCTTACCTGGTGTTTCCGGGGGAGTACGTCGAACCTGAACGCGTGACAAACACTGTGGACGTCGATGGCACGAAGCGCCCGTTGTTCATTCTGTTGGATGCGACCTGGACCGAAGCGCGGAAGATCTTTCGCAAGAGCCCCTATTTCGATCGATTGCCGATCCTCAGCCTTCTGCCGGAGAAACTCTCCCGCTACCGGTTGCGCCGCTCGACCCGCAGCGAACATCTGTGCACGGCGGAAGTGGCGGCGCTGTGCCTCGACCTCGCAGGCGATATCGCCGCGGCATCGGCGCTGGACGCCTACTTCGATGTGTTCAGCCAGCATTACCTCGACGC
The DNA here is from genome assembly GCF_949767825.1 of Pseudomonas sp. IT-P258. Lineage (NCBI taxonomy): Bacteria > Pseudomonadati > Pseudomonadota > Gammaproteobacteria > Pseudomonadales > Pseudomonadaceae > Pseudomonas > Pseudomonas sp. IT-P258. The sequence continues at coordinate 156,946 of NZ_CATKPU010000032.1, read as the reverse complement.
CAAACACCAGTTGGACATGAACGTTTCGACCCCGGCGCACGCCGAGTTGATGCCCTATGTCCGGTCGGTCACCCCATTGATGGACTGATTGTCGCGCATACTGCAATAAAGTGTACCGGCCATGCTGCTTGACCACCCCGGCTTCGCTGGGCATGCTTGGCGCCGATTAGGGTGCTGCCGGAATTTTCGACGCCGTTTTTTGCGTTGAGCGTGCCTTGTCAGTGCAGCTGCGTGGCTGTGTCTTGACTTGCTTTGGCGAGGTCCGAATGCATCGGGCGTCCCATGAAAAACAGGATCATTTGAAAAATGGCCACATACGAAATCCTGATTGCCGATGACCACCCACTTTTTCGTAGTGCCTTGCATCAAGCGCTGACCCTGGGCCTCGGCCCGGACGTGCGTCTGGTGGAAGTGGCGAGCATCGCCGAACTGGAAGTGCGCCTGACGGAAAAGTCCGACTGGGATCTGGTACTGCTGGACCTGAACATGCCGGGGGCCTACGGTTTTTCCGGGCTGGTCCTGCTGCGCGGGCAGTACCCGCAGATTCCGGTGGTCATGGTCTCGGCCCAGGAAGAGCCAACCATCATGGTCAAGTCTCGCGAGTTCGGCGCCAGTGGCTTCATTCCCAAATCCAGTGACTTGAGTGTGATCCAGAAAGCCGTGCGCGCCGTTCTCGATGGCGACGTGTTCTGGCCGCCGCAGGCATTTGAAGCGGTCAGCGTCTCGGATGAGGCCAAGGCGGCCAGCGAAGGTCTTGCCAGCCTCACCCCGCAACAATTTCGCGTGTTGACCATGGTCTGCGAAGGCCTGCTGAACAAGCAGATCGCCTACGAGCTGAGCGTTTCCGAGGCGACTATCAAGGCGCACGTGACCGCGATTTTCCGTAAACTGAATGTACGGACCCGGACTCAGGCCGCGCTGCTCTTGCAACAACTTGAGTCAATTTCCAGCCATTAAAGGCTGGCAAATTCACGCTTTTTTGACTTTGGTTGAACTAGCTTTCCCACTTCTTTTTTGCCAGTTGCCCACTCTATGTCACCTTTCAAAGGCCAGACCGGCCTGAAACGTATTCTCAATGCTTCCGGTTATTCGCTGGACGGCCTGCGCGCAGCCTTCACCGGTGAAGCCGCCTTTCGGCAATTGGTGTTGCTCAACGTCATCCTGATCCCTTTGTCGTTCTTCCTGAATGTCAACCGGGTCGAACAGGCGTTGTTGATCGCGGTATGCCTGTTGGCGTTGATCGTCGAGTTGCTCAACTCGGCGGTGGAAGCGGCCATCGACCGCATTTCCCTTGAACGGCACCCGCTGTCCAAGAATGCCAAGGACATGGGCAGTGCCGCCCAGTTCGTGGCGTTGAGCATGATTGCCCTGGTGTGGGCGGTGATTCTGCTTTAAGCGATCGTCGGCAGCACGATCTCGTCGCTGCGCTGGACCCCGGCGGTGAAGGCGCGGCACAGTTCGAGGAACTCGCGCATCGCCGAGGTCTGATACTTCTGTTTATGCCAGATGAAATAAAACTGTCGCGCCAGATCCAGATCCGGCGTCTCGACAGGCACCAGGCTGCCGCGGCGGAATGCGTCGCGCAAAGCCAGCCTGGAAATGCAGCCAATCCCCAAACCTGATTCCACTGCGCGCTTGATCGCTTCGGTGTGCTCAAGCTCGAGGCGAATGTTTAACGAAGTGCGGTGATGGCGCATGGCTTGATCGAAGGTCAACCGCGTGCCCGAGCCCTGTTCGCGCAAGATCCAGGCTTCGTGGCTCAACTCGTCCATGGTGGCCGTGCCACGCTTGGCCAACGGATGCTGGGGGGCGCAGAACACCACCAGTTCGTCCTCGACCCAGCTTTGTACTTCGATGTCCGGGTGACTGCAGTCGCCTTCGATTAGACCCAGATCAATTTCATAGTGGGCCACTTGTTGCACGATATTGGCAGTGTTCTGCACATGCAGTTTCACCTGGCTTTCCGGGTGGCGTTGCATGAAGCTGCCGATCAACAATGTGGCCAGGTAATTGCCGATGGTCAGGGTCGCGCCCACCGCCAGAGAGCCGAAACCGGACTTGCCATTGAGCAGGTCTTCGATTTCCTTGGCCTGGTCCAGCAGCGCCACCGCTTGCGGCAACAGTTGTTTTCCGAGGGCGTTGAGGCTCAACCGTTTGCCGGCGCGGTCGAACAACTGGCAGCTGCACTGGCGCTCCAGTTCGGTGATCGAGGTGCTCGCCGCCGATTGCGAGAGGTTGAGCAGGCCCGCGGCACGGGACACACTTTCCTGCTGGGCGACGGCGACGAATACTTGAAGTTGACGGAGAGTAAATCGCATATCGATATAACCGATAACCCTTATCTTAATAATCCATTTAACAGATATTGTCTCTGCCTTTAGAATGCGATGCAATTGCGCATATCACTGGCGCAGGCAAAATCTCCAGGAGTCCCACGTACATGAGCAACATGAACCACGAGCGTGTCCTCAGTGTTCACCACTGGAACGACACTCTGTTCAGCTTCAAGTGCACCCGTGATCCGGGCCTGCGCTTCGAGAACGGTCAGTTCGTGATGATCGGCCTGCAACAGCCCAACGGCCGCCCGCTTATGCGCGCTTACTCGATTGCCAGCCCGAACTGGGAAGAGCATCTCGAGTTCTTCAGCATCAAGGTGCCTGATGGTCCGCTGACTTCGCAGTTGCAGCATCTGAAGGAAGGCGACGAGATCATCATCAGCAAGAAGCCTACCGGCACGCTGGTACTGGATGACTTGAAGCCTGGCAAACATTTGTACCTGCTCAGCACCGGTACCGGCCTGGCGCCGTTCATGAGCGTTATCCAGGACCCGGAAACCTACGAGCGTTTCGAAAAAGTGATCCTGTGCCACGGCGTGCGTTACGTCAACGAAGTCGCATACCGCGAGTTCATCACCGAGCACCTGCCGCAGAACGAATTCTTCGGCGATGCGCTGCGTGACAAGTTGATCTACTACCCGACCGTGACCCGCGAGCCGTTCGAGAACGAAGGTCGCCTGACCGACCTGATGCGCAGTGGCAAGCTGTTCAGCGACATCGGTCTGCCACCGATCAACCCGCAGGACGACCGCGCCATGCTGTGCGGCAGCCCGAGCATGCTCGACGAGACCAGCGAAGTGCTCAACAGCTTCGGCCTGAAGGTTTCGCCGCGGATGCGCGAGCCGGGTGATTACCTGATCGAGCGTGCATTCGTCGAGAAGTAAGCACCAGTAACAACTTTGTTTTACCTGTGGGAGCGAGCCTGCTCGCGATAGCGGTGTGTCAGTCGACGTCAATGTCGACTGTTACCCCTTCGCGAACAGGCTCGCTCCCACAGTTGTTTCTGTTGTTCAGCTTATTGCAGGAATGACTTCCAGGACGCGGATCAGCTCCGGTGTCGGGTAGTGCCAACGCACATCGACATCCCAGAACTGCGCGCCGTATTCCCGCTCGGGTGCAGGCGTCTGATAGGCCGGGCGTGGATCTTGCGCCAGGCATTGCTCGATCAACTCGACCAAGGGCTCTGCAAGGCGCTGGGCATGCTCCTGGGCCTGTTGCAGCGCTGTGTCCGTCCACTGCACGGGAATCAGTTGCGGCGCAGCGCTGGCGATGCTGTTGGCGGCGGTATCGATGATGTCGGCGTAGGGCACGTAGGGTTTGATGTCGAGAATCGGCGTGCCGTCCAGCAGATCGATGCCCGAGATCCACAGCCGACCGGCTTCGACCTTGTCCAGTTTCACCACCGACTGCCCGATGCCATTGGGGCGGTGGGTGGCACGGGTGGCGAACACGCCCATGGACTTGTTGCCGCCGAGGCGAGGAGGGCGAACCTTCAGGCGAGGCTTTTCCTCCAGGGCCTGGTGGAACAGGAACAGCAGCCACACGTGGCTGACCTGCTCCAGGCCCTGCACCGCGTCCCCTTGATCGAACGGCGCCACCAGTTCAAGCACCCCACGGGCGGCCGGGGCCAGTTGCGGCTGGCGCGGAATGGCGAACTTCTCCTTGAAGCAGGAGCGCACGAAGCCGATGGGGGAAACGCTGTAGGTCATGGTTTGGGATCGAGGCGGAATCAGGTAGGGCATGATGCCGTAAAGATCAAAAGATCGCAGCCTTCGGCAGCTCCTACAGAGGAATTCGTACGGCGTAGGAGCTGCCGCAGGCTGCGATCTTTTAAAGGCTGAACCCGCCATCCAGCGGAATGATATTTCCGGTCATGTAGGCCCCGGCGGTGCTCGCCAGACTGATCGCCAGCGCCGCCATCTCTTCCTCGCGCCCCCAGCGCTTCATTGGAATCAGGGCCGTATCCTGCGCCAGCGCCTGTTCATCATTGCCAATGTGCCGGGTCATCTTGCTCGGAAAGCGCCCCGGGGCGATCACGTTGACGTTGATGTGCTGGCTCACCAGTTCGCGCGCCAGAATCCTCGACAGTTGGTGCAACGCGGCCTTGCTCGGCCCGTAGGCATACGCCTGCTCGCCGAAGGAGGAAATCCCGGCCACCGACCCGATGTTAATGATCCGCGCCGGATTCGCTTCGGAACCGGCCTTGCGCAGCAGGGGCAGGAACTGCTGGATGCAGTTGAACACCGAGGTCACGTTGAGCTGCATGACCTTCTCCCAGCCCTTGATCGGGTAGCTCTCCAGTGGTGCGCCCCAGGTGGTGCCGGCATTGTTCACCAGAATGTCCAGATGGGTGATCTGCTCGCCCAGGCGCGAGGCCAGTTGCAGGACGCCCTCTTCGGTGGCGAGGTTGGCCGCGATGGCGCGGCAGCGGCCAAGTGCACCGAGTTCGTCAGCGGTTTGCTGGCAGGCTTCGACGTCGCGGGCGCAGACGTACACGGTGGCGCCGGCCTCGACGTAGGCCTTGGCGATCATCTTGCCGATACCACGGGTGCCGCCGGTCACCAGGGCGGTGCGGCCTTGCAGGGAAAAGTAGGGATGCATGGCGAATCCTGAGAACTGAGGTCTTAATACCCTAGTCGTCAGCCGCCAGAAGCGGAGCCACTATTTTTACGCGGAATGAGGGGCCATATGGCCCGGCCTTGAACTGCATGCGTGCAGTTCAAGGCCGGCGGGCGTTTACTGCGGGCGAACGCGCAGGGTCAGGCCCTTGAGGAAATTGCGCAGCAGCTGGTCGCCACACGGGCGATAGTTGGTGTGGCCGAACTTGCGGAACAGTGCGCTCAACTCTGGCTTGGACACCGGGAATTCGGCGGCCTTGAGGATTGCGTGCATGTCGTCTTCTTTGAGTTCGAACGCCACCCGCAGCTTTTTCAGGATGATGTTGTTGGTCACCGGCACTTCGATCGGCTGAGGCGGACGGCTTTCGTCCTTGCCACGCTTGAAGATCACCAGGCCATCGAGGAAATGCGCCATGACTTCGTCCGGGCAACGTACGAAGCCTTCCTCGTCTTCCTCTTTTTTGTCGAGGTAGGTCAGCAGGTCTGGCAGGGTCACGTCCATGCCGCCGAGCTTGATGATCTCGATGACTTTCTTGTCGCTGATGTCGAGCATGTAGCGCACGCTGCGCAGTACGTCGTTATGAATCATGTGTGCAGTCCTGATATTCGGCTGTGGGCGTCGCGGCCAGGCGCGGCGCCGAAATGTGTGGCGGCGAGAAAAGCCTTAGAACTTCTCTTTGCCGGACAGGTAGCGCCATTGCCCCACAGGCACTTTGCCGATGGACACGCCGCCGATGCGAATGCGACGGATGGCGACGACCTTGAGGCCGACTGCCTGGCAAAGCAGGGCGATGATGCCCGGCTGCGGGTTCTTCATGGCAAAGCGCAGGCGGTTCTCGTTCTGCCAGCTGGCCTTGACCGCCGGCAACTCCTTGCCCTTGTAGGTCAGGCCGTGGTTCAGGCGGTTCAGGCCGTGGGCCACCATCTCGCCTTCGACCTCGACCACATACTCTTGCTCGATCTTGCTGGAGTCAGCGGTGAGTTTGCGCAGGATTTTCCAGTCTTGGGTGAACACCAGCAGGCCGCTGGCGTTGGCCTGCAGGTCGGTGCTGGCGGTCAGGCGCAGGAAGTGCCCGCGCAACGGGCGCTTGCCGTAGCGGTGCTCTTCGCTCAGGGTCTCGGCGCCGAGGGTGGCCATGGCAGTGTCTGTGTCCATGCCGGCGGGCACGTTGAGCAGCAGGGTCACCGGTTCCGGCGCGGTGGCCTTGGCTTCTGGATCAAGCTCGACTTTCTGGGTGTCGACCTTGAATTGCGGCTCGTCGATGACCACACCGTCGACGGTGACCCAGCCGCCCTCGATGAACAGCTCAGCCTCCCGACGGGAACAGCCGACGAGTTCGATGAGGCGTTTGGAGAGACGAATCGGGTCAGTCATGTCATGGCCGTAACAAAAAGGGGGTGGGCATTGTACCTGCCTGGCGCCGGTTAATCCCGGTTCCATTTGTAGGAGCTGCCGAAGGCTGCGATCTTTTGATCTTAAAAGCAAAGATCGCAGCCTTCGGTAGCTCCTACACGGGTATCGGTGTTGTGTCAGCCATGGTGTGAATTTTGTTGATCCTGACGCATACGCATGTGCAACAACGGATACGGCTGCCCCATGCCATCGACCTCCGAGCGACCGATGACCTCGAAGCCCTGCTTGAAGTAGAAGCCGAGGGCTTGGGGGTTCTGTTCGTTGACGTCCAGTTCGCAGGCATTCAGGTGTTCCAGGGCATAGCGCAACAATTTCTTGCCCAGGCCCTGGCCGCGATGGTCAGGGTTGATGAAGAGCATTTCGATCTTGCCGGCCGCGACGCCGGCGAACCCGGTGATGCGCTGGTTCGAATCCTTGGTGCAGATCAGCATCACCGAGTCGAGGTAGCGGGTCAGCACCAGGTTCTTCAGCAGTTCGATGTAGCTGTCCGGCAGAAAGTCGTGAGTGGCGCGTACCGAGGCCTCCCAGACCCGGGTCAATTCTTCGTAGTCGCCGAGTTTTGGCGTGTGGATGACCGAATGCTGACGCATGCCCGTCTGCCTCTTGTGCAGTGGTTGATAGGAATCCTTTCAACCTCAAACAATAGCCGTAAAAAAGCCCCGCATCTCGTCAAGAGAGCGGGGCTTTGCGTATTTTTTGCGTTTAGATCTGTTCAGCCCACAGATCGTATTCGTCGGCGTCGGTCACTTTGCACCAGACCTTGTCGCCCGGCTTGAGGTTGCTGCCGTTGTCGATGAATACGTTGCCGTCGATTTCCGGGGCATCGAAGAAGCAGCGGCCCACCGCGCCTTGCTCGTCGACTTCATCGACCAGCACTTCGATCTCGCGGCCGATGCGCATTTGCAGGCGCGCCGAGCTGATGGCCTGCTGGTGCGCCATGAAGCGCTCCCAACGGTCCTGCTTGATGTCGTCCGGCACGACTTCCAGGTCCAGGTCATTGGCCGGTGCGCCTTCTACCGGCGAGTACTGGAAGCAGCCGACGCGGTCGAGCTGGGCTTCGGTCAGCCAGTTCAGCAGGTACTGGAAGTCTTCTTCGGTTTCGCCCGGGAAGCCGACGATGAAGGTCGAACGGATGATCAGGTCCGGGCAGATTTCGCGCCAGTTCTTGATCCGCGCCAGGGTCTTGTCTTCGAAGGCCGGGCGTTTCATCGACTTCAGCACTTTCGGGCTGGCGTGCTGGAACGGGATGTCCAGGTACGGCAGGATCTTGCCGGCGGCCATCAGCGGGATCAGCTCGTCAACGTGCGGGTACGGGTAAACGTAGTGCAGGCGAACCCAGACGCCGAGGGTGCTCAGGGCTTCGCAGAGTTCGGTCATGCGGGTTTTCACCGGAGCGCCGTTCCAGAAACCGGTGCGGTATTTCACGTCGACGCCGTAGGCGCTGGTGTCCTGGGAAATCACCAACAGCTCTTTGACGCCGGACTTGACCAGGCGCTGGGCCTCGTCGAGTACGTCGCCCACCGGACGGCTGACCAGTTTGCCGCGCATCGAAGGGATGATGCAGAAGCTGCAGCTGTGGTTGCAGCCTTCGGAAATCTTCAGGTAGGCGTAGTGGCGCGGGGTCAGCTTGATGCCTTGTGGTGGCACCAGGTCGATCAGCGGGTTGTGGTCCTGGCGTGGCGGCACGACTTCGTGCACGGCGTTGACCACTTGCTCGTACTGCTGCGGACCGGTCACGGCCAGCACGCTCGGGTGTACGTTGCGAATGTTGCCTTCTTCGACGCCCATGCAGCCGGTCACGATGACCTTGCCGTTTTCCTTGATGGCTTCGCCGATCACTTCCAGGGACTCGGCCTTGGCCGAATCGATGAAGCCGCAAGTGTTGACGACCACGACGTCGGCGTCCTGGTAGGTGGACACCACGTCATAGCCTTCCATGCGCAGCTGGGTCAGGATGCGCTCGGAGTCGACCAGTGCTTTTGGGCAACCCAGGGATACGAAGCCAACCTTTGGATTGGCCGGCGCAGGAGTGGTGGACATGTCTAACCTCGGTATTTTGTGACGTCGTTTGCCGCATAGGGCAAAACCGACGGACGGGCGCTTGAACTGCGCCTCTGATCAAAAAGTGCGCAATTCTAGCGATGAGTCGCTCACTTGACCAGCTTTATGCAGGGAAATACGACGAGTGCTGCGCTATGCTTCGCGCCGTTACGCTTTACTGATTTTTTACTGTCAACAAAACGTCTGTAACGTGAAGTAAAACAGCGCATGCTGCACGACAAAGCATAGTGCTTCTTTCAAAGAGGCCAGGGTCTGAGAAGTAGGAGTGGTGGATGGGTCAGGCAAGTAGTCAGGCTGCGGGTGCCGAGCATTCGGCGGTCAAGCCGATCGGCATGCTGGTCGCGGCAGTCGGGGTGGTTTATGGCGATATCGGCACCAGTCCGTTGTACACCCTCAAGGAAGTGTTTTCCGGAGGCTACGGCGTACCGGTCAACCATGACGGGGTGCTGGGGATTCTGGCACTGATCTTCTGGTCGCTGATCTGGGTCGTGTCGATCAAGTACATGATGTTCGTGCTGCGCGCCGACAACCAGGGCGAAGGCGGCATCATGGCCTTGACCGCACTGGCCCGGCGGGCGGCGGCGGGGCACGCCAAATTGCGTACGTTGCTGGTGGTCTGCGGGCTGATCGGCGCGGCGTTGTTCTATGGCGACAGCATGATCACCCCGGCGATCTCCGTACTGTCGGCGATTGAAGGCCTGGGGTTGGCGTTCGACGGGATCGACCATTGGGTGGTGCCGCTGTCGCTGGTGGTGCTGGTCGCGCTGTTTTTGATCCAGCGTCACGGTACGGCGCGCATCGGCATTTTGTTCGGGCCGATCATGGTCACCTGGTTTCTTGTGCTGGGTGCATTGGGCGTCTATGGCATCAGCCAGCATCCAGAGGTCCTGGAAGCGTTGAACCCGGTGTGGGGTGTGCGCTTCTTCATCGACCACCCGGGAATGGGCGTGACAATTCTTGGCGCTGTAGTACTGGCATTGACCGGTGCCGAAGCGCTGTACGCGGACATGGGCCACTTCGGTCGCAAGCCGATTGCTCGCGCCTGGTTTCTCCTGGTGCTGCCGGCGCTGGTGCTCAATTATTTTGGTCAAGGTGCCTTGTTGCTGGGTGACCCGGAAGCGGCTCGTAACCCGTTCTACTTGCTGGCACCCAGTTGGGCATTGATCCCGCTGGTCGGCTTGTCGACACTGGCCACGGTGATCGCCTCGCAAGCGGTGATTTCCGGTGCGTTTTCCCTGACCCGTCAGGCGATCCAGCTCGGTTACATTCCGCGCATGCACATCCGGCACACCTCCAGTGCCGAACAGGGCCAGATCTACATTGGCGCGGTGAACTGGGCGCTGATGGTCGGCGTGGTATTGCTGGTGCTGGGGTTCGAATCTTCCGGAGCCCTGGCCTCGGCCTATGGTGTGGCGGTGACCGGGACCATGCTGATGACCACCATCCTGGTGTCAGCCGTGATATTGCTGTTGTGGAAATGGCCACCGCTTTTCGCCGTTCCGGTGCTGCTCGGTTTTCTGCTGGTGGACGGCCTGTACTTTGCCGCCAACGTGCCGAAAATCGTCCAGGGCGGGGCTTTCCCGGTGATCGCCGGTATTGTGCTGTTTGTGTTGATGACTACCTGGAAGCGCGGCAAGCAATTGCTTGTCGAGCGCATCGATGAGGGTGGATTGCCGCTGCCGATCTTCATCAGCAGCATTGCCGTACAACCGCCCCATCGAGTTCAGGGCACCGCCGTGTTCCTGACAGCGCGGGCGGATGCTGTGCCCCATGCGTTGCTGCACAACCTGCTGCATAACCAAGTGTTGCACGAGCAAGTAGTGTTGCTGACGGTGGTGTACGAAGACATCCCGCGGGTGCCACTACAACGGCGCTTCGAGGTCGATTCCTACGGCGAAGGTTTCTTCCGCGTCATCCTGCATTTCGGATTCACCGATGAGCCGGACGTACCGCAGGCGCTGAAACTGTGCCACCTCGATGAACTGGATTTCAGCCCGATGCGTACCACCTACTTCCTCAGCCGCGAGACGGTCATTGCCTCCAAGCTCGAAGGCATGGCCCGTTGGCGCGAGGGGTTGTTTGCGTTCATGTTGCAGAACGCCAACGGCAACTTGCGGTTCTTCAATCTGCCGCTGAACCGGGTGATTGAGTTGGGGACGCAGGTGGAAATGTAAGCCTCATCAAAAAGCCCCCGTTGCCATTGCGGCAGCGGGGGCTTTTGTGTTCTAGGGCAAGAGTAAGTTCAAAAGATCGCAGCCTTCGGCAGCTCCTACATTGGAATGTGTACACCCTGTAGGAGCTGCCGAAGGCTGCGATCTTTTTGGGAGGCTCTATCAGATCACTCCTGAGCGGTCGTTTCGGCTTCCTTCACCTGCCGCTTCTCAATCACATCCACCAGGCGCTTGGCCAGCGCCGGATAGTTCTCGTCGAAGTGATGACCGCCAGGCAGTTTGATGGCTTCGCCCACCGCCGTCTTGTCGGTGCAGCCACTCTCGTCGGTTTCTTCCTCACCGTAGATGCACACTACTTTGGCGGCTGGCAGCTTGGCCATTTCCGGGCCGGTGGCGGCTTCCTTGCCGGCGTTGCCGAGCCAGCCTTCGACTTCAATTTCGAAGCTGCCGGTACGGGCGAAGGCCAGCAGGATGATCGCGTCGACGCGTTGCTGTTCCGATTCGGCCAGGCGGTTGTAGATCGCCGGCAGTACGTCGGCACCGAACGAGTAACCGGTCAGGATGAAGCGTTTGGTGCCCCATTTCTGCCGGTAGTGTTGCATCAGTTCAGCCAGGTCCAGCGCGCTTTGCTCCGGGCTCTTGTGCTGCCAGTAGTAGCGCAGGGTGTCGATGCCGACCACCGGGTAGCCGATCTTGGCCATCTCGCCCGCCACGTCGCGGTCGAGGTCGCGCCAGCCACCGTCACCGGACAGGAACAGGGTCACGGTGTCCCTGGCCTGGCCTGCTGGCACTTCGACCACCGGGATCTGCAGGCCGCCAGCGGCTTTGTCGCCGCCGACGAGGATCTTGCGCAGTTCGTTGTTCAGCACCTGCGGCAGGTTGATGTCGTAGTCGCTGATGCTGGTTTCGGCGTTCGGTTGATCACGCACAAAGCCGGCGCTGGTGTCGTCCGGGTTGTCGTTCCACGCCGCCAGCCAGTGGCCGTGGGCGGCGCTTTTGGGCAACAGGTGCGTGCAGCCACCCTTTTCCAGGGCCAGGTCGACCGAGACGGCTTGGGCCTTGTCGTCCTTTTGCTCGGACAACCAGCGCCAGGCCAGCACGGCGCCAGGGCCGATGCCGCTGACCAGGGTCGCCGGGCCTTTGAGTTCCCGCAGCCCCGATTGCAGGGCACGGCTTTGCAGCAGGCAGTCCTTGGGCAGGATCACCTGGACAATTTGCGCCGAACCGCTACGGCTCAGGGTCATCAATTGCTTGTCGCTGAGTTTCTGGTCTTCATTGACCGCCACCAGCACCTGGGCGCGTGGCGTGGTGCCGGGGATGACACGGGTCATCACCGCACCATCGGCCGGGGTCAGCAATTGGAGGGTCGGTTCCGGTGCCGGGCGTTTCAGGTACCAGAAACCGCCTCCGAGAATCAGGGTCACTATCACCAGCGTGCCCAATACATACCGCAAGGAGCGTTGAATCATCAGCGTTTCACCAATCCGGTCAAGCCGCCCGCGATCAGGGCGGCAGTGTCGGCCAGCGCAACCAGCGGATCGAGTCCGGCGGGCACGGCCATATAACGGGGTTCCCAATCAGGCTGGAACTTGTCTTTGAAGCGGCGCAAGCCCTGGAAGTTGTACAGCTGCTCACCACGGCGGAATACCATCGAGCCCAGGCGCTGGGTCAATGGCGCGCCGCGACGGGGTTGCAACCCCGACAACGGCACCATGCCCAGGCTGAAACGCGCGTATCCATGGTTTTTATAATGTTGAATCAGGCCGACCATCATGAACTCCATGGTCAGCTTCGGGGCATCCGGATGCGCACGCATCAGGTCGAGGCTGGCCAGGTCATGGCCGTAGGTCTCGAGCAGGTTGGCGAACGCCACCGGGCGCCCTTCGAAACGAATCACCGCGATGCGGAAATGCTTGAGGTAGTCATCGCTGAAGCGGCCCAGCGAAAAACCTTTCTCGCGGACGTTCTTGCCGGTCAGCCAGGCATCGGAAATCACCTTGAGTTCTTCCATCGGCGCCAGGCCCGGCTCATGGATTTCCAGGGACAGGCCGTCACGGGTGCCACGGTTCCAGGTGTAGCGCAGGTCCTTCATCTCCTTGCCCTTGGCTTCGAGATCAAAACGCTTGAGGTCGACCCGGGCTTCTTCGCCGAGCTTGATCGCGGTCAGGCCGATGTCCATGTAGTACGGCAGGTTCTCTGCACGCACTTGATAGAACACGGGACGGGCGTGGTGGATGTCGCACAGGTCGCGGAACTGCCAGATCATTTCCGCCCGTTGCTGGCCCGGGCCGATCGGGTCATACAGCGCCACCAGGCTGCGGCCGCGACGGGCGTACATCAGGAAGGCTTCGTCATTGGGGTGAAACAGCAGCGCCTTGTCACCGGTCAGGGCCAGGCCGCCATCCGGTTGGGCCGATGCCATGAGGATCTTGCTGGCGCGCTCCAGTTCGTCGGGCGTGGGCAGGTGAATAACCGGGCGCGCGGTGCGCAGCAGCCAGGTCAGGGACACCACCACCAGCAGCACAGCGGCGCCGAGCAGCGAACGCAGGCCGCGAGGGGCGTCGGCGTCCAGGGTGAACTGCCACCAGAGTTGGTGGCTGTAGGGAACGTCCTGGTAAGCGAACAGCAGCAGCCACATCGACGCACCGAGTACGCAGAGGCTGGCCACCAGATACAAGGGCGAGAAGGGCAGTTCGGTCAGGCGGCTCGGGCGATAGAACGAGCGGCGGAATACCCCGAGCAGGCTCGCCGTCAGCACCATCAGGCTGGCTTCTTCCCAGTCGAAGCCTTTGAGCAGCGAGAGCAGGGCACCCACCAGCAACAGAATGGTGGTCAGCATCCACGCGGCCGACAGCCGGCGACGCAGCCCCTGGGCCAGCAACAGGCAAAGTACGCCGACCAGGCTGGCACCGAAGTGCGAGGCATCGACCAGTCGATGGGGGATCAGAAAACCGATGTGTTCCAGGCGGGTATCGATTTCCGGGGTGGCGCCGGAGAACAGCAGGACAACACCGGACAGGAACACCAGCACCGCCAGTATCGGAGCCGCCAGGCCCGAGGCCGCGCGCAACGTCTGGCGTGTCTGGAACAGGCGCTGGCCTTCGTTGATCAGCAACAACAGGCAGGCCACCAGCAAGGGCAAGACCACATAGATCAAACGATAGAGCAGCAGGGCAGCCGCCAGTGGCGCAGCGCCCAGGGTGTCGGAAAAGGCCGCCAGCAAAATGGCCTCGAACACCCCGACGCCGCCCGGCACATGGCTGAGCACGCCCGCGGCCAGGGCCAGCAGGTAAACCAGAAGGAAAGCACCGAAGGGCGGTGTTTCCGGCAGCAGCAGATAGAGCACCGTGGCAGCGGCGGCGACGTCCAGGGCGGTGATGATCAATTGCAGGAATGTCAGGCGACGCCCGGGCAGGCGCAAGGTGCGGCGTCCGACCCTGACCAGCAGGTTGTCCGGGTAAGGCTGTTCCGGCAGCCGACGACGGTAGATACCGATGGCCAGCACCGAAAACAGCACGAGCACGGCGCTCGCCACCACACCCAGCAACGTCTCGGAGAGACCCAGGGCGGTGGACGCGGCTGGCAGGTCACTGAGCGTTGCCAGGGCGGCCAGGGGTGGCAGGGCGCAACCCAGTGAGAGGCTGGCGAACAACGTCATGCGCGCGACTTCAGCCGCCCCCAGGCCATGACGGGCATAGAGGCGATAGCGAACCGAACCGCCAGACAACATTGAAAGACCAATGGCGTTGCCGATGGCAAAGGCCGTGAAACCACCTAGCGCCAATTCACGCGGTGCCAGGCTCACTCCGGCATAGCGGCTGGCCGACCATTCGTAGCCGAGCAGAATGATGAAGCCCGCCACGGTAGCGCCCAGTGCGCCCATCAAGGCAGGTTTTGGAACATCGAGGATCGAATCGTGCAGCGCGTAAAGGTCGAGTTCGCTCAACAGGTGGCGACAGGCAATCAGCGCGATCGCGAACAGCAGCAGGGTGACCGCCAGGCCAATGGGTTGACGGTACTTGCTCAATCGATCAAGCAGGCGCAGGCGCTCGGCATTGATCGGTTGTTCCGCTGTGACAGTGTCTTGTGAATCAGACGAGTTGGCGCGCATCAATCACCTCTTGGATTGTGCGCGACAGGATGGAGGTATCCAGCCAAGTTACCAATCCCTGTAGAAAAAAATAATCACAAATATTAACGCCTATCACCGGAAGCGGGGACGGCGCGTCATCAGTCGTGAAGGCTTCAGCCTGCGATAGAGCATAGTTCGAACCCGGCGCATGGGGGCTTCCAAAACGGCTTGCTACACAGTGACAGGTCATTGTTGCGAAAGGACTTTTTCAACAGATACAAAAAAGGCCACTCTTTCGAGTAGCCTTTTTTGATGTTTGGTTGCGGGAGCCGGATTTGAACCGACGACCTTCGGGTTATGAGCCCGACGAGCTACCAGACTGCTCCATCCCGCGTCTGTGTGGCGGCATTCTATAGAGATACGCCGGGGTGTCAACCGTTAATCCTGAAGCAGGTCAAATAAACGTTGAATCGCGGCAAACGGTCGCAGGGATGGCCTAAGTTTCGGAATCAGAACGATTTCCGGTTTCGGTCCCGTTGAGCTCCAGGCCTTGTTCCGGCATTCGGCGCTACAAAACGAGCGCGCACAAAAAAGGCCACTCTTTCGAGTAGCCTTTCTTGATGTTTGGTTGCGGGAGCCGGATTTGAACCGACGACCTTCGGGTTATGAGCCCGACGAGCTACCAGACTGCTCCATCCCGCGTCTGTGTGGCTCATTCTATAGAGATGCGCTCGGGTGTCAACCTCCAATTCCGATAAAACCTCTTCCTGTTCAATCGGTTAGCATTCAAAAGGGGCGATCGACAGGTCTGTGAGGCAGGCAGGACAAGGCCTGCGCGTCTATTGAAAGTAATTTTTCGATTGAAAAAATAAATTCACAATCGACTCTTCCTACGAATGGAAAAGAACATTCAGACTACTGGTGCTATATACAGGTGTCGGTGAGATACTGTTTATCCGGCACGCCATGACGCCTTTTCTTTGCCATGAACACGGCTTTGCTATGACTCAACGCAAGATCATCCACGTCGATTGTGACTGCTTCTATGCAGCCATCGAAATGCGCGACGACCCACGCCTCGCCGGTAAACCACTGGCGGTGGGCGGGTCGGCGGACCGGCGCGGGGTGATCGCCACCTGCAATTATGAGGCGCGAGCGTACGGGGTGCGTTCGGCGATGTCCTCCGGGCATGCCTTGAAGCTGTGCCCGGACCTGACCATCGTCAAGCCACGCATGGATGCCTATAGAGAAGCGTCCAGGGAAATCCACACGATTTTTCGCGATTACACCGAGATCATCGAGCCGCTCTCGCTTGATGAGGCGTACCTCGATGTGTCGGACAGCGCGCATTTCGCAGGCAGTGCGACGCGAATCGCCCAGGACATCCGGCGCCGGGTTTCCAACCAGTTGCATATCACCGTGTCGGCGGGTGTGGCGCCGAACAAGTTTCTGGCCAAGATCGCCAGTGACTGGAAAAAGCCCAACGGCCTGTTTGTCATCACCCCGGATCAGGTCGAGGACTTTGTCAGCGGTTTACCCGTGAACAAGTTGCACGGTGTCGGCAAAGTCACCGCCGACAAGCTCGGCAAGCTGGGGATCATCGATTGCCTGCAATTGCGCGAGTGGGACAAGTTGGCGCTGGTGCGTGAATTCGGCAGCTTTGGCGAGCGACTCTGGAGCCTGGCCCGTGGGATCGATGACCGTGTGGTACACAACGATAGTCGTCGTCAGTCGATCAGTGTTGAAAATACCTACGACGTTGACCTGCCGGACCTGAAGAGTTGCCTGGACAAGTTGCCCGAACTGCTGGAGACCCTGGCGGGTCGCATGGCGCGAATCGACAGCAGCTATCGTCCGGGCAAGCCATTCGTCAAAGTGAAGTTTCACGACTTCACCCAGACGACATTGGAGCAGGCCGGGGCAGGGCGGGATCTGGGCAGTTATCAGTTAATGCTGACTCAGGCCTTCAATCGCGGTGGTAAACCGGTGCGGTTGTTGGGTGTCGGCGTGCGGCTGGAGGACTTGCGGGGCGGGTTCGAGCAGATGGAGTTGTTTGAGCGGTAAATTCTGAAAAAAAAGATCGCAGCCTGCGGCAGCTCCTACAGAAGAACGCGATCTGTTGTAGGAGCTGCCGCAGGCTGCGATCTTTTTTGGCGTTTAGTTCAGCCCCGGATTCGCCACCAGTCGCTCGCCATTGCGGGCCAGTGACTTGAGGAATTCGGCCTGCAATTCTGGATCATTGCGCGTCAGTTCGATCAGGCTCTGTTCCAGTTCGCTGGCTTCTTCTTCAAGACCCAGTTCCGACAGGCGCTTGACCCGGTGGACCCACTGATTGACTTCGTCGCCTTCGAGATCGTCATAAATCAGTCCGTGGGCCTCATAGAGCTTGCTGCGCAAGGTGCTGCTGACGGCTAGCGAGGAGTCAGTGTGTACGTCGTCCTGGGCATCCTCGACACGGATCAGCAGCCGGCTCAGATGATTGATGTCATGTTCGGCGAACGGGTTGTCCAACAGGTTCAGGCGCAACACGCCGTTTTTGTCGGTGGTCAGTTCGAACGTTTCCTTGCCGGCCTTGACCTCGACCGGGCGCTCGCTCCAGGGCAGGCTTGAATATTCCGTGCGTTTGTCGCGCTGGACTTCATCAATACCGGCCAGGTTCTGCTGCGCGCGACCGTGGGACTGTACGTTCATGAACGGGTTGAGCCCGGCAAAACCGTAGCTCAGCCAGTCCTTGGTCACGCTGTCCGGCAGATTGCCGAGGGCGAATACGTTGACCACGTTGGCACCGACACCCGCCACCACGGCCACCGCGCCCAGCGGGATTTCGTAAATCTCCCGCCAGGGTTGGTACGGCGTGTAGCGGTCGTAGTGACGCGTGACTTCGTACTCGGTGACTTCGAAAGTCTTCTGCTCGTGGATTTTCACCCGCCGTTGCGGAAGCTCAAGCACCTTGGGCTCACCGACATCGATCTGCAGGCTGTGATCGAGCAATTTGCGCTCGACCCGTTCCTCGTGCTCGCTGCGTTGTGACATGTGATTGGCACAGCCGCTGACCAGCAGGGCGCCGCACAAGGCGGCGCCACCGAGGCCTAAGGTGTTTCGCTTGAACATGACGTCTCTATATCTGCTATCAGCGGCGGATGCGGGCCTGAAGGAAGGACAGCACGTCGGCGACCGGCAGCGCTTGTGCCTCGGCCTCGGTACGGCTCTTGTATTCCAGGTTGCCTTCGGCCAGGCCGCGGTCGCTGACCACGATCCGGTGTGGAATGCCGATCAGTTCCATGTCTGCGAACTTGATGCCCGGGCTGGTTTTCTTGTCGCGGTCATCCAGCAGCACTTCGAAGCCGGCAGCGGTCAGTTCCGCGTACAGCTTGTCGGTGGCTTCGCGAACTTGCTCGGTCTCGTAGCGCAGCGGCACCAGGGCAATCTGGAATGGTGCGAGGGTGTCGCTCCAGATGATCCCTTTTTCGTCGTTGTTCTGCTCGATGGCAGCCGCCACCACACGGGACACGCCGATACCGTAGCAGCCCATTTCCAGGGTGACCGGCTTGCCGTTCTCGCCCAGCACTTCGCATTTCATCGCTTTGCTGTACTTGTTGCCCAGCTGGAAGATGTGCCCGACTTCGATGCCGCGCTTGATCTCCAGGGTGCCCTTGCCGTCCGGGCTCGGGTCGCCGGCCACGACGTTGCGCAGGTCGGCAACGGTCGGAACAGGCAGGTCGCGCTCCCAGTTCACGCCGAAGTAGTGTTTGTCATCGATGTTGGCACCGATGCCGAAGTCGCTCATCAGCTCGACCGAACGGTCGATGATGATCGGCAGCGGCAGGTTCAACGGGCCGAGGGAACCGGCACCGGCGCCAATGGCGTCGCGCAGTTCGCTTTCCGAAGCCATGACCAGCGGGCTGGCAACGCCTGGCTGGTTGCCGGCCTTGATTTCGTTCAGCTCATGGTCGCCACGGATGATCAGGGCAATCAGCTTGCCTTTCTCTTCTGCGTGCACCACGAGGGTCTTGATGGTTTTCTCGATCGGCAGGTTGAAGCCTTCGACCAGTTGCGCAATGGTCTTGGCGTTCGGAGTGTCGACCAGACGCAGTTCTTCGCTCGGTGCGGCGCGGGAAGTTTCGCGAGGCACGGCTTCGGCTTTCTCGATGTTCGCCGCGTAGTCAGAACCGTTGCTGAACACGATGTCGTCTTCACCGGACTCGGCCAGTACGTGGAATTCGTGGGAGCCGGCACCGCCAATGGAGCCGTTGTCGGCTTCTACAGGGCGGAACTTCAGGCCCAGACGGGTGAACACGTTGCAGTAGGCCTGGTGCATGCGGTCATAGGTGACCTGCAGCGAAGGCTGGTCGGCGTGGAACGAGTAGGCGTCCTTCATGATGAATTCGCGACCGCGCATCAAGCCGAAGCGTGGGCGGATTTCGTCACGGAATTTGGTCTGGATCTGGTACAGGTTGATCGGCAGCTGCTTGTAGCTGCTCAATTCGTTACGCATCAGATCGGTGATGACTTCTTCGTGGGTGGGACCGGCGCAGAAGTCGCGACCATGGCGATCCTTGAAGCGCAGCAATTCAGGGCCGTACTCTTCCCAGCGCCCGGATTCCTGCCACAGCTCAGCCGGTTGAGTGCTCGGCATCAACACTTCGAGAGAGCCGGCGGCGTTCATTTCTTCACGAACGACGGCTTCGACCTTGCGCATTACCCGCAAGCCCATCGGCAGCCAGGTGTACAGGCCCGAGGCAAGTTTGCGGATCATGCCGGCGCGCAGCATCAGCTGGTGGCTGATCACGACCGCATCGGAAGGCGTTTCTTTCTGTGTGGCGAGCAAAAATTGACTGGTGCGCATGGTTGGCCGTTATCGATTGCTGATGACGAGAAATGACGGAGCATTGTACGGGCGAGATCCGCTGGCGTACAGGCGTGCGGTCGGCGGTGTGGCAGGAGGGCGCGATTCACTCGGCCCTCCGCGATTTTTCCTGCGTAAGGGGCTACGACTCTTCGGCGACCGGGGTCTGCATCGGTTCCGGCGTCGGTGTCGGGCCTTCACGGCGGTTCTCCTGGAACCAGTGCAAGGCGATCAACAGCAGGGTCGGGACGCCTAGCAGGGCGGTGATCAGGAAGAAGTTGTGGTAACCGAATTTTTCCACCATGACCCCGGAGTAGCCGCCGATCAGGCGTGGCAGCAACAGCATGATCGAGCTGAGCAGGGCGTATTGGGTGGCGGAGAACTTGAGGTTGGTCAGGCTCGACAGGTAGGCGACGAACGCCGAGGTCGCCAGGCCCGAGCTGAAGTTGTCCAGGGAGATGGTCAGCACCAGCATGTTCAGGTTGGGGCCCATGTCGGCGAGCATCAGGAACAGGATGTTGGTCGCCGCGGATGCGACACCGCCGATGAACAGGATCGGCAGGATGCCGAAACGCACGATCAACAGGCCGCCCATGCCGGCACCGACCAGGGTCATGATCAGGCCGAAGATTTTACTGACGCTGGCGATCTGGTCCTTGGTGAAACCCTGGTCGATATAGAACACGTTGGCCATCACGCCCATGACCGTATCGGACATCCGATAGGTGGCGATCAAGCCGAGCAGCAGCAGCGCTTGCCAGCGGTATCGCAGGATGAAGTCGTTGACCGGTGTCAACACGGGCGCCAGGCCACGACGGCCCATGGCCGAGAGGCACAGGGCGGTGAGGGTGGTGTAGAGGATTGCGCGCAGGAAGGCGCGGTCCTCCAGCAACAGGTCGAGCAGGCTCACGCCCTGGAACAACACGCTGGCGAAGTCGGTGTTGTAAAGCTGGGTGAACATGGCTGGCACCGAAACCAGCAGCACGATCAGCACAAAGACCGATGCCAATTGATGCGCGAAGCTGTAACGACCGGCCTGCAGTTGTGTGCGCAATGGCACCGGCGGTTCGCGCATGAACAGGCTGGTCAGCAGTGCCGGAACCATCAGGGCACCGAACAGGATGTAAGTGCCGGCCCAGGCCGAGTGCTTGTAGTTGAAGCCGGTGGAGCCAAAGCCTTCGGCGAAGTAGAGCGCGCCTGCGGTAGCCAGCAGCGCAGCGACCCGGTAACCGGACATGTAGCTGGCGGCGAGTGCGGCCTGGCGGTTGTCTTCGGCGATTTCCAGGCGGTAGGCGTCGACCGCGATGTCCTGGGTCGCTGATGCGAAAGCGACGACGACGGCAATGGCGATCAGCCACGACAAATGCTTTTGCGGGTCGCAGAAACCCATCCCGATCAGGCCGAGGATGACCAGTGCCTGAGACAGCACGAGCCAGGATCGTCGTCGACCGAGTTTGCCGAGCAATGGCAGTCGCCATTGGTCGAGCAGGGGTGACCAGACCCATTTGAAGGCATACGCCAGGCCGATCAGGCTTGCATAGCCAATGGTTTCACGCGCCACGCCAGCTTCACGCAGCCAGACTGAAAGTGTCGAAAACACCAGCATGTAGGGCAAGCCGGCGGCGAAACCAAGCAGCAACAGCACGAGTGTCGAGGGGCTGGCATAAGCGGCGAGCGCGGCGCGCCAGGTTTTACGGGGCATGGGCTGGAGTCTGCCTCAAGAAATACGGAAACAAAGCGCGCACTCTAACCGCTGTGCTCTACCGGACGCCAGCCATGGCGCTGAATATCAACACGATTGTTCTGGATACTGATGCCCTCCATGCGTAATCGTGCGCGCTGCTCATCACCCGAAGGACTGCCCGCTGGCAGGCTGATACGCCCGTTTGCACCGAGAACACGGTGCCAGGGCAGCTTGCTGTCGCCGGGCAGTTGACTGAGGGTGCGACCGACCCAGCGGGCGGCGCGACCCAGTCCTGCAAGCTCGGCCAGTTGGCCATAGCTGACGACTTTGCCCTTGGGTACTTGGGCCAGTGTCAGATACAGCGCCGTGCGTCGGATTTGCGCTGCACTCTCGGGGTCTTCGGTTGGATCGGTCACGTCCGTCAGTCCTCGGGGAGATTGCTTTACCCTCTGTAGAGTAATTCCTGCGCAGGAAGTTGAGAAATGAACTCAACAGAAATAGTCGGGTCAGTCCTTGTCATAGCCTTGTTCCTACGGATAATGCCGACTTTTCTCGCAAGCCTGAGCCTGTATTTTGTTTATGTTGTCCAGATCCCTGCTGTGTCTCGCCGTCCTTGGCGCATCCTCTCCCTTGCTCGCCGATACCGTGTGGTTGAAGAACGGTGACAAGCTGAGCGGCAAGATCACGCTGTTCGATGGCGGCAAGCTGCTGATCCAGACCGAGTACGCCGGTGCGGTGACGATCGACTGGAAACAGGTCAAGACCCTGGACAGCGATCAGGAGTTGCTGGTCAAGCAGGATGCCTACACTGGCGAGAAGGCCAAGTCGCTGATAGCGGCGGACGCCGGCAAGGTCACGCTGGCCAACGGCGATACACCAAAGACGGTCGAACTGGCAAGCATTCAGCAGATTCTCAAGCCAAAACCGGTGGTCGAGGATCTGGTGTGGAAAGGCAACGTCGATGTCGCGCTGGATTATCAACGGGCGGAAAACGACACCGATGACTACGACATCGATTTCAAGACCAGTGCGCGACACGGTCGCTGGCGGCACACCGCTGAAGGTGAATACAACCGTGAGTTCCAGGACGACGTGGTGACCACGGACAACTGGCGGGCCGAGTACTCCATCGACCGATTCCTGACCGAGCAATGGTTCTGGCAGGGACGTCTGGTCTACAAGCGCGACAAGGTCGAGGATCTTTCCCGGCAGCGCACGGTCGGTACCGGTCCCGGCTATCAGTTCTGGGATAACGAACTCGGAGCATTCTCCCTGGGCTCGCTGGTCAACCGCACGGATTATGAATTTTCCGATGGCAGCAATGAAAATTTCTACGCCCTGGCCATGACGTGGGACTACAACCGCTATCTGGTTGGCAAGCGTGTCGAGTTCTTTACCAATGGCGAGGTTGGCAAACCGCTGTCGGATGTAGCCGACTACGCACTCGATGCCGAGATGGGGTTGCGCTACAAGGTGACTGACTGGGCTTCGCTGAACCTGAAGGCGGAGCGCGACATCATCAGCGGCACCGACGATTCGGATCTGGACAAGACACGCTACACCGCAGGGTTTGGCGTGACCTGGTAGGACGCTAAAAGATCGCAGCCTGCGGCAGCTCCTACAGGGGAGTTATGTTCACCCTGTAGGAGCTGCCGCAGGCTGCGATGTTTTTTACCTATGAAAAACACATAGGCACAAAAAAGCCCCGCTGTTGAGGGCGGGGCTTTTTACTAAAGCAAGTACAAGTTAGATAACTTGAACTTCTTCAGCTTGCATGCCTTTCTGACCGCGGGTAGCGATGAAAGAAACCTGTTGGCCTTCTTTCAGGCTTTTGAAGCCGTCGGATTGGATAGCTTTGAAGTGAACGAACAGGTCGTCACCGGATTGTGGAGTGATGAAGCCGAAGCCTTTTTCATCGTTGAACCACTTAACGGTACCGGTTTGGCGATTAGACATGGTGTAACTCCTTGAACAAAGATAACTGCGACTCAGGAAGAACCCTGGCCGAGACTGAGTGCAAAGAGCAGGAAAAATTCTTGTAGATGGTTGGATCGAAATTCAACATATCGTGTAGAGATTCTCAGTGACACAAGCAGCACAGTGACGCCACCTTAACCCTTTTTCCGGGACGTGCCAATGCTTCTTGCACAGGTTTCTCTGTTTTAAGGATCGGCGGTGTGACGGTTCGTCGCCAGAGCCCGTAATTCCTGCCTGTTCGGCGAGAATTGCACCGCGGACTTTGAACCCGGCGGCGCGCCCGGTAAGATGCCGGACAGAATTTTTCGACCTCGCTATTCAGGACACCCGCCATGAGCATCAAATCGGACAAGTGGATTCGCCGCATGGCGCAGGAACACGGCATGATCGAGCCTTTCGTCGAGCGCCAGATGCGCGGCAGCGACGATAGCCGTGTGATCTCCTACGGCGTGTCGAGCTACGGCTACGATGTGCGTTGCACCAATCATTTCAAGGTGTTCACCAACATCAATTCGGCCATCGTCGACCCGAAGAACTTCGACGCCGGCAGCTTCGTCGATATCCATAGCGACGTGTGCATCATTCCGCCCAACTCGTTCGCCCTGGCCAGCACCGTCGAATATTTCCGCATTCCGCGCAACGTTTTGACCATTTGCCTGGGTAAAAGCACCTACGCGCGCTGCGGCATCATCGTCAACGTCACGCCGCTCGAGCCTGAGTGGGAAGGCCATGTGACCCTGGAGTTCTCCAACACCACCAATCTGCCGGCGAAAATCTACGCGAACGAAGGCGTGGCGCAGATGCTGTTCCTTGAGTCTGACGAAGAGTGTGAAGTGTCCTACAAGGACCGTGGCGGCAAGTATCAGGGCCAGCGTGGCGTGACCCTGCCGCGCACCTGAGTCAACCGTCTGACAAATGTCGGGAATTCCTGAGCGGGCGTACACTCTATGGGGTGTACTGTTCCGATCCGCGCAAGGCGGGTCGGGCCATCGCTCAGGAGTGCCGAATGAAGATCGATCCGCGAATCAGTGCCGAACTGGCAAGGCTTGAACCCAATCAGGTTGGCGTTCTGGCCTGGTCCTTGTTGGCGCACCCGCCCGTCAGCATGGCAGGGGGTATTCCCGGCCAGCCTGATCCTGATACCCCGAATGAGCAGCCTAACGAACCGGGTGAACCTACGCTGCCGGATGAGCCGCCGCCTGCGCCTGTCGCCTGATTCTCAGTTATTACAGATCAAAAAAATGTGGGAGCGAGCCTGCTCGCGATAGCGGTCGATCAGTCAACTTCAATGCTGGCTGTACCGGCGCTATCGCGAGCAGGCTCGCTCCCACAGGTTTTGCTGTAGTCGTTACTTCAGGTTGCCACTCAGGAACTGCTTCAACCGCTCGCTTTTCGGATTGCCCAGCACGTCTTCCGGCGCGCCTTCTTCCTCCACCAGGCCCTGGTGCAGAAACAACACCTGGCTCGACACTTTGCGGGCGAAGCTCATTTCGTGGGTCACCATGATCATGGTCCGGCCTTCTTCGGCCAGGCCCTGGATCACCTTGAGCACTTCACCTACCAGTTCCGGGTCCAGCGCCGAAGTCGGCTCGTCGAACAACATGACCTCGGGCTCCATGGCCAGTGCGCGGGCAATCGCTACCCGTTGTTGCTGACCGCCGGACAGGAAGGCCGGGTATTGGTCAGCCACACGGGAAGCCAGCCCCACCTTGTCGAGGTAGCGCCGGGCGCGATCCTCGGCTTCTTTCCTGTCGCAGCCCAGCACCCGGCGCGGCGCCATGGTGATGTTTTCCAGCACCGTCATGTGGCTCCACAGGTTGAAATGCTGGAACACCATGGCCAGGCGGGTGCGAATCCGCTGCAGCTCATCGGCGTCGGCCACGTGCATGCCGTGGCGATCCTTGATCATGCGGATGTTCTGCCCGTCGAGGCTCATGGCGCCGTCATTGGGTTGTTCCAGGAAGTTGATGCAGCGCAGAAAGGTACTTTTACCCGAGCCGCTGGCGCCGATCAGGCTGATGACGTCGCCGGTCTTGGCCTTGAGCGAAACACCTTTGAGGACTTCATGGTCGCCGTAGCTTTTATGCAGGCCTTCGATGGTCAGTTTGTACATGGGGCGTGCATCCTCAAGGCGAAAGTAGATAGCCGCTGCGATAGGCTTCGGTGCCCGCGACGTGGGCGATCACCATGCCGGCAGTGGCCATGCGGCGCAGCGAACGGGCATACATCAGCCCGGCTGTGGCGCAATGAACGGGAGTGACCAGATCGTTGACCGGATCAATGATCTCGGCGATCAGTTGCCCGGCTTCCAGGTACTGGCCCGGTAGCGCGCTGAACACCAGCAGGCCGCCGACGGGCGTGGCCACCGGTTCTACACCGGCCAGCGGTGTCGCCGGATAGGGCAGGTCGGGCAGGGGCGCGGGTTCGCCGGCGATCGCGCCGAAATGGATCAGGTAGTCGATCAGTGCCTGGCAGTCGCGGTTGGCCAACGGGTGATTGACGTCGCCCTGGCCGCGCAGTTCGACGGTCACTGAAAAGCTGCCCGGCGGAATGTCGAAGTGCTCGCCGAAGCGTTCCTTCAACTGCCACCAGAGCAGGGTGAAGCATTCGTCGAACGACTGACCACCGGAATCGGTTGCCAGCAGGCTGGCTTGGGCGCCGATGTAGCGGGCCAGCGGCTCGACCCGCGGCCAGGCATCCGGCGTGGTGTAGAGGTGAGCGACCGCTTCGAAATCGCAATGCAGGTCGAGCACCATGTCGGCGTCGCAGGCCAGTCGTTGCAGGGTCAGGCGCTGGGATTGCAATTGGGTGCCGGCGGTCTGCCGGGCCAGCGCATCGCGCAGGTTGCTGCGGATCAGTTGCAGGTTGTGCTGCGGATCGTCACTGAGCTTGCCTTCGATCGCGTTGCCGACTTCCTCACTGAGGTCGACGAACCAGCGGTTGAAGTTCTGGCCGCTTTCCAGTTCGTAGCGACCCAGCGGCACATCCATCAGTACCTGTTCCAGGCCCACCGGGTTGGCGATGGGCACCAGCACGATTTCGCTGCGCAGGCGACCGGCGGCTTCCAGTTCCGCCAGGCGTTGCTTGAGGTGCCAGGCCACCAGCATGCCGGGCATTTCGTCGGCGTGCAGGGAGGCCTGGATGTAGATCTTGCCGTTGGCCGGTTGGGGGCCGAAGTGAAAACTGTGGATTTGTCGTGCGGTCCCGGGCAGCGGGGCCAGCAGGTCATGTTTCTGGTGGCGCATCTGTTTTTCCTGAAACTGGTTGAGTCCTAGTGGGTCGGCCCGAGGAAGGCCAGCCATCGGCGTTCGGCAAGGCGGAACAGGCCGACCAGCGCAAAAGTGACGGTCAGGTAGATCAGCGCGGCGATGCCGAACGACTGGAAGGTCAGGAAAGTCGCCGAGTTGGCGTCCCGCGCGACTTTCAGGATGTCCGGGATGGTCGCGGTGAAGGCCACGGTGGTCGAGTGCAGCATCAGGATCACTTCGTTGCTGTAGTACGGCAACGAGCGACGCAAGGCCGACGGCATGATCACGTAGGCATACAGCTTCCAGCCGGTCAGGCCGTAAGCCTTGGCCGCTTCGACTTCGCCGTGGTTCATGCTGCGAATGGCCCCGGCGAAAATCTCCGTGGTGTAGGCGCAGGTGTTCAGGGCGAACGCCAGGATCGTGCAGTTCATCGCATCGCGAAAGAATGCGTCCAGTACGGGCTGGGCCCGAATGGCGGCCAGGCTATAGATCCCCGTGTAGCAGATCAGCAACTGGATATAGAGCGGCGTGCCGCGGAACAGGTAGGTATAGAACTGCACCGGCCAACGGATGTAGATGCGCGGCGATACACGGGCGATGGACAGCGGGATCGACACGATAAAACCGAAGAAGATCGAAGCGCTGAGCAGCCACATCGTCATGGCCAGGCCGGTGATGTTGTTGCCGTCGCTATAGAGGAAGGGTTTCCAGTATTCCTGCAGAAGTTCGATCATCGTACGGCCTCCCGGGTACCGGCGGAGTAACGACGTTCGAGCCAGCGCAGAATGAAGTTGGATGCGCTGGTGATCAGCAGGTAGATCAGCGCGGCAAGCACCAGGAAGTAAAACAGCTGATAGGTGCTTTTACCGGCGTCCTGGGCAGCCTTGACCAGATCGGCGAGGCCGATGATCGACACCAGGGCCGTGGCCTTGAGCATCACCATCCAGTTATTGCCGATACCCGGCAGGGCATAACGCATCATCTGCGGGAACACCACGATCCAGAAACGCTGGCCGCGCTTGAGGCCATAGGCGGTGGCCGCTTCGACCTGACCCCGTGGGACGGCGAGAATCGCGCCACGGAAGGTTTCAGTGAAATACGCACCATAGATGAAGCCCAGGGTGATGACCCCGGCACTGAACGGATTGATCTCGATGTATTCCCATTCCATGTAATCGGTAAAAGAGGTCAGCCAGGTTTGCAGGCTGTAGAAGATCAACAGCATCAGGACCAGGTCCGGAACGCCGCGAATGAGTGTGGTGTAGAGTTGGGCAGGCACGCGCATCAGTTTGACTTTTGACAGCTTGGCACTGGCGCCGATCAGCCCGAGCAACACGGCTACCAACAGTGACAACGCCGACAACTTGATCGTCATCCAGGTGCCTTGCATCAGCAGCGGACCGAAGCCCTTGAGGCTGAAGGCAGAGAGCCCCAGATTTTCTAATAGGTTTTCGAACATAAATCAGCAACCTGATCGGATGAAAAAAGCGCCCATCGAAAGATGGGCGCCGGGCATTATTTGCCGCTGTACAGATTCAGATCGCCAAAGTGTTTCTTCTGAATGGTGGCGTAGGTGCCATCATCGTGTAACGCTTTGATACCTTTATCCAAAAGTGCTTTCAGCTCGGTGTTACCTTTCTTAATGCCGATGGCCGTTTTGGCTGGCAGCAAAGCGTTGTCGACCGGCTTGCTGACGTCGTAGTCGGCACCCTGTGGCGACTTCAGGAAGCCCAGTTCGGCTTGCAACATGTCCTGAATCCCTGCGTCGAGACGACCGGAAGTCAAGTCGGCGTAGACCTGGTCCTGATTGGCGTAGGCCTGGGTTTTCACGCCGGCCTTGTCCAGAACGGCTTTGGCATAGGCTTCCTGAATGGTGCCTTGTTCGTAGCCGACGGTCTTGCCCTTGAGCGAGGCGACGTCTTCGGTCACACCCGAACCTTTCTTGGACACGTAGGCGGTTGGGCCGGAGAACAGTTCGCTGGAGAAGTCGATGACTTTTTCACGGGCTTCGGTAACGGTCATCGACGAGATCACACCGTCGAATTTATTGGCTTTCAGGCCCGGGATCATACCGTCGAAGTCACTTTCGACCCATTTGCACTTGACCTTCAGCTCGGCGCAGATCGCGTTGCCCAGATCAATGTCAAAGCCTACCAGGCTGCCATCGGCCGCTTTCGATTCGAACGGTGCGTAGGAAGGGTCAACGCCGAAACGCAGTTCTTTGTACTCCTTCGCCATGGCGGAGCCGGCAGCCATGCACAACGCCAGTGCAGAAAGGGTCAGCAATGCTTTTTTCATTATTCAATCCCTAAAAACCAATATGAGCGCTTGTGGCGCAGAATTATTGTTACTGGAAAGCGTAAGACCTGTTGAAAGTAGCAATTTCCGAACCAGAGTGCCGAACAAGCGTTTTAAAAGGTGCTTGGAAATGGCCGGAGACAGATTTATGCACGAAAACGGGCGCAGGGAAATGGGTGCACCAAATCATCTCGCCACAAAAAACGGTTTGACTGAGCAGGGGCACCAGGCTCTCCACCGGGTGACACGACTCATCCTCGCGTCAGCGCAACGGCGATAGCGGTCTGACATTCAACCTCAATGTGAATGTCAGACCGCTATCGCGAGCAAGCTCGCACAACTAAAGGGCGCGGTTACTTTCCTGGGGTCAGCGTCAACCGCGCCTTGCCGTAGGCGTTGTCGAAGTTCTGCGGCTGCATCGGCAGGCTCATGTACTGGCCCTTGAGCCACGGCTCGATGCTGTTGAGGTAGTTCGGGCTGGCCGGGTTGCCGGACTGACCGGTGCCGTTCTGCGCCATCAGCGGTTCGGACTGGCCGAAGTCGACGATAAAGCGCATGGCTGGCGCTAGCGTGGTGTTGAAGTCCTGCCCCCAGGCGAAGGCGGCGGTGTTGAGCGTGGTGTGATCGCCACCGGCCGGCAGCGGTCCGCGTACGGTCTGGCCGCTGCTGTTTTTCCATTCATAGCGATGCAGTTTGCCCCACTGCCAGGCTCTGTGATCGCCGCCCAACTGGCTGTCGCCTGTGCTGATCGCGGCGGCGAGGCTGCGAGCGAGGATCGCCGGCTTGTCTTCTTTCTGCGCGGTGCGCACGTCATCCCAGAACGGGCTGTCCTCACGCCCGAGCAAGTGATCGGCCTGGGCCGCGAAGGACAACTTGCCGTCGGCGACAAAGGCTTTCCACGCCGAGCTGGTTTCCGGGCCCAGTTCGTCGAGGAAGATCTGCCGCGTGCTTTCCTGCAGGAACAATTCGTAGATCGCCGCATCGGTGGAGCTCGGGCTGAGCTTGCCATCGAACGCCATCAAGCGGCTGTAGGCTTCATGTGCCTTGGTGCGATCGGCCGGCGGCAAGGCGTCCATGGCTTGTTTGAGTGGCTGGGCCATGCCCGGCGCTTCGAACACTTTCTTCAGCTTGGCAGCGAAGGTAGTGGTCTGGTCGTATTGCATGGCGATCAGGCTGCGGCTGTCGTGCTTGCCGGCGCCGGCCAGTTCGGCCAGGCGCTCGCCGCGCTCCGGAGCGGCCCAGGAATTGGACAACTGCATGCCGTAGCCATGGGGAATGACTCGCTGATTGGCGGTGCCGAGCCAGCCCTGGGCCGGGTCCTGGTCGTACGGGTGCAGCATCGGGTCGGCATAACCGTCCCAATCGTATCGTCCTTCCCAGCCCGGCGAAGGCAGCAGGCCTTCGCCTTCGCGGCGGTTCGGGTAACGGCCAGTGACTTGCCAGCCGATGTGACTGGCGTCGGCGAACACCAGGTTCAGCGCAATGGCGCGGATTTCGCGGCTGGCATCCGAGGCTTTCTCGACACTCTGGGCGCGGGACAGGTCGAAGAACGCGTCCAGGGTTCTGTCGTCGGTGAAGTTCGGCGTCTGCAAGGCCAGGCCGAAACCATTGGCCAGCGTGGTGCCCTGGGCGCTGTTGAGCAGCGGGCCATGGCGGGTTTCGTACACCGCTTCGCGAATCGACCGCTGGCCTTTGACGAAATAGGTTTCGTTGCGCATGATCGCCGGCTGCCATTTCCCGGCGTTTTCGTAGGTAAGCCCGTTGCCCTGGCGCTTGATTTTCTCCAGGAACAGGTCCTGGTTGTCGCCCATCACGGACGTCATGCTCCACGCCACTTTACCGTTGAAACCGCCAAGCACCATCGGCAGCCCCGCGATGGTCACGCCGGACGCCTGATACTTCGGCGCGCGAATCTGCACGTAACTGAACAGCGAAGGCACGCCCAGCGGGCCGTGAGTGTCACTGGCCAGCAGGCTCTTGCCGCTGCGACTGCGTTGCGCGGCGATGGCCCAGTTGTTCGACGAGGTGGCGCCCAGCAGGTTGAGGTCCGATAGTTGTCCGGTGGCTTTGCTGAGTTCAGCCAGCCCCGGTACTTGCCCGTTGAGCTTGAGGCCTTGCAGTTTTTCGCTTTCGGCGACCGGCAGTTTTTCGTCGGGAGCCGACGGCGTCAGCCACGCCAGTTTGTCGGTGGTGACGGTCTGGGCCAGTACCAGCGAGGAAACTTCTTCCGGCAGGTTGGTCGACTGGCTGAAGTTCAGCAGGCAGAAAATCAGCGCCGAATCCTCCGGCTGCCAGTATTCAGGCTTGTAGCCGGTGGCCGCCAGATCCGCCGGCAGTTTGTCGCGGTAGCGGAACAGGTAGGCGTTGACCCCGCGCGCATAGACTTCGAAGAAACGCTTGAGGCGCGGCGAAGAAGCCTTGTACAGCTCGCCAGCACTTTTCTTCAGGTTGACCGCCCGCATGTAGCGGTCGGCATCCAGCAGGTCGGCGCCGTGCATCTCGGCCAAACGGCCCTGGGCCAGCAGGCGCAGGGTGACCATCTGGGTGATGCGGTCGCTGGCATGCACGTAACCGAGAGTGAACAGCGCGTCGTGGAAGCTGTTGCTTTCGATCAGCGGCATGCCCATGGCATTGCGGCGCACCGAAACGCTCTGCGCCAGGCCTTTGAGTGGTTGTACGCCGGAGGTTGGCGGGAGGGTGTCCTGGGCGTTGAAGTTCTGACAACCGGTCAGGCTCAACACACCGGCCACTGCAGCGGCAACGCCGAACCGGGGTAGAAAATGAGTAAGGGCTGGCGAGGCCATGGCAAAGCTCCTGCGGGGGTGGTGGCGCAATAAAGGCGCTACGTTAGTGAGCAGGCGATGGCCGCGCAAGCGGGGTAAGAGGTTATTTCAGGATTTGTCAAAGATCGCAGCCTCAACAGTGGCTTGCCAGCCGTAACTGGTGATATTGAAGTGCGACACGCTCAACAATCCAGGAAGACAGTCGGCATGGAGCTCAAGGCAAACGCGGCACTGATCATCATCGATCAACAAAAAGGCATCCTGCATCCAAGGCTCGGTCGCAGGAATAATCCGGAGGCCGAAGCGCGCATGCTGGAAATGCTCGGCCATTGGCGGCGTACCGCCCGGCCGGTGATCCATGTGCAACACCTGTCCCGCTCGGAGGACTCGGTATTCTGGCCACTGCAGTCGGGGGTGGAGTTTCAGCAACGGTTTGAGCCAATGGCCGGTGAACGCTTGATCCAGAAGCAGGTGCCGGATGCGTTCTGTTCGACCGGGCTGGAGGCGCAGTTGCGCGAGGCGGGGATCGGGCAGTTGATCATCGTCGGTGTCGCAACCCACAACTCGGTGGAGTCCACGGCGCGTACCGCGGGCAACCTGGGGTTTGATACTTGGGTGGCCGAGGATGCGTGCTTTACCTTCGACAAGGCTGATTTCTTCGGCCATGCCCATAGCGCCGAAGAGGTGCATGGGATGTCGCTGGGGAATTTGCACGGTGAGTATGCGACGGTGGTCAGCAGTGCACAGATTCTGTCAGCCGACTAAGCACCTGTAGGAGCAAGCTCGCTCCCACAGGAGAGGATGGCGATTCAACAGGCGAAGCAAGTCTTCGCCAGAAGCATCAAGCGCCGTGGCACTTCTTGAATTTCTTGCCGTTGCCGCATGGGCACGGATCGTTGCGGCCGACGTCTTTCAATGCGTTGCGCACCGGTTCCTGGTGAGCGTGGCCGCAGTTCGGACCGTGGACATGGCCGTGGTCGTGATCATGGTGGTGATGGTCATGATCATGATCATGATCGTGGTTGCAGTCAGGGCCGTGGACATGGGGTTGCTGGGTCATCGGTGTTGCTCCGGAATTAAATCGGCGGCGATTATCACGCCATTGCGCGCCAGGTGCACGTAGTGGGCGATGAATATACCGGTTTCCAGTTCACCTTCCAGACGATAGGGAATGGGCTGATCGGATTTTTTCAGCAGTTTGGCCATTTCACGGACCTTGGACCACAGGTTGGTGCGGATCGGCACCTTGAAGTAAGCGCTGTGCCTGGGGCTGATGGTGAACCAGTGTTCGTACTCGCCATCGGCCAGCAGTATGTCACCCAGATGAACGCGGTACTCCAGGCTGCGCACCGTCAGGTCGCTGTCGTTGGGGTTGTCGATGCGAAAATGCAGGAGGAATTTCTGTTCCAGCATTTTGGCGCTGACCACCTCGATCTTCACCAGATGGACCTCGGGGTCCGGCAAGTCGTCGGCGAACCACGATGCACAGCCGCCGAGTCCCAGTGTCAGGAACAGCGTAAGCAGACAGCGTGCGCCGCGGCGGATGATCATCGTGGTGTTTCTCCCTTGAGCCCAGTCTAGACCCAAAAGATCGCAGCCTTCGGCCGCACTTGCGCGGTGGACAGTCATTGCTTGTCCTAGCTGCTGAAATACCCCGCACAACACTTCTTGAACTTCTGCCCACTCGTGCACGGGCAGGGGTCATTGCGCCCGAGTTTGAGTTGCACGGTGGGGTCGATGAAATACCAGCGCCCGGTGTTCTGTACGAACGATGAGCGCTCTCGATGACTGTGCTCGCCATTACTGTCGTGCCAGCGCGCGGTGAAGGTCACGAACGCGTGTTCAGGCTGGCCGCCCAGCACTTCGGAGCTTTCGACCTCAAGGCCCAGCCATGTGCTTTGCGCACTCCAGTCGCTGATCGATTGACGGTCCAGGCCGGCCTGTTGGGCGGGCAGGGTGGTGGCTACCAGATAGTCGACCAACCCCAGCACATAGGCGCTGTAGCGCGAGCGCATCAATGCTTCTGCGCACGGTGCCGGGTGTCCGGCATGATAGTGACCGCAGCAGGCGTCGAGCAGGGTGCCGCTGCCGCATGGGCAAATGGATGTACTCATTGCATTACCACCAGTATTTCCCGAAGTTTTCCGGATTGGCCCAGAAGCGCGAGTTGAGCCAGTCGGGGACTTGTTTGTATTCAAGCAGATCGTAGGTGAACAGGGTCAGCACCTGTTCGTCCCGTTGGAAGCGTTCGCTGGCTTGCAGGGCCAGGGAGAAAAAGTCCGTTTCCTGCCAGCCACAGGCCGGCAGGTCCGCCAGTACTGCGATGCGGCTGGCGTTGAGGTTGCGGATGCCGCCCAGCAGGTTCAGGCCGTCGCGCTTGGGCAAATGCTCCAGGCAATCGACTACCAGGGCCAGGTCGAAACGGCGGGCCGCCAGCTCGGCCGGCAGTGGCCCGGGGGCCGCGGAAGCGACACAGCTGTCCGGGTGAGCGAGTTTGAAAGCCTCCAGTGCCGGGAATTCGCTGGCGCCGATCAACAACAGGCGTGCGGGGGCATATCGGTCAAGTAACGCGGCCAGTGCCTGTTGTGGCGTGCGTGAAGAAATACCTGCAGTCATCGAAGATCCTCAATCAGATCTGCCAAGACTAGCCTGCCCTAACGTTCGGGCCTAGAGCACCCTGGCGACAAAAGCGCCAACCTGCCGTTAATACGCGAATAAACAGCATGGCCTATTGCTGGCGGAGTTTAAAACTCGGGTCTTTACTACCTGAATCGGTTCTAAGCCGATCCCTCAGGAGAAAACTAGATGAGCATAGTTCGGACAGCATTACCCTTGGTTCTGCTAACCAGTGTCTTGACTGGTTGCGCAGGTTTGCAGAAAACCGACTGGCCGACCTGTGCGGCAGTTGGTGGTGTCGTGGGGGCGGGCATCGGTGCGACCGAAAGCTCGGCATGGGCAGGGTATGGTGCTCTGCTCGTCGGCGGTACGGCAGCGGCTTATTGCTGGGTGCACGGTGATGGCGATGAAGACGGCGATGGCGTACCGGATAGTCGCGACAAGTGCCCAGGCACGCCAAAAGGCGTTCAGGTCGATGCCAACGGTTGCCCACCACCAGCGCCTGTGGTCGAAGAAGCGGTTGTGGTTCAGGAAGAAACCATCGTCATCCGCGATGTTCACTTCCAGTTTGACAAAGCCACGCTTACCTCGTCCGACAAACAGGTACTCGACAAGATTGCCACTCGCCTGAAAGCCGAAGCCCCTACCGCTCAACTGACCGTGACCGGCCATACCGACAGCGTGGGCAGTGACACCTACAACCAGAAACTGTCGGAAAAACGCGCCCACTCGGTGGTTGAATACCTCATCGAGCAAGGCGTACCTCGCAGCAACTTCGTGTCGGTTGTCGGTGCCGGTGAAAGCCAGCCGGTTGCTGACAACAAAACCGCTGACGGTCGTGCACAGAACCGTCGTACCGAAATCAAAATCCAGCGTTAAGTCCCCCTCGCATCCGCGCCTTGTGCAGTCGCGGATGCGGGTCTTTACTCCTGTGTAACCGGTATTGGCCGGACACAGGAGCTTTCAATATGATCGTTCTCACAAGGACCGTCTTGCCGGTTCTGCTACTTGGCAGCCTCTTGACCGGCTGCGCGACCCACAGCGATGGCACTGCCCCCCTCAATCAACGCACCTGGCCAATTTGCAGCCTCATCGGCGGCCTGGTCGGTGGTGGTCTGGGCGCAATCGAGAGCGGTGCCTGGGCCGCGGGCGGGGCAGCGCTGGGTATCTTGTCCGGCGGCTTGATCTGCTATGCCCAGGATGGCGACGAAGATGGAGACGGCGTTTTCGACCGACGCGACCGTTGCGCTGATACCCCTGCCAATACCCCGGTCGACCATCGGGGCTGCCCGGTGCCGCAATACCCGGACAGCGTCCAGGTCGAGCCTGCGCAATCCGAAGTCATTACTCTGAGCGATGTACTGTTTGTCTTCAATCAATCCGAGCTGACCCCGACAGCGAAGAGTCAACTGGATGCGTTGATGAGCAAGTTCGAGGATGCCGATGTGGTCAGCATCAAGGTGGTCGGCCATACCGACAGCGTCGGTTCGGATGCCTATAACCAGGCCTTGTCGGAGCGGCGTGCCAGCAGCGTGGCGGAATACCTGTTGAGCCAGGGCGTGGCGCCGAACAAAGTCACCAGCGAAGGCCGGGGTGAGAGCCAACCGATTGCCAGCAACGAAACCGAAGAAGGTCGTGCGAAAAACCGTCGCGTGGAACTGCATATAAACCGCTGAGCCAAGAGATAGAGCCGTCGGGCGACGGGTATGATCGCTACGACGGCCGTTTGGCGGCCTTCATGAAGATTTTTCCGTTGCCCTCTGGCTTATCCCGCGTGGAAGCCGTTACTGTGCGCGCAAACAATAATTCTCATCGGGGGCGCGTATGAACGTCATATGGGGACTGGGGCGGTTACTGACCTTGCTGTTCTGGGCGGTAGTGCTGGTCAATCTGCTCACACCGTTTGTCTTTCCGCTGCACCCGTTGGTCAACCTGGCCGGCGGCCTGTTGGGGTTCATCCATCTTCTGGAAGCGTTGCTGTGCTATCGCAGCCTTCGAGGTCGCGCCCATCCCTGGCTTGACCGCCTGAAGATCGTCATTTTCGGCGTATTCCACCTGCAAACCATTCCAGCTCCCAGCGCTTCGAAGGCTTCCCATGCGTAAACTCTGTCTGCTCGTCGCACTCATCAGCCCATTGGCCAGCGCACAGGTGGTGAGTGTCGAAACCAACTCGCTGATGCGCTTGCCCAACACCGCCAGCACCCTGCAACTGGAACGCCTGGTGGTGGCCGATTACGGCACCTTGCTGATTCCTTCGAACGTCACGGAAGTCACCGTGGGTGAATTGCATCTGGGGCGTGAAGCGCGCATTGCCATCGTGCCGGGGGAACAGGCGCTGGCGCTGAAGGTTCGTCGCGCTGATTTGTCCGAAGGCAGCCAGATCACCTCCCGTGGCTCACCCGGGACTTACCAGAAGGCCGCTCGATCCGGACGCAGCCTTGATTTGCAGATCAAGACACTGAACGCAGCGCAATTGAACGTTGATGCTCGCGGTGGTGCGGGCGCACCGGGGTTCATTGGCCTTGACGGGGCCAACGGCCAGGAACCGGGCTGCACCTGGGGGCAGGCGGGGCGCGGTGCCGATGGCAGTGATGGTAGCAATGGCCAGCCGGGAGCACCGGGGGCGCTGGTCGAGCTGGCAGTGCCGCACGACTTCCCGGCGGACCGGATCAAGGTCCAGGTGGCGGGCGGTGCCGGTGGCCTGGCCGGCCCTGGCGGCAAACCGGGCGCGGGTGGCAAGGCCAAGGGTTGCCTGATCTACAAGGCCGATGGCGGCAAGAGCGGTAAACCCGGGGCTGACGGGCAGCCCGGGCCGGAAGGGGCTGCGGGTTCGGTGACGGTTCAGCGCTTGTAAAACTTACCAGGCCCTCTGTGGCGAGAGGGCAATCCCCCCCCCTGCCACAACCGCCCGGCAGATTCAGAACATCGGCCGAGCCGCAGCAATCGCTACCAAGGCCAATCCCACCAACAGATTGATCCCCACCAACTTGCGGATCCGCCCCAGCACCGCTGCACCAACGGGCCAATCCTGCTCGGCCACGGCAGTGCGCAGCTCCGGCAGCATCAGCGCCTGAATCCGGATAAACAGCGCGGTCATCACCACATACAAGCCCATCATCACCTGCACATAACGTGGCGCAGTTTCAAAGCCACCGAAGTGCATGTGCAGCATGCCCACGCCGCTGACCGGCAACAGCACCACCGCCACCCAGACCCAGCGGAAAAATCCTTGAAACACTTCTACCCACAGCTTCAGCCGGGCAGGGCCTTCCAGTGCCGTCACCGCGGCGGGGCGCAGGACCATCCAGGCGAAAAACATGCCGCCGACCCAGACCAGGGCGGCCAGT
The DNA here is from genome assembly GCF_949767825.1 of Pseudomonas sp. IT-P258. Lineage (NCBI taxonomy): Bacteria > Pseudomonadati > Pseudomonadota > Gammaproteobacteria > Pseudomonadales > Pseudomonadaceae > Pseudomonas > Pseudomonas sp. IT-P258. The sequence continues at coordinate 119,475 of NZ_CATKPU010000032.1, read as the reverse complement.
ACATGCAGGCTATAAATGAGGCTAAAAGGTGTCATTGGGTTACTCCGTTCTGCGCGGGATTCATTAGCGGGGTATGATAGCGACCAAACCGAACCACTGAAAATTTATCCAGCGTTTTTGCGCCCGACAATCCATGATCAGCACTGAACTCAAAACCACGATCCAGGGCGCCTACTCGCGTTTTCTCGAAGCCAAGAGCCTCAAGCCGCGTTATGGCCAACGCCTGATGATCGCCGAAGTCGCCAAGGTCCTGGGTGATATCGACACTGACGACGAAGGCCGGCGCAGTGGCGACCCCGCGATTGTCGCGGTGGAAGCCGGCACCGGCACCGGCAAGACCGTGGCCTACAGCCTGGCGGCGATTCCCACGGCGAAGGCCGCCGGCAAGCGCCTGGTGATCGCCACGGCCACCGTGGCCCTGCAGGAGCAGATCGTCTACAAGGACTTGCCTGACCTGATGCGCAACAGCGGGCTGAACTTCAGCTTCGCCCTGGCCAAGGGGCGCGGGCGCTACATGTGCCTGTCCAAGCTCGACATGTTGCTCCAGGAAGGCCACGCGCAGACCGCCACTGCTCAGTTGTTCGAAGAAGAAGGCTTCAAGATCGAGGTCGACGAGGCCAGCCAGAAGCTGTTCACCAGCATGATCGAGAAACTCGCCGGCAATAAGTGGGACGGCGACCGCGACAGTTGGTCCACCGCCCTGGAAGACGCCGACTGGGCGCGCCTGACCACCGACCACAGCCAGTGCACCAACCGTCATTGCCCGAACTTCGGCCAGTGCGCCTTCTACAAGGCCCGCGAAGGCATGGGCAAGGTCGACGTGATCGTCACCAACCACGACATGGTGCTGGCCGACCTCGCCCTGGGCGGCGGTGCCGTGCTGCCGGACCCGCGCGACACCATCTACGTGTTCGACGAAGGCCATCACCTGCCGGACAAGGCCATCGGCCACTTCGCCCATTACACGCGCCTGCGCTCCACCGCCGACTGGCTGGAGACCACCGCCAAGAACCTCACCAAGCTTCTGGCCCAGCACCCGCTGCCGGGGGACCTGGGCAAGTTGATCGAGCAGGTGCCGGAGCTGGCGCGGGAGATCAAGACCCAGCAGCAGTTCATGTTCACCGCCTGCGAGCAGATCGCCGACTTCAAGCCCGGCGAAGACGTCGAAGGCCGCGAGCGCCCGCGTCACCGATTCGTCGGCGGGGTGATCCCCGAGCACATGCGTGAAATGGGCATCGAACTGAAGAAGGGTTTCGCGCGGCTGACCGATCTGTTCACCCGCCTGACCGAGTTGCTCAAAGAAGGCATGGATGGCGAGGTCAACATTGGCATCGCCAGCAACCAGGCCGAGGAGTGGTATCCGCTATTCGGTAGTCTGTTGTCGCGTTCTTCCGGCAACTGGGAATTGTGGACTGCCTTCACCGTCGAGGACCCGGAAGACAACCCGCCGATGGCCCGCTGGCTGACCCTGGCCGAAAGCGGTTCGCTGTTCGACATCGAGGTCAACGCAAGCCCCATCCTCGCGGCGGAAATGCTTCGCCGCAACCTGTGGAACGTGGCGTATGGCTGCCTGGTGACGTCGGCGACCCTGACGGCCCTCGGCACCTTCGACCGCTTCCGCATGCGCGCCGGCCTGCCGAAAAAAGCCGTGACGGCCGTGGTGCCAAGCCCCTTCCATCACGCTGACGCCGGTGTGCTACGGGTGCCGAACCTGAACGCCGATCCCCGTGATGCAGCGGCGCATACCGCCGCGATCATTCGTGACCTGCCTGAATTGGTCGAAGGCTCGCGGGGCACGCTGGTGCTGTTTTCCTCGCGTAAACAGATGCAGGACGTGTTCGACGGCCTCGACCGCGACTGGCGCAAGCAAGTGTTCATCCAGGGCAACCTGTCGAAACAGGAAACCCTCAACAAGCACAAGGCGCGGGTCGATGGTGGGGATTCCAGCGTGTTGTTCGGCCTGGCGAGCTTCGCCGAAGGGGTCGACTTGCCCGGTGCCTATTGCGAGCACGTGGTCATTGCCAAGATTCCATTCTCGGTACCCGATGATCCGGTCGAAGCAGCGCTGGCCGAGTGGATCGAAGCCCGGGGCGGCAATCCGTTCATGGAAATCTCCGTGCCGGATGCCTCGCTGAAGCTGGTCCAGGCCTGCGGTCGCTTGCTGCGCACCGAAGAAGACCGCGGCACTATCACCTTGCTCGACCGGCGCCTGGTGACCCAGCGCTATGGCAAAGCCATCCTCAATGCGTTGCCGCCGTTCCGTCGAGAAATTTCCTGAAGCACCGGTGGGCAGTTTTGCCCGCCGCGTTGTCTATCTCTCTGCCATCGCTTTTCCACTGGCCCATTGAAGGTCGTTAGGGAGAATTTCGTTCTCATGATTTGCCGTTCGTTGCCTGCTGTTTTTGCCCTGATGTTCGCAACGCCGCTGTTGGCCGCCCCCGCCGGCCAGCAGACGCTGTTCAACTTCGTGCGCCCCGCCGACGTGGTCCAGGTGGCGACTCAGGACGCCAGCCTGCCGCAATCCAACGCCGAGCAAACCCCCGAAGGCGAAGTGCTGCGCCGGGTGACGTTCAACCCGGTCGCCCGCCCGACGTTGCGCCTGACCCCGCAAACCGGCGCCTGGGACTGGTCGCAGTCGGGCGTCATGAGCCTGCGGATCCAGAGCGCGATGGACTGGGCCTTGACCCTGTACGTGACCATCCAGAGCAACGACGGCAAGACACTGGTCAGTCGCGTCGATCTGCCGGCGGGGCCTGCGCAAACCCTGTTGGTGCCTTTGCAAGCGACATCACCGCTGAGCCTGGGCATGAAGGCTGGCCCGCCGATGCCGATGACCGTTGAGGGGCAGCGAGTGTTGCTGGCCAGCAGCGCCGGTGAGCTGGATCGCAGCCAGGTGGTGTCGGTGAGCCTGTCGATGGACCAGCCCAAAGCCGCGCAAAGCATCCTGCTGGAACGCTTTGGTGTGCAGGACGGCGAGTCGGTCACCCAGGCCGTTTATGGCGGTTTGGTGGATGCTTACGGCCAGTCGACCCGGGCCAGATGGCCGGAAAAAGTCAGCAGCGACGAACAGCTGAAAAGCGCCGCCAGCAAGGAGCAGCAGCAACTGAAAACCTGGCTGGCCGAGCGTCAGAAGTCTTCTCTGGATAAGTTCGGTGGGTTAGCCAAAGGCCCGTCGTTCAAGGCCAGCGGTTTTTTCCGAACCGAAAAACGTGACGGTCGCTGGTATCTGGTGACGCCCGAGGGGCACCCGTTTTATTCCCTGGGGGTCAATACCGTGGCTCCGGATGTCAACCAGACCTACGTTGCCGGTCGCGAATGGATGTTCGAATCCCTGCCCAAAGCAGATGACGCACTCGCCAGCCACTATGGCGAAGGCGACAACCGTGGCGGCAACGGCGCCGATCAGGGTCGTGGGTACAGTGCAGGTCGCTGGTACGATTTCTACGGCGCCAACTTGCAGCGCCTTCATGGCAACCCTTGTGACTCGAGCAGCGACAGTAAGGCCGGCGTAGCGGCCGCCGCCAAGGCCGATGCGGTTGAAGCAACGGCGGAAAAAGCTGCCGAGCAACCGGTCGTGCCTGCGGCTGCCGAATCCGGTGTCGCCGAAGCGGCCAAAACTGAGGCAAAAGCAGCAACGCCAACACCTGTAGAACCCTGCAAAGCCGCGTTCGACGAGCAGCGCTGGGCCAGTCACACCCTTGATCGCTTGCAGGCCTGGGGCTTCAACACCATCGGCAACTGGAGCGCACCCGCACTGGGCGACGCTGATCGTGTGCCCTACACCATGCCGCTGTCGATCGTTGGCGACTACGCCAGCATCAGCACCGGCACCGACTGGTGGGGGGGCATGCCCGATCCGTTCGACCCGCGTTTCGCCATGGCCACCGAGCGTGCAGTGGCGATTGCTGCCCGCGACCATCGTGACGATCCTTGGCTGATCGGTTACTACGCCGATAACGAACTGGCCTGGGCCGGTCCCGGCGATGACCCGAAAGCCCGTTATGCCTTGGCCTACGGCACCTTGAAAATGACCACCGACGTGCCGGCCAAGCGCGCATTCCTCAAGCAACTGCGTGACAAGTACCGCAATCAGGCGGGCCTGTCGAAGGCCTGGGGCATTGAGCTGCCAGCCTGGGAACTGATGGAGGATCCGGGGTTCGTACCGCCGCTCCCGAGCGCCGAGCACCCGGAAATCGAAGCCGACTTCAAATACTTCCAGAAGGTCTTTGCCGACACTTACTTCAAGACCATCTCCGACTCACTCAAGTGGCACGCGCCGAACCAGTTGCTGCTCGGCGGCCGCTTCGCGATCAGCACACCGCAAGCCCTGGAGTCCTGCGCCCAGTACTGCGACGTGTTGAGTTTCAACATGTACACCCTGCAACCCCAGGATGGTTACGACTTCGCCAAGCTGCGCAGTCTCGACAAACCGGTGCTGATCACCGAGTTCAATTTCGGTTCGGCCGATCGTGGCCCGTTCTGGGGCGGCGTTACGCCGTTGGCGAAGGAGGAAGACCGCGGTCCGGCGTACACCAACTTCCTCAAGCAGGCATTGAGCGAGCCGTCGATTGTCGGCGTGCATTGGTTCCAGTACCTCGATCAACCTGTAACCGGACGCCTGCTTGACGGTGAAAACGGTCACTTCGGGTTGGTGGGCATCACTGATCTACCGTTCCAGGGTTTTGTCGACAGTGTTCGCAAGAGCAACCTGGCGACAGTCGAGCAACTGGGCAAAGAGGCCGAGAAGGCTGCAACCGCCGCCGACAAAGCCAGCCACGACGCCGAGGGCGGCCGCAAGGCCGAGGCCGGCAAGGGGCCGGGGAAAGGCGCGGGTGGGCACTCCGGCAAAGGCCATTAATCGCTGAAACCGTGTCATCGTTCTTCGCGAGCAGGCTCGCTCTCACTTTGGAATGCATTCTCCTGTGGGAGCGAGCCTGCTCGCGAAGGCGTCATTGGCATCACCACTGCATTTCAAGTTGATGGCAGAGCGACCGCCCGGCCCAACCCTGTTCCCAAAACCCTCAAGGGCTGGAACAATGCCGACCACTTTGTAGAGCGTTAATCCGGGGAGTTGCGGGTGCAGATTCAGGGTCATTACGAGCTTAAGTTCGAAGCGGTGCGAGAGGCGTTCGCGGCGCTGTTCGACGATCCCCAGGAGCGTGGCGCCGCGTTGTGCATCCAGGTCGGTGGCGAAACCGTTGTCGATCTGTGGGCCGGCACTGCCGACAAGGACGGGGCCGAGGCCTGGCATAGCGACACCATCGCCAACCTGTTCTCCTGCACCAAGACCTTTACCGCCGTCACCGCGCTGCAGCTGGTGGCCGAAGGCAAGCTGCAACTGGATGCCCCGGTTGCGCGCTACTGGCCTGAATTTGCCGCTGCCGGCAAAGCGTCCGTCACCCTGCGTCAACTGCTCTGCCATCAGGCCGGTCTACCGGCATTGCGCGAGTTGTTGGCCCCCGAAGCCCTTTACGACTGGCAAACCATGGTCGACGCCCTGGCCGCCGAAACGCCGTGGTGGACGCCGGGCGAAGGCCACGGTTACGCGGCGATCACCTATGGCTGGCTGATCGGCGAATTGCTGCGCCGTGCCGACGGTCGCGGGCCGGGTGAATCCATCGTCGCGCGGGTCGCCAAACCGTTGGGCCTGGACTTCCATGTGGGCCTGGCCGACGAAGAGTTCCATCGCGTGGCCCACATTGCGCGGGGCAAGGGCAATGTCGGCGATGCCGCGGCCCAGCGCCTGCTGCAAGTGACCATGCGTGAGCCAACGGCCATGACGACCCGGGCATTCACTAACCCGCCGTCGATCATGACCAGCACCAACAAACCCGAGTGGCGACGCATGCAACAGCCGGCCGCCAATGGTCATGGCAATGCCCGCAGCCTGGCCGGATTCTACGCCGGCCTGCTGGACGGCAGCCTGCTGGAAAGCGAAATGCTCGATGAATTGACTCGCGAGCACAGCCTCGGCGAGGACAAGACTTTACTGACCCGGACCCGTTTCGGCCTGGGTTGCATGCTTGATCAACCGGATGTTGCCAATGCCACGTTCGGCCTTGGCCCGCGGGCGTTTGGTCATCCGGGTGCCGGCGGCTCCATCGGTTTTGCCGATCCGGAGCACGATGTGGCTTTCGGATTTGTGACAAATACCCTGGGGCCGTACGTCTTGATGGACCCGCGCGCGCAAAAGCTGGTGCGGGTTCTGGCCACTTGTCTGTAAAAGCGGCTATCGGGTTCCAGGGCTGGAACCCGATAACCTTTTCAGTTTCAAACCGTCTGCTTCTACCGGCCAATGTGGCCTGATTTTTTTGACTTCATTTTTGTGGATATCCAATGTCATCCAATAAAACCCTCGCTTTGGCCCTGTGCTTCGCTATTACCGGTTGCGCACAGACTCCACAGAAAGACGTGACGGCATCTGTCGCCAAGACTGAAAGCGGCAGCCACTGGTACTGGCCGTTCGGTTCCGACGACAGCGCCGGCAAGCCCGTGGCCAAGCCGGAGGTGAAGCCCGCAGTCAAACCCGTTGCGGCGGCCAAGGCTGAAACCGATAGCGGTAGCAAGTGGTGGTGGCCGTTCGGCGGTAGCGAGCAGAGCACCGCCAAAGTTGTGCCGATGCCTGACCCGAAAGTCACCCAGGCCTGGCTTGACGACTACGAACCGCGACTGCGCGAGGCGGTCAAGGGCAGCAACATGCAACTCGAGCGCCGCGAAAACGTGCTGGTAGTGACTGCACCGGTCGAAGGCTCGTTCAACCCGGATCGTCCGGCCATGCTGCTGCCGGTCACACTCGGTCCGTTCACCCGCGTTGCCAAGATCCTTGAAGCCGATCCAAAGACCGCTGTGTTGATCCTCGGCCACAGCGATACGTCCGGCGCGGCGCCGGCCAACGTCAAGCTGAGCCAGGAGCGTGCCCAGTCCGTTGCGGCGATTTTCCGTCTCAGTGGTTTGCAGCGTGATCGCCTGATGCTGCGTGGCCTGGGCGGTGACGCGCCGCGTGCCGCCAATGACAGCGTGCAAGGGCGTGCGTTGAACCGTCGCGTGGAACTGCTGGTGACCCCGCAAAACACCATGGTCGCGCTGCTGAGCAAGTACAACATGCCGGCTCCGGCACCTGTGACCATGGTCGCTGCCGCGGACGCCAAACCGGTCGTCAAGCCTGTGACACCGGCCCCTGCGACTAAAAAGGCTGCTGTTCCAGCGACGAAAAAAGCGCCCGCGAAAAAAGCGTCGGCCAAGAAAGCACCTGCGAAAACCGCAACGCCGGCAAAAAAGACCACACCAGCCAAAGCCTCCACGGCTGACAAGAAAGTCGTCGCCACTGATACTGCAAAGCAGTGATTCGTTAACCAAAAGGAATGCGCCATGACCCAGGGCCTGGCTGATATGCGTCGTGACTACACCCGTGATGGCCTGACCGAGGCACAAGCCCCGGCCGAGCCGTTCGCACTGTTCCACCAGTGGTTCGCCGACGCGGTGAAAACCGAGCAGGCACCGGTGGAAGCCAACGCCATGACCCTGGCCACCGTTGACCAGGACGGTCGACCGCACTGTCGCATTCTGTTGCTCAAGGGCCTGGACGAGCAGGGCTTCACCTTTTTCACCAACTACGAAAGCGCCAAGGGCCAGCATCTGGCCGCGAATCCGTTCGCGGCCATGACGTTTTTCTGGCCGGCGCTCGAGCGCCAGGTGCGTATCGAAGGACGGGTGGTGAAGGTGACGCCTGAGGAGTCCGACGCCTATTATCAGGTCCGTCCGCTGGGCAGTCGCCTGGGGGCCTGGGCGTCACCGCAGAGCCGGGTGATCGCCGGTCGTGGCGAACTCGAAGCGCTGCTCAAGAATACCGAGCAACGTTTCAGCGACACCCAGCCCCATTGCCCGGAACACTGGGGCGGTTATCGCCTGCTGCCGGAACGCATCGAATTCTGGCAGGGCCGCCCAAGCCGCCTGCACGACCGCCTCAATTACCGCCAGCAGGGCGCCGACTGGATTCTTGAACGTCTGGCACCCTGAGCAGTCTACCGATCGGGATAGCCTGCCGCAGCGGCCTCCAGCCACTTCGGCAGGTCTCGACGCTTGATCTTCTGCGCCCGGGCACTCGCCAATCGTTCGAGCATGAAGGCTTTTTTCTGCTCGTCCTTGCCCGCCAGCGCTAGCGCCAGGTCGCGGTCCATCCAGCGTTTGATCCGCACGTACAGCCACCAATGGAAGTACAAACCGGCAACAGTCGTGACGACGATGATAAAGTAGTCCATTGAAATCCTTGGCCAGTGGGGCAGTTTTGCGAATTTGCCGCTACTGTGTGAGTTCGTGGAGGCGCCTTAACGGAGCCTGAATCAAACCAATTTTACCCGGGCGATGCCGTGACAGGCGTCAAGCCGCGGAGTTTAATGAACAACTGTTTCTTTGGAGTTGATGCTATGCGTAAGTCTGTCCTGCTGGTTGCTTCCTTTTCCACGATGGCGATGTTGCTCACTGGTTGCCAATCGAGCCTGACCGGTGACTCCTACTCCCGTGACGAGGCGCGTCGGGTGCAGACCGTTCGCATGGGCACCATCGAAGCATTGCGCCCGGTGAAAATCGAAGGCACCAAGACCCCGATCGGCGGCGCTGCAGGCGCAGTGGTCGGTGGCGTTGGCGGCAGCTCCATCGGTGGCGGCAAGGGCAGTATTGTTGCTGCGGTCATTGGCGCAGTCGCCGGCGGCCTGATCGGTTCGGCCGCGGAAGAAGGCCTGACCCGCACCCAGGGTGTGGAAATCACCGTACGCGAAGACGATGGCAGCATGCGCGCCTACGTACAGGAAGTTCAGCCGAACGAAGTGTTCCGTGTTGGCGAGCGTGTGCGCATCGCAAGTGTGAATGGCACCAGCCGCGTTTCGCACTAAACGCAAACACTGGATAAACAAAAAACCCGATCAGGTGACTGATCGGGTTTTTTGTTTTGCGGCTCAGGCGAGTCTTGATTGGCGCCAGGGTTTATTGCGGTTTATCAGGAGGCCAGCGCACTGTTCTTGCGGCTTGCCATCGCCGTCACCACATAACCGATCAGCGCCGCCAGAATCGAACCGGTCAAGATCCCCATGCGGTCCATCCCGGCGAAATCACTCACGCCCGGCTCGAAGGCCAGCGAGCCGACAAACAGGCTCATCGTGAAACCAATGCCACAGAGAATCGCCACGCCCAGTATCTGACCCCAATTGGCGCCTTGGGGCAGGGTGGCGATACCGGTTTTCACCGCCAGCCAGGTCAGGCCGAAGACGCCGACGGTCTTGCCCAACAGCAACCCGATGGCGATGCCCATGGGGACGTGGTGAGTGAAGCTTTCAACGGTGACACCGCTCAGGGACAGGCCGGCATTGGCAAAGGCGAACAGTGGCAGGATGCCGTAGGCCACCCACGGATGCAGGGCGTGCTCCAGGGTCAGCAATGGCGAAGGCTCGGCATTTTTCGTGCGCAGCGGAATGCAGAAGGCCAGGGTCACGCCGGCCAGCGTGGCGTGGACACCGCTCTTGAGCACGCAGACCCAGAGGATCAAGCCAATGATCATGTACGGCCCGAGCTTGACCACGCCAAGCCGGTTCATCCCGATCAGCGCCGCAATACAGGTCGCGGCCAGCGCCAGGGACAGGGTCGACAGCGCGCCGGAGTAGAAAATCGCAATGATGATGATCGCGCCGAGGTCGTCGATGATCGCCAGGGTCATCAGGAACAGTTTCAGCGATACCGGAACCCGTTTGCCCAGCAGCGCCAGCACGCCAAGGGCGAAGGCGATGTCGGTGGCGGTCGGGATTGCCCAGCCGTTGAGGGCCGCTGGCGTGTCGCGATTGAGGTACCAGTAGATCAGCGCCGGCACCACCATGCCACCAATGGCGGCGGCACCGGGCAGGACGATTTGCGACGGTTTGGACAACTGGCCGTCGAGGACTTCGCGCTTCACTTCCAGGCCGATCAGCAGGAAGAACAGCGCCATCAGGCCGTCGTTGATCCAGAGCAACGCCGGTTTGGCGATTTTCAGCGCGCCGATCTGGGCCACCACGGGAGTGTCCAGCAGGCCGTTGTACAGCCACGACAGCGGCGAGTTGTTGATAATCAGAGCCAGAACGGCAGCGGCGATCAGTAACAGACCGCTGGCAGCTTCCAACTGAAAGAAACGCGTGAAAGTGCTACGCAGAGGCAAGGTCGCTCTCCATCTGTGAATTCAAAAGGTGTTACACCCTAACAAGTACTGTTAGTTGTTAAAACAAAAGTTATATTCTTTTTTGTTATATGTCGTTACAGACTGATCCCCCAGCATCGACCTGAGCCTAGCAGTTGCCGGGCGTATTGGATTTCAGCTGTACCTGTGCCGAACGCGGGTTTTTTCCTAAGCTTGTTGGATGAGCCTTTTCAAAAGGCCGACCCCTGCCCGATACAACGAGAAAACCATCATGAGCGACAACCGACAGTGGTCCCGCGAAGCGATCCGGATCATCGAAGCCGATTTCCAGCGCAGCGCCGACACCCACTTGATCCCCTTGCCGCTGCCGGGTTTTCCAGGCATCGAGTTGTACTTCAAGGATGAGTCCAGCCACCCCACGGGCAGCCTCAAACATCGCCTGGCCCGTTCGCTGTTCCTGTATGCGCTGTGTAACGGCTGGCTCAAGCCCGGTGCGCCGGTCATTGAAGCTTCCAGCGGTTCCACGGCGATTTCCGAAGCGTACTTCGCGCGCATGCTGGGCTTGCCGTTCATTGCGGTGATGCCGGCGACCACGTCCAAGGAAAAGATCGCGCAGATCGCCTTCTACGGTGGCCAAAGCCACCTGGTGGACGATCCGACCCGGATCTATGCGGAGTCCGAGCGTCTGGCTCGAGAACATGATGGACACTTCATCGACCAGTTCACTTACGCCGAGCGCGCCACCGACTGGCGGGCGAACAACAACATTGCCGAGTCGATCTTTCAGCAGATGCGTTTCGAGCAGCATCCCGAGCCGAGCTGGTTGATTTCCAGCCCCGGAACCGGCGGCACCACGGCCACCCTGGGCCGATATGTGCGTTATCGCCAATATGGCACCCGCGTACTGTGTGCCGATGCCGAGCGTTCGGTGTTCTTCGATTACTACCAGACCGGCGATGCCAGCCTGCGACTGGACCACGGCTCGCGTATCGAAGGCATCGGCCGGCCACGCGTGGAAGCGTCGTTTCTGCCCAAGGTGATCGACGCGATGGTCAAGGTGCCGGATGCCTTGTCGCTGGCGGCCATGCACTACCTGGCGGAGCGTCTGGGACGGCATGTGGGTGGGTCGAGCGGGACCAACCTGATCGGCGCACTGATGGCCGCCCAGCACATGAACGCAGCGGGGGAGACGGGCTCGATGGTGGCGATTCTGTGTGACAGCGGCGAGCGCTACGCCACGACCTATTACGATCAGGACTGGCTCAAGGCTCAGGGGTATGAGTTGAGCGGTTTGGTGGCTGTTGTGGCGGCGACGGTGGAGCGGGGGGAGCCGTTGCCGGCGAGCGTGCTGCGCGCCAATATCTGACACAAATGAAAAGATCGCAGCCTTCGGCAGCTCCTACAGGAGATGGTGTAAATCCTGTAGGAGCTGCCGAAGGCTGCGATCTTTTACTTTAAACCTTAAGCCTCCAGGCCAAGGATATCCCGAGCCACAGCCTCGGCAATGCGAATCCCGTCAACACCCGCCGACAGAATCCCGCCCGCATAACCGGCGCCTTCACCGGCCGGGAACAAGCCCTTCACGTTCAGGCTCTGCAACGACTCGTTACGGGTAATGCGCAGCGGCGAGGAAGTGCGGGTCTCGATGCCGGTCAGCACTGCGTCGTGCAGCGAGTAACCACGAATCTGCTTCTCGAACGCCGGCAAGGCTTCGCGAATCGCTTCGATGGCGAATGCCGGCAGCGCCAGCGCCAGATCACCCAGGGCGACGCCCGGCTTGTAGGACGGCTCGACGCTGCCCAGTTCGGTGGACGGTTTGCCCGCGATAAAATCGCCGACCAGTTGCGCCGGGGCTTCGTAGTTGCTGCCGCCGAGCACGAATGCGTGGGATTCCAGGCGTTCCTGCAACTCGATACCGGCCAGCGGGCCGCCCGGATAATCGACTTCCGGGGTGATGCCGACGACGATACCGGAGTTGGCATTGCGCTCGTTACGCGAGTACTGGCTCATGCCGTTGGTGACCACGCGGTTCGGCTCGGACGTCGCCGCCACCACGGTGCCGCCCGGGCACATGCAGAAGCTGTAGACCGAACGGCCGTTCTTGGCGTGGTGCACCAGTTTGTAGTCGGCGGCGCCCAGTTTCGGGTGGCCGGCGTACTTGCCCAGGCGCGCACGGTCGATCAACGACTGGGGGTGCTCGATGCGGAAACCCACCGAGAACGGCTTGGCTTCCATGAACACGCCACGGCCGTGGAGCATGCGGAAGGTGTCGCGGGCGCTGTGGCCGAGGGCGAGGATCACGTGTCTGGAGTGGATCTGCTCACCGCCATTGAGTTCGACGCCGACCAGTTGGCCGTCTTCGATCAACACATCGGTGACACGCTGCTGGAAGCGCACTTCGCCGCCCAGGGCGCGAATCTGCTCACGCATGTTTTCCACAACGCCAGTCAGGCGGAACGTACCGATGTGCGGCTTGCTGACGTAGAGGATTTCTTCCGGGGCACCGGCCTTGACGAATTCGTGCAGGACTTTACGGCCGAGGAATTTCGGGTCCTTGATCTGGCTGTAGAGCTTGCCGTCGGAGAACGTCCCCGCGCCGCCTTCACCGAACTGCACGTTGGATTCCGGGTTGAGCACGCTTTTGCGCCACAGGCCCCAGGTGTCCTTGGTGCGCTGGCGTACTTCGGTACCGCGCTCGAGGATGATCGGCTTGAAGCCCATTTGTGCGAGCAACAACCCGGCGAAAATCCCGCACGGGCCGAAGCCGACAACGATCGGCCGCGCGCTCAGGTCGGCTGGTGCCTGGCCGACTTCTTTGTAGCTGACATCCGGCGCCACGCTGACGTTACGGTCATCGGCAAACTTGTGCAGTACCGCCGCCTCATCGCGAACTTCAAGGTCGATGGTGTAGATGAAGCACAGTTCGGAGGACTTTTTGCGCGCATCGTAGCTGCGCTTGAACAAGGTGAAATCGAGCAGGTCATCGCTGGCAAGCCCTAAGCGCTGCACGATGGCAGGGCGCAGGTCTTCTTCGGGATGGTCGATCGGCAACTTGAGTTCGGTGATTCGTAACATGGCGGGATCCGGTTCGCGGGGCGCACAACTGCGCCAGGGCGTTTGAAGCCCGCGATTATAAGCCTCAAAGGCGCAGGCCCGTGAGGCTTAAACGATCAGTCGTCGCGCGATCCGCCGAAATACCCGCAGCCGCGCTGCACCTGACCGTCGATGCGCAGTTCGGCGCTCATGTGCTGGATGCTGCCGGTGCTGCTGTCGACGCAACGTTGCGGTGCAACCCACAGTTCGATGTGCTGGTTGTTGGCTTCGGTACTGAGGTTGAAACGGCCATCGCCCAGTTGCTCCTCGACGTAAGGCACGGCCAGCGGCGGCTGGCCGGCCCGGTCGAGGACCATGCCTTTGCCGCTGACTTTCACGCTCCACTGCGGGGTGTGGCCGGCGGCGCGCAGGATCAGCAGCTTGAAATTCGGATCGTCGCACGCGTTGCCCGAGCGCTCGACGCGGTACAACTGCTCCAGATCGAGCTGGCCGTCACCACCGCTGCCGGCCACAACCCGCCCGCGCACGTCGGCAAACAGCTTGCCCTGCTTGTCCGCCAGGTTTGCGGCCTGCTGCAGGACGCTGGTACCGCCCGTGTCGTTGACCACGTAGCGGTTTGTCTGGTTGCACGGCTGGAACAGCAGTTTGCCGTCCGCCGCGGTCAACTGGCCTTGCATGCGTGTCTGGCCGACATGGGAGGCGTTCTGCCGCTCACCCTCGAACAACTGGCAAGCGGCGAACAGCGGAAGCAGGGCAACGAGGACTAAGGAACGGGCAACACGCATCTTGGGGTCTCCTGACAAGTGCCGCCACGTTACTCAGCCTGACCGTTCATCACAACCCGTTATCGTCTCCACTTTGTATTGGCGCGGAAAGATCGCAGCCTTCGGCAGCTCCTACGGAATACGCGCACGCCTCTGTAGGAGCTGGCGCAGCCTGCGATCTTTTGCTTTTCAGATGTGAAAGGTCTGACCTGTTTGCAGGCCTTCCACGCTTTTGGCGTAGGCCAAAGCCACATCCGCCGCAGGAACCGGCTTGAAGCCACGAAAATACGGCGCGTATTTGCCCATGGCTTCGACCAGGACATTCGGGCTGATCGAATTCACACGCAGGCCGCGGGGCAGTTCGATGGCGGCGGCGCGGACGAAGCTGTCCAGCGCACCGTTGACCAGTGCTGCCGAGGCACCGCTGTAGATCGGATCGTGGCTGAGCACGCCGGTGGTGAAGGTGAATGAAGCTCCGTCATTGGCGAACTCACGACCGATCAGCAGCAAATTGACCTGGCCCATGAGCTTGTCTTTCAGGCCCAGAGCAAAGCTCTCTTCGGTCATCTCGTTGAGCGGTGCGAAGGTCACGTTGCCGGCGGCACACACCAGTGCATCGAATTTGCCGGTCTGCTCGAACAGTTTGCGAATCGAGGCGCTGTCACTGATGTCCACTTGAAAGTCGCCGCTGGTGCGACCGATGCGGATGATTTCGTGACGTTGCGACAGTTCCCTGTCGACGGCCGAACCGATGGTGCCATTTGCGCCGATCAAAAGAATTTTCATGGGGGGATCCTCGTGTGGGTTGAACGAGGTTTCAGTTTAGGGTGGTTTTTTCTCCGGATAAGCGCACTAATAGGCAACCTTTGGTTTTCAAATGGAAACAATCCATGAGTGAGATGGATGACTTGGCGGCGTTCGCGGTATTGATCGAAGCGGGGAGTTTTACCCTGGCGGCGCAGCAGCTCGGTTGCAGCAAAGGCCAGCTGTCCAAGCGCATCAGCCAGTTGGAAGCGCAGTTTTCCGTGGTGTTGTTGCAACGCACCACCCGCCGCTTGAGCCTGACCGCCGCCGGTGCTGCGTTGTTGCCCCAGGCCCAGGCGCTGGTGGTGCAAGTCGAGCGGGCCCGCCAGGCCCTGGCGCGTCTGAAGGACGACATGGCCGGCCCGGTGCGGATGACGGTACCGGTGTCGCTCGGGGAAACCTTCTTCGATGGCCTGTTGCTGGAGTTCTCCACCAAGTATCCCCAGGTACAGATCGAGTTGGAGCTCAACAACAGTTACCGAGAACTGTCCCGCGACGGCTTCGATCTGGCGATTCGTTCCGACGTGGCCATTGACCAGCGACTGGTGGCGCGTCCACTGCTGGCGTGGCAAGAACTGACCTGTGCCAGCCCGGCCTATCTGGAACAATACGGTGAACCGCAAACCCCCCAGGCGCTGGCCGAACATCGCTGCCTGCTCAACAGCCATTACAGCGGTCGCGAAGAATGGCTGTATCACCAGCAGCACGAGTTATTGCGGGTGCGGGTGTCGGGGCCGTTCGCCAGCAACCACTACAACCTGTTGAAGAAAGCCGCGCTGGTCGGCGCCGGTATTGCGCGCTTGCCGTCCTACTGTTTGCCAACGGAACTGGCCGACGGGCGTTTGCGATGGCTCCTGCGCGATTATCAGACCCGCAGCATGCCGATGTACCTGGTGCATCCGTATCAGGGCGGATTGCCCAAGCGCACGCAGGTACTGGCGGATTATCTGATCGGGTGGTTCAAGCGCAGTGGGGAGGTGCTGGATCGGCTTTGAACCATCACACGGACCCTGTAGGAGCCGCCGAAGGCTGCGATCTTTTGACTTTGGTTTTTTAAGATCAAAAGATCGCAGCCTTCGGCAGCTCCTACACCGATCTCATTCGCAGGCATAAAAAACGGCCCGAAGGCCGTTTTTTTGTTTACCGCAATGGCTCAACCACCGAGGTAGGCTTCGCGCACTTTCGGGTCGGTCAGCAGGGCTTCACCTGTGCCTTGCATCACCACCCGGCCGTTCTCCAGAACGTAGGCACGGTCAGCGATTTTCAGCGCCTGGTTGGCGTTCTGCTCGACCAGGAACACCGTCACACCGTCCTTGCGCAGCTGTTCGATGATGTCGAAGATCTGCTGGATGATGATCGGTGCCAGGCCCAGGGAAGGCTCGTCGAGCAGCAACAGCTTGGGCTTGCTCATCAGCGCACGGCCGATGGCGAGCATTTGCTGTTCGCCGCCGGACATGGTGCCGCCGCGCTGGTTGAAGCGCTCTTTCAGGCGTGGGAAAAGTCCGAGAACCTTGTCCATCTGTTCCTGATAGTCGCCCTTGGCGGTGAAGAAACCGCCCATGGACAGGTTTTCTTCCACGGTCAGGCGGGAAAACACCCGGCGACCTTCCGGCACAACCGCGATGCTCTTGCGCATGATCTGCGAGGAGTCCTGGCCGACCAGTTCCTCACCCATGTAGCGGATGCTGCCGCTGTGGGCGCGCGGCGAACCGCAAAGCGTCATCAGCAGCGTGGACTTGCCGGCACCGTTGGCGCCGATCAGGGTCACGATCTCGCCCTGGCGGACTTCGACGTTGACGCTGTGCAGGGCCTGGATCTTGCCGTAGAAGGTGGAAACGTTTTCGAACTGCAGCATTTACGCTTCCCCCAGGTAGGCTTTGATCACTTCAGGATTGTCGCGGATCTGTTCCGGCGTGCCGTTGGCCAGGGGCGTGCCCTGGTTGATCACGACGATGTGGTCGGAAATGCTCATGACCAGCTTCATGTCGTGTTCGATCAGCAGCACGGTGACGTTGTGCTCTTCACGCAGCATGCTGATCAGCGCCTTGAGGTCCTCGGTTTCCTTCGGGTTCAGGCCGGCGGCCGGTTCGTCGAGCATGAGGATGCGCGGGCGGGTCATCATGCAGCGGGCGATTTCCAGGCGACGTTGCTGACCGTAGGCCAAGGTGCCGGCCGGACGGTTGGCGAACTCGCGCAGGTTGACCTTGTCCAGCCAGTACTCGGCGTATTCCATGGCCTCGCGCTCGCTCTTGCGGAACGACGGGGTCTTGAACAGTCCGGACAGGAAGTTGGTGTTCAAGTGACGATGCTGGGCGATCAGCAGGTTCTCGACCGCCGTCATGTCCTTGAACAACCGCACGTTCTGGAAGGTGCGCACCACGCCCTTGAGGGCGATCTTGTGGCCGGGCAGGCCTTCGATCGCCTCGCCGTCGAGCAGGATGCTGCCGCCGCTCGGCTTGTAGAAGCCGGTCAGGCAGTTGAACACGGTGGTCTTGCCGGCGCCGTTGGGGCCGATCAGCGCAACCACTTGTTTCTCTTTCACGCTCAAGGCAACGCCGTTGACCGCCAGCAAGCCGCCGAAGCGCATGCTCAGGTTTTCTACTTTGAGGATCTCGCGGCTCATTTGCGCAGCTCCATGTGAGGACGTTGCATGGGCAGCAGACCCTGAGGGCGCCAGATCATCATCAGTACCATCAAGGCACCGAACATCAACATGCGGTACTCACTGAACTCACGCATCATTTCCGGCAGCAGGATCATCACCACGGCAGCGAGGATCACGCCCAGCTGCGAGCCCATGCCACCCAGCACCACGATGGCGAGGATGATCGCCGACTCGATGAAGGTAAAGGACTCCGGCGTCACCAGGCCTTGACGGGCAGCGAAGAAGCTACCGGCAAAACCGGCGAAACTCGCACCCAGGGTGAAGGCCGACAGTTTGATGATGGTCGGGTTCAGGCCCAATGCACGGCAGGCAATTTCGTCTTCACGCAACGCTTCCCAGGCACGGCCCAGGGGCATGCGCAGCAAGCGGTTGATGACGAACAGCGCACCCAGGGCAAGCAACAGCGCAACCAGGTAGAGGAAGATCACCTTGTTGATCGAGTTGTATTCCAGGCCGAAATACTCATGGAAGGTCTGCATGCCTTCCGCGGCCTTGCGTTCGAAGGTCAGGCCGAAGAACGTCGGTTTCTCGATGTTGCTGATGCCGTTCGGACCGCCAGTGAGGCCGGTCAGGTTACGCAGGAACAGACGAATGATTTCACCGAAGCCCAGGGTCACGATCGCCAGGTAGTCGCCACGCAAGCGCAGCACCGGGAAACCGAGCAGGAAGCCGAAGGTGGCTGACATCAGGCCGGCGATCGGCAGGCAGATCCAGAAGCTCAGGCCGTAGTAGTGCGACAGCAGCGCGTAGCTATAGGCGCCGACGGCATAGAACCCGACGTAACCGAGGTCGAGCAGACCGGCCAGGCCGACCACGATGTTCAGGCCGAGGCCGAGCATCACGTAAATCAGCACCAGCGTGGCGATGTCCACCGCACCGCGAGAGCCGAAGAACGGCCAGACCAGGGCACCGGCGATCAGCGCAATGATGACCCAACGCTGAGTGGTCGGCAGGGTCAGGAAGTTGCTGGCCTTGGCCGGGATCAGCGGCATGCTCGGCGAAGAGCGCCAGGCCGAGCTGATCTGCTGGTCGAACAGCACACGCAGGAACATCAGTACCGAGCACACCGCGATGGTGATCAGGGTGGCGTCGCTGGTGCCATGAACTTCGAGGTTGATGCCGACGATGGTCAGCTTCAGACCGAGTACCGGGTAGGCCACGGCCCACACCAGCAAGGCACTGAACAGTGCCTGTTTAAGATTCCTAGTCATACCTTCTCAACCTCCGGACGGCCCAGCAGGCCGGTTGGCCGGAACAACAACACCAGGACCAGCAGGCCGAACGCCACGACGTCCTTGTACTGGTCGCCGAAGATATCGGCACCAAAGGCTTCCGCCACGCCAAGTACCAGCCCGCCGAGCATGGCGCCCGGAATACTGCCGATACCGCCCAGCACGGCTGCGGTGAAGGCCTTGAGGCCAACCAGGAAACCGGCGTTCGGGTTGATCACGCCGTATTGCATGCTCAGGAGCACGGCGGCAATGGCTGCCAGTGCCGCACCGATGACGAAGGTCAGGGCAATGATGTTGTTGGTGTTGATACCCAGCAGGTTGGCCATCTTGATGTCCTCGGCGCAGGCGCGGCAGGCGCGACCCAGGCGAGAGCGGGAGATGAACAGGGTCAGGCCGAGCATGGCGACCAGGGTCACCACGAACACCACGATTTGCATGTAGGAAATCAGCACTTCATGTGCGCCACCTGGCCCAAAGGCAAAGTTGCCCGGAATCAGGTTGGGGATGGATTTGTCCTTGGAGTCTTGCGCCAGCAGAACGGTGTTCTGCAGGAAGATCGACATGCCGATGGCGGAGATCAGCGGGATCAGACGGTTGCTGCCGCGCAAGGGGCGGTAGGCGATCCGTTCGATGCTGTAGCCGTAGGCACTGGTTACAACGATGGTGGCGAGAAAAGCTGCGGTCATCAACAGCGGCACGCTGTCGAGTCCCACCATGGCCAGCCCGGCGATGGCGATGAACGCCACGTAGGAACCGATCATGTACACCTCGCCGTGGGCGAAGTTGATCATTCCAATGATGCCGTAGACCATCGTATAGCCGATGGCGATCAGGGCATACGTGCTGCCAATGGTCAGGCCATTAACCAGCTGTTGGAAGAAGTGATAGATGTCAGGCATTACAGCGCTCCTAAAAACCTGATACGCATTTCACTGGTGGAGTCATTTTCCCGCCCGGGCCCCGTGGATCTGCATCCACTTCGAATCCGGGGTTTGCCAGCGAACCGCTGATGACGGTTTTGAGATTTTCAGGTGGGGAGACTGGCGGATCACGCCAGCGCGGCCCAGATACGTTCGTAAAACAAAGCCCACGGCACGCCGTGGGCTTTGTTGGCAGTCAGTCAGGCAATGCCTTACTGAGGCTTGGCTTCAGTTTTTGGTTTGCCGAAGTGCCACTCGTAAACCACGAATTTGAAGTCTTTCAGGTCGCCTTTTTCGTCGAAGCTCAGGTCGCCGGTAGGCGTCTTGAAGGTGCCGGCGTGGATGGCTTCAGCCACTTTGGCGGAGTCTTCGGACTTGGCAGCCTTGATGCCGTCGGCGATCACGGTCACAGCCGAGTAGGCCGGGAACACGAACGGACCGCTCGGATCTTCTTTCTTGGCTTTGAACGCATCAGCCAGGGCAACGTTGGCCGGATCCTGGTCGAAGGATTTCGGCAGGGTCACCAGCAGGCCTTCGGAAGCATCCTTGGCGATCTGCGAAATGGAGTCGTTACCCACGCCTTCCGGACCCATGAACCTGGCTTTCAGGCCTTTTTCCTGGGATTGACGCAGGATCAGGCCCAGCTCCGGGTGGTAGCCGCCGTAGTAGACGAAGTCGACGTTGGCTTGCTTGAGCTTGGAGATCATCGACGAGAAGTCTTTGTCGCCGGCGTTGACGCCTTCGAACACGGCGACTTTCACGCCTTTGCCTTCCAGGGTTTTCTTCACAGCGGTGGCGATGCCTTCACCGTATTGCTGTTTGTCGTGCAGAACAGCAACGATCTTCGGTTTTACGAAGTCGGCAATGTAGTTACCGGCGGCAGGGCCCTGGGCGCTGTCCAGACCGATGGTGCGGAACACCATTTTGTAACCACGGGCGGTGATGTCCGGGCTGGTGGCAGCCGGGGTGATCATGATCACGCCTTCGTCTTCGTAGATGTCCGAAGCCGGTTGAGTGGAGCTGGAGCACAGGTGACCGACTACGAACTTGACGCCGTCGTTGACGACCTTGTTCGCGACTGCCACAGCTTGTTTCGGATCACAGGCGTCATCGTATTCAACGGCTTCGAGTTTCTTGCCGTCCACGCCGCCCTTGGCGTTGATTTGCTCGATGGCCATTTTGGCGCCACTGAACTGCATGTCGCCGTATTGGGCTACAGGGCCGGTCTTGGGGCCGGCGATGCCGATCTTGATGGTGTCAGCTGCGAACGAATGGCTGGCAACCCCGGCCAGAACCATAGCGGCAAACAGTTTGGAAATCTGCTTAGTAGCCTTAGTCATAGTGCTCCACTCTTACTGTTGTAGTTTTTATAGTCCTGGCGCCGAAAGCAGCAGAACCGGGTCAGATATCTGCGACATTCCCCGGAAAAGTCCCTCGGCAACTGTACCGGTACAGTGTAGAGCGCCGATTGTCAGCCTGGGAAGGCAGCGCCGGGGGACAAAACCTGCAAGTGTCGCTTTATTGAAAGTAAAAGACAGAATTGCGGCGGGGTGTTGAGGGGCTTATAGCCATATTCAGTGCATTCCCTGGCTTTCCTGCGCTTTTCATTTCGGTCACTCAATTGCATCCGGGTTTTTCTGCCAGACCACCGACGTTATCATCTACGTCGATTTCTTTTCCGGACAGTCCCATGAATCAAGAACCTAGCACCCTCTATGCCAAGCTGCTTGGTGAAACCGCATCTATTACCTGGAAAGAGCTGGAGCCGTTCTTCGCCAAGGGTGCCCTATTGTGGGTCGATCCTGGCCTGGATCTGATCGCCGCCGCCGAGGCCGTGGCCCAGGATGAAGGGGAGAAAGTGGCTGCCTGGCTGGCCGCTGACAAGGTCGCCAAGCTGTCTGAAACGCAGGCGCTGGATCTTTTTGAGCGTGATCCGCAGTTGTGGGCCGTGGTTGTTTCGCCGTGGATTCTGATCCAGGAAAGAGCGCAGGTATAAGAGGCTGCACCTGATTGGTGCGCTTCTTTCAGAGGGAAAAGTGTGTAGCCGAGTAGCGTGATGGCATGTTGCCGTAGAGAAAGGCCACAGCCTCACGGTGACGTAAACGTAACGGGAACAGTTGGGAGGGCAGCTGAACGTCTGCTCAATTGTTTCTGAATGTTGGATAAAAGATCAAAAGATCAGATCAAAAGATGGCAGCCTTCGGCAGCTCCTACAAAGGCGCGCTGCGGTGTCATGTGAACCGCAGCCCGTAGGAGCTGCCGAAGGCTGCGATCTTTTCAGGCATACCTCATCAAGCCGTCTTGCCCGTATGGTTATTCAACGAAATAACCTTGGTCTTGCCGATGCGGTGACGGTAGATCTCGCGCAGGTACTTGATCGATTTCTTCACGCAATCCCGGGACAGGCGGATGTCATTGATCGAGACAAATTTTTCCTTGTCGTTGATCAGTTCGCGGTACTTCTTCTCGTACATCGGCTTGATCGCGTACCAGTTGGTATCGAGGATCTTCGCCGGGTTCTCGAATTCGTTGAGCAATTCGTCGATGCGGTCTTCATCGAATTGTTCGTTGATGATGAAGTCCAGGATCGAGTTGTCCAGGGTCTCGTCGAATCGGTACGGGTTTTTCGCGAAGCAGCGCTTGATGAACGCCACGATCAGCGTCAGGAAGTCGTCCGACAGGCACGGGCTCTTGGCGATCAGGGTGGTCAGCGACAGGTTGGCCGAAGCACCGATCACCAACGCGTAGCGCTTGAGTGTGGTGTTGGGGAACAGGCTGTTGAGATGGGTCTTCAACCGGTTCAAATCCATGTAGGACAGCTTGTAGTCCTTCGGCAACGAAACGATAGACACCACCGACGAGCAATTCTTGAAGAAGTGCAGGTCATGCAGGGCCGCCGCGTCGTAACCCGAGTTCTTGTACTGTTCCAGCGACGCGCGATAGCGCTTGGACTCGATCGGCAACAGGCTGATGCCTTCGATGGCCTGGGTGACCTTGTTGAAGTGCGGCAGATCGATCGAACGGAAGAACAGGTCGTCGATGTTCAGGCGCTGCGGCTCTTTCTCGAACACTTTGAATTTGTCGCTGCTCGGTGCCGGGGTTTCCGGCACCACGGACTCGGCGTAGGCAATCGCCACCGGGCCGGCCAGGCTCATGAACAGGTCATTGGCGTCCAGGCGGATGGTTTCGCCGATATCGATGCCGGCGCGACGGAAATAGTTCTGGTCGTAGTCAGTCGTAACTGCCTGCGCCGTCAGAATGTTGAAGATCTGCTGCGAGATGTACTGGTTGGCGTGCTTTTCCATGGCATTGACATCAATGTTCTGGATGTTGCCGTCATCGTTCTCTTCGGCGTAACGCATGATGTCGTTGGAGATCAGCATCATCGCGTTCCACGGGCGGATGCGGCCCATGACGCTGGCTTCGCTGCTGTCTTCGTTGGCGAAGTTGTAGGAGAAGTCCCACTCTTCCGACAGGTATTTGCACAGCAGTCGACCGGCGTTGATGTGCAACGCCTCGGACATTTCACTGCGGTGATCGGAAATGTTCGGCAGTACACAGATGCCACTGGTGAAGATCGGTTCGAAGACGAAGGAGTGGCCGCTCTTGCTGTCGTGCTCGTCCATCGGCTTGGTGTCGAACGTCTTGTTCATATACGAATGCTGCTGGGCCAGGCCGAATTCCGAGGCCATGCCCGAGCCGGTACCGCCGCCGGCACTGAAGATCGAGAAATACAGGCGCGACTGGTTGGCCTTGATGCCACAGCTGTCGATCAGGTACGAGTGAATCATCTTCCAGTCGGGGCTGGAGAAACGCTGGGTGTCCTTGTTCAGGATGATCTTGGCCAGGTACTGGCCGAGGATCGGCGCGTTACCGGCGCCACCGGCATGGACTTCCGACAGGTCCATGATTTTCATTTTGCTGTAGTCGCGCAGGAAGCCGCTTTTTTCGCCCTTGCGCGAGAAACGGATGCGTCCGGCGATGTCTTTGTCCAGGTCCCCGAGCATCACCAGCGGCTCGACCAGAAACACTGGCTTGGTGTTTTTGTTCTGGCCCAGGCGCAGGTTGTTACGGATCCACTGGGCCGGGCTGTAGCCCTTTTCGGTAAAACGCTTGTCCGGCGACAGGCGATCTTCGTTGTTGAATTCATTGAGGTAGAACTTGCGGGCGTTATACACAAGCTCCGCCACGTCCAGCGCAATGTTCGAGCCGCAGCGGCCCAGGCCGATCAGGCACACCGACGGGAATTCCTGATCGCTGTGCTGTTCGCTGTCGCCTTCCAGGTGCGGTGCGCGCGGGAACACCATGTCGCGCAGGCCGTCGAGGTTGTCGAGGATGCGGTCGGTGTTGGTTTCGGTGAAGTAGAGGTATTGCTGGGTCGCCAACGGGCGCGATTGAATCAATGGCTTCGGTGATGACGGGCTGTTGGCCGCGGGGCTCAACGTCAGATCGGTTACCGCAGTGGCCGGGTTGTTTTTAGAAGTCATTGTTCGCCATCTACCTGGGCTGATTGGTTGACCGACTCGCAGTCGTCGAACCGTCACGGAATACAATCGCGTCTTTTTTCAGCGCGTACTTGGACCATGCCTTGGTCTTTAGCCTGAGTATTGCTCGGGGTGAATCCTTTCCTAAGTCATGATGAATCGGCCAATATTCGGTGATCTTTAATCAAGAAGAGGCAAAATGATGTCAACGCTACCTTCGCTAGGGTTTGCCGGGATCGGCCTGATGGGGCTGCCGATGTGCCGGCGCCTGCTGGCCGCGGGTTACCCGCTGACGGTGTGGAATCGCAATCCGGACAAGTGCAGGCCGCTGGTGGAGGCGGGCGCGCGTCAGGTCGCCAGCCCGGCCGAGCTGTGCCGGCACGCTGACGTGGTGATGCTGTGCCTGGCGGATACTTCGGTCGTACGCGAGGTGGTATTTGGTCCGGCAGGCGTTGTGGAGGGCGCAAAAAAGGGCCAGCTGCTGGTGGATTTCTCCAGCCTGGAGCCCAACGCCACGCGGGAAATGGCCGCAGCACTTGCCGCTAGAACGGGCATGGGCTGGCTCGACACGCCGGTGTCCGGCGGCGTGGTCGGTGCCGAGGCTGGAAGCCTGGCGATCATGGTCGGCGGTGAATCACAGGATCTGGAGCGGGTCCGGCCTGTGCTGTTGAACCTGGGGCAGCGTGTAACACACATGGGCGGCGTCGGGGCAGGGCAGGTGACCAAGGCGTGCAATCAGATGATCGTCGCCTGCAATGCATTGGTGATTGCCGAAGTGGTCGCGCTGGCGGAGCGTTCCGGGGTCGATGCCAGCCTGATCGCCGAAGCGCTGGCCGGCGGCTTTGCCGATTCGAAACCCTTGCAGATCCTGGCCCCGCAGATGGCGCAAAACCGTTTCGAGCCAGTCAAGTGGCATGTGCGCACCTTGCTCAAGGATCTGGATACAGCGGTGAAGTTTTCCCGTGAGCAAGGCTCGGCAACACCGATCAGCGGCCTGGCCGCGCAGTTGATGCGCCTGCATGGAAGTCAGGGTTTCCTTGAAAAGGACCCGTCTACATTAGTGCAGATGTACCGTGAGCCAGGCTCAGCGTCGTGACGGTGCAGGTGTCCTTGCGCTGGTTGATTTCGTTCAGCACCGGAAGCAACTCGGCCAGTGGCACTGGCCGGCTCAGCAGATAGCCCTGAACGAAGTCACAACCGTGGTTTTCCAGGAATTGGTACTGCTCGAAGGTTTCGACCCCTTCGGTGACCACTTGCAGGTGCAGGGTATGGGCCATGACGATGATGGCCTGGACAATCTCCATATCCTGGGTCGCCTTGGGAATGTCCTGGATGAACGAACGGTCGATTTTCAGCGTGTTAAGCGGCAAGCGCTTGAGGTAGGCCAGGGATGAATAGCCGGTGCCGAAGTCATCGATCGACAGCGAAACGCCGAGAGCGCGTATCTGCCGCAGTAGCACCAGGGTGTTGGCGATATTGCCCATCAAGGCGTTTTCGGTAACCTCCAGTTCGAGCCGGTGGGGCTGCACACCGGAGGCTCGCAATGCGTATTCGATTTCATCGGCCAGTTCTTCGCGCGCCAGGTTCAGGGGCGAACAGTTCACGGCGATCTTCAGGTCCTCACAGCCTTGGCGCGACAACTCGCCCAAGTCTTCGCAGGCCTTGCGCAGCACCCAATTGTCCAACTCGGCGATCAGGCCGTTGGCCTCGGCGATGGCGATAAAACGATCCGGTACGAGAAAACCGTGGACCGGGTGTTGCCAGCGGATCAAGGCTTCGAGTTTGCTGACCTGGCCGGTCTTGAGGTCATAGATGGGCTGGTAATAGAGCATCAAACCGGTGTCTTCACGCAGGGCGTGGCGCAACTCTTCTTCCAGTTGCAGCTCGAGTGTGGCGCGGGTCTTCAGGTTGGCGCTGAAAAAATTCAGTCCATTGCGACCGCTGCCTTTGGATTGATACAGCGCCAGATCGGCGTTCTTCAACAGTTCCTCACAGGTCTTGCCGTCCTCCGGAAACAGGCTGATGCCGATGCTTGTGGTCATGACCATGCGCCTGCCGGCCAGCTCGATGGGCTCCTTCATCTTGAGCATGATGCGTTGGGCCATATGCCGCGCTTCTTCACGATCACGCAGGTCGATGAGCAGGCAGAACTCGTCACCACCGAAGCGCGCGACCACGTCCTCGTGACTGCGAATCGAGCTCTTGATGTGCCCGGCAAGCACCTTTAGCAGTTCGTCACCGGCATCGTGGCCAAGGCTGTCGTTGATCCGCTTGAAATGGTCGATGTCCAGGAACAGGACCGCGAGCATTCCACCTTCGTTGGTTTTCTCGATGAGTTTTTCGGCGAAGATCTGGTTGAACCCGCGGCGGTTGATCAGGTTGGTCAGCGCGTCGTAGTGCGCCACCTGTTGCAGCGACATACGCGCCTGGTCCAGTTGGCTGAGCAGGGAGTTGACCCGTTGCAGGTCGTGGTCCTTGTGTTGCAGTTTTTTGTCCGCCAGTGCCGCGCTGATGCTGCTGCCGATGATCAGCAGGGCCATGACCGTCACGGTCAGTGCCAGTTGCAGGTGGCTGTGTTCGCCGGATTGCACCGGCACGCTGTCGCTGGGCAGCACCAGGTTGAAAGCGGCCATGGCCGTGAGGTGCATGCCGAGGATACCCGCCCCGAGCACCAGGCTGGCGCAGCATTTAAAGAGCTGATGCAGCATGCCGACGCCGTCGCGCAGATACCATGCCAGCAATAAGGCGGCCAGCGCGGCACCGATCGCGATCGCGATGGAAAGGGCGAACAGGCCCGGATGGTAATAGACCGAGGCCTCGGAGTGCATGGCCGTCATGCCCACGTAATGCATGGTCGCGATGCCCAGGCCGATTCCGATCGATGCCTTGAGACAGCGCTGCAAACTCAAGTCCGGGAGGCTGAGGGTATGCATGGCCAACCACGCGGCGAGCAGCGCGATGGTCAGCGAAAACAGCGTGACAGGCAGTTGGTAGTGAAGATCGACAGGCGCCTGGAAGGCCAGCATCCCGACGAAGTGCATGGCCCAGATACCGCCGGCCAGGCATCCGCTGCCCACCCAGCGCCAGAGTGTCTTGGACGCGGATTTCTCAGCGTGAGCAACCCGTTCGGCCATGTCCAGTGTCGCGAAACAGCCGACACAGGCGACCAGATAAGCCAGCAGCACCAGAAAAGGGTCATGTGTGCAATTGAGTATGACCTGCCCGCTCTCTGGTAGCTCGGTAATGAAATGCAAACCAAGCCACTCCATAGCATGCCCCATCGTTATCCTTCAGGCCGGCGCAAGTGGCGACGGCGAATGCCTTGGAGTATAGAGGGCGTGGATGGAGCGCAAGCGGTAGTGGCACATTGGTGCCAATGATTTTGACATTAGCCTGATAGCGATTAGTGCTAGTAGTCAGGCGATTTGCTTCTGAGGCGTCTCGAACGCAGGTTGCAGTGCCGGCAAGCCGAAAGCGGCACGGGCCGCATCGCAATCGGGATTGGCCAGGCCATCGACCCAGGAAGCGTCGAATTCCCGACAGGTGCTGGAGCGTTTTTCGTAAATCGAGCACTGCACCGTACTGCCCACGTCTCCGACCAGGCTGGTGCAGCGTACGGGTTTGCAGCCGGTGCCGAGCATCGCGACCCGACTGGGGCTGATCTGCTCGACAAGCTCATCGGGTACCGTCCCCCCGGACGAGGCGCATTCACCCCAGAAAAATGACACGCGAAAGTGAGAACAGCAGGCACCGCAATTCAGACACGGACTGGCTTCGGACATGGGCAATTATCTAAGGAGAAGTGGAGACACAGGGGGGAAACAAGGCCGCTATTCTAGGCTTCGCCAACGGCTTGGGAAGGGGGGCTCAAAGGTATTTTTCATAGACCGGACGGGCTACGAAATACCCTGTGGGAGCGGCGGTGCGCGATGGGTTGATATCAGCCTGGCGAATAATGAAAGACAGTCGTGGCCGGCCTGTCTAGATTGCAAAGTCCGGGGGCAGTGACGCCCCAAAAACAATAAAAGAGACGGACCCATGCAGAACTCGACCCAAGCGGCCAATGCCTGGCGCATTCTGTTCCTGTTGTTCCTGGCCAACCTGTTCAATTTTTTCGACCGCACCATCCCGGCCATCATCATCGAACCCATTCGCATGGAATGGCACCTCAGTGATTTCCAGTTGGGGATCATCGGGACGGCATTCACCATCGTCTACGCCATTGCCGGCTTGCCGCTGGGGCGCATGGCCGATACCGGTTCGAGGAGCAAACTGATGGGCTGGGGGCTGGCGGTGTGGAGCGGGTTGACCGCCGTCAACGGCATGGTGGGCAGTTTCTGGAGCTTCCTGATCGTGCGCATGGGCATCGGCATTGGCGAGGCCAGCTACGCGCCAGCCGCCAACTCGCTGATCGGCGACTTGTTTCCGGCTCACCGCCGGGCGCGGGCCATGGGGATCTTCATGTTGGGGCTGCCATTGGGGCTGTTGCTGGCGTTCTTCACCATTGGCTGGATGGTCAAGGCCTTTGATAGCTGGCGCGCGCCGTTCTTTATCGCGGCGGTGCCCGGGCTGATCCTGGCGATCTTCATGTTTTTCATCAAGGAACCCAAGCGCGGCGCCGCCGAGAGCGTTCAGGTTTCGCAGGAAAAGATCGATCGACCGATCCGGCGGGTACTGGCTGTGCCAACCTTCCTGTGGCTGGTGATGGCCGGCCTGTGTTTCAACTTCGCTACCTATGCCTGCAACTCGTTTCTGGTGCCGATGCTGCAACGCTACTTCCTCATGCCGTTGCAGGATGCCGCGGTCGCCACCGGGGTTATTGTCGGCGTGACCGGTTTGGTCGGCCTGACCCTCGGAGGCTGGATTGCGGACAAGATTCACCAGCGGGTCGCCAACGGGAGGCTGTTGTTTGCCGCCTTCAGCCTGGTGATTTCGACGGTTTGCACCGCATGGGCGTTGCAATCCGGGCGAATCGAGATCGGTGTGTTTGTTGCGGTGTTTAGCCTGGGTTGGTTGTTTGCCTACAACTTCTACACCTGCGTGTACACGGCGATTCAGGATGTGGTCGAACCGCGTTTGCGGGCAACGGCGATGGCGCTGTTCTTTGCCGGGTTGTACCTGTTGGGCGGTGGCCTGGGGCCGGTGGTGGTCGGGGCCTTGTCGGATCACTTCGCCCACACGGCGATGCTTGCGGCGGGCGCGGAACAGATGACCGAGGCGTTTAAAGCAGTCGGCCTGCATGACGCGATGTACCTGATTCCGGTGGCGCTGTTGTTCACCGTGGTGTTTCTGTTCCTGGCTTCACGGTGTTTCGTGCGCGATGCCAAGCGGATGAAGGAAGGGTTGGTGGCGGTGGTTGAGCCTGACAGTTCTGCAGTGACTGCTTAACCGCCTTCGCGAGCAAGCCCGCTCCCACATTGGTTTTGTGAACGCCACAGATCAAGTGTGGAGCGGGCTTGCTCGCGAAGAGGCCCTGCGCATCACTACAAAAACCAGATAAACAAAAAAGGCCCGCATCACTGCGGGCCTTCTTTTTATAGCGGTGGAAGAGGGTTGTTAACCCGCCACCAATACTCG
Organism: Pseudomonas sp. IT-P258; assembly: GCF_949767825.1. NCBI lineage: Bacteria > Pseudomonadati > Pseudomonadota > Gammaproteobacteria > Pseudomonadales > Pseudomonadaceae > Pseudomonas > Pseudomonas sp. IT-P258. Next base: position 89,816 of record NZ_CATKPU010000032.1, on the reverse strand, counting down.
AATCGCTTCCAGTCGCAGCGCAGCCTTGTCGAGCATGGCCAGGCCTTGCTCGCGTTGTTTGCGCAGGGCCACCAGTTCGCTGTCGCGCACGGTCGGGTTGACCGCTTGCAAGGCAGTCAGGCGCGCCAGTTCTTCGTCGGTATCGGCGGCCAGGCGACGTTGCGCCTCGGCGACACGTTCAGTGTGGCGCGGCAGGATCTTCGCTTCACCGGCGTTGATCCGTGGCGTCAGTTGGTCACGCTGGGCCTGGATGAACTTGTTGGCGCTGGCACGCGGCACGCTTTCGAGCTGGTCGTTCAAGGTCTCGAACGACACTCGGGCCGACAGGTCGTTGCCGTTGGTGTCGAGCAGGCAGCGCAGGGCGGCCGGCGGCAGGTAACGGCCCAGTTGCAGCGAGCGCGGGGCAACCACTTCGCTGACATACAGCAGTTCCAGCAACACGGTGCCCGGCTTGAGTGCCTTGTTCTTGATCAGCGCCACGGCGGTGTTGCCCATGGAACCGGACAGCACCAGGTCCATGCCGCCCTGGACCATCGGGTGCTCCCAGGTGATGAACTGCATGTCTTCGCGAGACAGCGCCTGGTTACGGTCGTAAGTGATGGTCACGCCTTCGTCATCGCCCAGCGGGAAGCTGGCATCGAGCATTTTTTCACTCGGTTTGAGGATCAGTGCGTTTTCCGAATGGTCTTCGCTGTCGATGCCGAAGGCGTCGAACAGGGTTTCCATGTAGATCGGCAGCGCGAACTGATCGTCTTGCTCAAGGATATCCTCCACCAGCGCATCGCCTTCGCCCGCGCCGCCGGAGTTCAGCTCCAGCAAACGGTCGCGACCGGTGTGCAGCTCGGCTTCCAGACGTTCACGCTCGGTGCGGGCTTCGTCGATCAGCGCCTGCCATTCGCCATCGTCGGCTTCTTCGAGCAGTGGCAGCAGGCGCGGGCCGAACTGGTGCTGCAAGGCGTTGCCGGTCGGGCAGGTGTTGAGGAATGCGTTCAGCGCTTCGTGGTACCACTGGAACAGGCGCTCTTGCGGGCTGGTTTCCAGGTATGGCACGTGCAGTTCGATGATGTGCTTCTGGCCGATCCGGTCCAGACGACCGATGCGTTGTTCCAGCAGGTCCGGGTGGGACGGCAGGTCGAACAGCACCAGGTGATGGGAGAACTGGAAGTTGCGACCTTCACTGCCGATTTCCGAACAGATCAGCACTTGCGCGCCAAACTCCTCATCGGCGAAGTAGGCAGCGGCGCGGTCACGCTCGAGGATGTTCATGCCCTCGTGGAACACCGTGGCCGGGATGCCGGAACGCACGCGCAGGGCGTCTTCCAGGTCCATGGCGGTTTCGGCGTGGGCGCAGATCACCAGTACTTTGGTGCGCTTGAGCATCTTCAGCTGGTCGATCAGCCATTCGACGCGCGGGTCGAACTTCCACCAGCGTTCCTCTTCGCTGGCGTCCGGTTGGGCCTGGAAGCTGACTTCCGGGTACAGCTCGGCGTGATCGCCCAACGGCAGTTCGAGGTATTCGTCCGGGCACGGCAGCGGGTACGGGTGCAGCTTGCGCTCCGGGAAACCCTGCACGGCGGCGCGGGTGTTACGGAACAGTACGCGGCCGGTGCCGTGTCGGTCGAGCAGTTCGCGCACCAGACGGGCACTGGCTTCAGTGTCGCCATCATTGACCGCGGTCAGCAGGGCTTCGCCTTCATTGCCGAGGAAACCGTGGATGGTCTTGTGCGCTTCAGGCGACAGGCGTCCCTTGTCGAGCAGTTCCTGAACGGCTTCGGCCACCGGGCGATAATTTTCGCTCTCGGCGCGGAAGGCTTGCAGGTCATGGAAACGGTTCGGATCCAGCAGGCGCAGACGAGCGAAGTGGCTGTCCTGGCCCAGTTGTTCCGGGGTGGCGGTCAACAGCAGCACGCCGGGAATGGTTTCGGCGAGTTGCTCGACCAGCGAATATTGAGGGCTGACCTGATCTTCATGCCACACCAGGTGGTGAGCTTCGTCGACCACCAGCAAGTCCCAGCCTGCCGCGAACAGCGCGTCCTGGGCCTTCTCGTCGTCCACCAGCCACTCAAGCGCGACCAGCGCAAGCTGGGTGTCTTCGAACGGGTTGCTGGCATCGCTTTCGATGAAGCGTTCTTCGTCGAACAGAGCGACCTGCAGGTTGAAGCGGCGGCGCATCTCGACCAGCCACTGGTGCTGCAGGTTTTCCGGAACCAGGATCAGCACGCGGTTGGCACGGCCCGAGAGCAATTGGCGATGGATCACCAGGCCGGCTTCGATGGTTTTGCCCAGGCCCACTTCGTCGGCCAGCAGAACCCGTGGCGCGATACGGTCGGCGACTTCGCGGGCAATGTGCAACTGGTGCGCGATCGGTTGCGCACGCACGCCGCCCAAGCCCCAAAGGGCGGACTGCAACTGGCGGCTGGTGTGTTCCAGGGTGTGATAGCGCAGGGAGAACCAGGCCAGCGGGTCGATCTGGCCGGCGAACAGACGGTCGCTGGCCAGGCGGAACTGGATGAAGTTCGACAGTTGGGTTTCCGGCAGGGTGACCACTTCGTTCTGTCCGTTGAGGCCGTGGTAAACCAGCAGGCCATCGACGTCATCGACTTCGCGAACAGTCAGCTTCCAGCCTTCGAAGTGAGTGATGGAATCGCCGGGCGAAAACCGCACACGGGTGAGGGGCGCATTCCTTAGCGCGTACTGGCGAGTGTCGCCAGTGGCCGGATAGAGCACGGTCAACAAGCGGCCGTCCTGTGCCAGAACGGTGCCTAAACCCAGCTCGGCTTCGCTGTCACTGATCCAGCGTTGCCCCGGTTGATACTGCTGCGCCATGCTGCCTGACTCCCACCTGAAAAAGCGGGCTATCTTAACGGAATGAGGGCTTCAGGGCCAAAGGACTCTCAGAAAAACTCACAGTCATACGTTAGTCCACCTGTGCATGACGCGCCGCCCGGTGCACTAATGAGTGCCAAATGAGTCACAGTTTGCGACCGATGGCTCAAGTCGCCATCCCCGCAGCCGACAGCCTGCTGACAGGAGACTGAAAACCATGCTGCCACCGATGCTCCCCTTGAGTGCCGTGCCGATCACTTCACAGACCGACCCGATCCGTCAGCGTCCGGATATTCCTCCGGTGGTGCCGGTGCAGGAAAGCTCCAGTGAAAGCACCATCGATCTGCAAAAGCGCAATCCTGAAGAGGACGGGCTGGTGCTGCGCGAGGAACAGCGCCGCAGGCAGGAGCAGGAGCGACGTCGCCACGAGGCCGATCATGACCCCGAGGCTCACATGGCGATTCCCGGGGATGAACTCAATGCCGATAACACCGTGCCGGTGGCACCGCTGATGGAAGATCAGCCGCGGCAGGGGCTGTGGGTCGATATCGAGATTTGAGCGCAGGCTGGTCAGCTCAGTCATCAAGCCGCATTATTAGCGCAGGGTTGCCGACCGCTACGGCAGCTGAAACTCATTTCAAGCGATGCACTGACCGCCATGAGCCAAGACGACAAACTGATTGACCTCAATGCCGAGCGCGCCAAGCGCGTTCATGACCTCAATGAAAAGCGGCTCAATGAAGTTCGCCAGGCGTTCGAACAGGCCATGCCGTTGGGCAAGGCTAAAAAAAAGCCGAAGAACAAACCGAAAAAACGCTGAAATCCCCCCGCATTCATTGATGCGGGTCAAACTTCTCCCTTCCTCTTGCCCAGTCTCGGGCGACATTGATCCCGGTCAATATTCTCTCCTGCCCGTTTGGTTAACTTAGCCCTATCGCAACAGGGCAGGTACAGGAGACGCGTCATGTTTTTCGACAACGTGGTGATCGCCGGAGTGCTGACTGTCAGCCTCATGTTTGTATTTTTTGCAGGGTTCGGACTTTTTATCTGGAAGGATTCGCACAAGCGGAAATAACCGCAGTTCTTTCCAGATGTAATGAGCACGCAAGGCATTTTGGGCAACTTCGGTTGCCCTTTTTTTTGCCTTTGAAAATCTGCCAGAGTGCATGGAGCCACTGTGGGAGACTTAAGTGTCTGGTAGATGGCAATAAAAAAGGCGCGCTCCGCAAGGAGCGCGCCTTTTCTGATTTGGCTGCTTATCAGCTGCCAAGGGCCTTCGAGGCCAGCCAGAACAATCCGGCCGACAGGGCCACGGTGGCTGGGAGGGTCAATACCCAGGCCAGCAGGATGGTTCTGACAGTGCCGCTTTGCAGGCCGCTCTTGTTGGCGACCATGGTGCCCGCCACGCCCGAGGACAGCACGTGGGTGGTGGAAACCGGCAGGCTGAAGATGTTGGCCATGCCGATCAGGCTGGCGGTGGTGATCTGCGCCGACATGCCTTGGGAGTAGGTCATGCCTTGCTTGCCGATTTTCTCGCCAATGGTCAGTACCACGCGTTTCCAGCCGACCATGGTGCCCAGGCCCAAGGCCAGTGCAACCGCCAGGATCACCCAGAACGGAGCGTATTCGGTGGTGGTGGTCAGGTCCTTGCGCAGTTTGTCCAGGTCAGCCTTTTCACGGGGGGCGAGCGTTGGCAGCTTGCTGACTTTCTTCGCCGTGTCGTCCAGGCAGAGCAGGTAGCGACGTACTTCGATGCGGCTTTCCGACGGCAGCGAGTGGTAGTCGGCTACACCCTTGAGGGTGCCGAGCAGGGCGGTGATGGTCGGTTCGGTCTGTTGCGGGTTGCAACGGAATTTCTCCGGCAGATCGCCATCCAGGCTCTTGCCCAGGGCCAGGAACTCGCCCAGTGTTTCGGAATTACGCTGGTAGAACTGGCTCAGGTGCAACGTGGCGTCGCGAGTCCGCTCGATCTGGTAGGTCGTGCTGTTCAGGTCGAGGACGAACTGCGCCGGCACGATACCGATCAGGACCAGCATGATCAGGCCGATACCTTTCTGGCCATCGTTGGAACCGTGCACGAAACTCACGGCCATGGCCGAGATCACCAGTACCAGGCGATTCCAGAATGGCGGGTGCTTCTTGTCGTCGATCTTGCGGCGCTGTTCCGGCGTCTTGTGCATCTTCGACAGTGGACGCCACCATTTAAGGCCGATCAGGATCAGCGCGGCGATCAGGAAGCCGGCCATCGGCGAGAACACAAGCGACATGCCGATATCGATCGCCTTCTGCCAGTTCACGCCATCGGCCAACGGTATGTCGTTGATCAAGGCGTTCGCCAGGCCCACACCGAGAATCGAACCGATCAGCGTGTGGGAACTGGACGCGGGAATACCGAAGTACCAGGTGCCCAGGTTCCAGGTAATGGCGGCGGCGAGCAAGGAGAACACCATGGCCAGCCCGTGACCGGTGTTCACATTGATCAGCAGTTCTACCGGCAACAGGTGGACGATGGCATACGCCACGCCGACCCCGCCCAGCAGCACGCCGAGGAAGTTGAACACACCGGAGAAGAACACCGCCAGATGAGGCGGCATGGCTTTGGTGTAGATAACGGTCGCCACCGCGTTAGCGGTGTCATGAAAGCCGTTGATGAACTCGAAGGCGAGGACAAAGGCCAGGGCGAGCAAGAGGCTCACAAGCACCCAAGCATCCAGTCCGCTGAATAAATCGATCATGAAGGTTTTCTGACCCGGTCATAAGGGGGCGCGATTATGCCAGAAAAGACTGCTAATCAATGCACTAGCTGCTCATCGGTAACATTCTTCAACGAATTTTTTTGCCGCCGTACCTGAAAACCCACGGTTTTGCTGCGTTTTTTAAGTCATTGATTTAATTGAAAAAACACACTGTCAAAAAACCTTCACGGCCCGTTAAGAGGGGCTTGAACGGATGTGAGAAAAATCTGAGAAATAGGTCAGATCCCGGAATTCTGTCGGATTCGGCGACGGTGATGGCCGCTGCCCGCTCGTAGCGGGCGCGAAAGGCAGCATCCATACATCCCGCTTTTAGCGGGTGCAGAGGCAGGCCTTTGTCAGGATCAGGCCGAAGCAGTCATGGCTCTTCGGCTTTGAGTTCCTTTTCCATTTTTTGAATTTCCTGCTGGAAAACCTGATCCTGAACAGTGGCGCGTTTACGCCAGGGTTTGCGTTCCGGTTCGGGCTGAGCGGCGTAAGTGGTGACTTCTCCGCCGTAAACTTCCTTGTAACGTTGTTCCTGGCGCTCTAGTTCCGCGCGCAGTTCGTCTTTCGTCACAGTGCTACCTGATTGAGTTGGGATAAATTCTGGTGAAAACGCGCTGCATCAAATCGTTTGATCACGTTCGTCGAATGAGACAATGCCGTCAAGGCATCGTTTTTGACAACAACGTGATCAATACTTCCATGTCACAGGCGGCCACGGCACCAGAGATAAACAGCTGACGTAGCTTCAGTTTCCTGGTTCGGCAAGCGCATCGGCAAGGCTGTGCAATGCGAATCTGGCGCTTGCAACGGGCAACGGCGATGGATCAGCGCGTTGCCGGGCAGCGGGTTCGGCAAGTAAAAAACCGGAGCGCTACTAAATTGTATTATAGCGGCCGATTTGAAGAACACTATCTCCAAAGAGTTAAAAGTTGTTCTTGGTGTGTGACCGTTTTGTTGCCTGCAACTTTACAATGAAGTAGAGCGGCGACTGATACCAGATCGCTGCGATGCCTTTCTGACGCCATTAAGTCAGGTAAGTTTCGGTAATTGGATTGCCCCATTAAGTCCTGTGCCGAGTCAACGTAAACATGGGGGTGAGAGTCGGCGAAAACCGGGCGTCGGTGGATCGGGTTGTTCATAGGGTGGATTGCGATTATCGGTCGATCGTTCGATAATCGCACGGAGTTGGCAGGCCGGGCTTGAGCGTCAGGCGCCAGCCCTTTGTAATAGTCGCTGATCCGAATGGGTAAAAGGACCTTGTATGAACGATCAAATGCGCAATTCCTTCGCTTCAGTGGCTCCTCCCATCGTTGCCTCACCAGCCAAACGGATCCAGGCGCTGACCGGCGACCCGGATTTCATGACGTCCCTGGCCCGTGGCCTGGCCGTGGTGCAAGCGTTCCAGGAGCGCAAGCGGCACCTGACCATCGCCCAGATCAGCCACCGCACGGAAATCCCCCGCGCCGCCGTGCGCCGTTGCCTGCACACCCTGATCAAGCTCGGCTACGCCACCACCGACGGCCGCACCTATTCGCTGCTGCCCAAAGTGCTGACCCTCGGTCATGCCTATGTGTCATCCACGCCGCTGGCGGTTTCCGCCCAGCCTTACCTGGACCGCATGAGCGAACAACTGCACGAGGCCTGCAACATGGCCACGCTGGAGGGTGATGACATTTTGTACATCGCCCGCTCCGCGACCACCCAGCGCCTGATTTCGGTGGATCTGTCGGTGGGTGGGCGCTTGCCGGCCTATTGCACGTCGATGGGGCGCATCCTGCTGGCCGCGCTGGATGACACGTCCCTGGGCGAATACCTTGACCACGCCGAATTGCAGGCCAAGACCAGCCGCACGATCCACACCCCCGAGGCGCTACTCGAATGCCTGCAAGAAGTACGACTGCAAGGCTGGTGCATCGTCGACCAGGAACTCGAGCAAGGGCTGCGTTCGATTGCCGTCCCGGTGTACGACGCTTCCGGGCAGGTGGTTGCGGCCCTAAACGTCAGCACCCATGCGGGGCGGGTCAGCCGCAATGAACTGGAGCAGCGTTTCCTGCCCGGTTTGTTGAGTGCCAGCCGAGACCTCAGCGCCCAGCTGTTTGCCTAAGCTGTTCGATAAACGCACAGAGTCGCGTTTATCGAATTGACGCTGTTTCCTCCGGATCATTACTGTCGCGGCTTCGTCAGCATCTGCTGACACCGTTCGACTGCGATCCGTGGAATAAAAATAATGAACCAGCCTCAGTCTGCTGTAGGTAACTGCCTCGACGTGCAGTCCTTCATCAATGCCCAACCCATTTCGCGCTACCAGTGGCGCGTGGTGATCCTGTGTTTCCTGATTGTCTTCCTCGATGGCCTCGACACTGCGGCCATGGGTTTCATCGCCCCGGCCCTGTCCCAGGACTGGGGTATCGACCGCGCCAGTCTCGGCCCGGTGATGAGTGCGGCGTTGATCGGCATGGTCTTCGGCGCACTGGGCTCCGGCCCTCTGGCTGACCGCTTCGGGCGAAAAGTCGTACTGGTCGGCGCGGTGCTCTTGTTCGGTGCCTTCAGCCTGGCCTCGGCCTACAGCACCAATGTCGATCAGTTGCTGGTGTTGCGCTTCCTGACCGGCCTGGGTCTGGGTGCCGGCATGCCGAACGCCACCACGCTGCTGTCGGAGTACACCCCGGAGCGCAAGAAGTCCCTGCTGGTGACCAGCATGTTCTGCGGCTTCAACCTCGGCATGGCTGGCGGCGGATTTATCTCGGCCAAGCTCATTCCGGCCTTTGGCTGGCACAGCCTGTTGCTGATCGGCGGAGTTTTGCCGCTGATCCTCGCCGTCGTTCTGCTGTTCTGGCTGCCGGAGTCGGCGCGTTACCTGGTGGTGCGCAACCGCGGCACGGACAAAGTGCGCAAGGCACTGGCGCCGATCGACCCGACGGTAGTGGCCCAGGCGTCCAGCTTCAGCGTGCCGGAACAGAAATCCGTAAAGGCACGCAATGTGTTCGCGGTGATCTTCTCCGGTACCTATAGCACCGGCACCTTGCTGTTGTGGCTGACTTACTTCATGGGCCTGGTAATCGTTTACCTGCTGACCAGTTGGCTGCCGACCCTGATGCGTGACAGTGGCGCGAGCATGGAGCAGGCCGCCTTCATCGGCGCGCTGTTCCAGTTCGGTGGCGTTTTGAGTGCGGTAGGCGTGGGCTGGGCAATGGACCGGTTCAATCCGCACAAGGTCATCGGCACTTTCTACCTGCTGGCCGGGGTGTTTGCCTACGCGGTAGGGCAGAGCCTGGGCAACATCACAATCCTGGCGACCCTGGTACTGGTGGCCGGGATGTGTGTCAACGGTGCGCAATCGGCAATGCCGTCACTGGCGGCGCGGTTCTATCCGACTCAGGGGCGGGCCACCGGCGTGTCGTGGATGCTCGGCATCGGCCGCTTCGGCGCCATTCTCGGGGCGTGGATGGGTGCGACGCTGCTGGGGCTGGGCTGGAACTTCGAGCAGGTGCTGACGGCGCTGGTGATTCCGGCGGCGCTGGCAACGACGGCGGTGGTGATCAAGGGCATGGTCAGTCATGCGGATGCGACCTGATTCCGGTTTGAAATAGTGGTGTAGCAGTAAAAGATCGCAGCCTGAGGCAGCTCCTGCAGGGGAATGTGTAAATCTGTAGGAGCTGCCGCAGGCTGCGATCTTTTGGGGGGCAGGCTATAAAGATAGTCAGGCAACAATATGTTCGATAATCGAACGGTTAGTCGATTATCGGATTGTTTGGCGTTTTGCACGGGCTTAATCTTCAGTCATTCCGGCGCTGCGCATCGGCGCCTTCTTCCACTGTCGGTTAACAATAAACGGGAGCCTGCCCCAATGGCTGAAATCCTTTCGCTGCACGACGCGGTGAAGCAATTCGTAAACGACGGCGATACAGTCGCGCTCGAAGGCTTTACTCACCTGATCCCGACGGCGGCGGGTCACGAAATCATTCGCCAGGGCAAGAAAGACCTGACCCTCGTGCGGATGACCCCTGACTTGATCTACGACCAGTTGATCGGTGCCGGTTGTGCTCGCAAGCTGATTTTCTCCTGGGGCGGCAACCCGGGTGTCGGCTCCCTGCATCGCCTGCGTGACGCCGTAGAGAAGCAGTGGCCCCACGCGCTGGAAATCGAAGAACACAGCCATGCCGACCTGGCCAATGCCTACGTCGCCGGCGCTTCCGGCCTGCCATTCGCGGTGTTGCGTGCCTACGCCGGTTCCGACCTGCCGAAGGTCAATCCACTGATCAAATCGGTTACCTGCCCGTTCACTGGCGAAGTGCTGGCCGCCGTGCCTTCGGTGCGCCCGGACATTACCGTGATTCACGCGCAGAAAGCCGACCGCAAGGGCAACGTGCTGCTCTGGGGCATCCTCGGCGTGCAGAAAGAAGCCGCACTGGCCGCCAAACGCTGCATCGTCACCGTTGAGGAAATCGTCGACGACCTCAATGCACCGATGAACTCCTGTGTATTGCCAACCTGGGCCTTGAGCGCGGTTTGCCACGTACCTGGTGGTGCGCATCCTTCCTACGCCCACGGTTACAACGAGCGCGACAACCGCTTCTACCAGGCCTGGGACCCGATTGCCCGCGACCGTGAAACCTTCACCGCGTGGATCAACGAATACATCCACGGCAGCGCTGACTTCAGCGAGTTCCAGGCCAAACTGGCCGCCGCTTCGGAGGCGAAGTAATGACTTACACCACCAATGAAATGATGACCGTCGCCGCCGCTCGCCGTCTGAAGAACGGTTCGGTGTGCTTCGTCGGTATCGGCCTGCCGTCGAAAGCGGCCAACCTGGCGCGCCTGACTTCCTCGCCTGATGTGGTCTTGATCTACGAATCGGGTCCAATCGGTGCCAAGCCAAGCGTACTGCCGCTGTCGATTGGTGACGGTGAACTGGCGGAAACCGCTGACACCGTAGTCCCGACCGGCGAGATTTTCCGTTACTGGCTGCAGGGCGGGCGCATTGACGTCGGCTTCCTCGGCGCGGCGCAGGTCGACCGTTTCGGCAACATCAACACCACCGTCGTGGGTGATTACCACTCGCCGAAAGTGCGTCTGCCAGGTGCCGGTGGCGCGCCGGAGATTGCCGGATCCGCCAAGAGCGTGTTGATTATCCTCAAGCAGTCGTCGCGCTCCTTTGTCGACAAACTGGACTTCATTACCTCGGTCGGCCACGGCGAGGGCGGTGATTCGCGCAAGCGTCTCGGCCTGCCAGGCGCCGGTCCGGTGGGGATCATCACCGACCTGTGCATCATGGAACCGGAGGAGGGCACCCACGAATTCGTGGTCACCGCACTGCACCCGGGCGTGACCCGCGAGCAAGTGGTTGCGGCCACCGGTTGGGCGATTCGCTTTGCCGACCATGTCGAGCAAACCGCCGAGCCGACTGAAGTCGAACTGACCGCGCTGCGCGACCTCGAGGCCCGCACCGCTGCCGCACACGGCCAAGCCCCCGGAGAAGCGTGATGCGTGACGTTTATATCTGCGACGCGATTCGTACCCCCATCGGCCGCTTCGGCGGTGGCTTGTCGACGGTGCGTGCCGACGACCTGGCTGCCGTGCCGATCAAGGCCTTGATGGAGCGCAACCCGTCGGTGGACTGGAACGCCGTGGACGAGGTGTTCCTCGGCTGCGCCAACCAGGCCGGTGAGGACAACCGTAACGTCGCGCGTATGGCGCTGTTGCTGGCGGGCCTGCCGGAAAGTATTCCTGGCGTGACCCTCAACCGCCTCTGCGCTTCGGGCATGGATGCCATCGGCACCGCGTTCCGCGCCATCGCCAGCGGCGAGATGGAGCTGGCGATCGCCGGTGGCGTCGAATCGATGTCCCGTGCGCCGTTCGTGATGGGCAAGGCCGATGCCGCGTTTTCGCGCAACATGAAGCTCGAAGACACCACCATTGGCTGGCGCTTCATCAATCCGTTGATGAAAGCGCAGTACGGCGTGGACGCGATGCCGCAGACCGCTGACAACGTGGCCGACGACTACAAGGTGTCCCGCGCCGATCAAGACGCGTTCGCCCTGCGCAGTCAACAACGCACGGCCGCTGCGCAAGCCGCCGGGTTCTTCGCCGAAGAAATCGTTGAAGTGCGCATTGCTCACAAGAAGGGTGAAACCGTGGTCAGCCAGGACGAACATCCTCGCGCCGACACCACCCTGGAAGCCCTGACCAAACTCAAACCGGTCAACGGCCCCGACAAAACCGTCACCGCCGGCAACGCCTCGGGTGTAAACGACGGCGCCGCCGCGTTGATCCTGGCCTCGGCCGAAGCGGTGAAAAAACACGGCCTGACTGCCCGCGCCAAAGTGCTGGGTATGGCCAGCGCTGGTGTTGCCCCGCGTGTAATGGGCATTGGCCCGGTGCCGGCGGTGCGTAAACTGATCGAACGCCTCGGTGTGGCGGTCAGCGATTTCGACGTGATCGAACTCAACGAAGCCTTTGCCAGCCAGGGCCTGGCGGTGCTGCGTGCACTGGGGATCGCGGACGACGCGGCCCAGGTCAACCCGAACGGTGGCGCGATTGCCTTGGGCCATCCATTGGGCATGAGCGGTGCGCGGTTGGTAATGACCGCTTTGCATCAACTGGAAAAAACCGGCGGCAAGAAAGGTCTGGCGACCATGTGCGTCGGTGTCGGCCAAGGTCTGGCTTTGGCGATCGAGCGCGTCTGACGCGCTCTGAAGACTTATAAGAACTGAGGAATGTTTCATGACTGACAAGCCTGGTTACCGTCGTCCGCAGGCGGGCACTCAACCGCCGTACCTGCATCCGACCTACCAATCAACCAACCTGCGCTCGCCGTCGAAACCGTTGGTGTTCCTGCCGCATTCGTTGTCGGAAATTACCGGTCCGACCATCGGCGCCGAGCGCGTCAATGAGAAGGACAGCGACCTGACCGCCCAGCACGAGGGACAGCCACAGGGTGAGCGCATCATCATCCACGGTCGCGTGCTGGATGAAAACGGTCTGCCGGTGCCCGGGATTCTGGTGGAGATCTGGCAGGCCAACGCCGCCGGTCGCTACGCCCATGCCCGCGACCTGCACGACGCACCGTTGGACCCGAATTTCACCGGCACCGGCCGCACCGTGACCGACGCCGATGGCTGGTACCAGTTCCAGACCATCAAGCCTGGTGCCTATCCGTGGGGCAACCACCACAACGCGTGGCGCCCGGCGCACATCCATTTCTCGCTGTTCGGGCCGAGCATCCTGACGCGCCTGGTGACGCAGATGTATTTCCCGGGCGACCCGTTGCTGGCGTACGACCCGATCTACAACTGCGTGCCCGATACCAGTGCCAAGGAGCGCTTGATCGCCGCGTTCGATCTGGAAAAAACCATCCCTTCCTATGCCCTCGGTTATCGCTGGGACATCGTTTTGCGCGGCCGCGACGCCACGCCGATGGAGAAATAAGATGACGCTGACTGCTACCACGTCCCACACCGTCGGGCCGTACTACCACATCGGCCTGACCTGGCTGAACCGCGAAAACCTGACCGTCGAACAAACCCTGGGCGAACGGGTGGCGATCACCGGGCAAGTGGTCGATGGCAATGGCGACATCGTCAACGACGCGATGCTGGAAGTCTGGCAGGCCAACGCCGCCGGCAAGTATGACCACCCGGAAGACGACCAGGACAAACCCCTGGACCCGAACTTCGAAGGCTTTGGCCGGGTGCCGGTGGATGCCGAAGGGCGTTTTCGTTTCACCACCATCAAGCCCGGTACGGTCGAGGGGCTCAAAGGCACGACCCAGGCTCCGCACCTGGTGGTACTGGTGTTTGCCCGTGGCCTGGTCAAGCACTTGCTGACGCGGATTTACTTTGATGGCGAAGCCGCCAACGTCAACGATCCGTTGCTGGAATGCGTGCCGGCCGAGCGTCGCAATACGCTGCTGGCCAAGCGGGATGCGGCGGGTGTGTACCAGTGGAACGTGATTCTGCAGGGCACCGATGCCGAGACGGTGTTCTTCGACTATTAAGTGAACACCATCCCCTTGTGGGAGCGGGCTTGCTCGCGAAAGCGGTATGTCAGGCAACATTTTTATCAACTGACACTACGCCTTCGCGAGCAAGCCCGCTCCCACAGTGGATTTTTGTTGCTGACGTATTGTGGAACGGGAGTGTTGCTAAGTGTGTCTAGACTCTCACTGTCCCCAAAGAGTGAAAAAACAATGACAACACCCACTGCGCCCATAGCTCTTTATACCGGCGAAGAACGCAAGAAGCGGATCTTCGCCATTGTCGGTGCCTCGTCCGGCAACCTGGTCGAATGGTTCGACTTCTACGTCTACGCCTTCTGTGCGATCTATTTCGCACCGGCCTTTTTTCCGTCCGATAACCCCACGGTGCAACTGGTCAACACCGCTGGCGTGTTTGCCGCCGGGTTCCTGATGCGACCGATTGGCGGCTGGATTTTCGGGCGGTTGGCGGACAAGCACGGACGCAAGAATTCGATGTTGATCTCGATTCTGATGATGTGCTTCGGCTCGCTGCTGATCGCCTGCCTGCCGACCTATAACAGCATCGGGGTCTGGGCACCTATCCTGTTGCTGTTCGCCCGTTTGCTGCAAGGCTTGTCGGTGGGCGGTGAGTACGGCACTACCGCGACCTACATGAGTGAAGTGGCGCTCAAGGGCCAGCGCGGTTTCTTCGCCTCGTTCCAGTACGTGACCCTGATCGGCGGCCAGTTGCTCGCGGTGTCGCTGGTGGTGATCCTGCAACAGTTCCTCACCGAAGATGACCTGCGTGCCTACGGCTGGCGGATTCCCTTCGTGGTGGGTGCCATGGCGGCGCTGGTTTCGCTGTATCTGCGTCGTTCGCTGAAAGAAACCACCAGCAAGGAAATGCGCGAAAACAAGGACGCCGGCAGCATCAGCGCGTTGTTTCGCGACCATAAAGCCGCGTTCATCACCGTACTCGGTTACACCGCCGGTGGCTCGCTGATTTTCTACACCTTCACCACGTACATGCAGAAGTACCTGGTAAACACCGCCGGCATGCCGGCCAAGACCGCCAGCTACATCATGACCGGCGCGTTGTTCCTCTATATGTGCATGCAACCGATTTTCGGCATGCTCGCCGACAAGATCGGCCGGCGTAACTCGATGCTCTGGTTCGGCGCCCTCGGCACGCTGTTCACCGTGCCGATCCTGTTGAGCCTGAAAAGCGTGACCAGTCCATTCCTGGCCTTCGTGCTGATTACCGTGGCGCTGGCAATCGTCAGTTTCTACACCTCCATCAGTGGCCTGGTGAAAGCTGAGATGTTCCCGCCCGAGGTGCGTGCACTGGGTGTCGGCCTGGCATATGCGGTGGCGAATGCAATCTTCGGTGGTTCGGCGGAATATGTGGCCTTGAGCCTCAAGGCCGTGGGCATGGAAAACTCCTTCTATTGGTACGTTACGGTGATGATGGCGGTGGCATTCCTGTTCAGCCTGCGCCTGCCGAAACAGCCGAAGTATCTGCAGCAAGACCTTTGATCTTCACGCGCGGGTCGCAAAGGCCCGCGCCTTCAGGAACTGTTTATGAACCAGCGACCGGGCAATCAATTGTTCGATGCCTATTTCACTGCCCGCGATATGCGTGAGGTGTTCTGCGATCAGGGCCGGGTCCAGGCCATGCTCGATTTCGAAGCGGCACTGGCCCGGGCCGAAGCGCGGGCAGGGTTGATTCCGTCGAGTGCTGTCGCGCCGATTGAAGCGGCTTGCCGTGCCGGGCTTTACGACTTTGCGGCGTTGGGCGAGGCGATTGCCACGGCCGGGAATTCGGCGATTCCGTTGGTCAAGGCGCTGGGTAAACAGATCGCGGCCACCGATGCCGAAGCCGAACGCTATGTGCATCTGGGCGCGACCAGCCAGGACGTGATGGACAGCGGCCTGGTGCTGCAACTGCGCCGCGCGCTGGAACTGATCGAAGGCGACCTGGCACAACTGGGGCAGACCCTCGCGTCCCAGGCCCAGCGCTACGCGACCACGCCATTGGCCGGACGCACCTGGCTGCAGCATGCGACGCCGGTCACCCTTGGCATGAAGGTCGCCGGCTGGCTGGGGGCAGTGACCCGCAGTCGTCAACGTTTGGCCGAACTCAAGCCGCGTCTGCTGGTGCTGCAATTTGGTGGCGCGTCCGGAACCCTGGCGGCCCTTGGCGAGCAGGCCATGCCGATTGCCCAAGCGCTGGCCGAAGAGCTGCAACTGACCTTGCCCGATCAGCCGTGGCACACCCAGCGTGATCGCGTGGTGGAGTTCGGCGCCGCGCTCGGCCTGATCGCCGGCAGTCTCGGCAAGCTCGGGCGTGATATCAGCCTGTTGATGCAAACCGAGGCCGCCGAAGTGTTCGAACCCTCGGCGCCGGGCAAGGGCGGTTCCTCGACCATGCCGCACAAGCGTAATCCGGTGGGCGCGGCGGTGCTGATTGGCGCGGCGACGCGTGTGCCGGGTCTGCTGTCGACGCTGTTCAGCGCCATGCCTCAGGAACACGAGCGTAGCCTGGGCCTGTGGCATGCCGAGTGGGAAACCCTGCCGGAGATTTGCTGCCTGGTGTCGGGCAGCCTGCAGCAAGCGCTGTTGATCGCCAAAGGACTGGAAGTGGATGCCGGGCGCATGGCTCGCAACCTTGATTTGACCCAGGGCCTGGTGCTCGCCGAAGCGGTGAGCATCGTCCTCGCGCAGCGGGTTGGGCGCGATACCGCGCACCATCTGCTGGAGCAATGCTGCAAACGCGCCGTTGCCGAACAACGTCACCTGCGCGCGGTCCTCGGCGACGAACCGCAAGTGACCGCCGAGCTGTCGGCGGCTGAACTCGATCATCTGCTGGCCCCCGCCCACTATCTCGGTCAGGCCCAGACCTGGGTCGAGCGGGCGGTGGCTGAACATTCTGCATTGACTGCCTGAAGGAGACTTGCTGTGGCTTTTGTACAACTCGCCGAGGGCGAACTGCATTACCAACTCGATGGACCGGTCGATGCGCCGGTGCTGGTGCTGTCCAACTCCTTGGGCACGGACCTGCACATGTGGGACGCGCAGATCCCGGCGTTCACTGAGCATTTTCGCGTGCTGCGTTTCGACACCCGTGGTCACGGCCAATCGCTGGTGACGCCGGGCCCGTACAGCATCGAGCAACTGGGCCGCGACGTGCTCGCCTTGCTGGATGCCTTGCACATCGAGCGCGCGCATTTCTGCGGATTGTCCATGGGCGGGTTGATCGGCCAGTGGCTGGGGATCAATGCCGGCGGGCGCCTGAGCAAACTGATCGTGTGCAACACCGCGGCAAAAATCGGCGATCCGTCGGTGTGGAACCCGCGCATTGAGATGGTGCTGCGCGATGGACAGGCGGCCATGGTTGCCCTGCGCGATGCGTCGATTGCCCGCTGGTTCACCCCGGATTTCTCCGAAGCCAACCCGGCGACAGCCAAGCAGATTACCGACATGCTCGCGGCCACTTCGCCAGAAGGCTATGCGGCCAACTGCGGGGCGGTGCGCGATGCCGATTTCCGCGATCAGCTGTCTTCGATCAAGGTGCCGTTGCTGGTGATTGCCGGTAGCGAAGATGCGGTAACGCCACCGTCCGGTGGGCATTTTATTCAAGAGCATGTGCACGGGGCCGAGTACGCCGAGTTCTACGCCGCGCATTTGTCCAACGTCCAGGCAGGCAATGCGTTCAGCGAGCGCGTGCTGGCGTTCCTGTCGGCTGACTGAGGGTTTTCCTGTGGATGAGAAACAACGTTACGACGAGGGGATGGAAGTCCGTCGCGCGGTCCTCGGCGACGCCCACGTCGACCGCAGCCTGACCGCCCTGACCGAGTTCAACTCGGAGTTTCAGGAAATGATCACCCGCCACGCCTGGGGCGACATCTGGACCCGCCCGGGCCTGCCGCGCCACACCCGCAGCCTGATCACCATCGCCATGCTGATCGGCATGAACCGCGAGGGCGAACTCAAACTGCACCTTCGCGCCGCCGCCAACAATGGCGTGAGCCGTGGCGAGATCAAGGAAGTCATCATGCAGAGTGCAATCTACTGCGGGATTCCGGCGGCCAATGCGACGTTCCACCTGGCCGAGTCGGTGTGGGATGAGTTGGGGGTTGAGTCGCGGGAATAGGGTGGCAGCTTCAAAAAAGATCGCAGCCTGCGGCAGCTCCTACAGGGGTAAGTGAACACCTGTAGGAGCTGCCGCAGGCTGCGATCTTTTGATTTTTAAAGCAGGCTGATCGGGTAGCTGATGATCACGCGGTTCTCATCGAACTCGTTGTTGCTGTAGTCGCGACGCATGGTCGAGTTGCGCCACTTCAGGTTCAGGTCCTTCAGCGCACCGCTTTGCACGGTGTAGCCCAGTTCCGATTCACGCCCCCATTCCTTGCCGTCGGTGATAGTGCCGGTGTGCACATTGTCACCGCTGATGTAGCGGTTCATCAGGGTCAGGCCCGGTACGCCCACGGCGGCGAAGTTGTAGTCGTGGCGTACTTGCCAGGATTTCTCCTGGGCATTGTCGTAGCTGGAGTTGTAGCTGTCGTTGGCCAGTGTGCCGCCGCTGGTGCCGTTGACCCGCATCCAGGCGTTGTCGCCGGTGAGTTTCTGCAGCCCGACATAGAAGGTGTGGCCGCCGTGCTTGGCCGAAAACAGGCCGTACAGGGTCTTGTTGTCCAGCTCGCCGGCCTGGGCGCTGCCGTCATCCTTGCCGTAGAAGAAACCCAGGTTGGCGCCCAGGGTCCAGTCGCCGATCGGCTGGCTGTGGATCAGATTGATGAATTGCTGGCTGTAGATGTCCTTGAGCTCGGCATTCCACAGACCGATCTGGGTGCGCTTGTCGTTGAACACGTACTCGCCGCCCTGAAAGTTGAAACGGTCGGAGGTGAACGCGGCTTTGCCGGTCATCGACATGTCATCCATGCTGCTGTCGTCCCGTGGGCTGTTCTGGCGGAACTGGCCGCCGTAGAGCGTCAGGCCATTGATCTCCTTCGAGGTGATCTGGCCACCACGGAAGGTTTGCGGCAACGAGCGACCGTCGTCCGAACGCAGGATTGGCAACACCGGCATCCACTCGCCGACTTTGACTTCGGTCTGCGACAGCTTGACCTTGAACGCCACGTTGGTGCGGCCAAAGTTGTCTGCCGGGCGACCGTCATGATTCAGCGGCAGCAGTTGCGTACCGCCGGTGCCTTTACCGCCGTCGAGCTTCACCGAATACAAACCGAGCACATCCATGCCGAACCCGACGGTGCCCTGGGTGAAGCCGGATTTGGCGTCGAGGATGAAACTTTGCGTCCACTCTTCAGCCTTGCCCTGAGCCTTGGTCGGGTTGGTGAAGTTGCGGTTGATGTAGAAGTTGCGCAGGTTCAGGTTGACCTTGGCCCCTTCGACAAAACCCGACTCCTCGGCGTAGGCGGGCAGGGCGGCGCTGGCCAGGGCGATGGCGATCAGGCCGGGAACGAAATACTGCGCGGTGGAAGACGTCATGAGCTCGGGTCTCTCTAATTCTTGGGGATAAAGCGCGGTGATGCCGCAACCCGGGGTTGCAGACGAATATTTGAAATCAGCACAAAACGAAGCGGGTCAGCCGGAGAGGGCAGGGCGCGGGGGCATGGTGTCGAACCTGTTGTTATTGGTTTTGTGGTTCGGATGGTGCGTGGAATGTACTGGATGGTTCAATCGTAAAAAACGGGTTTTGGGCGATTATCGAACGCAAGATTGATTCGGGTTTTGTGGTGTGTTGGCCGGCCATAACGGACAACAAAGATTTTCAGACTGCCAACAAAAAGCCCACCAAAAGGTGGGCTTCGTGTTTTCACAGCGCTATCAGAAGTACTTCATCTTCGGCGCTTCTTCTTTCAACGGCTCGTTCTTCGCCGTCTGTTCGTTCCAGCCACCACCCAGGGCCTTGTACAGGTTGACCTGGCTGACCAACTGCGCCAGACGGTCGGTAATCAACACCTGTTGCGCACTGAACAGCTGACGCTGGGCATCGAGGAAGGTCAGGTTGCTGTCGACACCGATGCGGTAGCGACGCTCGGCCAGGCGGTAGTAGTCCTGGTTGGCATTGACGAAATCTTTCTGCGCCTGCAACTGCTGGACGTAGGTCTGGCGGGCGGCCAGGCCGTCGGCGACTTCCTGGAAGGCCGTTTGAATGGACTTCTCGTAGTTCGCCACGCCAATGTCTTTCTGGATCTTCGAGTAATCCAGGCTGGCGCTCAGGGCGCCGGCGTTGAAGATCGGCAGGTTGATTTGCGGCTGGAACAACCAGGTGCCCGAGCCACCCTTGAACAGACCGGACAGGTCCGGGCTCAGGCTGCCCGCATTGGCCGTGAGGCTGATGCTCGGGAAGAACGCAGCCCGCGCCGCGCCGATGTTGGCATTGGCGGCCTTGAGGTTGTACTCGGCCTGAAGGATGTCCGGACGACGATGCAGCAGGTCCGACGGCAGGCCGGGCGGAACGTCGCTCAGCAGGTCGTCGTCAAGCGGTTTGGCTGCTTGCAGGTTGGCCGGGACGCCGGTACCGAGCAGCAGCACCAGGCTGTTTTCGTCCTGGGCGACCTGACGGGTGTACTTGGCCAGTTGCGCACGGGCGTTTTCCACCGAGGTACGCGACTGCGCCAGGTCCAGGGCCGAGGCGACGCCGACTTCGTTGCTGCGGGCGGTGAGCTTGTAGCTCTCCTCGAAGGCAGCCAGGGTGTCCTGGGTCAGCTTGTACAGTTCCTTGTCGGCCTGCCAGGTCAGGTAGGCATTGGCCACGCTGGCCACCAGGCTGATCTGCGTGCTGCGGCGGCCTTCTTCCGTGGCGAAGTACTTCTGCAGCGCTTCTTCGTTCAGGCTGCGAACCCGACCGAACAGGTCGAGTTCGTAGGCGCTGACGCCAACAGTTGCCGAGTAGGAACTGGTGATGCCTGCTTCGCCGGTCTGCGAAGCGTCAGCCGGAAGCCGCTGACGGCTGCCGGTGCCGTTGGCCGAGACGGCCGGGAACAGATCGGCACGGGAGATGCGGTATTGAGCCGCAAACGCGTCGATGTTCAGGGCCGCGACACGCAGGTCACGGTTGTTTTCCAGGGCCACCTGGATCAGCTGTTGCAGCGCCGGGTCATGGAAAAACTGCTTCCAGCCCTGCTCGGCAGCCGCTTGCGCCGGTGCCTGGGCCGGCGAGTATGCCAGGCCCTGCGGGTACTGGCCCGCCACCGGCGCTTCAGGCTGCTGATAATCAGGTATCAGCGAGCAGCCACCGAGCACGAAGGCGGCGACTGCCAGGGAGAGTAGCGACTTGCTCATTGGCCAGCCTCTTTAGGAGTTTCAGTAGCATCATCCTGGTCGGCGATTTTGCGCTGGCCTATGGACGACACGGTGACGAAGAACAGCGGGACCCAGAAGATCGCCAGCACAGTCGCCGTGATCATACCGCCGATCACGCCGGTACCGATTGCATGCTGGCTACCGGAACCTGCGCCCGTGGATATCGCCAGTGGTACCACACCGAGGACGAAGGCGAGCGAGGTCATGATGATCGGTCGCAGACGCATGCGGCAGGCCTCGATCGCTGCATCGCGCAGGCTACGCCCTTGTTCGTGCAGTTCCTTGGCAAATTCGACAATCAGAATGGCGTTTTTCGCCGCCAGACCGATAGTCGTCAACAAACCTACCTGGAAGTACACGTCGTTGGACAAACCGCGCAGGCTAGTGGCCATCAGTGCACCGATGATCCCCAGCGGCACCACCAACATCACCGCGATCGGAATCGACCAGCTTTCATACAACGCCGCCAGGCACAGGAACACCATCAGCAGCGACAGGGCGTACAGCGCCGGAGCTTGCGAACCGGACAGACGCTCTTCATACGACAGGCCGGTCCAGGAAATACCGACACCCGCCGGCAGTTTCCTGGCGATGGCTTCGACTTCGAGCATGGCTTCACCGGTGGAGTATCCCGGAGCTGGGGCGCCGAGGATTTCCATCGCTTCCACGCCGTTGTAACGGGCCAGTTTCGGCGAACCGTAGATCCACTCGCCCTTGGCGAACGCCGAGAACGGAACCATGGTGCCGGTGGCGTTACGCACGTACCACTTCTGCAGGTCTTCAGGGCTCATGCGAGCACCGGGCTGGCCTTGCACGTAAACCTTCTTCACACGACCGCGGTCGATGAAGTCGTTGACGTAGCTACTGCCCAAGGCAATCGACAACGTGTTGTTGATGTCAGCGATGGTCACGCCCAGGGCGCTGGCCTTCTCGTCATCGATCTCCAACTGGTATTGCGGTTCGTCGTTCAGGCCGTTCGGACGGACCTGGGACAGGATCTTGCTTTGCGCCGCCATGCCGAGGAACTGGTTGCGCGCCTGCATCAGTTTTTCGTGGCCGATACCGGCACGGTCCTGCAGGAACACGTCGAAACCGGTGGCGTTACCCAGTTCCAGTACCGCTGGTGGCGCGAAGGCGAATACCATGGCATCGCGGAAGGTGAAGAAGTGCTGCTGGGCACGGGCCGCCACCTTGAACACGTTGTTGTCGGCGTTACGTTCGTCCCACGGACGCAGCATGATGAACGCCATGCCCGAACTCTGGCCACGGCCGGCGAAGTTGAAGCCGGTCACGGTAAACACCGAGTTCACCGCATCGCCTTCGCCGCCATCCTTGCCAGGGCGCAGCAGGAATTCACGCATTTCATCCACCACCACCTGGGTGCGCTGGGCCGTGGAGCCGGCCGGGGTCTGCACCTGGGCGAACAGTACACCCTGGTCTTCTTCCGGCAGGAACGCCGTTGGAATGCGGGTGAACAGCCAGATCATGCCCACCACGATCAGCAGGTACGCCAGCAGATACGGGATCTTGCGCTGCAGGATATTGCCGACACCGCGTTCGTAGCCGCGAACGCCGCGGTCGAAATTGCGGTTGAACCAGCCAAAGAAACCACGCTTGGGTACACCATGCTCGCCTTTCGGGATCGGTTTGAGCATGGTGGCGCAAAGCGCCGGGGTGAAGATCAGCGCGACCAGTACCGACAGGGCCATGGCCGAGACGATGGTGATCGAGAACTGCTTGTAGATCACACCGGTGGAGCCGCTGAAGAACGCCATCGGCAACAGAACCGCCGACAGCACCAGGGCGATACCGACCAGTGCGCCCTGGATCTGGCCCATGGATTTCTTGGTGGCTTCCTTGGGCGACAGGCCTTCTTCGCTCATTACCCGTTCGACGTTTTCCACCACGACGATGGCGTCGTCCACCAGCAAGCCGATGGCCAGCACCATGCCGAACATGGTCAGGGTGTTGATGCTGAAGCCGGCGGCCGCGAGGATCCCGAACGTACCGAGCAATACCACCGGCACAGTCATCGTGGTGATGATGGTGGCGCGGAAGTTTTGCAGGAACAGGAACATCACCAGGAACACCAGTGCGACCGCTTCGACCAGGGTGTGAACCACGCCTTTGATCGATTCGGTCACCACCGGGGTGGTGTCGTACGGGAACACCACTTCCATCCCTTCAGGGAAGAACGGCTTGAGGCTGTCGATGGTCGTGCGCAGGGCTTTTGCGGTGTCGAGAGCGTTGGCACCGGTGGCCAGTTTCACCGCCAGGCCGGAAGCCGGGGCGCCGTTGAACTGGGCGTTGATGCTGTAGTTCTCGCCACCCAGACCGACTTCGGCGACATCCTTGAGGCGAACCTGGGAGCCGTCCTTGTTGACCTTGAGCAGGATCTTGTCGAATTGCTCCGCGGTCTGCAGGCGGGTCTTGCCGATGATGGTTGCGTTCAGCTGGGTGCCGGGCAGGGCAGGCAGGCCGCCGAGCTGGCCGGACGACACCTGGACGTTTTGCGCGGCGATAGCGGTCTTGACGTCGATCGGGGTCAGGTTGAAGTTGTTCAACTTGGCCGGGTCGAGCCAGATACGCATGGCGTACTGCGAACCGAACACCTGGAAGTCACCGACACCGGCGGTCCGCGAGATCGGGTCCTGCATGTTCGACACGATGTAGTTGGACAGGTCGTCCTTGGTCATGCTGCCGTCACGCGACACCACGCCGATCACCAACAGGAAGTTCTTCACCGCCTTGGTGACGCGGATACCCTGTTGCTGCACTTCTTGCGGCAGCAGCGGGGTGGCCAGGTTCAGCTTGTTCTGGACCTGAACCTGCGCGGTATCGGAGTTGGTGCCTTGCTCGAAGGTCGCGGTAATGGTCATGGTGCCGTCGGAGTTACTTTCCGACGAGACATAACGCAGGTGGTCGATACCGTTGAGCTGTTGCTCGATCACCTGAACCACGGTGTCCTGAACCGTTTGTGCCGAAGCACCCGGGTAGGCCACGGAGATCGCAATCGCCGGAGGCGCAATGCTCGGGTACTGGTTGATCGGCAACCGGAGGATCGATAGTGCCCCGACCAACATGATCACCAGGGCAATTACCCAGGCGAAAATCGGACGGTCGATAAAAAATTTCGACATGGTTTACTCCCCTTTGCCGCCAGACGCTTTATCAGCTGCCTGGGCGGGGGCCGGGTTCTTTGCGGCTACGTTGGTCGCTTCACTGGCCTTGACTTCGATGCCGGGTTTGACGAATTGCAGACCTTCGGTGATCAGGCGATCGCCGGCCTTCAGGCCGTCTTCGATCAGCCATTGGTTGCCGACGGTGCGGTTGGCCTTGAGTTGACGCAGTTCGACCTTGTTGTCCGGGCCGACAACCAGTGCGGTTGGCGTCCCCTTGAGATCGCGGGTCACGCCTTGTTGCGGGGCCAGGATCGCCGCGCTGTTCACACCGGCCAGCAACTTGGCGTGCACGAACATGCCAGGCAGAAGGGTGTGGTCAGGGTTCGGGAAGATGGCGCGCAGGGTGACAGAACCGGTGGTCTGGTCAACCGAGATTTCGGAGAACTCCAGCTTGCCGTCCAGCTTGTACTCGCTGCCGTCTTCGAGGGTCAGCTTGACCGAGGCTGCGTTATCGCCGGCCTTTTGCAGGCGACCGCTTTCCAGCTCACGGCGCAGTTGCAGCAACTCGACCGAGGACTGCGTCACGTCGACGTAGATCGGGTCGATTTGCTGGATCACCGCCATCGCGTCGACCTGGGCATTGCTGACCAGCGCGCCTTCGGTCACCGAGGAGCGGCCGATGCGGCCGGTCAGCGGGGCATAGACCTTGGTGTAGCGCACGTTGATCTGTGCGGTCTGCAGCGCGGCTTCCGATTGCAGGCGATTGGCCACGGCAGTGTCGTATTCCTGACGGCTTACGGCTTGTTCGTCGACCAGTTGCTTGTAGCGGTCGGAAATCGACTTGGTCGAACGCAGGTTGGCTTCGGCGCTGGCGAGCGTTGCTTCATAAATCGACGGGTCGATCTGATAGAGCTGCTGTCCGGCCTTGACGTCACTGCCTTCCTTGAACAGGCGCTTGAGAATGATGCCGTTGACCTGCGGGCGGACTTCGGCAATGCGGAACGCACTGGTACGGCCTGGCAGATCGGATGTCAGGGTGAAAGCTTGCGGTTGCAGAGTCACGACGCCGACCTGAGGCGGTGGGGCGGCCGGTGCTGCCTCTTCCTTTTTGCATCCGCTGAGCAGCGATGCCAGGGCGACGGCGGCGACCAGAGCGGTAACAGCTGGCTTGAATTGCATGAAAATCCTCGGGTCAGGCGCGCAAGGTGCGCACTAGAAAGGTGGAAGGTTGAAAAATGTTTGCCGAGTGGATAAGTAGCTTGCTAAGGAATATACTTACGTACATGGCTGTTTGTAAATACCCAGGCTATGTACCCGCGCCGTTACACAAGCCGTTGAAAGGTTGAAATTGTAGGCCGGGGACGCCCCCCAGAACGTTCGCCCCACTTTTATTCAGCCGATGTTCAGGCATCGCTGAAGCACCCTGATTGAGGTTGTACTGCCATGGTCCGTCGTACCAAAGAGGAAGCTCAGGAAACCCGCGCGCAAATTCTCGTGGCGGCCGAAAAGGCCTTTTACGAGCGAGGCGTGGCGCGCACCACCCTGGCGGACATCGCGACCCTGGCCGGCGTCACTCGAGGGGCCATCTACTGGCATTTCAGCAACAAGGCGGATCTGGTGCAGGCCATGCTCGACACCCTGCATGAGCCGCTGGAAGAAATGGCCAAGGCCAGCGAGAGCGAAGACGAACTCGATCCCCTGGGCTGCATGCGCAAGCTGTTGATTCATTTGTTTCATCAAATTGCGCTGGACCCGAAAACCCGACGCATTAACGAGATTCTTTTTCATAAGTGCGAATTCACCAATGAAATGTGCGATCTGCGCCAACAACGGGTGTCAGCCAACCTCGAATGTAATGTGCGGATCGGCCTGGCCCTGAGCAATGCCGTGAACCGTGGCCAGTTGCCGGAAAACCTCGACACTGCCCGCGCCGCGATCAGCTTGCATGCTTATATTGATGGCATCCTGTACCAGTGGCTGCTGGCCCCCGACAGTTTTGAATTGCACGCCGAAGCCGAGCGTTGGGTCGATACCGGTCTGGATCTGTTGCGCTTTAGCCCCAGCCTGCGCAAATAAAGCAAAATGCGTAATCGGCGCCTTGTGTGTCAACCGTTGAAGCCGAAGATGAACAGTTCTTCACGCGCCCTTCCACAATGGGGTGCTTTTATATACTTACACTCGGCAGGTTGACAGGTAGCAAGCTCAGTAATTTGTAGTGAATTTGTGTCGAGTGCTGTGAGTACCTGCCGATGATCGTGGGGATAGTGTCAAACCGTCACATATTAAAAAGCCCCGGCTCTTTCGAGTCGGGGCTTTTGGTTTTCAACAGTTGTCGATTACAGCGTCGGGTAGTCGATGTAACCAACCGGACCCGGGGCGTAGAACAGTTCCGGGCGCGCTTCGTTCAGCGGTGCATCAGCCTTCAAACGTGCCGGCAGGTCAGGGTTGGCAATGAAAGGTACGCCGAATGCGACTGCATCGGCCTTGCCGCTGGCGAGCAACGCGTTGGCGCTGTCCTTGGTGAAACGCTCGTTGGCAATGTAAGGGCCGCCGAAGGCTTCCTTGAGTTGTGGACCGAGGCTGTCGGCACCTTCTTTCTCCCGCGAGCAGATGAAGGCAATGCCACGCTTGCCCAGTTCGCGAGCGACGTAGGTGAAGGTTTCGGCCAGGTTGTCGTCACCCATGTCATGCAGGTCGGCGCGTGGCGACAGGTGCACGCCCACACGGCCGGCCCCCCAGGTTTCGATCGCCGCGTCAGTCACTTCCAGCAGCAGGCGGGCACGGTTTTCCAGGGAGCCGCCGTAGTTGTCGGTGCGCTGGTTGGTGCTGCTTTGCAGGAACTGGTCGAGCAGGTAACCGTTGGCGGCATGGATTTCCACACCGTCGAAGCCGGCGGCCTTGGCGTTCTCGGCACCGACGCGGTAAGCGTCGACGATGTCAGCGATTTCAGCGGTTTCCAGGGCGCGCGGCATCGGGAAGTCGGCCAACGGACGCACCAGGCTGACGTGGCCCTTGGGCTGGATGGCGCTCGGGGCGACCGGGGCTTCATCGTTCAGGTACAAACCGTGGGAAATGCGACCCACATGCCACAGTTGCAGGAAGATCTTGCCGCCCGCGCCATGGATCGCCTTGGTCACGTTGGACCAGCCACGCACCTGATCGTTGGACCAGATGCCCGGGGTGTCCGGGTAGCCGACGCCCATTGGCGTGACCGAAGTGGCTTCGCTGAGGATCAGGCCGGCGGAGGCGCGTTGCACGTAGTACTCGGCCATCAGCGCGTTGGGCACGCGACCTTCGTCGGCGCGGCAGCGGGTCAGTGGCGCCATGATGATGCGGTTGGCCAACTCGAGGTCGCCCAGTTTGATCGGATCGAAAATAGTCGTCATTTAATGGCTCTCTTTTGGAGATCAGTTAGAAGTAGCTGGGGCCAGATCGGGATTGCCGCTCTGACGGAAAGTAATCAGGGTCACCAGCAGGGCGAGTACCGCCAGTACGGCTGCCGCGAGGGGCACGCTGGTCAGGCCGAAGCCGTGGGCGATCACGCTGCCGCCGACCCAGGCACCCAAGGCGTTGCCGATGTTGAAAGCGCCAATATTCAGGGTTGACACCAGGTTCGGTGCGGCCTTGCCGAAGGTCACCACGTTCACTTGCAGCGCCGGTACGGCGGCGAAGCACGCGGTGGCCCAGAGGAACAGGGTGATTTCGGTCGGGATCAGCGCGACGCTGGTCCAGGTCAGCACGGTGGACACCACGGCCATGGTGATGAACACGCCGATCAGCGTCGCGGCCATGCCTTTGTCGGCCAGCTTGCCGCCGATGATGTTGCCGACCGTCAGGCCCAGGCCGATGAGCATCAGGGTCCAGGTCACGCCACGGGGCGAGACGCCGGTCACTTCACCCAGCAGCGGGGCGACGTAGGTGAACAGGGTGAACACCGACGCGGCAAACAGCGCGGTCATGCTCAGGGACAACCAGATACCGCCGCCCTTGAGTGCGGCCAGTTCGGCGCGCATGTCGAGTTTTTCTTCATCACGCTTGGCCGGCAGGAAGCGGATCAAGCCGATCAGTGCGATCACACCGATCACGGTCACGGCCCAGAAGGTCGAACGCCAGCCGGCTTCCTGACCGAGGGCGGTGCCCAGCGGTACGCCGAGGACGTTGGCCAGGGTCAGGCCGGTGAACATCAGGGCCACGGCCGAAGCGCGTTTGTTCGCAGGCACCAGTCCGGCGGCTACCACCGAACCGATACCGAAGAAGGCGCCGTGGCACAGGGCGGTGACCACACGGGCGAACATCAGGACGTTGTAGTCGCCGGCGACTGCGCAAAGCAGGTTGCCGACAATGAAGATGCCCATCAACGCCACCAGGGCTGCCTTGCGCGGCAGTTTGGCGGTGGCCAGCGCCATGAACGGCGCACCGATGGCCACGCCCAGGGCGTAACCGGTCACCAGCCAGCCGGCACCGGGAATCGACACACCGAGGTCAGCCGCCACGTTGGGCAGCAGGCCCATGATGACGAACTCGGTGGTGCCGATGGCGAAGGCGCTCAAGGCGAGGATGAGTAGCGAGAGGGGCATTGGTTAATTCCTTGTCGGCTGGCTGACGTTAAGGGTCAGAGCTCTTTGTTGAATATGCGGAGGAACTCCTGAATGGTTTCCTCGTTACGTTTGAAAAAATGCCACTGGCCGACTTTACGGCTGCTGATCAGGCCGGCGCGTTGCAGGGTCGCCAGGTGTGCGGACACCGTGGACTGCGACAGGCCGCAACGTTGATCGATCTGCCCGGCGCAAACGCCGTGCTCGTTACTATGGGACTGGTCGGGAAATTCGACGGTCGGGTCCTTGAGCCAGTGCAGGATTTCTCGCCGTACTGGGTGTGCCAGGGCTTTTATTATTTCGTCGAGATTGATGGTCATGATGTGGGCTCGTGATGTTTAAAACGCTATATCGCGATGAGGCGAACTTTAAATCTGTATTTCGCGATATACAAATATGATTTGGCTCTGACCAGCTCACATTTCGGTATATCGAGTTATAACGATATGGTGAGTGTAACAAGACAAGGGGGCAGTGCTAAGCTGCGCCCATGAACTATCTCGCACATCTTCACCTCGGTGGCCAGCGTCCTGGCCAATTGCTCGGCAGTCTGTACGGCGATTTCGTCAAGGGACGGCTGCAAGGGCAGTTCGCTCCGGAAATCGAGGGGGCTATCCAGTTGCACCGCAGCATCGACGTGTTCACCGATCGCCATCCGCTGGTGGACGTCGCGTTGTCGCGTTTTTCCCTGACCCGTCGTCGCTACGCGGGGATCGTGCTCGACGTGTTTTTCGACCATTGCCTGGCTCGTGACTGGACTCTGTACGCCGACCGGCCGCTGGAGCTGTTCACTTCAGACGTGTACCGGGTGCTGTCCAGCGAACGACAACTGCCGGAGCGGCTGGCGAAGATTGCGCCGCACATGGTGGCCAATGACTGGCTGGGTTCGTATCAGGAATTCGAAGTGCTGGAGCAGGTGTTGCGCGGGATCTCGCGGCGCCTGACCCGGCCGGAAGAGCTGGCGGCGGCGATGCAGGAGTTGCGGCGGTTGTATGAACCGTTGAGCGAGGACTTTCGGTTGTTCTATCCGCAGTTGCAGGATTTTGCCCGGAACTATCCAACACCATAGAACCCCTGTGGGATCGCCGCACCGCCGCTCCCACAGGGTTTACTGTTGAATCGGAGATTGAATCAAGCCGCAATGGCAGGGCGCATCGGTGCGCGCTGAGGTTCTGCGACAGCTCCAAACAACGCCTTCTGCACCGCCTGCTGTGCCTCGAACGCCAGGGCCGCGCGCTCCCGACCTTCGCAAGCGATTGGCTTGAGCAGATGAATCTCCACGCCGCCACGGTCATTGGCAAACAAGCGCATCAGATGCGAAAGCAAGTCATCGTCGCCAATGAACGGCGCCAGCGCGCAAGGCTGGCCATCACGCACATAACGAATCGCCACCGGCTGCATCGCCACTTCGGAGTCGATGGCGGCGGACAGCAGGCGGCCGTGGAAAGTACGCAGCGAACGGCCGTCGGTGGTGGTGCCTTCCGGAAACATCAGCAGGGGGTGTGCCTGTTCCAGGTGACGGGTCATCTGCTTGCGGATCAACTGGCTGTCACCCGAGCCACGGCGGATAAACAGGCTGCCGGCCTTGGCCGCCAACCAGCCGGCCACCGGCCAGGTGCGCACTTCGGCCTTGGACAGGAACGACAGCGGCGTGAGCATCCCCAGCAACGGGATGTCGGTCCAGGACACGTGGTTGCTGACCCACAGCATCGGCGTCTTCGGCAGCTCGCCGTGGACGGTCACGTCGAAGGGCAGGGCGTTGCTCAGGCGGGCCATGAAAAAACGCGACCAGCGCTGACGACGCGCCATCGAGTGGGCCAGGCCCAGGCGCTCGAACAGCCCGAACACACTGGCCATACAAAGGCCCAGCGTCACCACCAGCAGCACTCGCGCGATTCGCGCGTACACCCGCAGCCGGCTCATTACACAGCCGCCTTGAAGTGTTTGGCGTAACGCGGGCACAGCTCGTCGCGTTTGAGCAGGATGAACACGTCGGCGACCTGGAAATCTTCGTCCCAGCATGGCTCGCCGCAGATCTTGGCGCCCAGGCGCATGTAGGCCTTGAGCAGCGGTGGCATTTCGGCGATCACGTTCGACGGGATGGCCAGGCTCGGCAGCGGTTTTTTCGGTTCGGCGCGCAGGTGTTCGGTGCACAGGTAGCGTTCGCGCAGACGCTGCATGATCGCGTGGGCCTGTACACCGCCGTCCTGCATCGGAATGCTCGCGCAACCCATCAGGTAGCTGTAGCCGCCCTGGTTCAGGACTTCGGCCAGCTCGCCCCAGAGCACGGCGATGGTGCCGCCGTTGCGGTAGGCCGGGTCGACGCAGGTGCGACCGATTTCCAGGATCGGGCCTTGCAGGTGCACCAGGCCGTGGAGGCTGAATTCTTCTTCGCTGTAGAATTTGCCCAGGCTGCTGGCAGCCGTGTGGTCGAGCAAACGGGTGGTCGCCACCAGACGGCCGGTATTCAGGTCACGCACACCGATGTGGGCGCAGTGAACGTCGTAGTCATCCATGTCCAGACCCAGTTCCGCGCCTTTCAGCTTGGCGTTGAACTCACCGCTGAACACGTTGAAGCGCAAGGCCTGGGCCTCCTGCAATGCCTCGGCGCCCACCAGGCGTTCGGCTTGCAGGCGGCGTTCGTTGCCGGTGTCGCTGATGCGGGCGATCTGAGTCATGGCGAATCTCCGTGCGGGCTGCTCACCTGTCTTTGGGCTACAGCGAATCGACTTGTCTAGCCGTGTTGTGCAAAGTCAGGCTATGTAGCCCCGGTGTCATCGCCATTAAGCTTTGGTGATGCTTATATGACAGCCCTCGAGGAGCCCCTTATGCCCTGGCAAACCCTGTTGAACCGCCGTGATCGCTTGCCCGCCAACCCGGATCTGGCCGAAGGCTTCGCGACTTTGTTGCAGCAGTTGGGCACGGTCGCGCCGTTTGAACTGGCGGTGCTTGGCGGGCGGCTGATGGCGACGCCGGGGCTGGCGTTTCTGGTGGGGTATCAGGCGGCCTTGCGCATGCTCTGGCCAAGCGCGCCACTGAGCCTGGGTGCGCTGTGCGCCACCGAACAGCGCAGCCTGCGCCCGGCCGACATGCAAACCCGGTTGAGCGGTTTGCGCCTGAGCGGACGCAAGGATTTCGTCACCGCCGGTAATGCAGCCGACTGGCTGCTGGTGGCTGCGCGCAGTGAGGAGCCCGGCGCAGATCCACGCTTGAGCCTGGCGGTGATCTATCGCGACGAGCCGGGTGTGTGGGTGGAAAAGCTGGCGCCGATCCCGTTGATGCCGGACATCAGCCATGGCCGCCTGTTTCTGGATAACGCGCTGTGCGAGTTGCTCGCGGGGGATGGTTGGGACGCGTACGTCAAACCGTTCCGCACGCTGGAAGACATCTATGTACTGAGCGCCATGACGGCGTGGTTGTATGGCGTCGGCCAGGAATGCGATTGGCCGCAAGGCTTGCAACTGCGATTGCTGGGGTTGCTGGCGGGGTGTGCGGAAGCCAGCCGCCAGCCACCGACCCATCCGGCCGGGCATGTGATGCTTGGCGGGTTGTTTGCTCTGTTCGATGGGCTCAAGGCTGAGGTGAATGAAGCGCTGGCTGGAGGGCCTCCAAAGTGGGCGACGATGTGGCAGCGGGATCAGGCGGTGATGGATTTGGCGGCAGGGGCTCGGGGCAAGCGGTTGGCCAAGGCAATGGCAGACCTCTGACGATTCCGGGTAGGAGCTGCCGAAGGCTGCGATCTTTTGATCCTGTTCTTTTCGGTATGGCCAAAGAGCAAAATCAAAAGATCGCAGCCTTCGGCAGCTCCTACAAGGGTCGCGTGAGTGTCATTTAACTGGGCTAGGCTGATCCGGTTATTCCCTGTGAGCCCCCGCCATGCCCAAAGGCTTGTCCCTGATTTTCCTGCTGTTGCTCAGCCTCACGGCCCAGGCTGAAAACTGGCTCACCGAGCAATGGCCGACCGCCCCGACGCCCGCTGGCCCGGCGCTTCAAGCCCTGGAAGCCTATGCCTTCCCACCCCGCGACGACACTACTCGCCAGGGCATTCGCACCGATGCCTTGCTGGTGATCCGCGACGGCCAGTTGATCTACGAACGCTACGCCGGCCCGACGACGGCCGAGACGCCGCACCTGACCTGGTCGATCAGCAAGAGCCTGATGGCGACGGTCCTCGGTGTGGCTTACGGCGAAGGCTTGTTCAAACTCAGCGACCCTGTGGCGAAGTTTTATCCGCCCCTGCAAAAATACCCCGACATGACCATGGCCGACCTGCTGCACTGGGCCTCGGGCCTGGACTGGCAGGAAGACTACGAATACGCGCCGCTAAAGTCTTCGGTGGTGGCCATGCTCTACACCCGTGGTCACCACGACATGGCGGCGTTCACCGCGGCCCATGCGGAGTACGCAGCGCCCGGCCAGGCATTTCGCTACTCCAGCGGTGACAGCAACCTGTTGTCCGCCGCATTGAAAACCATCGTCGGCCCCAGCCGCTATCCCGACTATCCGTGGACTGCGCTGTTCGAGCCGCTGGGCATTCGCCATGCCATTTGGGAAACCGATGACACGGGCACTTTCGTCGCTTCTTCCTATGCCTACCTCACTGCAAGGGACCTGGCCCGGGTCGGTCTGTTGATGGCCCGCGAGGGGCGCTGGGCAGACAAGCAATTGCTGCCCAAGGACTGGGTGGCGTTCAACCGCGAGCCGTTCACTCACTATCACGCCGGTCAAGACGATGCCGTCCCCGGCGGCCAGTGGTGGCTCAATCGAGCTGTTGAGGGCGTGGCACGACCCTGGCCCGATGCCCCCGCCGACACCTTCGCCGCGTTGGGTCATTGGGGCCAGGCAATGTATGTGATCCCCAGTGAACAACTGGTGATCGTCCGCTACGGCGATGACCGCGACGGTCGTTACCGGCACAACCAATTGCTGCAGCTCGCGCTCAAGGCCTTTGCCGGGAAGGTGCAGCCATGAGCGGTTTCATTCGCCGTCGACCGGTCAGTTCCCTGTTGCTGATCCTGCTGATCGCCTTGCTCGGCTGGATCTGGCACGAGCGGGTGGCGTTGTGGGCGTTCCCCGACATCATCAGCGCCTACACCGCCAAGGAATACTGTTCGTGCCGCTACGTGATGAACAACGACGCCGAGTACTGCCGCGGCTATGTGAAACAGTGGCTGCCCGCCAGCGGCTTTGCCGATGACCCGTTCGGCAAGCGCGTCACGGTCAGCGGCATGGGCCGCAGCAACAGTGCGGCGTGGATCGGCGAGCGCCAGGGCTGCCGCTTGCGGCCCTGATTTCCCTTCAGGTTCCACTCTGTGGAACCACATTCGATTGTCCTTGCGCGCGACTCGCGGTTATCTGGCGGTGAGCGCGACCTGCTGTCGCGAAATCACAGCGAACAACAAGAACGGGACTACACCCGGCCCGAGGACAATCGTCATGACCCGATATCAGCACATCCTTGCCTGGCTCAACGACGTGGCCAGCGACCTGCACGCCACCCGCCAGGACATCCACGCCCACCCGGAACTCGGCTTCGAGGAAAACCGCACTTCGGCGCTGGTGGCCAAATCCCTGGCGGATTGGGGCTACGAGGTGCACACCGGCATCGGCAAGACCGGTGTGGTTGGCGTGCTGCGTAACGGCAGCAGCCCGCGCAGACTCGGCTTGCGGGCGGACATGGACGCGCTGCCGATCAACGAGAACACCGGCGCAACCTACAGCAGCCAGCATCAGGGCTGCATGCACGCTTGTGGGCATGACGGCCACACCACGATGCTGCTGGGCGCGGCGCGCTACCTGGCGGCGACCCGCCAGTTCGATGGCACCCTGACGTTGATTTTCCAGCCTGCCGAAGAAGGCCAGGGCGGTGCCGAAGCGATGCTCGCCGATGGCCTGCTCGAACGTTTCCCCTGCGATGCGTTGTTCGGCATGCACAACATGCCGGGGCTACCCGCCGGCCATCTGGGGTTTCGTGAGGGGCCGATGATGGCCTCGCAGGATTTGCTTAACGTCACCATCGAAGGTGTCGGCGGCCACGGTTCGATGCCGCATCTGGCAGTCGACCCGCTGGTGGCGGCGGCCAGTGTGGTCATGGCCCTGCAGACCGTGGTCGCGCGCAACATCGATGCGCAGCAGGCGGCGGTGGTCACGGTGGGCGCGTTGCAGGCCGGGGAAGCGGCCAACGTCATTCCACAGCAGGCGATCCTGCGCCTGAGCCTGCGGGCACTGAATGCCCAGGTGCGCGAGCAGACCCTCGAACGCGTGCGCGCAATCATCGAATCCCAGGCCCGGAGTTTCGGATGCAGTTCGCGCATCGAACATCGCCCGGCCTACCCGGTGCTGGTCAACCACGCGGCCGAAACCGAGTTCGCCCGGCAGGTCGGTGTCGAGTTGGTTGGCGCTGATGCGGTGGACGGCAACACCCCCAAACTCATGGGCAGCGAAGACTTCGCCTGGATGCTGCAACGCTGCCCTGGCGCCTACCTGTTCATCGGCAATGGCGTGTCGCGGCCGATGGTCCACAACCCCGCCTATGACTTCAACGACGACATCCTGCTGACCGGTGCCGCGTATTGGGGCGCGCTGACCGAGAGCTGGCTCAAGCCTGCCTGACTCCTGGCACTTTCTACTGCCGCTGGACCGGGTGCGCGCTGCCGTGCCCGCCGTTTCCCAACAGGTTTCTGGAGAGCTCCCCATGCACACTTCGAGCACAGGCGTTTCGCGCACCCGGCAGGTGGTCGCCGCGGTTATCGGCAACGCGCTGGAATGGTATGACTTCATCGTTTACGGCTTTCTGGCCAGCATCATCGCCCGGCAATTTTTCCCCTCTGACGACGAATACGCATCCTTGCTGATGGCCCTGGCGACTTTCGGCGTCGGCTTTTTCATGCGTCCGGTGGGCGGCATCCTGCTGGGGATGTATTCGGACCGCAAAGGGCGCAAGGCGGCGATGCAGATGATCATTCGCCTGATGACCGTATCCATCGCACTGATTGCGTTTGCGCCGAACTACGCCGCTATCGGGATGGGCGCGCCGCTGTTGATCGTGGTTGCGCGGATGCTGCAAGGCTTCGCCACAGGTGGCGAGTACGCCAGCGCCACGGCGTTCCTGGTGGAGAGCGCCCCGGCACACCGCAAGGGTTTGTACGGCTCGTGGCAATTGGTCGGGCAATGCCTGGCGGTGTTCTCCGGGGCGGCGATGGTCGCCTTGTTCACCCACCTGCTGTCCCCTGAGGCACTGGAGAGCTGGGGCTGGCGGATTCCGTTTGTGCTGGGCTTGCTGATCGGCCCGGTGGGCTTGTGGATTCGCAAGCACATGGAAGAACCGGAAGAATTTCTCGAAGCACGCAAACAGGCCAAAGGCGCGAGCCCAAGCCTGATGCAAGTGATCCGCGAACACCGACGCAGCATTCTGGTGTCCATGGGCCTGGCCTGTGGCGCGACCGTGTCGTTCTACGTGGTGTTGGTGAACATGCCGACTTTCGCCCACAAGAATCTCGGCCTGCCGCTGGATCAGGTGCTGCTGGTGCAAATGCTCGCGGTGGCGCTGATGACCGTGATCATTCCCTTGTCTGGCGCACTGTCGGACCGCCTCGGCCGCCGCCCGGTGTTGATGGCCTTCACCCTGGCGTTTTTCCTGATGGTTTATCCCTTGTACGTGTGGGTGGCGGCGGCGCCATCGGTGGAGCGTTTGCTGGTGATGCAACTGTTGCTGTGCAGTGCGATCGGTGGTTTTTTCGGCCCGGCTCCGACGGCACTGGCCGAGCAGTTCCCGATCGAAGTGCGCTCCACCGGGGTGTCGGTGGCTTACAACGTCGCGGTCATGGTCTTCGGCGGGTTCGCGCCGCTGATCGTCACCTGGCTGAGCAAGGTTTTGGCGACTCCGGTGGCGCCATCGTTCTACGTGTTGTTCGCCTGCTTG
The DNA here is from genome assembly GCF_949767825.1 of Pseudomonas sp. IT-P258. Classification (NCBI taxonomy): domain Bacteria; kingdom Pseudomonadati; phylum Pseudomonadota; class Gammaproteobacteria; order Pseudomonadales; family Pseudomonadaceae; genus Pseudomonas; species Pseudomonas sp. IT-P258. Next base: position 53,325 of record NZ_CATKPU010000032.1, on the reverse strand, counting down.
CTGACGTTGCTCGGCACCTACTGCATGCAGGAAGCACCACGGGCAAAAAGATCCGTTGAACTCAATCTTGGGGTGAAACCTTGAGCAGCAATCCGATTGTTGAAATGGAGGCCGATGCGCTGTCCCGGGCCATTCATGGGCGGCAGGTGTCCTGTCGCGAGGTGATGCAGGCGTATCTGGCGCAGATCGAACGCTTCAATCCACAGGTCAATGCGCTGGTGTCCCTGCGTCCGGCCCAGGCGTTGCTGGCAGAGGCCGACGAGCGTGATAGCGAACTCAACCTGGGTCAGTCCCGAGGCTGGATGCACGGCATGCCGCAAGCGGTCAAGGACCTGGCGGCCACCGCCGGTTTGCGCACCACAATGGGCTCGCCGCTGTTCGCCGAGCAGGTTCCGCAACACGACGCCATCAGCGTGGCGCGGGTGCGCGACTGCGGGGCGATCATCATCGGCAAGAGCAACGTCCCGGAGTTCGGCCTCGGCTCGCAAACCTACAACAGCGTGTTTGGCACCACCACCAACGCCTACGACCCGACCCTGGTTGCCGGCGGCAGCAGTGGCGGGGCGGCGGTGGCGCTGGCGTTGCGCATGCTGCCGGTGGCCGACGGCAGCGACATGATGGGCTCGCTGCGCAATCCGGCGGCGTTCAACAACGTCTATGGATTTCGTCCGTCCCAGGGGCGCGTGCCGTTCGGGCCCGGGCCGGAAATGTTCGTCCAGCAACTGGCCACGGAAGGCCCGATGGGCCGCACGGTCACCGATGTTGCCCGTTTGCTCGGCACCCAGGCCGGGTATGACCCGCGCGTGCCGTTGTCGCTGACTGAAGATCCGGGGATATTTCATCAGTCGTTGCAGCAGGATTTCCGGGATGTGCGACTCGGCTGGCTGGGGGACTACAACGGCTACCTGCCGATGGAGCCCGGCGTCATGAGCCTGTGTGAATCGGCGTTGCAGGACTTCGCCGCCCTGGGTTGCAAAGTCGAGGCCTGCCAGCCGGACTTCTCCATGGAACGCCTGTGGCAAACCTGGCTGGTGCATCGCCACTGGCTGGTGCAAGGCAGCCTCGGCGGGTTGTATGCCGATGCGCAAAAACGCGAACGACTCAAACCCGAAGCCCGATGGGAAGTCGAGGGCGGGCTGCGTCTGACGGCGGCGGATGTCTATCAGGCCTCGGTCAGTCGCAGCGAGTGGTATCGAGCGCTGAACGAATTGTTCGAACGTTACGACTTCCTGCTGCTGCCTACCGCCCAGGTGTTTCCTTTTGATGCACAAACCCCTTGGCCGCGCGTCGTTGGCGGGCAGGCCATGGACACCTACCACCGCTGGATGGAGGTTGTCATCGGGCCGACCCTGGCCGGGTTGCCGAGCATGAATGTGCCGGTGGGATTCAACCTGGCCGGACTGCCGATGGGCCTGCAAATCATAGGTCGGGCCCAGGCTGACCGCGCGGTGTTGCAACTGGCGTTTGCCCATGAGCAGTTGACTCAATGGGTCAAGCGCAGGCCGCCCGGCTGTCTGCAAAATACCTGAGACTGGCCGACAGGCCCGCATCTTGCTGCGCAAAGTGAACATCCATCTGCGCTTAGGGAGATCGAACCTATGGAGAGCAAGGCAGAATCCGGCAGCGTGCGTTCCGTCGAGCGCGCCCTGGCGATTGTCGAGTTGCTGGGTGAGCATCAGGCGTTGGGGCTGGAGGCGTTGCACTACTTGACGAACCTGCCCAAGGCCACGGTGTCGCGCATGTTGCTGACGTTGCAGGAGCAGGGCTGGATCTATCGCGGCCTGAGCGATCGGCGCTACCGGTTGTGCGCCAAGCGCCTGTTTGGTGACAGCCAGCAGCGCTTCAAGCGGCGCCTGGTGGAGAACGCCGCGCCGCTGTTGCTGGAGTTGAGCGAGCGCACCGGGCTGGTGGCGGACTTGTCGTGTTTTGATGGTGAGCGGATCGAGGTCATGGAAAGCGCGATTCCCACGGTGCTGCGCAAGCGATACCCGAACAACTGTCAGATCGTCGGCCAGCACGCCAGCCTGTTCCATTCGGCCATGGGCCGGGCGTGCCTGGGCGAACTGGACAGCCATGAAGTGGAGCGTCTGGCCAGCCGTGAGCGAGTGACGGACGAAGCCTTGTTCAACACCACTGAGCAGGCATTGCATCAAGGCTTCGGGCAGCGCACCGAGGGTTATTGGGAGTATCCGGTGCGCCTGCCGTTCCTGATTCGCGCGGTGGCCCTGCCGATCCGCACCGATGGCCGCCTGGTCGGCAGCATGGCGCTGCACTGGCCGATGGATCAGGCGCCGGTGGAGCGGGTACTCAACCTGCACCTCAACAGCCTGGCCGCGACCATTGGTAATGTGCAACAGGCGATGGCCTGAGTGGAACTTGTGATGGTTTAGAGACTCAAGGCAACACATTTCTTGCAACCTGTGTCAGGCCGGTTAAGGTTCAGCACAGGTTTCCCTGCCTGACGAGTCTCTATGTTCAAGCGCTCCGCCCTCCGATCCCTCGTTTTTCTGCTACTGACGGGTGCCGCATTGTCGGCCCGCGCCGACTGGTACCTCGACGGCGAGTCTTCGCGCCTGTCGTTTGTCAGCACCAAGAATGCCAATGTCTCTGAAGTGCAGCGCTTCCTGGTCCTGCACGGCAAAGTCGATCCCGAGGGGCTGGCGCAGGTGGAAGTCGAGCTGGAGTCGATCAACAGCGGCATCCCGCTGCGCGATGAGCGCATGCGCAAGGAACTGTTCCAGATCGACCGGTTTTCCGACGCCTTGATCACCACGAAAATCGATCTGCGCCCGATCAACGACCTCGCTCCCGGCGCGCAACTGGAGTTGCGCCTGCCGCTGACCGTCGACCTGCATGGTCAGAAACACACGTACAACGCCCAATTGCTGGCGACCCGGCTCGATGACCGGCGCTTTCAGGTGGTGACCCTCGAACCGCTGGTGATCAATGCCGAGGATTTCGATTTGGCTCCCGGGCTGGAAGCGTTGCGCAAAATGGCCGGCCTGTCGGCGATCAGTCTTTCAGTGCCGGTGAGTGCGGTACTGATATTCACGGCGCGCTGACATGGCCGGAGCGATTTTTCCCTGGCGTGAAGGCAACCACTTCGAACTGCTGATCGATGGTCCGCAATTCTTCCCGCGCATGCTGGTGGCGATTGCCCGTGCCGAAGAACAGGTCGAACTGGAGCTGTATCTGGTGGAGGCGGGTGCCTGCGCCGAAGCCATGGTCCAGGCGCTGGTCCAGGCTGCCGAGCGCGGTGTGCGGGTGCGTTGCCTGTTCGATGACTACGGCAGCCTCGCGTTCACACTGACCTTGCGACAGCGCCTGATGGCGGCCGGGGTCGAATTGCGTTTCTACAATCGCCTGAACTGGCGGCGCTGGGTTGGTAATTTCTACCGCGATCACCGCAAGCTGTTACTGGTGGACCAGAGCCTGGCCGTGGTCGGCGGCACCGGTGTCACCGACGAGTTCTGGACACCGGGCGAAGACGTCAGCGAATGGCACGAAGTGATGGTGGAAATCACCGGGCCGCTGGTGCTCGACTGGCAGTTGTTGTTCGATCGTCAGTGGATTGCCAACCGCCATCGACGTGCCTGGCGACCGGCCTCGCATTTCGGTCTGCCGCGCCTGCCACGGGTGCCGTCCGTCGGAGAGGGCATGGGTCGGGTGGCCTATGCCGACGCCCGTCAACACCGTGACATTCTGCAATCGCTGGTGCGTGCCCTGAACAGCGGTCAACGACGGATCTGGCTGGCCACACCGTATTTTTTGCCGACCTGGAAAGTCCGCCGTTCCCTGCGCCGGGCCGCTGCCCGTGGCGTCGATGTGCGGTTGCTGCTGACCGGGCCCCGTACCGACCATCCGTCCGTGCGCTATGCCGGGCATCGCTACTACCCGCGACTGCTCAAGGCGGGGGTGAATATTTACGAATACCAGCCGTGCTTCCTGCACCTGAAAATGGTCCTGGTCGATGATTGGGTGAGCATCGGCTCGTGCAATTTCGATCACTGGAACCTGCGCTTCAACCTGGAAGCCAACCTGGAGGCCCTGGACCCCGGATTGACCCGCTCGGTGGCGGCGAGTTTCGAGCGGGACTTTGGGTTGAGCGAGCAAGTCAGCCTGGAGGAATGGCAGCGCCGACCGCTGTGGAAACGGGTCAAGCAGCGGGTGTGGGGATGGGTGGATCGGGTGGTGGTGAATCTGCTGGATCGACGGGGATAGCCCGTATTTTTTGACCACCACAAACCACTGTGGGAGCAAGCTCGCTCCCACAGGGTTATTGCGGTGTTTGATTAATTACAGCAACTCAAAACTCTGCTGCGTCACGTCCTCTGAATCCAGGCCGATCTGCACGTTGAACTTGCCCGGCTCCGCCGCGTACTTGAGCTGGGTGTTGTAGAACTTCAGATCGTCCTCGGTGATGGTGAAGTGCACGACTTTCTGTTCGCCGGCCTTGATCATCACCTTCTGGAAGTTCTTCAGTTCCTTGATCGGGCGGATCATCGAGCCTGCCACGTCCTGGATATACAACTGCACCACGGTTTCGCCGTCGCGCTTGCCGGTGTTTTTCACTGTGACGCTGGCGTCGAGCTTGCCGGTCTTGTTCAGCGTGGTCGACGACAGGGCCATGTCGCTCAGGCTGAAGTCGGTGTAGCTCAGACCGTAACCGAACGGGTACAGGGGACCGGTGGTGTCATCGAAGTACTGCGAGGTGTAGTTGCCCGGCTTGCCCGGGGTGAACGGTCGGCCAATGGTCAGGTGGTTGTAGTAGGTCGGAATCTGGCCTACCGAGCGCGGGATGCTGATCGGCAGTTTGCCCGACGGGTTGTAGTCGCCGAACAGCACGTCGGCGATGGCGTTGCCGCCCTCGGTGCCGCTGAACCAGGTTTCCAGGATGGCGTCGGCCTGTTCCTTCTCTTCGAGGATCGTCAGTGGACGGCCGTTCATCAACACCAGTACCAGCGGTTTGCCGGTGGCTTTCAGGGCCCGGATCAGCTCGCGCTGGTTTTCCGGGATGTTCAGGTCGGTACGGCTCGACGATTCGTGGGACATGCCACGGGATTCGCCGACGGCGGCAACCACCACATCAGCATTCTTGGCCGCTTTTACCGCTTCGTCGATCAGCACCTTCGCCGGGCGCGGGTCATCCACCACTTCCGGGGCGTCGAAGTTGAGGAAGTTCAGGTAACCGAGGATTTTCGGGTCGCTGGTGATGTTGGCGCCACGGGCGTAGATCAGTGTCGATTTGTCGCCCAGGGCGTTGGTCATGCCGTCGAACAGGGTCACCGATTGAGCAGGGCGACCGGCGGCGGCCCAGCTGCCCATCATGTCGATCGGTGCCTTGGCCAGCGGACCGACCAGGGCAATTTTCGCTGTTTTCTTCAGGGGCAGGGTTTCGTTGCTGTTTTTCAGCAGCACCTGGCTGCGACGTGCCACATCACGGGCCTCGGCGCGGTGCAGGCGGCTGTCGGCGTAGGTGTCGACCGGATCATCCTCGGCCTTGCCGATGCGCAAGTACGGGTCCTTGAACAGGCCCATGTCGTACTTGGCGCCGAGCACCGCACGCACGGCGTTGTCGATGTCGCTCTGCTGGATCTCGCCGGCCTTCAGCAGCCCTGGCAGCTCTTTGCCGTACAGGGTGTCGTTCATGCTCATGTGGATGCCGGCCTTGATCGCCAGCTTCGCCGCTTCGCGACCGTCGGCGGCAACGCCGTGCTTGATCAGCTCGAAAATCGCCCCGTGGTCGCTGACCGCCAGACCCTTGAAGCCCCACTCCTTGCGCAGCAGGTCGTTCATCAGCCAGGTGTTGGCCGTGGCCGGCACGCCGTTGATCGAGTTCAGCGCGACCATGACCCCGCCCGCGCCGGCATCGATGGCGGCGCGGTACGGCGGCAGGTAGTCCTGGTACATCTTGACCGGGCTCATGTCGACCACGTTGTAGTCGCGGCCACCTTCAACGGCGCCGTACAGGGCGAAGTGCTTGACGCTGGCCATGATGCTGTCGGCGGCGTTGGCGCCCGTGCCCTGGAACGCCTTGACCATCACACCGGCAATGCGCGACACCAGGTAGGTGTCTTCGCCGAAGCCTTCGGAAGTACGGCCCCAGCGCGGATCGCGGGAGATGTCGACCATTGGCGCAAAGGTGATGTCGAGGCTGTCAGCCGCGGCTTCCTTGGCGGCGATGCGCCCGGACAGGCCGATGGCGTCCATGTCCCAGCTCGAGGCCAGGGCCAGCGGGATCGGGAAAATGGTGCGGTGGCCGTGGATCACGTCGTAGGCGAAGAACATCGGGATCTTCAGGCGGCTGCGCATGGCCGCGTCCTGCATCGGGCGGTTTTCCGGGCGGGTGATCGAGTTGAACGTACCGCCGATGTTGCCGGCCGCGATTTCCTTGCGGATCATTTCGCGCGGCATTTCCGGACCGATGCTGATCAGGCGCAACTGGCCGATTTTTTCATCGAGGGTCATTTGCTTCATCAGGTTGCTGACGAAGGCTTCCTTGTTCTCCAGGGGTGCGGGCGTCGTGGCGGCCAATACGTTATGACTGGCCAGGCTGACGAACAGGCCCAGCAAACACAGCTTCTTCATGAATAGTTTTCTCAAGGGCCCAAACGGCGATGTACACGCCGGCCAGCCAAAATTTAGGGAGCGTCTATTGTTGTTCGGGTGCCTGCTCAAAAGACCAGAGCCAAAAAACACAGCCAGATGGCGGATGCGTTTTCGCGCAGGGCCTCTTTTTAGCCCATCGGCCCGTTGCAATCCAGAGGCGCGGGCGATTATGCCCCAAGAGCCGGCCCAGAAGGTTTCACGGTCGGTTTTTTCATGAAATGCACAAGGGAGCATCATCCTGATGAATGTAAGTCCAACCTACCGCTCGCGTTTGCAGGTCGTCACGCTGCTGATGCTGGCCTCGTTGCTGACCGCCTGTGGCATCAACAACATCCCTACCCTCGACGAACAGGCCAAGGCCGCCTGGGGCCAGGTGCAGAACCAGTATCAGCGGCGCGCCGACCTGATTCCCAACCTGGTGGAAACCGTCAAGGGCTATGCGGCCCACGAGAAGGAAACCCTGACCGCCGTCATCGAGGCCCGGGCCAAGGCCACGTCGATCCAGGTGGATGCCTCGACTCTGGATGATCCGGAAAAACTCAAGCAGTACCAACAGGCCCAGGATCAGCTCAGCGGCGCCTTGAGCCGTTTGATGGTGGTCTCCGAGCGTTATCCGGACCTCAAGGCCAACCAGAACTTCCTCGCCCTGCAATCGCAGCTTGAAGGCACAGAGAACCGCATCAGCGTGGCCCGTCGCGATTTCATCCTCGCGGTGCAGAAGTACAACACCGAGATCCGCACGTTCCCCGGTCGCCTGTGGCACACCGTGATGTACAGCGACCTGCCGGTACGCGAGACCTTCGAAGCTACGCCGGGTTCGGAAAAGGCCCCCGAGGTCAAATTCTGAATCAACCCTGTAGGAGCTGCCGTAGGCTGCGATCTTTTGACTTTGATTTTTTCGCGAGCGCTAAAGGTCAAGATCAACAGATCGCAGCCTGCGGCAGCTCCTACAGAGCCAGGCTTGGAACGGAAGAGGTTGCCAATGCGTGTGTTTAAAACGGTCCTGTTGCTGTTGTTGTGGGTGGTGGCGATCGCTGCCCGGGCCGAGCTGAACTTTCCGGCGCTGACCGGGCGGGTGGTCGACAATGCGCAGATGATCGAGCCATCGGTGCGCCAGCAGCTCACCCAACAACTTCAGGCTCATGAGCAAGCCACCGGCGAGCAGCTTGTGGTCGTGACGTTGCCGGATTTGCAAGGCACCGACATCGCCGACTTCGGTTATCAACTCGGGCGCCACTGGGGCATCGGGCAGAAGGACAAGAACAACGGCGCCCTGCTGATCATCGCCCGGGACGAGCGCCGGCTGCGTATCGAAGTCGGTTACGGCCTGGAGGATCGCCTGACCGATGCCCAGAGTTCGGTGATCATCAACCAGGTCATCACCCCGTCATTCAAGACCGGCAATTTCAGTAAAGGCATCAGTGACGGCGTGGCGGCGATGCTGGTGGTGCTGGGCGGCAACCCCCTGGACGAACCCTCCACGGCGTATGAATCCAGAGGCGATCCGGGGGAGGATTTCATCGCGCGGCATCCCGGGTTGTTCGTGTTTTTGGTGATGTTATTCATCCTGACTGTTTTTGTGTGCCAGATGCTCGGTATCCTTCCTGCCGGCCGGGGCGGCTCCGGTGGATCCGGGGGCGGCTTTGGCGGTGGTGGATTTGGCGGCGGCGGTGGAGGGGGAGGTTTCAGCGGCGGCGGGGGCAGTTTCGGCGGGGGCGGTTCGTCCGGCGGCTGGTGATAATAAAAACGAGCAGGCACTTCACGACATGGCATTACTGACTGAACACGAACAACGCAAGGTGGCCGAGGCCATTGCCCGGGTCGAGCGCGAGACCGACGCAGAACTGGTGACCGTGCTCGCGGCCCGCGCCGACGACTATGCGTACATCCCGTTGCTGTGGGCCAGCCTGCTGGCGCTGCTGGTGCCGGGCATCGTGCATTACTTCACCGGTTGGCTGACCCTGCACAGCCTGCTGCTGGTGCAGTGGGCCATCTTCATCGTGCTGTGCCTGGTGTTCCGCCTGCCGAAAGTCACCACCCATCTGGTCCCGCGCTCGGTGCGACACTGGCGCGCCTCGAACCTGGCGCGTCGGCAGTTCCTGGAGCAGAACCTGCACCACACCGAGGGCAGCACCGGCATGCTGATTTTCGTTTCCGAGGCCGAGCGTTATGTGGAGATCCTGGTGGATGAAGGGATTTCCAGTCGCCTGGACAACAAGAACTGGGACGCGATCGTCGCGACGTTCACCCAGCAGGTTAAACAGGGGCAGACGTTGCAGGGTTTTGTCAGTTGCGTCGAGGCCTGTGGCGAGTTGCTCAAGGTGCATGTGCCGGTGACCCATGTGCGCAACGAGCTGCCGAATCGTCTGGTGGTGTTGGGTTAAGCCAGGGCTTCATCCGCTTTTGTAATGCGCCGCGACACAGTTGCGGAGCGTTGTCCACCGCGGAGCTTGTCTTCAACATCTCTCTCATGGTGCGCGCCCTGCGATGGGCGTTCTGTATAGAGGGAGTTCTTATGAAAACGCAACAATCGCTGGATACCCGGGTGGAGGATGCACCCGCAAACGCAATGTTTACTCCGCGAGTGCAACTGACAACGAAAGAGACACAAGCCCTGGAGTGGTGCCTCAAAGGCAAGACCACCTGGGAGATCGCCAGGATTCAGAGTTGCTCGGAATCCACCATCAACTTCCACTTCTCCAATATCCGTCGCAAGTTTGCCGTCAGATCTCGCAACGCTGCCGTGTTCAAAGCGCTGGAGTCGGGAGCCATCACTGTTGATCCATCGCAGTCGCGAGATAATCCATGAGCCTGACTGATTCGACCTACAACAGTATCAGCGGACTCATGGTGGGGTTGGGTATTGCGACGTTGCCGGTTATCAATGGAGAAGTCCTGTTCGGCGCGACGCTTGGCGCGTGGCTGGTCACGACCACTCGCGCCAACTTCAAGGCCTGGCAACGCATCGGTTCCTGGCTGTTGTCGGCGGGTGTCGGTTACCTGTTTGCCCCGGTCGCCCAGCCACTGGCGCCTTTTCTGACCGCCGGTGTGACGGCCTTCCTGTGCGCGCTGCTGGTCATTCCCATCAGCATCAAACTCATGCAGTGGATCGATGGCGCCGGCCTCGGTGACATCCTTCGTCATCTCAGAGGGCGAGGGCAATGACCTTTGAGATGGCGGCCCTGGTGTGGGTGACGGGGGTGGCTCACCTGATCAGTGCGTTCAGGCTGGCGTGTTACCAGCGCGACGAGCTGCGTTACAACTGGCGCGACAGGATATTGATCAGCTTGTGTGGCGCAGTGTTTTGCCATGCCGGCATCGATGTATTGCTGACATTCCTGCCGGTGAGCCCATGGCATGCAGGGGTGAGTGTTTTTTCATGCGTAATGATTGTTCGCAGTAGTGGCAACATTATTGTTTTGTGGCATGCCTTCAAGCATTGAAACGTCGGACTTCAAGTCAGGTTTTGTTCGAGTGTCCAAGTGTTGCCAGGATGGCGGCCATTTCCGAAAGTTGCGTTTCCAGATCCCTCAGGCGTCGCTTTTCCTCCAATGCGCTTTGTATTGCGCAGCGGTCATCCTCATCAAGCAATCGCCACAGCGAAAGGATGGTGTTTTCCTGTGTTGTTGCAGTTTCCGCAACATTTGCAGTCGCGTTGACATGGGTTTGCCGCAGCATCGGCCCCTCGCCCAGCAGCAACCAGTCAAGGGAGATGCCGCGAGCTTGTGCAATATCTACGCATAATGAGTATGGCGTGCTGTCACGGCCTTTCCAGCTACTGAGTGTCTGGGGGCTGATCTGTAGTGCAGTAGACAGGGAAGCGTCAGTTTTTGTACCCGTTACTTGCTTCAGACGGGCCAAAACAGCTTGTGATTTTTTGCTACGCAATTTGAGCCTCTTCCTTTTGACATATGCTTTTTGAGTGCTTAACGTATGCGTAATGAGTACTTTTTTTCTTGTAAGTAATCAATCATCAACTATGAATCAGAAGAATACGATGTCGAAACTTCCTAATGGTATCAGGGTGATTTCCTACGAGCTTGGCTCGTATCTATTACGTGTCCGCCCGTTGCACTTCCTTTTGTCTGGCGGACGTTATTTGCAGCACCGGACTTTTACGAATTGTGTTTCAAACAGTATTGCGTTTGATCAATTCGATTACCACCGGATGGCCCAAGGGAAACATATATGAGTACTTACAAGATGGTGTGCCCGCACTGCCTGAGCAGGATGCGCATACGTACCAGCGAAGGACGGCATATTTTCCTGCGGGTGGCGTACCTGCAATGTACGTCGGAGGCCTGTGGCTGGTCGGTGCGGGCCGAGTTCGAAATGACCCATGAGCTTTCCCCCAGTGGCATGCCCAACCCGGCCGTGCATTTGCCGTGCGCCGGGCCTGATTTGCGCCGCGCCGCGAAGCCTGTCGCCGAGAGTGCTCCGGCGGCGCAAGCGCAACAGGAGCCTTGAGCATGAAGGAGGTTGATGAACAGGCCCATTTGAATGCGGAACTATTGGCCATAGCTCAGGCGTTTCTGGCCCGTCATGAAGGCGAGGGTGTGATTGATGATCAAGTGTTGTTCTGCCGTGCGGTGAGGCATTTGCAGAGTCTGGATATGCCGATGCACCAGGCGGAGCGGCTGGTCAGCCACGCGTACGGATTACTCAAGTCCAGCAACGATCGCCGACGTCTGGATCTGGCTGCAAGCTCCGAAACTGTCGCCGTGGTCACTGATCCGGTCAACGGTCTGACGTGGGCGGTGCCGGTCGGGTTGATCGTCAAGTTCGTCATCAACTCGCCGACCAACCGCAAACTTCGACTGGTGGAGCCATGATGTAGCGATGGTTGGATTCAGGTCCCGATCGGCGGGAACGGGGCCTGGCGCAAAATTACTCCGTGCCCAAAACACTCGTCCCCCCTAAAATACCCGGCATTCCCCGATTCGTATTGCCGAGGCCGTTTTTCCATGTCCGTCACCGCCACTCCCGCCAGCCTCGCGCCGGATCATCACGCCCAGTTCATCGACCTGCTGCAATCGAGCCTGGAGCACAACGCGTTCATCAAACTGGTGCTGGCCAAGTACGTGGGCGATGAAACGGACCTGCAGCGGATCATCATCAAGCCGGTGACGGTCAAGGCGCAACCTTGCCTGTCTTTTGTCTACCGCTACAAGACCCGCGATATCACCAAGAACCTGCCACTGGCAGAAGGTGTGGCGAGCATTTCCGGGCTGCTGCCGGCGTCGTTCAAAAATGCGCATTTGTTGTCGTTGACCGACGAAGCCCAGCTCGAATACAGCAAAAAGGGCAAGTCATCGCTGTTCAAGAGCCAACCTCAGCAATTGCGCGAAGTGCCATCGGCCGAGCACAACCGTGAGAAAAACCGTTTTCTTGACCTGAACCGGCCGTTTCTCGCCGACCTGGGTGTGACCAACAAGCAGCATGAGCTGATCCCGGCGATGTCGCGCAAGTGGAAGCAGATCAACAAGTTCATCGAAGTGTTCAGCCATGCGCTGACGTCGTCACCCTTGGCGCTGGACAAGCCGGTGCGTGTGGCGGACTTCGGATCGGGCAAGGGCTACCTGACCTTCGCCATCCACGATTACCTGCGCAACACCTTGAAGGCCGAAGGCGAGGTGACCGGCGTCGAACTGCGCGAAGACATGGTCAGCCTGTGCAACACCGCCGCCGCCAGGCTTGAACACCCCGGCCTGGTGTTCAAGTGCGGTGACGTGCGCAGCGTGGCGCCGAGCGAGCTGGACGTGATGATCGCCCTGCATGCCTGCGATATCGCCACTGACTATGCGATCCACACCGGCATCCGTTCCGGCGCTTCGATCATCATGTGCTCGCCGTGCTGCCACAAACAGATCCGCCTGCAAATCCAGAGCCCGGCGCTGCTCAAGCCGATGTTGCAGTACGGCTTGCACCTGGGCCAGCAGGCCGAGATGGTCACCGACAGTTTGCGCGCGTTGTTCCTTGAGGCCTGCGGCTACGAGACCAAGGTGTTCGAGTTCATCTCGCTGGATCACACCAACAAGAACAAGATGATCCTGGCGGTCAAGCGCGCCGAGCCGGTGGACCCGGCCCAGTTGCTGGCGAAGATTCAGGAGTTGAAGGATTTCTATCACATCCGCGAGCATTGCCTGGAAACATTGCTGCGCGCTGACGGTTATTTGAGCTGATCCAAAAAAGATCGCAGCCTGCGGCAGCTCCTACAGTGGTCCTGTGCATTCGTAGTAGCCGGTTGTTACCCACCCCACCGGATAAGGACTACCTTGAATACTCCTGCACGCCCACTTCCAGAGGAGTTCTCCCCATGGCTGCGAAAAAAATTCTGATGCTGGTCGGTGATTACGTCGAAGACTATGAAGTGATGGTGCCGTTCCAGGCATTGCTGATGGTCGGCCACACGGTACACGCCGTTTGCCCGGACAAAGCCGCCGGCCAGACCGTGCGCACGGCGATCCATGACTTTGAAGGCGACCAGACCTACAGTGAAAAACCCGGTCACCTGTTTGCCCTGAACTTCGATTTCGCCAAGGTCAACGCGGCCGATTATGATGCGGTGCTGATTCCGGGCGGACGCGCGCCGGAGTACCTGCGCCTGAACGAAAAAGTCCTGGAACTGGTGCGCGCGTTCGACAAGGCCGGCAAGCCGATCGCTGCCGTGTGCCATGGCGCGCAGTTGCTGGCGGCCGCGGGTGTTCTCGAAGGTCGCGAATGCAGCGCTTATCCGGCCTGCGCTCCGGAAGTGCGGCTGGCGGGCGGTACGTATATTGATATTCCGGTGACGGACGGCCATGTCCAGGGCAATCTGGCCACGGCTCCGGCCTGGCCTGCGCACCCGAACTGGCTGGCCGGTTTCCTGGGATTGCTGGGTACCAAAATCACGCTGTAACGAGGCCGTGTCCATGTGCGAGCTGTACGTCAAAGCCGACCCGATACTCTATGAATCGCGCTCCCGCTCTCTGCGCATCTGCGGGGTGGTCACCACCCTGCGGCTGGAGAATCAGTTCTGGGACATCCTCAGCGAAATCGCCGAGGTCGACGGCATGACCACCAATCAGTTGATCGCCAAGCTGTATGAAGAGGTGATGGACTACCGCGGCGAGGTGGTCAATTTCGCGTCGTTCCTGCGGGTGAGTTGTACGCGGTATTTGAGCCAGCGACGGACGTCGGCACCGGAGTTGTCGGTGGTGCGGGCAGTGGTGAAGTAGTGAAAACTGCCGTTCAGGCGACAGAAATCCCGGCTTGGTCTTTACTGTGAAGCGCGAAACCTCTCAATCGCCAAGGAGAAACAGCATGTCCGGATGGTATGAAGTGAGCAAAAGCAGCAATGGCCAGTTCAGGTTTGTCCTCAAGGCAGCCAACGCCGAGACCATTCTGACCAGCGAGCTGTACACCACCCACGCCGCCGCCGACAAAGGCATCGCCTCGGTCCAGGCCAACAGCCAGCTGGATGAGCGCTACGAGAAGAAAACCACCAAGGATGGCCACCCGTATTTCAACCTCAAGGCGGGTAACCACGAGATCATCGGCAGCAGCGAGGCCTATGCCTCACCGGCGGCCTTGGAAAAAGGCATTGCCAGCGTGAAGGCCAACGGTTCGTCCAAGGTGGTCAAGGACAAGACATTGCCGGTGCTTTGATCGCTACCTTCGCATCCAGTACAAATCCTGTGGGAGCGAGCAAGCTCGCTCCCACATTCGACCGCATTTTATCTGGAGGAACTCGGTCACCTGTGGGAGCGAACCTGCTCGCGATAGCGTCAGATCGGCCAGGACTAAACTTCGACTGGAACCGATAACTTGGGGCCACCCAACGCATGGCTCCTGGAATCAAAAAACCGCAACTCAACCCCCGTCCCCTCAAACACCTTCGCGTAATGCCGTTTCTGGTGCTGGATGAATGCCTTGCTGCGCGGGTAAATCGAGATCGCCAGCACCTGCGGCTTTGCCTGGCGCAAGGCATGAATGATATGGCTGTCCTGCTCCCCCAGCGCATGGCCGAAGATGCACAGCGCCTGGCCGTGACCGAGTAGTTGCTCGTAGCAGAACGACAGATAGTCCGAACTGCGGATGGTCTTGAGCTTGTCCGCACTCGGCCCTTCGTTGACGAACAGCGGTACGTCGTCGAGGGTCTTGATCGTGTTGTTGATGGCGAAACTGCCCAGCAACGTGCCCTCGGTCGACATCAGCTTGCGCGCCGTACCGTCCTGGTTGCGCACCAGATGCAGACCGCCGTGCAGGTACAGCAAGCGGGTTTTGTCGGTGGCGGTGTCGCTCAGGTCGAAACCGGGCTCGGTACCCTGGAACAGATCGGTGATCGCCTCAGGCTGCTGTTGCACCGCCCAGTAGTTGAGCAAGTCGTAATTGGTGGTGAACACCGTGCGGTAACCGGCCAGTTCCTGATTGATGGTAACCAGCGTTGAAGGCACCACCAGCCGCCACGGGATATGCACCGCATGCACGGTGTTGATCAGCGCTTCCTTGATCGCGTAGTAGCGATTGCGCGGGGCGGCGGAGCTGACAGCCAAGGCCTTGTTGACCCGGCTGGTGATTTTCAGGGCGCTCAGTACCTGTTCGAAACTGCGGGTCTGCATCGCATCGAACACGCTCAGCTCGGACGGGCTCAGGGGTTTTTCTTCAACGGTGCGGGCGTTTTCGAACAGCGACTCGTAGCCGAAATCGTCCCACACCGCGCGACTGGCACCGTTGCCCACCAGCAAACCACTGAACGAAGCGGTGCTGCGCAAGGCGTTCCAGTCTTCAAGTTGAGCATCGACATCCTGGAAATCGGTCATTGCGGTCTTCGTCTCACGGCAAAAGGTCTGTGGGCGGCGACTTTATCACGACCGGTGACCGGACCACGGCACGACGCGGGTGAAGAACGCTATGCTGCGACTTCGCCTGAGCCGACTCGCCGAGTACCCGATGCTGCAAAAAAGCCTGATCCGCCGTCTCGACCTGATCACCCTGCAACTGTTCGTCGCCGTGCATGAAGAGGGTACGCTGACCCGCGCCGCCTCGCGCGAAGCGATTGCAGTCTCGGCGGCGAGCAAACGCTTGATGGAACTGGAGGAGGCGCTGGGCATCAGCCTGTTCGTGCGCCAGGCCAAGGGCATGTCCCTGACGCCGGCCGGTGAAACCTTGCTGCACCATGCCCGGCAGATGTTGTTTAACGTCGAGAAAATGGGGCTTGAGCTGGGGGAGCACAGCCACGGTGTGCGCGGCTATGTGCGGATGCTCGCCAACCTGTCGGCGATCATTCAGTTTTTGCCCGAGGACCTGCGGGATTTTTCCGAACGTCACCCACAGGTCAAGACCGATCTCGAAGAGCGCCCCAGCTCCGGGGTGATTCAGGGGGTGCTCGACGGGGTGGCCGACTTCGGGATCTGTTCCATCGACAGTGACATCAAGGGCCTGCACAGCGTGCTGTATCGCCAGGACAAGCTGGTGGTGTTGATGCCGCCCTACCATTCATTGGCGGGCCGGTCGAGTGTGGCGTTCGCCGATACGCTGAGCAGTGATTACGTTGGCTTGCATGCCGCCAGTTCGATCAACATGCGCACCCACGCGGCGGCGCGCGAGGCCGGCAAGGTGCTGCGGGTTCGTATTCATGTGCCGGGGTTCGATGCGATGTGCCGGATGGTCCAGGCCAACATGGGGATCGGCATTTTGCCGCACAGGGCTTATGAATTGTTTGGCCGGGCACTGGGTTTGCACGCGGTGCCGTTGACGGATGAATGGTCCGATCGGGCCTTGATCCTGGTGGTGCGCGATGAGGCGTTACTGTCGCCGGTGAGCAGGATGTTGTTTGAGCATTTGCGGGGGCCAGCCTGATAGTTCTTCGCTGACTAGGCCGGCCTCTTCGCGAGCAAGCCCGCTCCCACACTGGATCTGTGTAGCGCTGAAAATCCCTGTGGGAGCGGGTTTGCCCGCGAAGGCGGCCCTGAGGTCGCGACAATCTCCCCGAGCGTTCGCATTTCGCGAACGCTCGTTGCCAACTGAAGGTTGGATTCCCGAGTCCCCTGTCCTCTAGCCTTGGCGCATATTCCAAGAACAAGAGGTACCCCGCGATGACTGCCCCCTTGAGTGCGATCAAAGTGATCGAGATCGGCACGCTGATCGCCGCGCCGTTTGCGGCGCGCATGCTGGCCGAGTTCGGCGCCGAGGTGATCAAGATCGAAGCCATGGGCCAGGGCGATCCCCTGCGCAAATGGCGCAAGCTGCATGAAGGCACCTCGCTGTGGTGGTACCTGCAATCGCGCAACAAGAAGTCCCTGGCGCTGAACCTCAAATCCCCCGAAGGCATCGAACTGGTCAAGCAACTGGCGACCAGCGCCGATGTGCTGATCGAAAACCTGCGTCCTGGCGCCCTGGAGAAACTCGGCCTGGGTTGGGACGTGTTGCACGCGCTCAATCCCAACCTCACGCTAGTGCGGATCTCCGGTTACGGCCAGACCGGCCCGTACCGCGATCGTCCCGGTTTCGGTGCCATAGGCGAAGCCATGGGCGGGATTCGCTACACCACCGGTACCCCCGGTTCGCCGCCAGCGCGGGTCGGCGTGAGCCTTGGCGATTCCCTGGCGTCGCTGCACGCGGTGATCGGTGCGCTGATGTCGCTGCTAAGGGTCAAGACCGGGCAGGGCGGCGGGCAGATCGTCGATGTGTCCCTGGCCGAAAGCGTGTTCAACGTCATGGAAAGCCTGGTGCCGGAATACGACATGCTGGGCCATGTGCGCGAACGCAGCGGCGGCGCCTTGCCGGGCATCGCGCCCTCCAACACCTACCTGACGGCCGACGGCGCCTACGTGGTGATTGCCGGCAACAGCGATCCGATCTACAAGCGCCTGATGCAAACCATCGGCCGCCCCGATCTGGCCGATGCGCCGGAATTCGCCCACAACGACGGGCGTGCAGCCAAGAGCAATCTGCTCGACGCCGCCATTACCCACTGGACCAGCAGCCTGCCCATCGACGAGGTGCTGACCGCCCTTGAAGCCGCCGAGGTCCCGGCCGGCCGCATCTACTCGGTGGCCGACATCGTCGCCGATCCGCACTATCAGGCGCGGGACATGCTGCTCAATGCCGAACTGCCCGGTGGCGCCACGGTGAAGATGCCAGGCATCGTGCCGAAACTCTCCGAAACTCCCGGCGGCGTGAATTGGTCCGGTCCCGGTTTGGGTCAGCACACCGACGGCATCCTCGCGCAATTGGGCCTGACCGCGATGGACATCGAACGCCTGAAAGTCGAAGGAGTGGTGCAATGATCAGCGATTATTCCGACAGACTGATCGTGCAGGAAGTGTCCCCGCGCGACGGATTGCAAATCGAGCCGACCTGGGTTGAAACCGACGACAAGATTGCCCTGATCGATCAACTGTCGCAGGCCGGATTCAGCCGCATCGAAGCCGGTTCGTTCGTGTCGCCCAAGGCCATTGCGGCGCTGCGCGATGGCGAACTGGTGTTCAAGGGCATCGCCCGGCAACCGGGGGTGATCTACGTCGCGTTGATCCCCAACCTGAAGGGCGCGCAACGGGCGCTGGCGTGCCGTGCCGATGAGCTGAACCTGGTGATGTCCGCCAGCCAGACCCACAACCTGGCGAACATGCGCATGCGCTGTGAAGATTCGTTGGCCGCGTTCGGCGAGATTGTGCAATTCGTTGGCGACAGTCCTGTGCGACTCAACGCCAGCATCGCCACCACCTTCGGCTGCCCGTTCGAGGGCAAGATCGATGAGGACCGCGTACTGCAAATCGTCGAGGCCTATCAGGAACTCGGCATCCAGGGCATCACCCTGGCCGACACCACCGGCATGGCCAATCCGCGTCAGGTCGACCGCTTGGTGCGGCGAGTGTTGCAGCGTGTATCGCCAGTGGACCTGACCCTGCATTTTCACAATACCCGCGGCCTTGGGCTGTGCAACGTGCTGGCTGCCTATGAGGCCGGTGCCCGACGCTTCGACGCGGCTCTCGGTGGCCTAGGCGGCTGCCCGTTTGCGCCGGGGGCATCGGGAAACATCTGCACCGAGGATCTGGTGAACCTGTGCGATGAAGTCGGAATTCATACCGGCATCGATTTGCCGCTGCTGCTGAAACTGTCCCGGGGACTGCCGGCACTGCTCGGTCATGAAGTACCTGGACAACTGGCCAAGGCTGGACGCAATTGCGATCTGCATCCCGTGCCGTCCTGACCTAACTGAAAACCCTGTGAGAGCGGGCTTGCTCGCGAAGACGGAGTGTCAGTCGACATCACTGCTGAATGTCAGACCGCTTTCGCGAGCAAGCCCGCTCCCACAATAAAAAAGCACCTCAACCAGACAACAAAAACAATCGGACACCCACGGGAAGTCCGCCTGGAGAACTGCAATGAGCCTTAAAGCACTGGAGGCCGGCGCAAACCCGGCCGTTAGCCACGACGAAGAAAAAGCCCTGGTCAGCAAAGTCGCCTGGCGCCTGATGCCGCTGATCATGGTCTGCTACCTGTTCGCCTTTTTCGACCGCATCAACATCAGCTTCGCCAAGTTTCAACTGCAGGCCGACCTGAGTCTGAGCGACACCGCTTACGGCCTCGGTGCCGGGTTGTTTGTGGTCGGTTATGTAATTTTCGAAGTGCCCAGCAACATGATGCTGTACAAGGTCGGCGCCCGGCGCTGGATCGCCCGGATCATGATGTCCTGGGGCCTGGCCACGGCGCTGATGGTGTTCGTCAACAGCGAATGGCAGTTCTACGTGCTGCGCTTCGTGATCGGCGCGATGGAGGCCGGTTTTGCCCCGGGCGTGCTGTATTACCTGACGTTGTGGTTCCCGCAGCACTATCGCGGGCGCATCACCTCGATGCTGTTCCTGGCGTCGGCGTTCGCCGGCCTGGTGGGCGCGCCGTTCTCGGGCCTGGTGCTGCAACACCTCGACGGCGTGCTGCAAATGCGTGGCTGGCACTGGTTGTTCCTGCTCGGTGGCGTGCCGTGTATCGGCCTCGGTTTGCTGGTGCTGACCCTGCTCAAGGATCGCATCGAAGATGCCCATTGGCTGACTTCATCGGAGAAGACCCTGCTGGCCAGCCGCATCGCCCGGCATGAGCCGCACAAGAGCGGTGGATCGCTGCTCGCAGCGCTGCGGATTCCGGGTTTCCTGACCTTGGGCCTGATCTATTTCCTGATTCAGGTGGCGTCCTACGGCTTGAATTTCTGGGCGCCGCAACTGATCCGCAGCGCCGGTACCGAGAGCCCGGTGATGATCGGCTTGCTGACGGCCATCCCATACATCTGTGGTGCCATCAGCATGGTGGTGATCGGACGCCTGTCCGATGCTACTGGCGAGCGACGCAAGTTTGTCGCCGGTCTGGTGGCGGTCGGTGCGATCGGGTTCTTCTGCGCGGGAATCTTCGCCAACCACACGACTTTCCTGATTGTCGCGCTGGGCCTGCTCGGTGCCGGGATCATCGCCTCCATCCCGAGCTTCTGGACCCTGCCGCCGAAACTGCTGGCCGGTGCCGGTGCGGGCGCTGCGGGCGGGATCGCGGTGATCAACACCCTGGGCCAGTTCGGCGGCATCGTCAGCCCGGTGATGGTCGGCCGGATCAAGGACCTGACCGGCAGCACCACACCGGCGCTGTATGTCATTGGTGTCTGTGCGTTGATCGCGGTGGCGCTGTTGCTGTGGGGGCTGCCGCAGAAGTTGCGCACACTCGACAAGTTTTAAAAGATCGCAGCCTTCGGCAGCGCCTGCTCGGACCACGCATCCCCGTAGGAGCTGCCGGAGGCTGCGATCTTTTGATCTTCAAGAAGTCGCTGTCATCGCTTTTTGCGCCGCGTCACTGAACTGAATCAACACCACCCCGGCCATCAACAGCACCACCCCAACCACCTTTGGCAAAGTGACCTGTCGCTCCACCAACCCAAACCAGCCGTAGTGATCCAGCAACAGCGACGCCACGACTTGCCCCGCCAGCGCCAATGCCATGAACCCCGCGGCACCCAGCTTGGGCAGCAGTACCAATGCCAGGGAAATGAAGATCACCCCAAAAGCGCCACCGGCCCACATCCAGAGCGGAGCCTTGCTGATGAATGCCAGTGACGGCAATGGCAAGCGCATCGCAACGATGATCGGCAGCAGCACGATAACGCTCACCAATAGCGAAGCGAGCGTCGCCCACAACGGATGGCCCAACCCGCGTCCGAGGTTGACGTTGATCGCGCTCTGAAATGGCACCACCGCCCCGGCGATCATCGCCAGCCCTATCAGGCCGGCCCAATGCAACGTACTCATGATCGATCTCCAACAGGTTTTGCTGGACTCTAGGGTATTCGTCGCGCAGATTTAAATTCCGTTTTGTTATCCAGAACATGCAGCAAATGAATGATCTACGACGCATCGACCTCAATTTGCTGGTGATCCTCGACGCTTTGCTCAGCGAGCAGCACGTGACCCGGGCGGCCGAGCGTCTGCATTTGAGCCAGCCAGCAGTCAGCCATGCGCTGGCGCGCTTGCGTGACCTGCTCGGCGATCCGCTGCTGGTTCGCGCCGGTGCCGGCCTTGTACCGACTGCGCGAGCGCTGGAGCTGGTGGCACCGCTGGCCGAAGCCCTGGCCCAGGTGCAAGCGCTGCTGGCGCCGAATGCCTTCGATCCCGCGACCACCCGGCGGACCTTCCGCCTGGCGATGTCCGACTACGGCGCCGCCATTGTCTTGCCGGGACTGATCCGAACCTTGCGCCGCGAAGCGCCGGGCATCGACCTGCAAATCAGCCATGGCAGCCGCGAAAGCATGCTCGAAGGCGTGCTCAATGGTGACATTGATGTCGCCGCCGGGGTTTTCCCGGAAATGCCCAACGAATTGCGCAGCACCCCACTCTTCGAAGAGCACTACGCCTGCCTGGTGGACCGCAATAGCTTGCCCGCCGACGGTGGTCTCGACCTGCCCACCTACCTGGCTCGGCCCCATGTACTGCTGGAAATGCGCGGCAGCGGCACCCCGGAGATCGAACGCGCGCTGACCGCCTTGCGCGAACGCCGGCGTGTCGCCATCAGCCTGCCGCACTGGAACGTCGCCCCGCAGCTCATTAGCGGCACCGACCTGATCCTCACCGTCGCGTCGCGCGGCTTGCGCGATATTGGTGAGCCTTCATTGGTTGTCGTGCCGCCGCCGTTTCACATTCCGTCGTTCACCTTTGTGTTGGCGTGGCATAAACGGCGGGGTGGGGATCAGGCATTGAACTGGTTGAATGAGCGAGTCGTGCAGGGGGCCACCGCTGAAGAATTTCTGTCGCGATCAGGCAGCTGACAGTTGAAGACCTGATATAGACTGGTGGCCATTCACCCTGCCGTTCATAAGGACTTTCCATGACCCCATCGTTGCTAATGGCCGTGCTTGCCTCGGGTTTTATCTACGGCATCACCCCGGGGCCGGGTGTGCTGGCAGTGTTCGGCATAGGCGCGGCCCATGGACGACGGGCCGGGGCGGGGTTTCTGTGCGGCCATTTGCTCGGCGATGTGGTGTGGTGCAGCACGGCGCTGATCGCGATTGTCGGTGCGCGGGAGATCGGCAGTACCGCGTTCGACGTGCTCGGAGTGCTCAGTGGCTTGTACCTGTTCTGGCTCGGCTGGCGTGCGGTGCGCGCCCGTCGCAGCAGCGCTGATGCGCCGCAGGGCCCGGCGCGGCAGCCGTTCTGGCACGGCATTGTGTTTGGTTTGACCAATCCCAAGGCCTACCCGGTGGCGGTGGCGACGTTCACGGCACTGCTGTCGAGCCGCGCGGAACTGCTCAACTGGTCAATGCTGCCGGGGCTGATCGCCCTGAGTTTCGTCGGCGGGTTGCTCGCCTACGCCATTCTCATTGGCGTTGTCGGTGCGCGGCGGGTGCGCAGCCTGTACCAGCGTCATGAATTGGCAATCACCCGGTTGTGCGGGGTGATGTTCATCGGTTTTGCCATCAACGCGTTGGTACATGCGTTGCCGGGGCTGATGCCGAACAAGGCTTGAACGAGATCACAAGGATGCAAGACTGACAGGGCAGGGATGATTGATGAGCGCTGTATTATCGGGACACCCACGCTGAACCATGGAAAACCGGAATTCCGCGCCGCTGGCGAGTTATATCGATCTGTTGCTGGATGCCGTCTGTGCGGTGGATAAACAGGGCCGCTTCGTTTTTGTCAGCGCGGCGTGCGAGCGTATTTTCGGCTACAGCGCCGATGAGATGATCGGCGAGGCGATGATCGACATGGTGCACCCGGGCGACCGCCAGCGCACCCTCGACGCCGCCCGGGAAATCATGGACGGCGAGCCCAAGCTCAACTTTGAAAACCGCTACCTGCGCAAGGATGGCAGCGTGGTGCACATCCTCTGGTCGGCACGCTGGTCCGAGGACGATCAGTTGCGCATCGCGGTGGCACGCGACATCACCGAACGCAAGCAGGCCGAATCCCGGCAGGCAGCGTTGTATGCGATTTCCGAGGCTGCCCATGCGGCAGAGGATCTGCTGGCGTTGTTCAAACGCATCCACCTGATCATCGGCGAATGGTTGCCTGCACTGAATTTTTCCGTGGCGCTGTACGACGAGCACTGCGCGCAGCTGAATTTCCCTTATCACGTCGATGACCACGAGCCTCAGCCCGAACAGCCCGGAACCATGACCGGGCGTTTGTGTGCCGAGGTAATCCGCACGGGGTTGCCGATCCTGTTGACCCCGGACCAGTGTCCACCTCCCGCCGGCTTTGAAATGCTGCAGGACGAACAGAACGCACCCTGTTGGTTGGGTGTGCCGCTGAATTCGCAAAACGGCACCATCGGCGCGTTGATCGTCAAAAGCATTCCGGGCGGCGAGCGCTACACCGAGCAAGACAAGGAACTGCTGCAATACGTCTGCGCCCAGGTCGCGACCGCCATCGAGCGCAAGCAATTGCACGCCCGCCTGCAACACATGGCCCAGTACGATCAATTGACCCAGTTACCCAACCGCGAGCTGCTGCGCGACCGGCTCAAGGTATCAATGCAAGCGGCCCGGGAGGACGGCGGGCGCATGGCGCTGTTGTACGTCGACCTCGACCGCTTCAAGCAAGTCAACGACACCCATGGCCACGCGGTCGGCGACATGTTGCTGCAAGCGGTGGCCAACCGGCTCAAGGGCTGCGTGCGGGAAACCGACACAGTGGCCCGCATCGGCGGTGATGAATTCGTGGTGTTGTTGCACAGCATTCACGCGGCGGACGATACCGATATCGTGGTTGAAAAAGTCCGTCAGGTCCTGGCCCAACCCCTGCGACTGGACGGGCATAGCCTGAACATCCAGCCAAGTATCGGCGTCGCCCGATACCCCGATCACGGCACCGAAGAGAAGCAATTGTTCCGGCATGCCGACGAGGCGATGTACTGCGCCAAACGCGAGCATCACCTGCGACTCGTCTGAAAACCCGGGCACCGTTCGTCGTGGCATCCACGTAATTTTCTAAACCTTTTGGAGCGCGCAAATTCAGATTCTATGCGGGCGCAAGCTCCCGCGACTACTACCAAGAGGAAGAGAATCATGCCTAATTCAAGAAACTCGAACTCGGGGAACTTCGCCAACGATCGAACGAAGGCCTCCGAAGCCGGTCGCAAGGGAGGGAAAACCACTACTACGACCGTCGATAAAGACCCGACGAAACCCGACATGGGTCGCAAGGGCGGTCAGAAATCCCGCTAAGGGATTCAGGTGGTTTTGATTGAGAGGCGGGGGCGAAAGCTCCCGCTTGAATTTGAAGAGGAGGGCGCGACCATGAACCGGATGGCCACCCGATTATGTAGTACCAGTCTTGCCACGTTACTGGGCCTGTTTGCCAGCGGCGTCTTTGCCCAGTCGACTGCCGAATTCATCGACGAGGCCTCGGCAAAAGGTATCGCCGATATTGAAGCAAGTCGCCTGGCGCACCAGAAGGCCGAGTCCAAAGAGGTCAAGGACTACACCATTATCGTCATCAACGACCGTACCACCGCGAACCAGCACCTGGCGAAAATCGCCAAACAACTGGATATACCGGTCGCCCCCCGGGAAGAGATTGTCGAAAAGGCCAAAGCCCTGATGCCACAGGTCATGGACGGGGCGACCTACGACGAGGCCTATACCGCCAGTCAGGTGAAGACCACCCAGGAAGCCATCGATCAATTGCAGCAGGAGGCGCAGACCACCGACGTGCCGCAAATCAAGGCATTCGCCGAAGAAACCCTGCCTAAATTGCAAAATCATCTGCAAATGGCCAAGGCGCTGCAAGCCAAAAGTTGAGCGCAAGATTTGAACATGAACGGCGCGGGGCTTGAGTCACGCGCCGTTTTTCTGTTCAGCACTGATCCAGATATGGCTTGGGATTATGCGTTGGGTTCAGGCCATCGAGGTCGAACACCTGGTTCTCGCCCATGGCGCGGTAATGCCTGCGCAGCGCCTCCAGTTGCTTGAGGTCCAACGCCTCAAGCCCGAGCATGGCCTTTTGCGCCTCCTTGTCCACCCGCAACAACTCATCGACTTTCAAGTGCAGGATGTCGGTGTCGCGGTTCTGCGTGTTCTGGATCAGGAACACCATCAGGAACGTGATGATGGTGGTCGAGGTATTGATGATCAGCTGCCACGTATCGTTGAAATGAAAAATTGGCCCACTCAGCCCCCACAGGAAAATCAGGAGCAACGCGCTCATGAACGTCTTGGGGCTACCGGCCCAGAGGGCGAGTTTCTGCGCGATTTTTGCGAATTTCATGACCGAGTTCCTTTTGAGAGGGCGCCTGATTTTTCAGACAGTGGCGGCGGGATGAAAATTCGAAATGACCGAAAAGGTGATTTTCTGAAACATTTGGTGGCGCTCGCCGCGGTATCGTAGCGTCCCGAGGACAACGCACCGACAGGAGAACGCAATGAGTTGGTCCGCCAAACAGTACGTCGCTTTTGAAGATGAACGCACCCGTCCCGCCCGTGACCTGCTGACGGCCGTCCCCGCCGGAGACGTGCGCTCGGCCATCGATATCGGTTGCGGGCCCGGCAACTCCACCGAGTTGCTGGTGGAGCGCTTTGCCGATGCCAAGGTGCGTGGGCTGGACAGTTCCAGCGACATGATCGAAGCCGCTCGCAAGCGCTTGCCGCAAGTGCAGTTCGACATCGCCGACATCGACACCTGGAATGACAGTGGCCCCTTCGATGTGATTTTCGCCAACGCGGTGTTGCAGTGGGTGCCGGATCACGCGACTTTGCTACCGTCGCTGGTGAGCAAACTGGCGCCGGGTGGCAGCCTGGCCGTGCAGATGCCTGACAACCTGAATGAACACTCGCACCGCTTGATGCGCGAAGTCGCCGCTGATGGCCCTTGGGTCGGCAAACTGGCAGGCGCCGCGGGGCAGAGGACTGAAATGGCCGATGCCAGTGGCTACTATTCGATATTGAAAGCCTGTTGCACCCGCGTCGATGTCTGGCGCACCACTTACCATCATCCGCTCGCAGGCGGTGCGTCTGGCGTGGTGGAGTGGTTCAAGGGCAGTGGCTTGCGGCCGTTTCTCGATCCGCTGGACGAGGCGGAACGGGCGCAGTATCTGAAGCAATATCAAGCGGCTATCGAGCGGGCCTACCCGGCATTGGCCGATGGTTCGGTGCTACTGCCATTTCCGCGATTGTTTCTGGTCGCAACTCGCTGATGCGCAAAGGGGACAGATGACCTTGAGAGTCATCTGTCCCATTTTTTGAGCGCTCGAGAAAATCACTACGACTTGTTCTTTTTTGAGCGTCGGGCGCTCAAATATTCAAACGCAAACGAGGCAAAGCCGAACAACCCGATCAATGAAATGATCATGATTCCCAACTCTGAGTTGTGCATGTTGATCTCGGGGTGAAGGGTGAAGGGTGAGCCGGGAGCATAAGGGATCAACTGCCAGGCTCAACGCTGCACTACGGCCTCTTTACTCGCGAGCGATGATCTATACGCAAACGATATGAGCGTCTGGGGGGCGGCGAATAATGGCAACCTGTGGCGAGGGAGCTTGTCGGATCGCCGCACCGTCCCGTTGGACTGCGCAGCAGTCCCTTTCCGGGGTCGCTTCGCAACCCAGCGGGAGCAAGCTCCCTCGCCACTATCGCCCACGCTATCTCTTAACTGGCCGCGTTTGGCCGATGTGACGTCAGGACGGTTCTGCGTCCATTCGGCGAGCGATCACATCCAGTACATCGCAACCGTCACGCAAGGGCACACAGCACAGCAACGCAAAGTCACTGAGTACAACCGAGTCAGAGGTCAGGTCGCCGCGCATCGCGAGGTTTTCAAGAATCTGCGTCACGGCGCGAATTCTGTAGCTAGCGGTGCTGAGCAGGGAGTGCAGGGGTTGGGTGGTATTGACATACAGGGAGGGAAGGTCGTCGGCATTGCTGGTTAAAGCCATGAACTCTTTCATGAGTGATTCCTTGAATTGAGGTGAACTACCACTCAGTGTCGCCAAACAATGGGTGGCAGCTGTACGCAGGTTGGCGAACCGGGACAAGGCAAACCGGCAGACCCATAGGTCTCCCACGCACAGCCACCATAAACAGGTAGCCAAGTGCGTTCAGAAACGCTCCGAGATAGCTCGGAGGTTTCTATGCTTTGCCATCGAGTCGCCAAACCCGATACGCCATTTGGGCGCGGTCGGACTATAGGTCTCATGGCAAAGGCACAGCAATGCGCAAGTGTACGGACAATTCCCAGTGTCGTGTAGGACGTTGCTTTTTCTGGCGTTGATCTCCGTTGGGCCTTTAAAAGTGGGCGCTTAACACTAGCGTTGACAGGCGTATCACCAAATCTCGCGCACAAAAAAACCGGTCACCCGGACCGGCTTTCTCCTGAGTTGCAGATGTAAGCTATCCAGTTCTACCGGAGATCACTCTTCACCGGCCCCCATCAATTGATCCTCAAACGCCGAACGCACTGCATCCACAACACGTTGCGCCATGCGCTCATCTTCAAGTATTGGGTACCCTTTTTTCAGCTTGCCGGAGACCTTCCAACCGTTTTCCTTGATCGAGCGGATGATGCGATTGGCATCCTGATCCGGCATCTCGATCACTTCTTTGAGTTGTTCCTGCGCTCGCTGAAAGATCACCAGTACTCTGGCCTCATCTGCCATCTCCGTACGAATCGTATGTTCGACAACGCGTGCGGTGTAGAGAACGTGCTCGGTCAGGTCTGGGTACCGCCAGGCAAAGCTTGCGTCTACGTATTCATCGAAGTTGAAATTGCTAAGCGTCCCGTCCTCGTAGGTCACCAGTTCGCCAAACCGATAGGCTGCCGCGTAACGGCGCATGAACGGTCGTGAGAATACTTCAAGCGTACGATCGTAGCCGGCCCTGAAATCGATAGAGCTGGTGATCGTGGCTGACACGGGCAGAATCACTCCGTCGGGCACTGCCTTATCCCGGATCAAGGTGTCATTGATTAGAAAGCGATGGATCCGGCCGTTGCCGTCACGCATGGGATGGATGTACACGAATCCGAATGCAAGTACTGCGGCGCGTGCCACTGACTCGGCACCACGCGTTGCGACCTCGAACTCGTTGAGGCCTTCCAGGAGGGGGCCAAGATCTTCAAAGTGCGGGGCAATGTAATGCACGATGTCTTCGCGCATTGTGGCTTGTCCCACGAAGACAGGGGAGCGTCGCAAGCCTAGTCCGATGGCATCGTGGCCCAGGATGCCGGCTTGCAGGGATCGAAGGGTGTCGTTGCTCAATGGGGCATCTATATGGCCGCAGTGCTGGGCAATGACATGCGCAAACCGCTGGATGCGATCGGCCTGGTCGGCTTCCTTTTCGATGAGAAAGCTCGCGCGCGATTCCTTGAACGTCAGCCAACTGGCCGTTCGCATCAGGATGTCGGAACCAAAGGCTTGATCCAACTCATCCAATGCCGCACGCAGTTCGAATTGCAAGGCCTCCCGCACTGGCTCGGTACGACGAACCAAGGGGCAGAAGTCGGGTGTCCCCGGCAGATTGTTATTGATTCGCCAGCGCCGCGTTCGCAACGACTCACGACGAGTCAGGTAATTTTGTGGTGAAAGTACATCAACATAGGCGCCATTGGTCACATCAGGCACCTCCAGACGTTCCCCTGTCAGCCATTCGTAGAGGAATCCTGTGCGACGGGCATACTGGCCAAAAGGCTCCCGTCGACACCAGTCTTCAACAGGCTGCGGGCCTATGGCCGCAAACAGGCGAGCAAAGAACTCGAGATGAATCTCTTCGTATTTGAGACCGAACTCGAAATGCCCTGCGAAATCGTCTGCAGGGCGGTAGCGTGGCGGATACCTGTTCTCCACGTTTCCGGCGCTTTCACGGCTGACACGTACGGTGCCAATCATCGACTGTACGCGCAGAGGCTGCGCCAATGCGATGTTGTAACGGTTCGCGAGGGTCTGGAAACCGACTTGCATTGACGAAATCCTTTACGGGGACAGGAAAAACGCTAACAGAACTTCAATATTATGGCGAAACGATAATTTCGTGGGTGGAAAAATACTAATGCTGGATGAAATTTGATACTGAATTCGTACTTTTGGAGAAAAACGCTAATAGCTTTCAGAGTAGTCGCCACAGCCGCGAAAGAAAGAATGTACTCTCCGATAACCGGAAAGTGACCGACCAAGCTATCCACAAATCCGACGCCATCAAATTACGCCCACAAAAAAACCGGCCACTTGGGCCGGTTTTTTCTGTCTCTACATCCCCCGTCAAAAACACCCTGACGTGAGATCAAAATTCGATTGGAGCGGGTGAAGGGAATCGAACCCTCGTTATCAGCTTGGGAAGCTGGAGTAATGCCATTATACGACACCCGCTCAGAGCGGTGACTTTGTACCAGATACGGCCGCGAATTTGAAGTTTTTCTTTACGTGGAGCGGGTTTAACGCGATATGACAAAAAGCCCGGACCCCATGACGGTCGATCGCGGGCAAACCTCGCGCCTGCAGAATACGTTTAACGCAGCAGGGCGGGGCTTGCTCGCGATGACGCTGTTTCAGATGGACAATGCATGGTGGTCCTGGACGTAGTGGTAACGCGGTCGGCTTTCATGCGGTGCCGGCTTCAGGAAGCCCATCAGTGCATTGCGGCTGTCCCGGCAAGCGGCTTTGTGTTCCATGTCGAGAAAGTGCCCGGTGGCCTGCAAGGTAGTGAAGGTGGCGTGTTGCACGTGATTGGCGAACAATCGGGCGCCATCGGCGGCGGTGTATTCGTCCCATTCGCCGTTCATGAATAACACCGGTACGTTGATTTTCTCCGCAGCTTTGAAAAAGCACTGGCGATCACTTTGCAGCAGGTCGTTGATGTGGAAGTGCATCTGCCCGTATTCATGCTCGGCCAGGGAACTGACGTGCCGATAATTGAAGCGTTTGAACAACGTTGGCAGGTGTTTGCCGATGGTGCTGTTCACCAGGTTGCCGACCCGGTCCCCGTCCCGGTTGCCGAGGTAATCCACGCCGCGCTCGAGGTAATCGAGCATATGCGAGTTGATTTCCGGGGAGAACGAGCTGATCACCGCTTTTTCAATGCGTCGCGGCTGTTGGGAAAGCGCGACCATGGTCGCGGCACCGCCCCAGGAAAACGACAGCACGTGTTCGGCGGCGAAGTGGTCGATCAGCTCAATAAGGATCTGCCCTTCGATTTCCTTGGTGAGCATTTTTTCATGCAGGTTGTGGGCTTTTGACCGGCCCGCGTAGGGCTGGTCGTAGCAGACGACGTTGAACTGCGGATGGAGGTTTTTCACGGTTTGTGCAAACGACGCAGTCGTGGCCATCGAGCCGTTGACCAAGATAATGGTCTTCTCTGCGGCGTCTGCGCGATAGAACTCCGTGTAAACCCGGTACTGACCCTGTATATCCAGCACAGCGATTTCTGGCCTCATGTCATAAGACTCCTGGCAAGCGGGTATGCGCGCAAATGAGATTGCACGAGCTTTGTGACAGGTAGGCATACGCCTGGAATTTGAGAGGCCCATGTCGATCCATTGCAGTCCGGTCGACGGGTATTGTTATTGGCGGGCAGTCTGCCGGATGAGGCCGGAACCCTTGGGTTCCTACCGGCAAAAAGTTTCTTAGAAGTATGGGGTGACTCGTCGGTCACATTTCGGCCGACGTCCTGATTCAAGCAGGGGTCACATCAATGCGCAAGTGCCTTTGGTAAATTGTTCGACAACTTCTGCTGAGCGGTCGCTGGCTTAGATCGATCCGATCTCTTCAGCGCTCAGCGGGCGGTATTCGCCCGGTTTCAACGTGTCGTCGAGCAGCAGCGGCCCCATGCGTTCGCGGTGCAGGCGCATCACCTTGTTGTTGAAGTGGCCGAACATGCGCTTGACCTGGTGATAACGGCCTTCGACGATGCTCAGGCGCGCGCATTTTGGCCCGAGCAGCTCTAGCCCGGCCGGTTGCGTGGTGAGGTCTTCGAAGGCGAAGTACAGCCCCTGGCTGAACGTGATCGCGTATTCGGGGCCGATGTCCTGCTCGGTTTCGACGTAATAGACCTTGGGTAGCTTGGTCTGCGGTTGGGTCAGGCGCCGCGACCAGCTGCCGTCGTTGGTGATCAGCATCAGGCCGGTGGTATTGAAATCCAGGCGTCCGGCGATGTGCAGTTCGTCCTTGTCCGGTTCATGAATCAAATCGAGCACGGTCGGGTGTTGCGGATCCCGGGTGGCGCTGACGCAGCCGGCGGGCTTGTGCAACATGAAGTGGCGCAGGGGTTTGCCGACTTGCAGCACCTCTTTGTCGACTTCGACGCGGCTGAATTCGCGGACTTCGCTGTGCGGGTCGCTGACGACGTTTCCGTCAACCCGGACGCGTTTTTCCACCAGCAACAGGCGTACTTGCTTACGGTTGAAGCACGGCAGGTTGCTGAGGAAGCGGTCGACACGCATGACTTAAGGATTGGTGAATAAAGGGGCGCGCATCTTACTAGATCGATTCGGGCGCTGCTTGCAACTGCGCCTCGACCTCGGCGCAACGCGGGCACAGGCACGAGGCGTCGCGCAGTTGCGCCGGCAGCGCCTGGAGCACGGCCGGGTCGATGCTGACTCCGTAGCACCAGCAGGCGCGGTCAGCGGTTCGCGGATCGGCCAGGGTGCAGTCGTTGGGGGCGCCGCAGGCGGGGCAGAGGTCAGGCTGGTTCATAGCTGGAGTGAGACATTTCCACACAGGTTCGGTTACGGCCACTTTGCTTGGCCCGATACATCGCATGATCCGCCCGTGACAGCAGGCTGTGCAAGGTGTCATCGGGCAGCAGGGTGGTGAGGCCAATGCTGACGGTCACATGCAAGGCCTGGCCGTTGTAGGCATAGCGCTGTTGTTCCACGTGCTGACGAATTTTCTCGGCAATCATCAGGCCAGTCTTGCCGTCGGTGTCCTTGAGCAGCACGATGAACTCTTCACCGCCCCAGCGGCAGACGATGTCGGAGTGCCGCAGGCAGCTCTTCAGATCCCGGGCAAAGCCAATCAATACCTGATCACCGGCCAGGTGGCCATAGGTGTCGTTCAACACCTTGAACCGGTCGAGGTCCAGCAGCAAAGCGGTCAGCGGCCTGGGCTCGCGCCGGGCTTCTTGCATGGCCTGTGCGGCCAGCAGGTCGAAGCCGCGACGGTTGGGCAGTTCGGTCAGGCTGTCGAGGACGGCCTGGGCCTGGATCTTGTCCTGATAGCGTTTGATCACCTGGTTGAGCAGGGCCAGCACGATCAAGGTCACCAGCAGGCAGATCAGCAGGTTGAGGTACAGCGACTGGCGGATTTCACCGAGGGCGCTGTCTTCGCGTTTGTCGACGAACAGGTACCAGTTCAGCTCCGGGATAAATCGCACGTTGAGGAAATGCCCCTGGCCCTGCACGGAGTATTCATAACTACCGCTGTGGGGTTTGGGCAGCCGGCTGACCAGGTCTTTCATGCTGTCGAGTTCGCCGAGCTTCTGCCCGATGTGCGCACCCTGCGGACCCCCTTCGGCACCGGTGAGCACCAGGCGCCCGAAGTTGTCGACGAAATACACACTGCGTTGATAACGCTGCTGGTACTTGTCGATCAGCTTGATCACGGCGTCGACGGTCAGGCCCACCCCGGCCGCGCCGATGAATCGGCTGTTGTAGTCGTAGACCTTGTAGTTGATGAAGAAGGTCAGGTTGTCCTTGTTGGCGAGGTCCGGGTCGACGTTGATCTCGTACGGATCCTTCATGTCCCGCACACGAAAGTACCAGGCGTCGCGGGGCTCGGTGGCCTTGACCTGCTTGAGCACACCCTTGGCGTGGTAGTAGGTCAGGCTGGTGTTGGAGACGAAGAATGCGGTGTAGGCGCCGTAGTGGGTCATGACCTCGTTGAGGTAACGGGTCATCTGGTCGGAGTCCTTTTCGCCGTTGACCACCCAGTCGCGCATGAAGGTGTCGCGGGCCATCATCGAGGAAATCAGGATCGGCCTGACGAGGTCTTTCTGGATTTCCGAGTAGACCGTGTCCGACGTCAGCGGCAGTTCGGTGTTGACGATGTTGTCGCGGATCGAGGCCCGGGAGGCGTAGTAACTGAGAAAGGAGGTGGCGAGGAAACCAGCGCCCAGCAACGCGACCAGCGTGAGCACCAACGAACGTTGAGAGTACAGCGGCGAGCGAAGCGGCATGGTAGTTCCATTGGCAGTCATCCGATGGTTGCATTCTAATGGCACTGCGGGGAAATAACTGCTTCATGTGCGCCGCGAATGGTCGTTCCTGCGTACCACAGTGGTTACACCGGTCCTTGTGGGAGCTGCCGAAGGCTGCGATCTTTTGATCTTGAAAAAACAAAATCAAAAGATCGCAGCCTTCGGCAGCTCCCACAGGATCACTATCCGGCGAGAGTTTTCAGGTAGGCGCGCCACCCGCCCAGATGGCTGATGTTCACCGCGCCCTCCAGCCCATAGGCCTCGCAGATAAACCCGCTCTCCCAGCGACCGTCCGCCAGTTGCACCTTGCCCAACCCCAGTGGCGCCGGAATTCCGGTCAGGAACGAACCCAACTCGCCGCTCGGCAACTCCCAGACTTCCACCGCAATCGCCACGCCGCCATCCTTCACGCGGACCATGCCCGGACGAAACGGCGGGCCACCGGCCAGGGCATGGAGTTGATAATCCGGTGAGCTGAATGTCGTTTCCACCAGGCGGGCACCGCGCTGCTTGAGCTGCCAGTTCAACGCCAACCCGTCCAGGTGCGCACCGCAGACCACCAGTCGCGCCCGATCATGGCGGGCAACCGTCGCCGGTGCAGGCGCGGCCAGGCCTTGCTGGCGCTGCAGGGCATCCGCCACGCTCAATAGATACTGATCGGTGAAGGCGCGGCCAAACAGCGTCACGCCCCAGGGCAGGCCGTTGTCCATGAACGCGCCGGGCACGGCGACGGCGGCGTAGTCGAGCAGGTTCATGAAGTTGGTGTAGTAGCCCAGTTCCGAATTGCGCAGCACCGGTTCGGCCTCGAGCTCCGCCAGCGTCACCGGGCGGCCGATGGTCGGCGTGACGACGCAATCCAGGCCTTCCAGTGCTGTGTCGCACAGGGCTTTGAGCGCTTGCAGCCGGTATTGGGCGCGGAAAGTTTGCACACCATCGACGGCGGGTGCCTTGGCCAACACGGCGCGAATCACCGGCAACACGGCCTCCGGGTTTTGCGCCATCAACTCCCCGGCCACGCTGTAGCGCTCGGCCACCCACGGGCCTTCATAGAGCAAGCGTGCGGCCTCCAGAAATGGCGACAGGTCCAATTCCACCGCTTCGCCGCCCAGGGCCTTGAGGCGGTCGATGGCATCACCGAACAACAGCGGGCCTTCAGGGCAACCGAAGAATTGCAGGTCCTGTGCACGGGGTACGCCGAAACGGAAGGGGCGTGGGGTACCGAATGCCGAGCCGTCGTTCCACAGCGGGTTGCTGCGGCTGTATTCGTCCCGTGGGTCGAGGCGTGCGGTGAGCGCCAGTAACTGACTGGCTTCCCGCGCCGTGGCGGTGAAGGTGGTGACGCAATCGAGCGTGCGACAGGCCGGAACCACGCCGGCTGTCGAGATCAGGCCCTTGGTGGCCTTCAGGCCGACCAGGTTGTTCAACGCCGCCGGCACACGCCCGGAGCCGGCGGTGTCGGTGCCCAGCGCAAAGCTCGCGACCCCGAGCGCCACCGCCAGTGACGATCCGGCGCTGGAGCCGCCCGACGGATACTCCGGCAATACGCTGTTGGGGCATGCGCCGTACGGTGAGCGGCTGCCGTTGAGCCCCGTGGCGAACTGGTCGAGGTTGGTCTTGCCCAGCGGAATCGCACCAAGGGCCAGCAGTTGTTCGACGATGGTCGCCGAACGCTCCGGCACGTAGGCGAATGCCGGGCACGCCGCCGTGGTCGGAATGCCCGCCAGGTCGATGTTGTCCTTGATCGCGAACGGCACGCCATACAGCGGCAGGCTGTCGAGGTCGCGACCGTCGAGGGTGGCGAGATAAGGCTCCAGTTCATCGACACTGAGCAAGTGGATGAACAGGTGATAGTCCGGGTTCAGCGCGGCGGCTTTGTCCCGCAGTTGCAGCAGTAATTGCCGTGGCGTGGTGCGGCCTTCGCGATAAGCGCTGCGCAGGGCGTCGAGTTGCAGATTGATGTTCATGACATGCGTCCTTTTCAAAATGGGTTCAGTCAAGTTCCAGCACCACGACGCGCTGCCCGGCGCGCACCGCCGAACCCGGTTGCACGCGAATCTCGCGCACCACGCCGGCCAATGGCGCGAGCAGGGGGATTTCCATCTTCATCGACTCCAGGATCACCAGCACATCGCCGGCCGCGACACGGCTACCGGTTTCTACCTGGACCTGCCAGAGGTTGCCGGCGATGTGGCTGTCGACGCTCTGCTGGCCGTTTTCCAGCGGTGCATCTTCGGTGGCCTCCGGGGCCAGCTCTTCACTGTCGAAATGCGCCTGGCCACTGGCGATCCAGCGTTCGCGCTCGGCATTGAATGCGCCTTTTTGCTGATCGCGAAACGCGTCGATGGTCTCGGCTTCCCGGGCCAGGAACGCCTGGTATTGCGCCAGGTTCAACTGACTGTGCTCGATGTTCAGGTCGAAGCGCCCGAGGGGGAAATCCCGGCGGATGCGCAGCAGTTCATCGGCGCTGACCGGGTAGAAACGGATCTGGTCGAAAAACCGCAGCAACCAGGGTTTGCCTTCGAACGCGGCGACTTCGCGATAGCGGTTCCACATCTGCAACGTGCGCCCGACAAACTGATAGCCGCCGGGGCCTTCCATGCCGTAGACGCACATGTAGGCGCCACCGATGCCTACTGAGTTTTCCGCGGTCCAGGTGCGCGCCGGGTTGTACTTGGTGGTCACCAGGCGGTGGCGCGGGTCGAGCGGAGTGGCGACCGGCGCGCCGAGGTAGACGTCGCCCAGGCCCATCACCAGGTAACTGGCGTCGAACACCGTGCGCTGCACTTCATCGAGGTCCGGCAGGTCGTTGATGCGGCGGATGAACTCCAGGTTGCTCGGGCACCACGGCGCGTCCTTGCGCACGGTGGTCATGTATTTCTCGATGGCCAACTGGCACGCCGGGTCGTCCCAGGAAAGCGGCAGATGCACGATGCGCGAGGGCACTTGCAGGTCCTTGGCGGCGCACACGGCGTCCCATTCGCCGGCGACGATGCCGAGCAGGTCGGACAGCGGCAGTTGCTCGGGCTGATAGTGGATTTGCAGCGAGCGGATGCCAGGGGTGAGGTCGATCACGCCGTGCAGGTCTTTGCTTTCCAGCGCCTGCATCAGGGCGTGGGCGCGGAAGCGCAGGACCAGGTCCAGTTCCGGGGCGCCGATTTCCAGCAGCAGGTGGGTGTCGCCGGAAAGGCGCGCCACCAACCGCGTGTCGTCCTGCCCAATATCCAATACAACAGGCGACACCAAACCCTGTGGGAGCGGCGGTGCGGCGATCCGACTTGCTCGCGAAAGCGGTGCTTCAGACACATCAATGTTGACTGACACGCCCTCTTCGCGAGCAAGCCCGCTCCCACATTGATCCCATTTCAAGGCCAGGGGGCGGGCGGTCTTGATGTCGACGGGGGAGAACTGCACCTTGTCCCCAGCCTTGAGCTGCCCCAACTGCCAGAGATCCGCCTCGATCACGGTCACCGGGCACACGAACCCGCCAAGGCTCGGGCCATCCGGGCCGAGGATCACCGGCATGTCCCCGGTAAAATCCACCGCACCGATCGCATACGGGTTGTCGTGGATGTTCGACGGATGCAAACCGGCCTCACCACCGTCGGCACGCACCCACTCAGGCTTCGGTCCGATCAGGCGAACGCCGGTGCGGCTGGAGTTGAAATGCACTTCCCACTGCGTGGCGAAGAAGGTGCCGATGTAGTTTTCAGTGAAGTATTCCGGCGCGCCGTGGGGGCCGTAGATCACGCGAATCTGCCGAACTGCCGGCAACTCGGTGACCTGTTTTTCAGCCAGTTGCCGGCCGGCACTGTGGTCATTGAGGGCCGGCAGGTGCAACACATCGCCGGCTCGCAACGCGCGACCACCGTGGCCGCCAAACTGGCCGAGGGTGAAGGTGCTTTTGCTGCCCAGATAGTCCGGTACCTGCAGGCCGCCACGCAGGCACAGATAGCTGCGCGCACCTGCGCCTGCGATGGTGCCAAGGCTCAACGTCGCGCCCGCTGGAATCAGCAGTGCCGAGTTCATCGGTACGCTTTCGCCGTTCAAAGCCAACGGAATCACCGCCCCGGTCACCGCCACCACCGCCTCGCAATTGAAGCGCAGCAACGGCCCGCTCATGGTGATTTCCAGCGCCGCCGCGCCTTCGTTATTGCCCAGCAAACGGTTACCCAGACGCAGCGCCCGGCTGTCCATCGGCCCCGATGGCGGCACGCCGACCGCCCAGTAACCGAGGCGGCCGGGATAGTCCTGAACGCTGGTCTGGGTGCCGGCGCTGAGTACCTCGAACGTGTTGGCCTGATAGACCAGCCCTTCCAGGCAACGGGTCCACGGCTGGCCGCTGGCGAAAGGCGCATCGAGCAGAATCTGCCGCAGGTAATCGCGGTTGGTTTCCACGCCATACAACTGACTGTCGCCGAGGGCTTGATGCAAATCGGCGCGGGCCTCTTCGCGAGTCGGCGCCCAACTGATGACCTTGGCGATCATCGGGTCGAAGTAGGGCGGAATCTCGCAGCCAGCCTCGACCCAAGTGTCGACGCGCAGTTCAATGCCATTGGCCGCGGGGAAATCCACGGCGGTGAGCAAGCCGGGGCTCGGTTGAAAATCGCGGCCCGGATCTTCGGCATACAACCGCGCCTGGATCGCATGGCCCACCGGTTTCAAACCTTGCATCAGTTCGCTCAGGGGCGGCAGATCACCGGCCGCCAGTTGCACCATCCAGCGCACCAGGTCGACCCCCCACACCTGTTCGGTGACACCGTGTTCCACCTGCAAACGGGTGTTCACTTCCAGGAAGTAAAAGCGCTGGGCCTCGCTGTCGAACACAAACTCCACGGTGCCGGCGCTGCGGTAGTTCACGGCCTTGGCCAGTTTGATCGCCGCTGCGCACAGCTCTTCGGCCATGCCGATGGGCAGGTTCGGTGCGGGGGTTTCTTCGAGGACTTTCTGGTTGCGTCGTTGCACCGAGCAATCACGCACGCCGAGGGCGATCACTTCACCTTGACCGTCGCCGAATACCTGCACTTCCAGGTGCCGGGCGCGCTGGATGTACTTTTCGATGAACACCCCGGCGTCGCTGAAATTGTTCTGACCCAGGCGCTTGACCGCTTCGAAGGACTCGCTCAACTCGGCCGCGCTGCGGCATACGCGCATGCCGATGCCGCCACCGCCAGCGGTACTCTTGAGCATCACCGGATAGCCGACCTGCTCACCGGCCAGCAGCGCGGTATCGAGGCTGTCGAGCAGCTCGGTGCCTTCGAGCATCGGCACGCCGTGTTGTCTGGCCAGGGCACGTGCGGTGTGCTTGAGGCCGAACACCCGCAGTTGTTCGGGTGTCGGGCCAATGAAGGCGATGTTGGCGGCTGCGCAGGCTTCGGCGAACGCGGCGTTTTCCGAAAGAAAGCCGTAGCCGGGATGGATCGCGGTGGCGCCGCTGGACTTGGCGATGGCGAGGATCTTGTCGACCGCCAGATAAGTGCCGGCGGCCGCGCCTTCACCGAGGCTGTGGGCTTCATCGGCTTGCAGGATGTGCAGGCTGGCGGCATCGGCTTCGGAGTACACGGCAACGCCCTGCACTTGCAGCTCGCGCAAGGTTCGCAGGATGCGGCAGGCAATGGCGCCACGGTTGGCAATCAGGACTTTTTCGAACATGGCATAACCCCCGGAGGCGATAGCGCATCAGCCTCGACTGGGATGCGGGCCGTCCCGCAGTTTTTCGACAGGCACCGGAGTCGTCCCCGGTGGCAGAATCAATTCTCTTCCAGACACCGCTGATCCCCTGTGGGAGCGGGCTTGCTCGCGAAGGGGGCGTGTCAGTCGACTTCGATGTGTCTGATACACCGCTTTCGCGAGCAAGCCCGCTCCCACATGGGGATTTGTGGTGTTTTTACTGTTTGAGGCACTGACCGGAACGGGCTTGGCACAAGGCGAACAACCAGCGACGCAACCGCGAGAACTTCAGTTCCATACCAACAGCTCCGCAGGGGTGGGGTTGTAGGCGTTGCAGGGGTTGTTCAGTTGCGGGCAGTTGGAGATCAGCACGATCACGTCCATTTCTGCCCGCAGGTCGACGTACTTGCCCGGTGCCGAGATGCCGTCCTCGAAGGTCAGGCCGCCGTCTGCGGTGACCGGTACGTTCATGAAGAAGTTGATGTTCGGCCCGATGTCGCCCTTGCCCAGGCGGCCATCATGAGCACAGGCGCGCAGGTAGTTGTCGCGGCAGCTGTGCATGTAGCGTTTTTCCAGGGCGTAGCGCACGGTGTTGCTCTCTTGCGCGCAGGCGCCGCCCAGGGTGTCGTGACGCCCGCAGGTGTCGGCGACGATGGTCAGCATCGGCTTGCCGAGGTTGGAATAGAGCACGCTGCCAGTGCTCAGGTACACGCTGTTCTGCCGACGCAGGGTGCGCTGCACGTCGTAGCGCTCCCTGGGATTGGCGACGCTGTAGAACAAGGTGTCGACAGCCTGGTTGCCCTCAAGGTCGAGGATGCGCAGGGTCTGGCCGGCCTTGACCTCCATCAGCCAGGGCTCGCCGGCGGGGATGGTGGCGCGGTAGACGGCGGTTTCAGGTGACTGTGGAGCGGTAGCGATAGCGAGTGACATGGCAGCGATCCTCAGGCAAACAAACGGTCGGTGTTGATAAAGCCGCGCTCGTTTTCCGGGCGCGAGGTGCGGCAGTGTTCGGCGACGCTGGCGTCGGCGTTCATCCAGCTGAGCTTCAGCGGTTTCGGTGCATATTCCGGCGCCGGGTCCATCGGGTGCTGCAGGGCTGTTAGCACCACCAGGGTGTCCATCGGCGCGTACAGCTCGATGTAGTCGCCAGCCTTGGAATTGCCCTCGACGAAATGGAAGCGCCCTGCGTCATCGACGTTCACGCGGCTGAACAGGTTGAGGGTCATCAGCAGGTCGGACAGACCCAGCCCCCACTTGCCCAGCTCCACCAACAGGTTGTCGGTACCGTTGCGGAAGAAGCCGTTGCGCAGTTCCTGGTAGCGGCCCGTGCCGTACTTTTGCGCCACTTCCTCAGCGCAAAGCACGCCGCCCAGGCTGTCGCTCCAGCCGCAGGTGTCAGCGGTGATGGCGGCCAGCACGCGGCCCATGTCCGAGTACAGGCAGTGGCCGGTGGTGAGCTTGGCGGTGTGTTGGCACTTGAGGCTGTCGGGCAGGTTCAGCCGTTCGGTTTTTTCATTGGCGTTGAGCAGCGTCAGGCTGACGTTGGCGCCACCACGCAGGTCGGTCAGGCGCAGCAATTGGCCGCGTTTGAGCACGAAGGAACGATGGCCGCCGCCGGGGAGCATTTCCTCGGCGAAGGGTGGGAACAGTCGGGTCGAATCTGTCATTTTCAGAATTCCTCTAAGCGATACGAAGCGTGCCTGCCAAAGGCGCCGGCAGGGCGTCGACGGCGGCACGGTGGGTGCGGCGGTCGCTGTTCAAAGGGATGTCATAGGTGATGCGCGCGCCATAGCGGCCGGGTGCATGGGGGTCGAGGCGGACCTTGTCGAACACCAGCAGGCGGGTGCCGAGGCTGAAGCCTTCGGACAGGTCATGGGTGACCATGAACACCGTCAATCGGGTCTCGCGCCACAGCTCCAGGAGCAAGGCGTGCATGTCTTTGCGGATGCCCGGATCGAGGGCGCCGAACGGTTCGTCGAGCAGCAACACCCGCGGCTTCATGATCAGCGCCTGGGCGATGGCCAGCCGTTGTTGCATGCCGCCGGAGAGCTGCGCCGGGTACTTGTCCAGCGAGTGGCCCAGGCCGACTTTGTGCAGCAGCACTGAAGCCTGTTCACGGGCCTGCTTTTTCGCGCTGCCGAACAGGCGACCAAGCAACGGTGAGCGCGGCAGTTCGAGGCCGAGGGCGACGTTGTCCAGCACGCTCAGATGGGGAAACACCGAGTAGCGCTGGAATACCACGCCACGGCTGGCGTCCGGCTCAGCGGCCAAGGGCTGGCCGTCGAGCAGGATCTCGCCGCGACTGGTTCGCTCCTGACCGAGCAGCAGGCGCAGGAAGGTCGATTTGCCGCAACCGGAGGCACCCACGAGGGTGCAGAACTCACCTTCGTTGACGTTCAGGTTGAGGCCTTCGAGCACCACTTGATCGGCGTATTGCTGCCAGACGTTTTTCACCGTGATGAAGCTCATTTTGCCGCTCCTTCATACCAAGGGAACGCGCGGCGGGTCAGCTGCTTGAGCCCCCAATCCATCAACCAGGCGAGCAGGGTGATCCACACCACGTAGGGCAAAATCACGTCCATCGCCAGGTAGCGGCGCACCAGGAAAATCCGGTAGCCGAGGCCGTCAGTGGAGGCAATGGCTTCGGCGGCAATCAGGAACAGCCACGCCGAGCCGAGCATCAGTCGCAGCGAGATCAACAGGCGTGGCAGCAGTTGCGGCAACACCACTCGCAGCATCAGGGTCCAGGTAGAGGCGCCGAGGGTCTGGGCCTTGATCAGCAACTCCACGGGAATTTCCCGGGCGCGCTGTTCCAGGTCACGGGCCAGCGCCGGAGTAATGCCGATCACGATCAGCATCACTTTCGACAACTCACCCAGGCCGAAGACGATGAACAGGATCGGCAGGATTGCCAGCGGTGGCACCATCGACAGCACGGTCAGCAAGGGAGACAACGGCGCACCGAACAACGGCAGGGTGCCGGCGGCGATGCCCAGGCACAGCCCGGCCAGGGCGCTGATGCCCAGGCCGATGGCCAGACGCTGCAAGCTGGACGCCGTGTCCTGCCAGAGCAGGTATTCGCCGGTGCGGCTGTCGGCCACGAAGGCCAGGCGTTTCACCGCATCGGTCATCTGCACGGCGCTGGGCAGCAGCTTGTCGTTGGGGTTTTCCGCCAGTCGCTCGGCCGAGCCCGTGAAGTAGGCGAACAGCACCAGGGCGAACGGCAGGATCACCAGCAGCAGGCGACTCGGGCGGTCCGGGTGACGGTTGATCAGGCGCATGGCCAGTTCTCCTGATTACAGCTTGGCGTCGGCGGCCATCTGCACGTAACTCGGGTCGAAGCGCAGCTTGAGGTTGCCCTTGTCGCCGCTGGTCACGCCGTTGGCGAAGGCCATGCCGACCGCGCTGGTGTCCTTGGCGCCTTCACCCAGCAAGCCGTGCTGGAAGGAGAATTCGGCGACCTTGCGCATGGTTTCCGGCAGTTGCTTGCTGGTACTGAACGCCAGGGCTTCTTTCGGGGTGGCGAACAATCTGGTGGTGTCCAGTTGCGCCTGGAAACCCGCCAGGTCAGTGCCCGAGGCTTTGGCCATGTGCTCCAGGGCGGCTTTGCTGGCGGCGTTTTTCGCGTTCATCAACTCGACCACTTCGAACCAGGCGCCGGTCAGTGCCTTGCCGAGCGCCGGGTTGTCTTTGAGGGTCTGGGAGTTGACCACCATCATGTCCATGATCTCGCCGGGGATCTGGCTGGAGTTGAACACTTCGGTCACCGCAGGCTTGGCCTTGATGTCCGAGAGCATCGGGTTCCAGGTGGTGACGGCGTTGACCTGATCGGTGTTGAAGGCTGCCGAGATATCGGCGTCGGAGGTATTGACCACTTTCAGGTCTTTTTCGGTGAGGTCCACCGAATCCAGGGCCCGGGCCAGCAGGTAGTGGGAGACAGAGAGCTCCACCAGGTTGATGTCCATACCCTTGAGGTCGGCGACTTTCCTGCCTTCGCCCTTGAGCACGATGCCGTCGTTGCCGTTGGAGAAATCGCTGACGATCAGCGCGGTGCTGTCGACGCCGCCGGCGGCCGGAATGGTCAGCGCGTCCATGTTGGTCATGGTGCAACCGTCGAACTGCCCGGCGGTGTACTGGTTGATGGATTCGACGTAGTCATTGAGCTGCACCACATCGATCTTGATGCCGTACTTCTTTGCCCATTTGTCGACGATGCCCTGGCTGCCGGCGTATTCCCAAGGCATCCAGCCGGCGTAGATCGTCCAGCACACGCTGAAGTGGTCTTTCTGTGCAGCCTGGGACGAGAAGCTCACGAAGGCGGTGAACGCCGCGGCGAGCAGGGCGGGTAAACGAAGCTGGGACATGGTGGTTCTCCAGTTGATCAAGGACGGACAGGAAGGCAGCGGCACCGCTAACGGTGGCTTGTCTCCCGGGCTTTTGTCCCGCCGTGTAACCTCAACTGGAGGTCGCCAACTCTCGGACCAGTCACTCGCGATTGCGAGCCGGAACCCTAGTCAGCCATTGCAAATTGTGGTGCCGCGAACCTGTAGTGACTCCTGCACGGCTTTACTAAAGCGAGAGGCGTGCCAAGTTGACCCGAGCGCTCTAGCGTGGGGGGCAGGAAGGTCGACGGTGCCGGTTGGAAAGGCGCACTGCCTTGTGATGGTGCGTTGGTGCACCGCATTGGAACCTGTCCGCCGCTGATCAGAAGGAGGGTGCAACGTCGCACTTGGCAGGGGATTGCCAGTCAAAACAGGTGTCAGTCGATGTGTTTCGACTGCTGTTACAGGTCTTTACGGAGGCCGCCATGTTGCGACGATTATTGTTAGGTGCAGTGCTTGGTCTTGGATTGTCTGGCTGCTACTACTACGCCGGTCCTGCCGACCCCTACGGGGGACCTTATTACTACCCCGGCTACTACTCGCCCTATTACTACGGTTACTACGGTCCACGTTATTACGGTGGCTATCGCACCTATTACTACGGTGGGCATGGTTACTACCGTGGCCACGGCGGTGGGCATCATGGCGGTGGACATCGCGGTGGCCATCATTGATCAGGGCGCGAATGGATGAAAAACCTTTCATCGGCCAGATGTTTCTACTTGTTTCGCGGACGCACCAGATTCCGAATTCGGTGTCTGATGTTTCGACAGTCAGCGAACATTTGACTGTCGCCTGCCAGCGTCGCTGGTGTGGCTTACCCGCGGTCCAGGAGGCCGCCATGCTCTGTCGAATTCTTCTGCTAGCTGTGTTTGGATTGTCCCTTGGTGGGTGCGTGCCTTATTACGATGAAGGAGGCAGTTACTACAGTTCCGAGGTCTATACCTCTCCATCGCCAACCTATTACGCCGGGGGGAGTTCCTACTACTCCAATGGTGGCGGTTATTACACACCGCCGCCCCGGTACTACGCGCCTCCAGCGCGCTACTACCAGCCGACACCGCGCTATTACTCACAGCCGCGGATCTATCAACCGTCGCGCTATTACTCGCAGCCGCGGATGTATCAACCCTCGCGCCATTACCAGTCGGCCCCTCGTTACAATCAGCCGTCTCGGGGTGACTACCGCATGCATCAGAACCATGGCTGGGACGGCCGTAGCCGCGGGAGCGGGAACAACGACTATCGCGGTCACGACGGTCGCGGCTATCGCAATGGGCGGGGTAACCACCGCTAATCATTAAACTGAATACAAAACCTGTGGGAGCGAGCAGGCTCGCTCCCACATTTTTATGCCCTGTCTTCAGTATTCCGACAAATCCGCCAGCGGATGTCGACCTTCCCACGCCTTGTGAAAGTGCGCTTCTACTACCGCGTCCGGCACGTTGTT
Source organism: Pseudomonas sp. IT-P258 (assembly GCF_949767825.1). Classification (NCBI taxonomy): domain Bacteria; kingdom Pseudomonadati; phylum Pseudomonadota; class Gammaproteobacteria; order Pseudomonadales; family Pseudomonadaceae; genus Pseudomonas; species Pseudomonas sp. IT-P258. Next base: position 8,585 of record NZ_CATKPU010000032.1, on the reverse strand, counting down.
GATGTCCGGCCAGTGCCAGTGCGGCTTCTGGTCCTTGTCGATCAACCGGGCTCGTACGCCTTCGCTGAACTCCGGATGCCGGCAGCAGTTGAGGCTCAGGGTGTATTCCATCTGGAAGACTTCGGCCAGCGACAGGTGGCGGGCACGGATGATCTGCTCCCACACCAGATGAGCGGTCAGCGGCGCGCCTTCGCTCAGGGTCTTGGCTGCGCGGCTCAGCAACAGGTCGGTATGGTCACGCAAGGCGCTGATGGCCTTCCAGGCGCAACGCACGTCGCTGACATCCAGCAGTTCGTCGATCTGCTGTCGGCGCGGTAGCCACTGGGCTTCGGGCATCTGTGCCACGGCTTCCTGCTGCAAGGCCTTGAGCAGGCTGTTGAGCTGCATGGGTGTCTGTTCCTGCCAGTTCAATTGCAACAGGCCTTCGATCAATTGCGGCTGCTGCTCATCGAGCAAGAAACGATCGGCCAGGTCCAGGTCGATGGCATCGCGGCCGTTCATGTGCGCTCCGGTCAGGCCCAGGAACAACCCGAGCTTGCCGGGCAGGCGCGACAGAAACCAGCTGGCGCCAACATCCGGGTACAGGCCGATGCTGATCTCCGGCATGGCCAGGCGGCTGCTCGGTGTAACGATGCGGGTACCTGCCCCTTGCAACAGTCCCATGCCGCCGCCGAGCACATAGCCATGGCCCCAGCAGATCAGTGGTTTCGGGTAGGTATGAAGTTTGAAGTCCAGGCGATATTCCGCCGCAAAGAACTGCGCAGCCAGTGGCGGTACTTCGCCCGGATGGACGCGACAGGCTTCCACCAGGCTGCGCACTTCGCCGCCGGCGCAAAAGGCCTTGGCGCCATTGCCGCGCAACAGCACGCAGACAATCTGCGGGTCCTTGGCCCAGGCTTCCAGGCGGTCGCGCAGGGCGTTGATCATTGGCAGGGACAGGGCGTTCAGGGATTTTTCGGCATCCAGGCTGGCGATGCCGATGCGTGCGCCGTCGGTGCCGGTGAGTTCTTCGAAGTGCAGATTCATCGTGACCTCGATCGGGAATTTGAGGGTTAAGTATGATCGCTGTGTGGGAAAGTGCCGGATCTGCATCAGATCAATTGACAAGCGTGATGCGCTTTCCTAGGGTTCGCCCCATTGTTTTTGCCGGATGTAACCATGACTGCTGATGACCGTATCAAACTCGAACCGGGCTGGAAGGAGGCACTGCGTGCCGAATTCGACCAGCCCTACATGGCAGAGTTGCGAAACTTCCTGCAACAGGAGCGGGCGGCCGGCAAGGAGATCTATCCACCGGGACCAATGATTTTCAATGCGCTGAATTCAACGCCACTGGACAAGGTCAAAGTGGTGATCCTCGGTCAGGACCCTTATCACGGCCCGGGCCAGGCCCATGGCCTGTGCTTCTCGGTGCAGCCGGGCGTACCGGCACCGCCGTCGCTGGTGAACATTTACAAAGAACTCAAGCGCGACCTGAACATCGACATCCCCAACCATGGTTACCTGCAGAGCTGGGCCGATCAGGGCGTGCTGATGCTCAACACCACCATGACCGTCGAGCGCGCCAACGCCAATGCGCACAAGGACAAGGGCTGGCAGTTTTTCACTGATCGAGTCATTGAAGTGGTCAGCCAACAGCAACCGCACCTGGTGTTCATGCTGTGGGGCGCCCATGCCCAGAGCAAACAGAAACTGATCGATGCCACCAAGCATCTGGTGCTGACCTCGGTGCACCCGTCACCGCTGTCGGCTTATCGCGGCTTCCTCGGTTGCGGGCACTTCAGCCGGACCAACAAGTTTCTGGAGCAGAATGGCGAGTCGCCGATCGAGTGGCGGTTGCCGCCGGTTTGATGGGAGTGTGCTGATTTTTGTGGCGAGGGAGCTTGCTCCCGCTGGGCTGCGAAGCAGCCCCAATTTCTGCAACCTGATTTCTTCTGACACACCGTGCATACAGGCTTTACGACTGCTGCGCAGCCGAGCGGGAGCAAGCTCCCTCGCCACAGGTCTATCAGGCTGAATCCGGATTCCGGTTCCAATACTTGAACAACGGCTCCGCCAGAAACAACACAAACAACAGCCGCATCACCTGCATCGCCGTCACCAGCGGTACCGACAGTTGCAGGGTTTCCGCCGTCAGGCTCATCTCGGCAATACCGCCGGGCATCATGCCCAAGGTCAGCGAACGCAGATCCAGATGGGTCAGCGCACTCAAGCCCAACGCCGCTGCCGTGGCGATCAACATGGTCAACACCGTGCCGACCAAAGTGCGCCCCATGAACGATGGCGCACGCCGGAAAAACTGCCGGTTGAAGTGACAGCCCAGACCGCTACCGATCAGCCATTGGCCAATCTGGCTGCCACCATTGGGCAAACCGATGTGCAGATCCCAGCCGATGCTGACTGCCGCGCTGACCAGCAAGGGCCCGAACAGCCAGGGGTTGGGTTGGCGCAGGCGTTCCCAGATCCAGGCGGCCAATGCGCCTGCCGGGAACAGCAAGGCCAGCCAGCGCCAGTCCACAACGGTGGCATGTAAAACCGGGGCACCATCGCCCAGTAAATACTTGAAAGCCGCCGGCACGCACAGCACCACCACCAACACCCGCAGACTCTGCCCCGCCGCCACGCGGCTGAGCACCGCGCCATTGCGGGCGCCGAGGTTGACCATCTCCCCGGAACCGCCGGGCATGCTGGAAAAGAACGCCGTGGCGCGATCTTCACCGGTGCGGCGCATCAGCCACACGCCGACGACCGCCGACAGGCTGGTGACCAACGCACCGAAGAAGATCAGACCGAAATGACTGAGTACCTGCTCCATCACCACTGGAGTGAAATGCAGGCCGATACCGATGCCGACGATCCACTGGCCGCACTTGCGGCCGCCAGGGATTTCGGCCAATTGCCAGGGTGTCAGGCAGCGCACGAGGATGATCGCCAGCAACGAGCCGACCATCCACGGCAAAGGCCAGCCGACCTGGCTGGCGAGGAAACCGCCCAGCAGGCCGACCAGCGGGGTTCCCCACCAGAGTTTGAGGGGGGACCGATCAGACATCGGCAATAACGCGTTGCGCGGCCGAACGTTTGCGCCAGATGCGGATGAGCGGCATCAGCAGCATGATCGCCGTCAGCACCCAGCAACCGAAGGTGATCGGGCTCGACCAGAGGATTTCCAGCGCACCGTTGGAAATCGACAGGGCGCGGCGCAGGTTCTGTTCCATCAGGCCGCCGAGGATGAAGCCCAGCAATACCGGTGACAGCGGGAAGTCCAGCTTGCGCAGGATATAACCGAAGATGCCGATGCCGATCATCAGGAACAGGTCGAACGTTGTCGCGTGTACCGCGTAGACGCCAATCCCGGTAATGATCGCGATCACCGGCACCAGTGCCCAGTTCGGCACGGCGAGGATGCGGGTGAAGATGCGGATCATCGGGATGTTGAGGATCACCAGCATCACGTTGGCGATGAACAACGAAGCGATCAGGCCCCAGACGATGTCCGGCTGCTGTTGGAACAGCAGCGGACCCGGAGTGATGTTGTACAGCGACAGGGCGCCGATCATCACCGCCGTGGTGCCGGAACCTGGAACGCCGAGGGTCAGCATCGGCACCAGCGCACCGCAGGCCGCGCCACCGATGGCGGTTTCCGGCGCCGCGAGGCCGCGCATGTCACCTTGCCCGAAAGTACCCTTGGCACCCGCCATGCGTTTCTCGGTCATGTAGGCGACGGCACTGGCCAGGGTCGCACCGGCACCCGGCAACACGCCCATGATGAAACCCAGTACGCCGCAACGGATGTTCACCACGAACACCGACGCCGCTTCCTTGAAGTTGAACATCATGCGCCCGGTGGCTTTCACCGCTTCCTGGCCGTGGTGGGTTTTTTCCAGCAGCAGAAGAATTTCGCTGATGGAGAACAGGCCCAGCACCAGCACGACGAACTGGATGCCGTCGGTCAGGTGGATGTTGTCCCCGGTGAAACGGTACACACCGCTGTTGGCGTCGATGCCGACGGTCGACAGGAACAGGCCGATCAGTGCCGCGATGAACGTCTTCAGAGGACGGTCGCCGGCCATGCCGCCGAGGCAGACAATCGCGAACACCATCAGTACGAAGTATTCCGCGGGGCCGAAGGCAATCGCCCATTTCGCCAGCAGCGGGGCGAACAGCACCATGCCGCAGGTCGCGATAAAGGCACCGATGAACGAGCTCCATGCCGACAACGACAGCGCTACACCGGCCAGGCCTTTACGGGCCATCGGGTAACCGTCGAGGGTGGTCATCACGGTGGACGCTTCGCCCGGGATGTTCAGCAGGATCGAGCTGATCCGGCCGCCGTATTCGCATCCCAGATATACCGCCGCCAGCAGGATCAGTGCCGACTCCGGTGGCAGGCCGAGGGCGAATGCGATCGGGATCAACAGTGCCACGCCGTTGATCGGCCCCAGGCCCGGCAACAGGCCGACCACGGTGCCGATCAGTGTGCCGCACAGCGCGGTCACCAGGTTGTACGGGCTCAGCGCGACGCCGAAACCCTGACCCAAATAGCCAAGAGTATCCATATCAGTTCTCCAGAACGTCGAGCACGCCCAGCGGCAGTGGAACGTCCATCAACTTGTCGAACAGCAGGTAGAGGCCGACGGCCATCAGGCTGATGATCACGATGCTTGGCACCCAGCGACCGCCATACAGACGGGCCATGGGCACGCCGATCAGGATGCTGGCGACGATGAAACCCAGGGGTTCGAACGTGCCGGCGAACACCAGCAACAGCAACACGCAGATGCCGATTTTGGTCAGGGTTTCGCGATCCAGCGGCGGCTCGTCAGCACTGTGCTTGATCGGCGCCGGACGGAACACCATGTACAACAGCGCCGAGCCCATCAGGCCAAGCATCAACAGCGGAAAGGCCCGAGGCCCAACCGGTTCGTAGGAAAAAGCCGCTTGATACGGCCACGCCATCAATGCCAGGCCGAGACAGGCCAGCAACAGCACCGAAGCAAAAATGCGTTGTAAGAGCATGGGAGAACTCCTGTGCCGCGACTCCGTGAAAGGGGAGCCGCAGCCGCTAGACAGAGACGATCACTGGATCAGGCCGAACTCTTTGGCCAGCACTTTGTAGTCCGCAACCTGCTTCTTCACGTAGGTGTCCAGTTCCGGGCCGGTCATGGCAAACGGGAAGAGCTCGCGCTGATCGCGCAACTTGGCGAAGTCTTCGGAAGCCAGCAGCTTGTCGAAGGCCGATTTCCACCAGGCATAGTCTTCGTCGCTGACTTTTGGCCCGAGGTAGAAGCCACGAACCACTGGCCAGACGATGTCGTAGCCTTGCTCGCGGGCGGTCGGAATATCCTTCATTTCCGGCTCGTCCAGGCGCTTGTCGGAGAACACTGCCAACAGGCGCATGTCGCCGCTCTGGATGTGTGGCATGGAGTCGGAAATGTCGGTGCTGCCGACCTGAATGTGACCGCCGAGCAGGGCGGTGGCGATTTCGCCGCCACCTTCGAGGGCGACGTAACGCAGGTCACGGGGGTTGATCCCGGCGGCCTTGGCGATCAGCGCGGTTTGCATCCAGTCCTGGCTGCCGACGGTGCCGCCGGAACCGATCACCACTTTGCTCGGATCTTTCTTCAGTGCCTGTACGAGGTCGTCGAGGGTCTTGTAGGGCGAATCGCTTTTCACCGCGATGGCACCGTAGCTGGTGCCGACGGCAGCGAGCCAGCGCACGTTGGTTTCATCGAAACGACCGAACTTGCCCTGGGCCAGGTTCAACAGCGAACCGCTGGACCAGGCCACCAGGGTGCCGGCATCGGCCGGACGCTGGGCGACCACCGCGTTGTACGCCACCGCGCCGACACCGCCGGGCATGTAGGTCACGCGCATCGGTTTGGTCAGCAGTTTTTCGTTGACCAGCGCGCTTTGCGCCAGTTTGCAGGTCAGGTCGAAACCACCGCCGGGCGAGGCCGGGGCGATGCATTCCGGGCGTTTTGGCTCGGCCATGAGTTGGCCGGCGAACAGCACACAGCTGGCGGCGAGGGCGAAACGGCGCATTGAACGATTCATTTTTGTCTCCACTGGAGTTTTTGTTTTTCGGGATGATTCAGGTGCGACGATTTCGCACGGCGCTGGCGCGTTCGAATCCGTACGGACTGAACGACGAGCAGCCGGCTTCGGCGCTGGCAAGCGTAAACATCGGGGAACGAGAGAAGGGGTGGGACGGGTAAGCCTGAAGCTGTATGGACAGCATGATGCAGTACCTCGGTTATTGTTCTTATTGGCGAAAACGCTTCGAGGCGTTTTTCGGTAGTTACATGTCAAAGCACGCTTTCAAACTACGATTCGATGGTTGGCAGTCGAAACCATCCGTGGGGCGACTCTAACGCCCCAACCTTTCGCTAACCTTTCATCGGGCTTTCACGGTTTTTTGGGCTTCACAGCGGCAATTGCGGCTGTAAACTCCGCGCCAAAGAATGGCGTCGGCCATCCCTGAACGAGGTAAAGATCCATGCGTGTCCTGCTCGTCGAAGACCATTTGCAGCTCGCCGAAAGTGTCGCCCAGGCGCTCAAGAGCACCGGGCTGACCGTGGATGTCCTGCACGATGGCGTGGCAGCCGACCTGGCGCTGGGCAGCGAGGAATACGCCATGGCGATCCTCGACGTCGGCTTGCCGCGCATGGATGGTTTCGAAGTGCTGGCGCGTTTGCGGGCGCGGGGCAAGAACCTGCCGGTGTTGATGCTGACCGCCCGCAGCGACGTCAAGGATAGGGTCCACGGCCTCAACCTCGGCGCCGACGACTACCTGGCCAAGCCGTTCGAATTGACCGAACTCGAAGCCCGTGTCAAAGCCTTGTTGCGCCGCAGCGTGCTGGGCGGTGAGCGCATTCAGCGTTGCGGTGTGCTGGCCTACGACCTGGAAACCCGGCGTTTCAGCCTTGGCGAAGAATTGCTGACCCTGACTTCCCGCGAACAGGCCGTGCTCGAAGCCCTGATTGCGCGCCCCGGTCGGGTGATGAGCAAGGAGCAACTGGCTTCTCAAGTATTCGGTCTCGATGAAGAGGCCAGTCCCGATGCCATCGAAATCTACGTGCACCGCCTGCGCAAGAAACTCGACGGCCAGCCGGTCGCCATCGTGACTTTCCGCGGCCTCGGTTACTTGCTGGAAAGCCGCGATGCATAAGCCCAGCAGCCTGCGCTGGCGGTTGCTGTGGAACCTGGCGCTGCTGCTGGTGGTGTTGATGCTGGCCAGTGGTTTGAGCGCTTACTGGAACGGCCGCGAAGCCGCCGACACGGCCTATGACCGGACCCTGCTGGCCTCGGCGCGAACCATCGCCGCTGGCGTCTCCCAACGCGACGGCACCCTGAGTGCCGACGTGCCCTACGTGGCCCTCGATACGTTTGCCTACGACAGTGCCGGGCGAATTTTCTACCTGGTCAACGACATCAATCAGAAGCTGATTTCCGGTTACGAAAACCTGCCGGCGCCACCGCCGGGAACGCCGCGCACCGATGACTATCCGGCGCTGGCACGTTTCTACAACGCGCAGTACCGTGGGCAGAACGTGCGTGTGGTGAGCCTGCTCAAACCCGTGAGCGAGCCGAACATGAACGGCATGGCGGAAATTCGCGTGGCGGAAACCGATGAGGCGCGGGTGAGCATGGCCCGCAGCCTGGCGGCCGACACCTTGCTGCGCCTGGGCATGCTGGCCATCGGTGCGTTGATGCTTGTGTGGTTTGCGGTGAGTGCCGCGTTGCGCCCGCTGGAGCGCTTGCGCACGGCGGTGGAAGAGCGCCAGCCGGACGATCTGCGCCCCTTGCCTCTGGTGGAAGTGCAGCGCGAATTGTGGCCGCTGGTGCGCGCACTCAATCACTTTACCGAGCGCTTGCGCGGCCAGTTCGAGAAGCAGGCGCAATTCATCGCCGATGCCGCTCACGAGTTGCGCACGCCGCTGGCGGCACTCAAGGCGCGCCTGGAGCTGGGCATGCGCTCGGCCGAACCCGATACCTGGCGCAGCACGCTGGAAACCGCCGCCCAAGGCACCGATCGCTTGACCCATCTGGCCAATCAGTTGCTTTCCCTGGCACGGGTCGAAAATGGCGCCCGGGCGATTGCCGAAGGCGGCGCGCAGTTACTCGATCTGAGTCAATTGGCCCGGGAACTGGGCATGGCCATGGCGCCGTTGGCCCACAAACGTGGTATCGCGCTGGCGCTGGAGGCGGATGAACCGGTCTGGCTGCGGGGCGAGCCGACGTTATTGAACGAACTGCTGAGCAATCTGGTGGATAACGCGCTGGCCCACACGCCGCCAGGTGGCAACGTGATTCTGCGGGTCTCGGCGCCCGCCGTGCTGGAAGTCGAAGATGATGGCCCGGGAATACCGCTTGAAGAACGCGATCGGGTATTCGAGCGCTTTTACCGACGCAATCAGCAAGTGGCCGGTTCCGGATTGGGTCTGGCAATTGTCGGTGAGATCTGCCGCGCGCATCTGGCGCAGATCAGTCTGCACGATGGTGAGCCCGCGGGGTTGAAGGTGCGGGTGAGTTTTGTTGCGGGGGATTGATGCAGCGTCTGTTCAGGCCCCTTCGTCGGAACGCCG
>NZ_CATKPU010000031.1:0-24626 GCF_949767825.1 Pseudomonas sp. IT-P258 | reverse complement strand
GCATGCAGCAGGAGCCGGTCCGGGCCGGCTCCTGTCCAATGCATCGTTCTAGAATTTTTCCGCGATGAATTTGAACGGATAGTTCGGATCCCGATAGTTACCAGGACTTTGGCGCTTGGGCAGTTTCACCTTCGCCCGCGGTACTTCCTCATAAGGAATACTGTTGAGCACATCGCTGATGATGTTCAGTCGCGCCCGTCGCTTGTCATTCGAGTTGGCGACCCGCCACGGGGCGAAGTTTGTATCGGTGGCCTCGAACATGTCGTCCCGGGCACGGGAGTAGTCGTACCAGCGGTTATAGGACTTGAGGTCCATGGGCGACAGCTTCCAGATCTTGCGCCCGTCGGTGATACGCTCCTTGAGGCGTCGGGTCTGTTCCTCCTGGCTCACTTCAAGCCAGTACTTGATCAGGATGATTCCCGATTCCACCAGTGCCTGCTCGACGCGCGGCACCGAGGTGAGAAAATTGCGCACCTGCTCTTCAGTGCAAAAGCCCATGACCCGCTCGACTCCGGCGCGGTTGTACCAGCTGCGATCGAAGATCACCACTTCACCGGCCGCCGGCAGGTGCGGCAGATAACGCTGCACATACATCTGGCTTTTTTCCCGCTCGGTCGGCGCCGGCAGCGCCATTACCCGGAACACCCGCGGACTGACCCGCTCGGTGAGCGCCTTGATGGTTCCGCCTTTGCCGGCGCCATCGCGGCCCTCGAAGATGATGCACACCTTGGCGCCCGTGTGCTGCACCCACTCCTGCAGCTTGACCATCTCGACATGCAGCCGCGCCAGTTCCTCGAGATACACCTTGTTCCTGAGCTTGCCGCTTTCAACCGGTTTGCTTTTGCTTGCCGCCTTCTTCTTCGCCATGCCAGTTAACTCCTTCAATGCGTCACATAGCGTCCGGAGTGTCCCCGGCCGCGTTCATTCAGCGTCGACTGCGCTGATAATGTTCAACCGCCAGTTCCAGGTTCAGGAACATGCGCGCCTCGCCCAGCGCATGGCCCAGGGGGGCCTTGATGACCATCTCCCATACGCTCGGGCTCATGCCCACCAGCCACAATGAAATGCCTTTTTCCTGCAGTTGCTGTTCCGCCCCGGTGAGCATTTTCAGCGCGGTGTATTCCAGGTCGAACACGCTGCGCAGGTCCAGAACCACGACCTTGGGGTTCGCCACGTCAATCAGCGGGCGGATCTTGTCGGCGATGCGCTGGGCATTGGCGAAGAACACCCGCCCTTCGGGCCTGAGCAACAGCAACCCGTCAAAGTGTTCGTCGTCTGCGTTGTCCGTGGCCTGCGGACGATAGACGTTGGTGCCGGGCTTGCGTCCCAGGACATGCACGGGCGGGTCCGAGACCTGATAGGCCAGGGCCAGCAACGAGACGATGATCGCCACGACGATCCCTTGCAGCGTGCCCAGCAGGATCACGCCGATCATGGCCACCACGGCCCAGGCAAATTCGGTACGGCGAACCGACAGTATCTCGCGAAATTCCGCCGGCTCGATCAGGCCCACCGAATACACGATCACCACGGCCGCGAGCGTGGCGTTGGGCATCAGGCCAATGAGCGGTGCCAGCAGCAGACAGGTGCCCAGTGCCAGTGCGGCGGTGACCAGTGCGGCCAGTTGCGAGCGGGCGCCGGCCAGGCGGTTCACCGCCGTCTGGGTGGTGCCGCCACCGGCGACCATGGCCCCGAGAAACGCGCCACCGATGTTGGCAACGCCCGTGGCCAGCAGTTCCCGGTTCGGTTGTGGCGCGGGCTCGTCACTGCGGGCGAACGCGCGCCCCGCCGCGATGGTTTCGGTGAAACTCATCAGCGCGATCCCCATCGCCGAGGACCACAGGGTCTCGGCCATCGACCATACCGGCAGGGTCGGCGCGGGCAACCCGATCGGCACCACGCCGACGGCGGACACACCAAAGCGCTCCAGGCCAAACAGGCTCATGCCGATGATGCCAAGCGCCACCGCAATCAAGGGTGCGGGCAGCCGGGGCGTAAATCGCTTCATGCCTACCAGCAGCAGGACCATGAACACGCCGACCGCCACGGTCGGCAGCGAGGCATGGCCGGCGCTCTGGACCGTGGCCACCAGGTTGTGCAGGAAGCCGCCTTTGTCGATGTGCGTGCCCAACAACTTGGGCAACTGGTCGAGCACGATGACCACGCCGATGCCGGCCTTGAACCCCACCAGCACCGGTTCGGAAATGAAATTGGCGACGAAACCCAGGCGCAGCAGTCCCGCGACGATGAGGATCGCGCCCACCATCAGGGCCAGCGTCGCGGAACCGGCGAGCAAGGTCGCCGTATCGCCATCGGGGCTGATCTGGCCCAGTGCGGAGCCGGCGAGAATGGCCAGGGTGGTCGTGGTGCTGACGCTAAGCGGGCGCGACGTGCCGAGCACGGCATAGATCACCATCGGCACCAGCGCCGTGTACAGCCCGACCTGCACCGGCAGGCCGGCAATGGTGGCGTACGCCAGCGCCTTGGGTATGACCACCGCCGCTGCCGTCAGCCCGGCGACCACATCGCTGCGCAGCCAGTCTGGCCGGTAGTTGCCAAGCCATTCCGGGATCAACAGGCTGCGCAAGGTTCCCCGTTGTGGAGCACCTGGAATCCGCTCTTGCGGATGGCTGCCTTGTTGATTCATCAGTCACTCCAGTGGCAAATCTTCCATGCGGATGATGAGTGGGCTCAACTGACCGCACAATCCTTTAACTGCACGCGCAACCATTGCAAACCTTCATCGGCATCAAAGCGCGTGTGCCAGCAGGCAATCAGCTCGGGCTCGGGAAATTCAAAGGGTGGGGCATGGGTCGAATACACCGGTAAATGTCCGGGTAATGGCGCTCGGTAGATTACAAATGTAGCCGGTTTGTGCGGCGATGAATGGATTCGTTGATTCAGGCTCGAAGGCGTCCATCACGTCCTCGCTGAAAGGGGAAGCCTCGTATGGACGACGTCATGAAAGCGATAAATGAGCTATACCCGCTAATTCTCCCCCTTGCAGTTCTTCAACCCAGGAGTTTGGCAATGAAGCTCAGAACCTCACTGGCAGCACTCATGGTTGCGGCAAGCCTTTTCGGCTGCACCACTTCATCGACCCACGGCGTGAACGTCAACCTGGTCGCCACCCGGCAAAACGCCGGTCAGATCGGCACTGTCACCTTGACCGACTGGGACAAGAAAACCGGGCTCAGTTTCTTCATCAGCGGTGCTCCAATGGGGGTTACCCTGCCCCTGCGCCTTTACTCGTTCATCAATAACGGCACCTGCCAGCAACCCGGGTCAGTCGCCTACGCGATGAACGACACCGTCAACACCGAAGCCCAACCCGTACGCGGCTGGTCTTTTACCCGGACCGCGCCTGTGCCGTTGCAAACCCTGCTTGACGGCAAGTATTCGGTGGTCGTGCGAACGGCTCCGACCGATGGCAACGTCGATATCTTTTGCGGGGATATCAAGGCAACAGAGCCGGTGAAATAGCCGCGGCCCTTGCAAGCCGGCCCACGCCCGAGTACCGCTCGCGCCACCGGTTGTCCGGTGCGAGCGGTGGCGTCGGATGGACGGAAACGGGGGCGACGGCAACAACCGGTAACAAACCTGTCATTACTCACTGATAACGTCCAAGCGTTTTCCCGAATCGCATCCGCTCGATCTCCGATCGCCCCAGTTCCCTGTACCGGGGCTTTGCCCATCCGCTCAAGGTGCCACTTCAGGTGTACGCAAGCACGACGCGCAAGCAAATCATCATCAGGTCCGACGACATGAGCTGCGACGACTTTGGCGCGTTGTTCTCGAACCTGTTCGGCAACCTCTATAGCGACTCACCGCCGCCGCCGAAAAACATCATCATCGGCGGGGTCTACGGCCGGCACGAAGGTGTCAGTTTTCGTCGCATGCACTATCGCGGTGACTTCACGGTGGCTTTTCCCGCCCCCCTTGATGAAATCACCTTTGTCATCCCCACCGCCGGCAAGATCATCTTCAACCACGTCACCGAGTCGGTCGGCTTCGCGCAGACAGGCCTGGCAATCGACAAGGCCGAGGTCCACTCGACGCGCTTTGTCGACAACCACGCACAGCACGGGATTTCGATCAGCCGCCGGCTGATCACCGAGCGCCTGTCGACGCTGCTGGGTAAACCTATCCTGCAAAAGGTGCATTTCGAGCCGGTGGTGGACCTGAATGTCTTGGCCTTGCAGGGCATCCGCGCATTGATTGACCTGGCCACGGGCACCGAGTTCGACCTGCTGATCAACAGCGGTTCGCTGATGCCTTCGCGTCTTCGCGAGATGCTGGTCGATGCGGTACTGGAAGCCTGGCCGCACAACTTCACCGAAGCCCTCCGGCGCCCTTCCCCATCGATTGCGCCACGGCATGTGAAGCTCGCTGTCGAGTACATTCAGGAGCACCCCGATCACCTGGCCAGCGGCACCGAGCTGGCGCAATTGACCAACGTCAGCCTGCGCGCTTTGCAGGAAGGTTTTCAGCGTTTCATGGGCACTTCGATCGTTGCCTATCAGCGTCAGGTCCGCCTGGAGCGCGCCTTTGCCGCGCTGTCCCAGGAGGTATCGCCGTCGGTGACAGACGTGGCCTTGCAACAGGGCTTCAGCAATGTCGGGCGGTTTTGCCAGTATTTCCAGAGTGCCTACGGCATCAGTCCCGCAGACGTGAGAAAGGGCCTGCGAGCGCGGCCGATGGCGATCAATTGAGGGGTTAGCGGGAGCACTCGCGAAAGCGGAATGTCAGCCGCCCTCTTCGTTAGCTGTGAGTCCGCCTTCGCGAGCAAGCCCGCTCCCACACTTTGATCGGTGTCGAACACAATTCCCGCGTACGACAAAAAACCACTGTGGGAGCGGGCTTGCTCGCGAAGGCGGAGTGACATTCAACATCTACGTCGACTGACACGACCACTTCGCGAGCAGGCTCACTCCCACAGATTGCCTCAACTGATCGTCAGAACAGATAACTGGCCTTCAGCCCGCCATTGAAGCCGTGGCTATCGCCGCCACCGCTGGCGCCGACTTCTGCCCCCACGCTCCACGGACCAAGGTTGGCCATGACGTTGACGCCACCGGTGAACTGGTCACGGTTGTCGAAGGCGGCTTGCTGTTCGATGTCCAGGCCCAGCAGTTGCCCTTCGCTGTCGACCTCATGGTCACCCAACACATGCTCGTAGCCCACTTGCAGGCCCGGCACCACTTGCCAGGCACCGAGGCTGACAGGCGCAAAGGATGCGTTGAGGTTGGCCACCGCGCTCTTGCGGGTCTCGTGGATGCCGTCGACGTCCAGGGCCAGTTCGCTGCCTTTTTCCTGGAAACCCGACAGGTTGACGTGACTGATCCGCACGCCGAGGCTCGGTTCGAGGGTCACGCCATTCACCGGTACACGGTAACCGAGGGCCAGGGTCGCGCCGGTGAGGTTGCCATGGCTGTCGCCCTTGGCCGTGCCCAGACCGCCGCCCAGTTCACGCTTGCTCTCGTAATCGAGATAGCCGGCGCTGGCATCGGCATCCACAAACAGGCCGCGCTCCAGGCCGTTCGGGGCAAAGCGTGCGCCGACGCTGAAGAAGGTCAGGTCAGTATCGGCCTCGCCACCTGCGCCACCGACATTGCCGCTGCTGTAGCCAAAGCCGGCATGGGCGCTGAGCTGTTCGGAAAAGCGCTGGGTCAGGCCGATCATCATGCCCTGGCTATGCTCGTTGCTGCTGGAGGCCTGGGAGGAACCATCGGTGCCCAGATACCCCGCCAACGCGGTGCTCCACAGGCGATATTGCCCGACCTTGAGGTCGATTCCGCTGGTGAACGGCGCGGCGGCCTGTTCGATCATCGCGCCCTGGCGCAGCAGGTAGCTGGCGGCGTCGGCGTGCACCTGACCGCCGACGGTGGACTCCACGCCCCCGAGGCTGCGGGCATCGATGGCCGACTGCAGGTAGTAGTTGTAGGCGCTGTAGGTGCCCGACAGGTTGCTGTTCTGCAGTTGCTGCAACAACTGCGCGCCGGCCGCGGCGTTGCCAGCCAGGTCCGCCGCGCCCGGCAGGCTGTTGTAGAACACCATCTTGCCGCGCAGCACGTAGATGGTTTCCTGGGACAGGCCGAGGCCTTCCTTGAGGTAGTTATCCATCGTGCCGTACTGCGCGGTCACCTCGTCCAGGCCGGCCTGCAGGTAACTGGCCTCTACACCGATCAACGGGCCATAGATGGTCGCCAGGTTCGGTGGCAACGCCGCCAGGGTCGCCCTCATACGCGCGGCGGTGTAGTCGTTGGTCGCCAGGTAGTTGCTCATGATGGTAGCATCGTCGAGCCCGGCGATGCTTTGCAGCACAGCGGCGGTCCAGCCCGTGCGGTCCTTGCCGGCGGTGCAGTGGAACACAGCCGCGCCGTCGACCGTGGCCAGCTCATTGAACAGCTGGTTGAACTCGCTGCGCATCCCAGCGTTGCGGACGAAATCCCGGTTGGTGTCCTGCATCATGGCGGTGGCTTCGGCGGCGCTGTGGAACGCGACGTTGGTGACGTTCGCGCCCGACGTGGAGCCGCCGATGATGTCGATGTTGGTGTACGTCGCACCCGCGGGCATCGTGTCGGGCGTAGCGGCGATTTCGGTTGGCGTGCGCAAGTCGTAGACCGCCTTGATGCCCAGGCCGTTGAGGGTCGCCAGATCCGCCGCCGATGGCGTCAGCGCGTTGGAGCGGTAAAACACCCCGCCCCGCATCGTGCCGTCATTGGCCGTGGTGTACGCGGTGGTGAGACCGGCGACATCGCGCAAGTTATCGATGCTCTTCAGGCGTGGGGTGTTGAGGGGGACAGTCTCGGCAGCCTGGGCGGCAGCGATGGACAGGCTCAAAACAGACAGCGAACACACAAGTCGTTGGAACACAGTGCAGCCTCATTGAAATCGCGTTGGGCTGACTAATATCTACATTGAAATGGCGCTGAACATGACAAATCGCCCGCGTACGCAAATCACTGCGCGATGTGTCCAGGTGGCTCGTTTTCTGTCCGTGTAATGCCTGTTGTGCTGGCGGAGAACAAGCTGCGCGGTGGTCGCCGATCAATTTCCAGGCATAAAAAAACCCGCCTTGCAGCGGGTTTTTTGCTTTTTTAGAAACTGATCTGTCGCCGCGAACTCAATGGGTTTTTTTCGAGGTCGACAGCCCGGCTTTACTCAAGCCTTTGGTGTTGTGCTCACCCGGCGTCGAGGCCGAAATGGCCGTGGCCTTGGCGACGCCACGAGTATCCTTGGAATGGGCGATGCCCGAGGTCATGCTGCCATGACCGCTGTCATCGTTGCGCGCACTGCCGTAGTGGTTTCCGCTCAGGCCATGGTCGCGCACGGATTTGCCAGCATGGTCGCTGTCCAGCCCGTTGCCGCGGCCGTTACTGCCGGAGTGGCCGGTACCGGCGTGTCCGCCACCCATGCCGCCGCCGTGACCTGCGCCGTTTCCGCCACCATTACCACCGCCGTTACCGCCGCCATTTCCACCGCCGCCACCGCCGCCGTTTCCGCCGCCACCGCCACCGCCACCGCCGTCCTTCGCGTATGCGGAGCCCATGATCGACAGGCCATCAGGCAGCAAAGGGGCGGCTGCAAGCATCATGGCGCATGACATTACAGCAACGAGACTCTTGTTTTTAAAAAGCATGATTGCTTCCATAGGAGGTTGATATCGCGTTAGGTATGACGCGATATCCCTCCAACAGTTCAAGTACCACGACAAACGGCTGGAGCACTTTGAATCAGCGGGAAGACTACCTTCCACACGTCAATCAAACGCACCGTCGAGAATTTCATAGACAAGCCCGGTGGCCAGCGCAACCAGGATCAGGTCCGTGCCGACTTGCTGCCATTCGTAGCCATCATAGTGGGGCAGCCTGCCGACGAGTCGGCCATCGAGTTTTTTGGCGATACCGGGTGGAAGCGGCTTGCCTCGGGCAAGGTTCTTCTGAATACCCGGTGGCAAGTCAGGCCCTGGGCTCCAGTAGCCCGTATTCACACCAATGATCTCGAGCACGCTGCCACGGTTGATGCTCGGGCCATTGCTCCAGTCCCCGCCGCCGCCGGAATTCTTGTTCTTGTTGCCATGACCACCCTGGTTGCCCTGGCCCTTGTTGCCTTGGTTGCCATGGGTGACTTTCCCGCTACCCTGGCCATTACCGGGATCAGCCAGCGCCGTCACCGAGCCGCAGACCAGAGCCAAACAGGTAACAGCTGCAATCAATGATCGAGTCCTGAACATGATTCATTCCTTCGTCGTGGGGAATATTCCCTGAATATTTAGATGTTATAGACGAAGTTGGTTCCATCAAGTCACCAACCGCCAAACCGTCTACGCTCATCCGATCGAAGCCTTGCAGGCGTTTGCCGGAGGATGGGGCTTGTCAATTATAGGCATCTCACTGCGCTTGCTCATCACACAGCCCTGACATCCGAAAAACATGCTAGTACCAACGTGGCCGCCACTGCACTCATCAAGAACACGTTGCGACGCTTCGACGTGAATCCACGCTTGATACGTCGCAGATACTTCAAAGCGTGGCGCTGTTTCCCGATTGTTACCTCAGCGGCGCAGTTGTCACTTCTGCGCCGCCGAACGGGCCAATAGAGTATGGCCGTCGGTGTGGAACAGGGTCGTCGACTTGTCGGCCCGCGCTTGCACCGATCCCCCCATCACGGAAGAGGTGAATCATGAGTTTCGTCAAAGTGGAAAAAAACCAGAGCAGCGCCCCGTCGGATGCCGACATGAAAAAAGCCATGTTCGAGGCGGGCGGCAAGCCGGACGAGGTCACCGGGACCAATGCCGCCCGCACCCTGACCTACACCGGCGTGGTCAATCACACGGTGTACGAGAACAAGCTGATCGAGATCGCCAAGGGCAAACGCACCAGCTGGAACTTCGTCTGGGCCGATGCCAGGGCCGCCTGAGGTCAAGGCGGGGCGGTCGATCGGCTGCCCCGCTGGCTCAGCCCCTGATACAACCCCGATACCCGCTTGTAACACCAAGACACTTAGCCGCCCTGCCCCTCGACCCTAGAGTGAAGCCGTCAATGGACTGCAGCGCCAAGCGCCAGCAGCCCATTATTTGCCCAACACACCACCAAGGAAGAGGGAAACCATGAGCAAATCAATCGCTGTCAGCCAACAGAGCCAGCAGCTTCACAATGATGTGCAAGAAGCCGTCAAGTCGATCATGGGTGCAACGCAACTGAAGGCGTCAGATTACGGCCGGGTACTGAGGTCGGCCCTGGCGGCTTCGCAAAAAACCGTCACCATCGAAATCGCCGCCGGAGACCTGACGCTGCTGAAGAAGTCCGGCTACAAGCTGTGCTTTGCCAAGAAGGTAGGTGACGCCGACTACAACGTGGTCTGGCAGTCCTATGACGCGTACCTGAGCAACAACGAGTTCAGCTGGACGCCGCAGTATCAGCTGTTCGCCTCCAACGTGTTCAAGGAAAACGTGCAAGTCAAAGTCTCGACCAACATCGTCAACATTGGCCTTGGGCAAACCTCGACACTTGATGAAAGCGGCCTGCTGAGCCCGGCGGTAACCGGTGGCCCGGACACTTCCCTGACTTTCGTGAACAACTACGCGCCGATTCATCCGGGGGTCAACCAGTTGTCCACCGGTATCGATGGCAATCAGGTCAGTACGCCAATCTACGTGGCCGTAAACCAGGTCGTCACCGGCAATACCGTGCTGACGCCGGTGGAAACCATCCTCGTGTGGTTCGAACAGAACGTACAGACCAGCACCATGTTCAGTACCTCACGCTCCAAGGCGATCGAAATCGACCTGACGTTCGATAACACCGCAGCTCGCCTTTACGAAGGCGGTCAGTGGAAAACCGTGTAACCGTCATGCCGGGGCAACCTTGCGGTTGCCCTTTCACTCCTCTTTGCCCGTCGTGGCGAAGTAGCCCGTCAGCGAGCGACAGATCGACTGCGCGAGGTCCTCCTGGGTGGCGATGCCATAGGGTCGATCACGATCGAACTGCGCCGACCAGCGAATCCGCCCCTGCGCCACATCCACCAGGCGCAATGACGCTCGCACCCGCGAAGGCTCGACCCGCACGCTGCCCTCCAGGCAATAGCTGTAACGCCCGCCACGCTTGAAGTCCGGTACCGGCTCGCTGTTGCGTGCCACCCGCATCAACACATGATTGGTCCCGGTCTGCGCCTGCTCGAACGACTCGAACAATCGGCAGCTCAACTCCTCGCACAAGCCCCGGGTAAAGTCATCGCCATCGCGGGTGAGGCAGGTAAACGGCTGGATCTGGACCACCGGATGGCGAGTGCCGACGCCCTTGGGCCGCAGCCGCTGATAGGTCAAGCGATAACACCCGGGTGGAATGCACAAACGCACCGAGTCCTGCTGGCCGTTGCCGGCGTAATGCGCTGCGAGCTTGCGCCGCAAGCGCCCCACCTGCACTCGCACCACCGGATCGTCGCCCGTGCAATACACTGCCGGGTCACGACGAAACACCGCGATGCCGATGGCGTGTTCGGTCAGCGGCGTTTTGCAAGCCTGAAGGTCGTGCTCGACCAGAAAGCGCAACAAACTGCCCATGCGCCTGGACTTGGCAAACAACGGGCTGACCAGCAATAGCGCCAGCACCCGCTCGATTTCTTCCCGATCGAGCGGCTCGGGAACCCCCGCCGCAGTCGGATCGGCCATGCTTTTGATCACCATCGCCTGCCTCCGTGCAGGTTGCCGACAGGAATGGATGTCGCACTCCGTGATAACCCTTGCAGCGTGAGCAGGAATGGGGCTCGGGCACTGCAACGACCAAGCGTAGCAGCCGTGTTGATATCGGCAGGCAATTGCGATGGTAGCAACCCGCCATCCGACGAACGTTCAATTTTGACGTCTGAATAATTTGTAGGAATTTACCCCCCGTGACGAGGGAGCTTGCTCCCGCTGGGCTGCGAAGCAGCCCTCATCCCTTGCAACTCATTTCCTCAGACACACCGCAGCGCCCCGTTTTACGGCGCCGGAGCCGCCGAGCGGGAGCAAGCTCCCTCGCCACAGGGGGCTTTTGGCGTCCTACAGGCCGGTTGCAGCCGTCGAAATCCATGCCTAATGTGCGCCGGTCGCTGACTTGAGTTGGCGATTGGGTTTCGCAGCCCTGTAGAAGAAGGAACACAGCTAAATGACAACTGTGGCAAAATTTGCCGCCGTTTCGTTTTATGGCGGCTGTGTGTGGGAGACCTTCGGGTCTGCCGGCTTGACTCTTCTCCGGTCTGCGAACCCGCACATAGCTGCCACCCATTTGTTTCGCAGCAAAAGGTGGCACTTCACGAACCTTTGAAGAGTTCTACCTTATGACAATGCAAAATCCGCCTCGCCGCTTCACCCCCATGAAACAAATCGCAACCAGCTACCCCGTCCTCCTCATCGACAGCGACGCCCCGCTGCGCGAACTCCACAACTGCGCCGCCGAACGTCTCAACGCCGTCCTGCAATACCTCAACCTCATGGCCTGCACCAGCCTCCCCGACTACGCCGAAAACGACATCAACACCGTCACCAACATTTCGCGGATTCTGCTTCAGGATGTGCGGGATGTGTTTGGGGTGATCGAGCAGCGAGGGTTTGAGGGGCCGAAGAAGCAGTGATATTTTTCAAGCACAAAAAACCCGCATTTCTGCGGGTTTTTGTTGCTCGCTCAAAATCTCACTTTTTGCTTTTCAACCGACGACCGCACTCAGACTAAAGAAATGAAACCGAGCAGCGGAAACGATATCGACTGAACTATTCAGCCATGATCGCCTGATATTCCTTCTGGTACTCAGCGTAAGGGAGCTTTTTGTCCATCAAAGCCTTCACTCGCGCTTCCTTGTACTGAGCAGGCGTCAGCATTCCAACCGGTACAGACGACTGCGAAGACGCTGAAGCCTGGTTTGGTGGTGTGATATTTCCAATGCATTGATACTTGACGATCATCTGCCCGGCGTTGCAATTACCCCAGCCATCTCTTGACTGACAATTCTGGGTTTGACCACCGAAGGGTTCTGCGCGCTCGTAACCCCACACCGCACATTTGCTGTTTGCAATCGACTCAGCCTGCTTGTAATCAACGACCGGAGTCTCGAAAGGTTTGAAGTCGTAAGCCATATCGATCGAGCCATCCGCTCGGCTCCCGCCGGTTGCGTAAAATTCTTTACGACTGGAACAACCCGTTACTACAACGGCCAACATGACCAGAAGAAGTAGCTTGCGCATGAGAAGAAATCCTTTTGAGGTGCAAGAAGCGCAATGATGGCAATACGCCTTCTCTCTGTCCACAAAAACGATTTCCGGATGGACGATCAACAACGACGGAAATTTGCGGCCAAACAATGATCGTTGAATCCCTGATCATAAACTCGCCGGTGTATTAGCAGCACATTGCTCACGACCCTCATCCGGCGCAGTTCCTGCACTGATCAGCGCCCGAGACGCACAAAAGCGGTTTTTTGAAAAACGTCTAAAAAATTCATCTCCCCCGCCGATTCATTTAGACTCGGCCGCTGGCTCATGGGGCCATGACCAAGCCCTATTACGGATATCCAAGACAGCCCGTCATGAAAAAAATAATCAGCTATTTGCGAAACAGTTACTGGAAAAGATGGATTCGCAAACACAAATGCAAAGTGGCGGGCGGTTTATTGTCACTGCACAAAAGAACGACACTGACCATTGAAGAAGGCGTGACGCTTGGGAATGTGGTCATAGAATCAAAAAAGCTGGAGATCGGCGCGCATACCTATATCCGCAGTGACTGCTTCCTTTCGGCGGTCTCCTCCATTGGCAGGTTTTGTTCCATTAGCAGCAGCTGTTTTATCGGCCAGCAAAAGAGCTCGCATCCGTTGGACTGGCTCAGTTCACATCCCTTTCAATATACCGACACGGCGCTGGTTTACGACCCGGAGGTTGCGGACATCACGATTGGGCATGACGTCTGGATCGGCCATAGCGCGATGATCCTGGAAGGCGTGACCATAGGCACCGGCGCAGTCATCGCAACCCGCGCCCTGGTTGCCCATGACGTGCCACCGTACGCCATTGTTGCCGGCACCCCGGCAAAAATTGTCAGGTATCGGCACACACCCGAGTTGATCGAGGCGCTGATCAACAGCCAGTGGTGGGATGTCGATGTCGAGGTACTCAAGACATTACCGCTCAATGATCCGCAAGCAACCTTGGCTCTGTTGGACACCCTGCAGAAAGAAAACCGCGCCGACTACCAACAGATCGATATAACCCGCAAAGGGTGCAGTGTTTCCTCTTGAGCAGCGGGAATGACCAGCGCTGCACTTCAAGATGCCAGGCCATAACCAGATTCGAGTGATAAAAAAACCCGCATCAGATGCGGGTTTTGACGGTTGGTTGCTGATGAACCCTGCCTGTAAAGCGGTTATCAGAAGTTCGCCGGTGTGTTGGCGCTGATGATTTCCGCCTCATCCGCCCCGATGTTGCGAAACCGGTGCGGCAAGGTCGTCGGGAAGTAATAGCCATCCCCGGCGTTGAGCACGCTCACCTGGCCATCCACGGTCAACTCCACGGTGCCCCGGGTCACCAACCCACACTCCTCGCCTTCGGAATGCACGATCGGCTCTTCGCCAGAGCTTGCACCCGGTGCGTATTGCTCGCGCAGCAAGCGCATCTGCCGGCTTGGCACGGACGCGCCGATCAGCAGCAGGCGCAGGCCATGGCGACCGAGGTCGGGCTGTTCGTTGGCACGGAAGACGTACTGGTGTTCGCGCGGTGGCTGATCGAAGGTGAAGAAGTCGGCCAGGGACATGGGGATGCCCTCCAGCAATTTCTTCAGGGAGCTGACGGAAGGACTGACCCGATTCTGTTCGATCAGGGAGATGGTTGCATTGGTGACGCCGCTACGCCGGGCCAGCTCGCGCTGGGACAGTTTGTAGCTTTCGCGTACTAATTTGAGTCGTGAGCCCGTGTCCATGACAGCCTTATGTGCGTGCTACTTAAGGGTAATGGGGGTGGAGTGCAGGCGCGGATCACGCCGTTTTCCGGTCCCGGAAACGTGAAAGGCGGCTATTAAATCACGTTTGTTCATAATGCTCAGCAGGTTCGATAAACGGCTGAAGAAAACAACCTGTTGGTGATATTTCTGAGTTAAGTCACAAGACCTGTGGGAGCGGGCTTGCTCGCGAAAGCGGTGTGTCAGGCGACATCTATGGTGACTGATATGGCCTCTTCGCGAGCAAGCCCGCTCCCACAGGTGGTTTGCGGTGTTGCTGATGTAAAAAACCGGCGGCCAGCTTTTGGGAGGCAGCCGCCGGCGAGGTAAAGCTTAGATGCCGAAACGGTCACGCAGCGAGTAGTACACGGCGCCCAGGGCGGTCAACGGCGCCGAGAAGGTGCGCCCGCCGATCATCGGCATGTGCGGCAGCGAGGCAAACGCATCGAAGCGCTCGGCGTCGCCACGGATCATTTCCGAGATCAGTTTGCCGGCCAGGTGCGAACAGGTCACGCCGTGGCCGCTGTAGCCCTGCATGTAGTAGGCGTTCTTCTCGATACGGCCGAATTGCGGCATGCGCGACATGGTCAGCAGGAAGTTGCCGGTCCAGCGGTAATCGATCTTCACGTCCTTCAATTGCGGGAAGGTCTTGAGGATCTTCGGGCGGATCAGTTGGTCGATGTCGTCCGGCTCGCGCGCACCGTAGACCACGCCACCACCGTACAGCAGGCGGTTGTCGGCGGTCAGGCGGTAGTAGTCGAGCAGGTAGTTGCAGTCTTCGACGCAGTAGTTGTTCTTGATCAGGCTGCGGGCCTGCTGCTGCGACAACGGCTCGGTGACGACGATCTGCGAACCGCACGGCATGCTCTTGCTGGTCACGCGGTTGTCCAGGCCCTGCGGCAGGTAGGCGTTACCGGCGATCAGCAGGTACTTGGCCTTGACCACGCCTTTTGCCGTGCGCACGGTGATGGGCTCGCCGTAGGTGATTTCCACCGCCGCCGATTGCTCGTAGATCTTGCCGCCCAGGCCGATGATGGCCGAAGCCTCGCCGAGTGCCAGGTTCAGCGGGTGAATGTGGCCGCCCTGCATGTCCAGCAGGCCGCCGACATAGGCTTCGGAACCGACTTCGCGCTTGAT
This sequence comes from Pseudomonas sp. IT-P258, assembly GCF_949767825.1. Classification (NCBI taxonomy): domain Bacteria; kingdom Pseudomonadati; phylum Pseudomonadota; class Gammaproteobacteria; order Pseudomonadales; family Pseudomonadaceae; genus Pseudomonas; species Pseudomonas sp. IT-P258. The sequence goes on along the minus strand of NZ_CATKPU010000031.1, from coordinate 9,525 downwards.
GTCGGCCGCGTCGAGCATTTTCAGGTTCTTGTTGCCGTAGCGTTCCCAGCTCTTCTTCTGCTCGGCCAGGCCCTTGAGTTGTTTCTTGTTCATCGCCGCGAAGATACCGCCTGGGCGGTAGTCGCACTGGATGTCGTAGTGCTGTATGCGCTGACGGATGATGTCGGCGCCTTCGAAAATCATGCTGCCGAGGATTTCGGCAGTCTTGTCGCCGTAGCGCTCTTCGATGACATCGACGTCGCGGCTGTAGGAGTTGACCAGCTGGCCGCCGTTGCGACCGCTGGCGCCGAAGCCGACCTTGGCTGCTTCGAGCACGGTCACGCTGTAGCCCGCTTCAGCGAGGAACAGGGCCGAGGACAGGCCGGTGTAGCCGGCGCCGATCACGCAGACGTCGCAGTCCACCGCCCCTTCCAGCACCGGGAAATCGCCGGTGAAGTTGCGGGTGGCGGCGTAGTAGCTGTTTACATGCTGTTGTGTTGAAGAGTTCTGTTTCATACGTTTCTCCGATGGCCGCCGACAGAGCCGGCGACCGTCGCTTTATTGTTATCAGAGCTTGATCCAGGTCGCTTTGAGTTCGGTGTACTTGTCGAACGCGTGCAGCGATTTGTCCCGACCGTTACCCGACTGCTTGAACCCGCCGAACGGCGCGGTCATGTCGCCGCCGTCGTACTGGTTGACCCAGACGCTGCCGGCACGCAGGCCACGGGCGAAGGTGTGGGCCTTGCTCAGGTTGCTGGTCCACACGCCGGCGGCCAGGCCGAAGATGCTGTCGTTGGCAATTGCCAGGGCTTCTTCAGCAGTGTCGAAGGTGATGACCGACAGCACCGGGCCGAAGATTTCTTCCCGGGCAATAGTCATGGCGTTGGTCACGCCGTCGAAAATCGTCGGTTCCACGTACTGGCCACCGGTGTCTTCGAGGGTGCGGCTGCCGCCCGCGATCAGTTCGGCGCCCTGCTCTTTGCCGATGCCGATGTAGCGCAGCACGTTGTCCAGTTGACGCTGGTCCACGACCGCGCCGACGGTGGTCGCAGGATCGAGGGCGTGGCCCGGTTTCCAGGCTTGCAGGGCTTCCACCAGCAATGGAATGAACTGCTCGCGGATCGAACGCTCCACCAGCAGGCGCGAACCGGCGGTGCAGACTTCGCCCTGGTTGAAAGCAATGGCACCGGCCGCGGCTTGTGCGGCGACGCGCAGGTCCGGCGCATCGGCGAACACCACGTTGGCGCTCTTGCCCCCGGCTTCGGCCCAGACGCGTTTCATGTTGCTTTGCCCAGCGTAGATCATCAGTTGCTTGGCGATCGCCGTGGAGCCGGTGAAGGCCAGCACGTCGACGTCCATGTGTAACGCCAGCGCCTTGCCCACGGTGTGGCCGTAGCCCGGCAGGACGTTGAACACGCCTTTGGGGATGCCGGCATCCAGCGCCAGTTGCGCGATGCGGATCGCGGTCAGCGGGGACTTTTCCGAAGGTTTGAGGATGAACGAGTTGCCCATCGCCAGGGCCGGGGCGAATTTCCAGCTGGCCATGATCAGCGGGAAGTTCCACGGCACGATGGCCGCGACCACACCGACTGCTTCGCGGGTCACCAGGCCAAGCTGATCCTGGGGCGTGGCGGCGACTTCGTCGTAGATCTTGTCGATGGCTTCGGCGGTCCAGCGGATCGCGTTGGCGGTCGCCGGAATATCGATGCTCATGGAGTCGCTGATCGGCTTGCCCATGTCGAGGGTTTCGAGCAGGGCCAGTTCTTCCTGGTTGGCCAGGATCAGATCGGCGAAACGGATCAGGATGCGCTTGCGCTCGGCCGGGGCCAGGTTGGCCCACACGCCGGATTCGAAGGTGCGACGCGCCACGGCGACCGCCGCATTGGCGTCGGCTTCGTCGGTGCCGGCGACGTTCGCCAGGAAACGACCGTCCACGGGGCTGATGCATTCGAACGTGGCGCCACTGGCGGCCGCGCAGTATTGGCCGTCAATGAATGCGCGACCTTCAATAGAGAGGGACTGGAAGCGTTGCTCCCAATCGCTGCGAGTGTTTGTCATGGTTGTGACTCGACGCAGGGGAATAGGTGATCGTCGGGCCGAATGCCCTCAATCAAAAACTTGAAACCCGATCCCTGTAGGAGCTGCCGAAGGCTGCGATCTTTTGATCTTAAAAGCAAAAGTCAAAAGATCGCAGCCTTCGGCAGCTCCTACAGGGGTAGTCACCCGCCATCAAGGGTGTGGCGGGTAGCTGCCAATCAGACCGTGTGCAAGTACCAGTTGTACTCAAGGTCCGAGATGGAGTTCTCGAACTCGGCCAGCTCGCTTTCCTTGCACGCCACGAACACGTCGATGTACATCGGGTCGATGTAGCGCGCCATGACTTCGCTGTCGTCCAGCTCGCGCAGGGCGTCGCGCAGGTTGTTCGGCAGGCTCTGCTCGTTCTGCTCGTAGCTGTTGCCTTCCACCGGGGCGCCCGGCTCGATCTGGTTGGTCAGGCCGTGGTGCACGCCCGCCAATACCGAAGCCATCAGCAGGTACGGGTTGGCATCGGCGCCCGCTACGCGGTGTTCGATGCGCACCGAGTCCGGCGAACCGGTCGGTACACGCACGGCCACGGTGCGGTTGTCGATGCCCCAGCTCGGCGAGTTCGGCACGTAGAACTGAGCGCCGAAACGACGGTACGAGTTGACGTTCGGGCAAAGGAACGCCATCTGCGCCGGCAGGGTCTCGAGCACACCGCCGATCGCGTGTCGCAGCGCGGCGTTCTGCTCGGGATCCTCGCTGGCAAAGATGTTGTTGCCTTCTTTGTCGAGAATCGAAATGTGCACGTGCAGACCGTTACCTGCCTGGCCCGGATACGGCTTGGCCATGAAGGTGGTGTCCATCTCGTGGTCGTAGGCGATGTTCTTCACCAGACGCTTGAGCAGGACGGCGTAGTCGCACGCCTTGATTGGGTCAGCCACATGATGCAGGTTGACTTCGAATTGCGCCGGGGCGCTTTCCTTGACGATGGCGTCAGCCGGGATGCCCTGCTCTTTCGCGCCTTCGAGGATGTCTTGCAGGCAGTCGACGTATTCGTCGAGGTCGTCGATCAGGTACACCTGGGTCGACATCGGACGCTTGCCGGAAACCGGCGAACGCGGCGATTGCGGACGACCGTTCACGTTGTCCTGGTCGATCAGGTAGAACTCCAGCTCGAACGCGGCGCAGATGGTCAGGCCCAGGTCGTCGAACTTGCGCACGATATTGGCCAGTACTTCACGCGGGTCGGCGAAGAACGGCTGGCCTTCGATTTCGTGCATGGTCATCAGCAGTTGCGCGGTCGGGCGCTTCTGCCATGGCTCGATGCTGAGGGTGCCGGGGATCGGGTAGCAGATCCGGTCGGCATCGCCGATGTCCAGACCCAGGCCGGTGCTTTCCACCGTGGAACCATTGATGTCCAGAGCGAACAGAGACGCCGGCAGGTTGATGCCTTTCTCGTAAACCTTATGAAGACTGGTGCGTTCGATGCGCTTACCGCGCACCACACCGTTCATATCCGCAATCAGAAGGTCGACGTACAAAACCTCAGGATATTTCTTAAGGAATGCGTTTGCTTCGTTGAGTTGAACGGTACGCAGAGGGACCGACATGATGCACCTATTTTTTACTGTTAATTATTATGTTCACCGCCCTTTCACGAGCCCAGTCAATCCGAAAGGCAAAGTGAAGTCAATAGCGAACACCTGGCCTTTCAACGTTTATTTTCGGGCCTCTCAGGGGGACGAGAGTGCCAGATACGCCCTCAAACACGCGTAAATCCTGAAGATCGGACGTGCGGCGTTTAGAATTTTTTACATGAGAGTTGTTAATTAAAATCAACAAGGCTAAGCTCCGGAAAAGCTCGTTCAAGTGTGAAACTTCGAGGTGATAAAAATGGCATTCAAGCCATTGATCGGCGTTACTGCATGCGTCAAACAGATTGGCCTGCACCCCTACCACATCAGCGGTGACAAGTACTTGCGTGCTGTCAGCGTTGCCGCGCTGGGGCTGCCTGTCGTTATTCCTTCCTTAGGCGACCTGACCGACATCGAGGACCTGCTGCCGCAGCTCGACGGTCTGTTGCTGACCGGCTCGCCGTCGAACGTGGAACCCTTCCACTATCAAGGCCCCGACAGCGCCCCCGGCACGGATCACGATCCGGCGCGGGATGCCACCACCCTTCCGCTGATCCGCGCCGCTATTGCAGCGGGCGTGCCGGTGCTCGGCATCTGCCGTGGCTTCCAGGAAATGAACGTGGCGTTCGGCGGCAGCCTGCATCAGAAGGTCCATGAGCTCCCGGGCTTGCTCGACCATCGCGAGGCCGACCATCCGGACCTGGCCGTGCAATACGCTCCCGCTCACGGGGTGAATGTGCAGCCGGGCGGTGTGTTCGAAGCGCTGGACCTGCCTGCGGTGTTCCAGGTGAACTCGATTCACAGCCAGGGCATCGACCGCCTCGCTCCCGGCCTGCGCGCCGAAGCCGTCGCGCCCGATGGCCTGATCGAGGCGATCTCGGTCGAGAACAGCAAGGCCTTTGCCCTCGGCGTGCAATGGCACCCGGAATGGCAGGTGCTGAGCAACCCTCCTTATCTGAGTATTTTCCAGGCGTTCGGCGAAGCCTGCCGGCAACGGGCGGCTCTGCGTCACTCGAACTGACGAACTGATACCCACATTCAACGATTAACTGCCCAACGCGAGCGGGCAGGCGCTTTTGCGTGCCCCGCTCGCGAAAACAACACACTGCAATAACAACAAGTACGACCAGGCAGCCAGGATGGCGGCGCCGAATAAACCCGAGCGGTATGGGTGAGTTCGATCAGCAAACGCAAATCCCTGTGGGAGCGAGCTTGCTCGCGATAGCGATGTGTCAGGTGACATCAATGTCGATTGTGCCGGCCTCATCGCGAGCAAGCTCGCTCCCACAGGGTCTGCGTTCTGACCGAAGTCCCCGATACGGGTTTGCAATCCACTATTAAGCCGGGCCGTGTTGGCCGGGCGACTGAAACCTGTTGGGAGTTTCACATGGCAAACGCCTCCAGCATCTACAGGAAGGCTCTTGAGGGTCACCAGGCACCGAAAAAGGTGTTGGTGAAAATCGATCGCGTCACCAAGAAGTTCGACGAAACCACCGCCGTGGACGATGTGTCCCTGGAAATCCACCAGGGCGAAATCTTCGCCCTGCTCGGTGGTTCCGGTTCCGGCAAATCGACCCTGCTGCGCATGCTCGCCGGTTTCGAGCGCCCGACCGAGGGCCGGATTCTGCTCGACGGCGTCGACATCACCGACATGCCGCCGTACGAACGACCGATCAACATGATGTTCCAGTCCTACGCGCTGTTCCCGCACATGACGGTGGCGCAGAACATCGCCTTCGGCCTCAAGCAGGACCGTTTGCCAGCGGCCGAAATCGACGCCCGGGTGCAGGAGATGCTGCGCCTGGTGCACATGACCCAGTACGCCAAGCGCAAGCCGCACCAGCTGTCCGGCGGCCAGCGTCAGCGCGTGGCCCTGGCCCGTTCCCTGGCCAAGCGTCCGAAGCTGCTGCTGCTCGACGAACCGATGGGCGCCCTGGATAAAAAGCTGCGATCGCAAATGCAGCTTGAACTTGTCGAGATCATCGAGCGCGTGGGCGTGACCTGCGTGATGGTGACCCACGACCAGGAAGAAGCCATGACCATGGCCCAGCGCATCGCGATCATGCACCTGGGCTGGATCGCCCAGATCGGCAGCCCGGTGGACATTTATGAAGCACCGGTCAGCCGCATGGTCTGCGAATTCATCGGCAACGTGAACGCCTTCGACGGCACCGTGGTCGAGGACCTGGAAGGTCACGCGATCATCCACAGCCCGGACTTGGAGCAGAAGATCTACGTCGGTCATGGCGTCAGCACGTCGGTGCAGGACAAGTCGATCACCTACGCGATCCGCCCGGAAAAACTGCTGGTCAGCACCGTCAAGCCGGAGAACCGCTACAACTGGTCCGCCGGCAAAGTGCATGACATCGCCTACCTCGGTGGCCACTCGGTGTTCTACGTCGAGCTGCCCGGGGGCAAGATCGTCCAGTCGTTCATGGCCAACGCCGAACGCCGTGGTGCGCGTCCGACCTGGGACGATCAGGTCTACGTGTGGTGGGAAGACGACAGCGGCGTGGTACTGCGCGCATGAAAACCTTCAATCAGCAATTCCTGAGGTGGGTCCCCAGCGGGCGCAAGTTCGTCATCGGGATTCCGTTCATCTGGCTGTTCCTGTTCTTCATGCTGCCGTTCTTTCTGGTGATGAAGATCAGCTTCTCGGAAGCGGCCCTGGCCATTCCGCCCTACTCGGAGATCTACACCTACGCCGAGCAGAAATTCCAGCTGTTGCTCAACATCGGCAACTACACCCTGCTGGGCGAGGATGAGCTGTACCTGTCCGCCTACCTGGGGTCGTTGAAGGTGGCGTTTTTCAGCACAGTGATGTGCCTGGTGATCGGTTTCCCGATGGCCTACGCCATCACCAAGGCCAGCAAGGAAGCGCAGAACGTGCTGATGCTGCTGATCATGATGCCGACCTGGACCGCGATCCTGATTCGCGTTTATGCGTGGATGGGCATCCTCAGCAACAACGGCCTGCTCAATGGCTTCCTGATGTGGACCGGGCTGACGTCACACCCGATCGAGATCCTCAACACCAACATCGCCGTCTACATCGGCGTGGTGTATGCGTATCTGCCGTTCATGGTGCTGCCGCTGTACGCCAACCTGGTCAAGCATGACCAGAGCCTGCTGGAAGCGGCATCGGACCTGGGTTCGAGCACCTTCAACAGCTTCTGGAAAATCACCGTGCCGCTGGCCAAGAACGGCATCATCGCCGGTTGCATGCTGGTGTTCATTCCGGTGGTCGGTGAGTTCGTGATTCCGGAACTGCTGGGCGGCCCGGAAACCCTGATGATCGGCCGTGTGTTGTGGCAAGAGTTCTTCAACAACCGCGACTGGCCGGTGGCGTCCGCCCTGGCGGTGGTGATGCTGTTGATCCTGATTGTGCCGATTCTGCTGTTCAACCGCAGCCAGGCCAAAGAGATGGAGGCACGGGGATGAAACGCTTCGGATTTTCAAAGTTCATGCTGATTTTCGGCCTGTCGTTTATCTACCTGCCGATGCTGATCCTGGTGATCTACTCGTTCAACGCCTCCAAGCTGGTGACGGTGTGGGGTGGCTGGTCGTTCAAGTGGTACGCCGGTCTGCTCGACAACAGCCAGTTGATGGGCTCTGTGTTGCGCTCGCTGGAAATCGCCTGCTACACCGCGATTGCGGCAGTCGCACTCGGGACGCTGGCCGCGTTCGTCCTGACCCGCGTTACCCGCTTCAAGGGTCGCACGCTGTTCGGTGGCCTGGTCACCGCGCCGCTGGTGATGCCTGAAGTGATCACCGGTCTGTCGCTGTTGCTGCTGTTCGTGGCCATGGCGCAGTTGATCGGCTGGCCGATGGAGCGTGGCATCGTCACCATCTGGATCGCCCACACCACGTTTTGTGCCGCTTATGTGGCGGTGGTAGTCTCCGCCCGCCTTCGCGAACTGGACCTGTCCATCGAAGAAGCGGCCATGGATCTGGGTGCGAAGCCGTTCAAGGTGTTTTTCCTGATCACCATTCCGATGATCGCGCCGTCACTGGCGGCCGGCGGCATGATGTCGTTCGCCCTGTCGCTCGATGACCTGGTGCTGGCGAGCTTCGTGTCCGGCCCGGGCTCCACGACCCTGCCGATGGAAGTGTTCTCGGCGGTGCGCCTTGGGGTCAAGCCCGAGATCAACGCCGTGGCCAGCCTGATCCTGTTGGCCGTGTCGATCGTGACCTTCATGGTCTGGTACTTCAGCCGCCGCGCCGAAGCCACCCGCAAGCGCGCGATCCAGGAAGCCATGGACCAGACCGCCAGCGAATCCTGGCAGCAGCCTCAAAAACAAATGGCAGGGACCACCGCCTAATGTAGGAGCTGCCGCAGGCTGCGATCTTTTGATCTTGCCTTCAAAAGATCGCAGCCTCGTTGCACTCGACAGCTCCTACACAGCGCCTACAGGATGATGGGTACCCTCCCTCGTCACAGGTTTTATGTTGATTGCAATTTTGCTTTGTGTTTTTGAATAAAAAAGAAATGGAGTTGTACCGATGAAAATGTTTGGCAGGACTCTGCTGACACTGTCCTTATTGGGCGCAATCGCCACTGGTGCCCAGGCCAATGACAAGGTTCTGCGCGTCTATAACTGGTCGGATTACATTGGCCCGGATACCGTCAAGAAGTTCGAGGACGAGACTGGCATCCAGGTGACCTACGATGTCTTCGACAGCAACGAAACCCTTGAGGCACGCCTGCTGGCAGGCAAGTCCGGCTACGACATCGTCGTGCCGTCCAACAGCTTCCTGGCCAAGCAGATCAAGGCCGGCGTCTATCAGGAACTGGACAAGACGAAGCTGTCGAACTGGAAAAACCTCAACCCGGTGCTGCTGAAAAACGCCTCCGCCAGCGATCCCGATAACGCCCACGCCATCCCGTACATGTGGGGCTCGATCGGCATCGGTTTCAACCCGCAGAAGGTCAGGGAAGTGCTCGGCGCCAACGCCCCGACCAACTCCTGGGACCTGCTGTTCAAACCGGAAAACGCCGAGAAGCTCAAAGCCTGCGGCATCAGTTTCCTCGATTCGCCGACTGAAATGATCCCGACCGCCCTGCACTACCTGGGCTACCCGGTGAACGATCAGGACAAACAGCACATCGCCGAAGCCGAGGCGCTGTTCATGAAGATTCGCCCGAACGTGGCGTACTTCCATTCCTCGAAATACATCTCCGACCTGGCCAACGGCAACATTTGCGTGGCCGTCGGTTACTCCGGCGACGTGCTGCAGGCCAAGGCCCGCGCCCAGGAAGCCGGGGACAAGGTGAAGATCGACTACAGCATCCCGAAAGAAGGCGCCGCCAGTTTCTACGACATGCTCGCCATTCCCCGCGATGCCGCCAACGTCGAGAATGCGTACCTGTTCATGAACTTCCTGATGCGCCCCGACGTGATTGCCGACATCACCAACAACATCGGCTACAGCAACGCCAACGCTGCGGCCACGCCACTGGTGGATGAAGCGATCCGCAACGATCCGGGCTCCTATCCGCCGGAAGCGGTGATGGCCACGCTCTATGCCGTGCCGGACCAGCCGATTGCCGTCCAGCGGATCATGACCCGGGGCTGGACCAAGGTGAAACTCGGCCAGTAATTCACCTGCTTTTGTAGGAGCTGCCGGAGGCTGCGATCTTTTGATCTTGAGAGTTCGTGCCGAAGCAAAATCAAAAGATCGCAGCCTCCGGCAGCTCCTACGGAGTGATGTGTTCGATCAAGTACGATGTTCAAACCTTTTCCGTTCACGCAGCGCCTTACCACCGCTGCCTCTCCTGCAAGTAGAACGGCCTCACCTGGCTCCCTCGGTTCAGGTGAATTTTGGCGCCCTCGGGCGCCTTTTTTATGGTTCTTCACGCAATTCCGGGGAACACCGATACCTGTAGGAA
>NZ_CATKPU010000030.1:0-27648 GCF_949767825.1 Pseudomonas sp. IT-P258 | reverse complement strand
TATCAATCGGTATCTGACTGCGCTCGACGAAGCCGATCAGCAAGAACCCTCAATCGCTCAGCCCAAGGCTACTCATCTGCAAGAGAAAATCGACAAGCTCAAAGCTCAGATGAAAGAGTTACAGGTCATTGAAATCCAGCTCAACGAGTCGCCGGATAAACAGGTCTCACTGACCGATCCAGACGCCCGCTCCATGATGACTCGCGGCACTGGAATCGTCGGCTACAACGTGCAGACAGCGGTCGATACCCAGCACCATTTGATCGTTGCGCATGAGGTCACCAACGTCGGCTCCGACCGCGATCAACTTAGCTCGATGGCCAAGCAGGCCCGCGATGCGATGGCGCCAGAAGCGCTGTCGGTAGTGGCTGACCGAGGTTACTTCAAAAGCGAAGAAATCCTGGCTTGTCACGATGCCAACATCACCGCCTATGTGCCCAAGCCAATGACCTCCGGAGCCAAGGCTGACGGGCGTTTCAATAACGATGCCTTCATCTATGACGCGGCAAAAAACGAATACATTTGCCCGGCTGGAGAGGCGCTGATCTGGCGCTATACCAACGTTGAAAAAGGCCTGACGTTGCACCGTTACTGGAGTTCGAAATGCCGAGGCTGCGCCATGAAACCGCAGTGCACACCGAGCACGGAGCGGCGAGTCCGGCGCTGGGAGCACGAAGCCGTGCTGGAGGAAATGCAGACCCTGCTGAGCAACGCGCCGGAGATGATGCGAATCCGAAAGCGGACTGTTGAGCATCCCTTTGGGACGCTCAAACAATGGATGGGCGCGACGCACTTCCTGACCCGAAAGCTTAACGGGGTGAGTGCAGAGATGAGCCTGAATGTGCTCGCCTACAATCTGAAAAGGGTTATGAAAATCATCGGCACCACTAGCTTGATGAAAGCGCTAACGGCGTGAAAACCGGTCTTTTTTACCCCATCCAAAAGACTTTAAGAGGCTGCTGAGCCGTACTAACTGTTCCTGGAAACGTCGTAGCCTTGATCAGTTTGCAAAACCTGAGCACGGTCTCCTAGCGTCGCTATAGAAAACCCGATTTAGCGTTTTTACACACTCTGGGCCAATAGCAGACGTTGGATCAAATCCGATCTGGCAAATTACGGACTGCTGCCTGACTTACTCAAATCTGCCTTCTGTCAAGCCTGGTTTCGCGATGTGAAAAAGGTCATCACTGTGGCGAGAACCAACAAGATAGAGCTTGCGAGAAATGTCATGCGATAACCGCTCCCGTCGAACAGCAGGCCGCCGAGGGTAGAGCCCAGAGCAATGGATAGCTGAATGACTGCCACCATCAGGCCGCCACCCGCCTCAGCATCCTTGGGTAACGCCTTGGCCAACCACGACCACCACCCCACAGGTGCTGCCGTCGCGATCAGGCCCCACAGCCCCAGCAATACAAAAGCTGCCACGACTCCGCCGCCAAGGACAATCAAGGAAAGTGCAATGGCGGCCATCAAGAGTGGAATGCAGACCAGGACGCGATACATGCCGAACTTCAGGAAAGTACCGATCAGGATGGTCCCGACAAAACCCGCCACACCGATGACCAGCAGGATCAGCGACAACATGGAGACATCTACACCAGTAACGGTCTCCAGGAACGGGCGCAGATAGGTGAAGAGTACAAACTGCCCCATGAAAAAAGCCCCCACACTCAACATGCCAAAACTGACCAATGGGCTCTTGAGCAATCGAAAGACATTGCCAGCGCCTGCTTTGCGCGGCGCCACCGTCATGGCTGGCAGGCTGATCCACTGCCAGATCAACGCGACGATCGCTACCGGAATCAGGCAGAAGAAAGCACCCCGCCAACCGATGACACTCCCCAGATAGCTTCCCAGTGGTGCGGCCACTACGGTTGCCAAAGCATTGCCGCCGTTAAAGATTGCCAGGGCCTTGGGCACGCTATGGGACGGTACCAGGCGCATGGCCATTGCCGCCGACATCGACCAGAACCCGCCTATCACCACGCCGATCAGCGCACGACCAATCATGTACACCGTATAGTTTGGCGCCAGACCGACCACCAGCCCCGACGCGCACATAATTCCTGTCAGTAGAAGCAACAGCGTCTTGCGGTCCATTGATCCCGCAAGCCTGGAAATCGAAAGGCTTGTCAGCACCGCGAAGGCGCCGGAGATGGCGATCCCATACCCGGCCAGTCCTTCACTGATCTGCAGATCCGATGCAATCGGCGTAAGCAAACTGACAGGCATGAACTCCGAAGCGATCAGAGCGAATACGCACAGTGTCATCGCAAAGATGCCACTCCAGTAAGCCGGCAGTTCCCCAGTCCCCGGCGTGCCGACAGCATCACCTGCCGGGGTGTCGAATACTTGAGCCGTCATTCAAAAACCTCTCTTCCAATAGTTGTTGGCAGAAGCACTTGCCTTTTATCCAACCACCGTCAGGTGCCGGGTAAAAAAGGCGGTGAGTTTGGTCCAGGGAATCAAGTTCACACGGTCGTACAGATCCACGTGACCCGCGCCGGGAACCCAGGCCAGTTCCTTGGGTTCGGCGGCGTGTTGGTAGGCGTCCTCGCTGAACTCTCTGGAGTGCGCCTGATCGCCAGCGATGAACAGCAGCGGACGCGGGGAAATCGTCTCGATATCGTTGAATGGATAGAAATTCACGAACCGGACTTCACTGGTCAAGGCGCGGTTTTGCGTCAGTTCCAACGTTCTGCCATGAGGGATATGGATACCGCGTGGCGTGCGATAGAAGTCCCAAAACTCGCGAGTTACCGGGTCGGTTTCCTTGCCAGGCTGCGTAGGCAGATAGTTCAGAAATTGCATTGTTCCGGTAGAAAACTCGTCGTAGCGTTGCTCGCAGGCTTTGGCGAGCATGGCCTGGCGTTGCTCGACAGTCACTGAGCGCCCCAGACCATGACGGGTGACGGCGCCCATGTCGTACATGCTGACGGTGGCCACGGCTTTCAATCGCAGATCCATCTTGGCCGCACTGATGGCAAAGCCACCGCTGCCACAGATACCCAGCACGCCGATACGCTTGCGATCGATAAAGTCCCGCGTACCCAGGTAGTCAACGGCGGCACTGAATGCGTCGGCATACATTTCGGGGGCAACCTGGTTACGAGGCAGGCCCTCACTCTCTCCCCAGAACGGCAAGTCAATCGCCAGCGTGATGAAGCCTTGTTCCGCCAGCTTTTGTGCATAGAGCATGGCGCTTTGCTCTTTGACTGCTCCCATGGGATGACCGACGATAATCGCCGGTGCTTTAACGTTTCGCGCCAGATTTTTGGGCGTTACAAGATTGCCCACGATCTGAAGATTGTATGAGTTCTTGAAGGTCACCTTCTGCACAGTGACCTTGTCGCTTTTATAAAAATTGTCAGCGCCCTCCGGCGGGCTGACCGCACTTTTCGAGTCAGCTGCGAAGGCCGACCCGCCTGCGACCGAAAGGACACCCAGAGCCGCAATGCTGACGCCGGTGGCCTTTACGAATTCGCGCCGATCAAGCCCTGGAGGGGTCAAGGCTGCTATAGCTTCAGGGAGGGTTACAGGTGTCTCGCTCATCATCAGTACTCCATTCCAGATAGGTGACAGAGCTTGACGGATTCGAGGTACCCTGATTAGTAGGCGTAATCTTCATGTGGTTTTGAGAAAAACTCAGCAATGGCCAATACCAAAGTCAACGATCTCCAAGCTTTTCTGGCAGTGGCGCGCGATCAAAGCTTTACCAAAGCCGCCGCCAAACTGGGCATTACACCTTCTGCGCTGAGTCATACGATCCGGGCACTTGAACAAAGACTTGGGATACGTCTGCTGGCCCGCACGACACGCAATGTGTCGCCGACAGAGGCGGGAGAAAGATTGATGCGCTCGATCGCCCCGCTTTTTGATCAGATCGCTGTTGAGCTTGAAGCCTTGAGCGAATTACGGGACAAGCCCAGTGGCACGATTCGTATTTCCTGCACTGACGATCAGATTGAGTTGTGCATTCGGCCGATGCTTGCAGGTTTCTTGAAGAATTACCCGGATATCACACTAGAGTTCTACGTCGACTATGGATTCACCAACGTGGTCGAGGAACGCTTCGATGCCGGCATTCGCATGGGTGAATCGATCAGCAAGGACATGATTGCGGTTCGCATAGGACCGGATTGGCGGTTGGCGGTGGTGGGATCTGCGGCGTATTTCGAACGCAAATCGGCACCAGCGACGCCCCATGAGTTGACGGCCCATGACTGCGTCAATATTCGACACAGGCCATCAGGGGCGATTTACGCCTGGGAGTTTGAACGAGATGGCCAGGCGTTTACGGTCAAGGCAGATGGGCAACTTGTTTTCAACAGCATCATGCATGTTCTCAATGCTGCCGTTGATGGCGTTGGTCTGGCCTACGTACCAGAGGAGTTGGTCGCACCCTATCTGGCCGACGGCCGACTCAAAGAAGTCCTCGCCGACTGGTGCCCTGTGTTTCAGGGCTACCATTTGTATTACCCCAACAGACGCCAGGCGTCTCCCGCCTTTTCTGCATTGGTGGAGGCGCTGAAATATAGAAGTTGAGCGTTTTATATGCGACGCGCAGCTACGTCTGCTTTGGGTCGCACTACTTTGAAACTACCAGCGCCGGTGGTTGCCAACTGCCTTCGCCAGCGGGAAGAATCGAAGGCGGCGTGGTTTTCGGCCAATAGAGGCGCATCAACAGATAGGCCGTGTCGTCAGGCGCCGGCAACCAGTTGGACTCCTTGGCCTTGCCCGGCGAATCCTTTTGGATGTACAGCGTCAGTGAACCATCCGCGTTCTTCTTCATCGCCGACAGCATCGGCGAATTGATCAGGTAGCGATTGAGCGGGTTCTTGATCAGCAGTTGGCTCTTGCCGTCGTACATGGTCACCGACCAGAAGGCATTGACGGGCGGCAGTTTGCCGGCCGGGAAGGTCAGCGTGTAGTTGCGTTTGCTGGTATCCAGCGTCTGGCCGGTGCCGTCGGTGCGCGTGTAGGGGGACATCGCCTCGACGGCGTCGTTGCCGTAAATGCCGCCCTTCGCGGCGCCAGCCCGCTTCAGCCAGTCGCCTTTGTAGAACGCCTGGTCGCCGAAGAACGCGCCGACGCTCCAGCCGTTGATTTTCTTCGTCCCGCCCGCGAGGAACTTGTCCACCTGTTCGTCACCGGCCTTCATCCCGAGCAGGACCACGGCCTTGTGCTCGAACGAGAGGTCTTTGAATTCAAAGCTGCGGCCGGGGCCCACGCCGATACTGGCCAGCCTGGCCCGGATCTCCTTGTCCTCAGCCGATGGCGGCACATAGTCCAGCGCGGCCGACAGGTATTCGAAGAAGTTGGCCTTGATGCCTGCCGTGGTAGCCGGCAGGAAAGCAATCTTCGGCGCAGTAGACGGCGCGGGTTGATAGAGGAAGGCGGCTGGACCTTGTAACCCGCCTGCACCTTCTCGACATTCGGCATGTCCTTGGCATTCAAGAACTGAGTCCGAAAGCCGCTCAAGGCGAAAGGAGTGGTCGAGGTGAAGACTTTCTTGATCCCGGAAGGGGCGCCCCTTTCCAGTCGGGACCGACCACCAGGTAGTCGCCTGGCTCGCTGCCGGTGGCACGGCTGCCGATGTAACCGTAGTTGTAGATGTTGCCGTCGATTAGCTGCACCGAGTAGTAACGCCGCTTATCCACCGCCGGCACCGAGATCACCATCGGCTCCGCGCGCAAGTCCAGCCAGGCAAACGATCGTCGAACCCTGCCTCTGTACTCGCTCAATACGAAGCGGTTAGTCGATAACTGCTTCGCATTGGACTCAGTCGAACCTCTGGTTGTTTATATCCGCTTAACCGATGGAGGGTTCCATTTGCCATTGAGCGCTTCGGGCTTGGGTGCATAAAGACGCATGGTCAGATTGAACGCGCCCTCGGGCGCAGGCAGCCAATTGGCCTCCTTTTCTTTGCCAGGGCTCTCGTTTTGGATGTACAGGTCAAGGGAACCATCTGCGTTGTTTTTGAACGGCATCCAACTGCTGACGGCAAATCGATTGAGCACGTTCCCCACCTGAAAGCCCTCATCGTCATAGAGCGTGACAGACCAGAATGCGTTTATCGGTGGGATATTACTTTTGTCGAAATGGAGCGTGTACTTGTTGGCGCCATCGAGCGGTTTGCCGGTGTCGTCAGCGAGGTTCAACGGGTAAATTGCATCTTCTGGAAGGTTCGCGCCGAGACCTTGTTGCGCAATGATGGCGCGCTTGAGGTAGTAATTGCCGTAGACGCCCATCGTGTCGGTGTTCATCGACCAGCCGTTAGTGACTCGGGCAATCGTCTCCATCTTCCATTTCATAAGCTCTTGCGCTTCTGCCGGTACCTTCTCAAGAGTTTGCTTCAATGCCGGATCGAGCTTGTTGATGTCAAAGCTCTTACCGGGTTCAAGACCAATCTTTTTCATCTGCGCGATGATTGGCTGGTCAGTGTCGTGGGGAGGATTGACCTTGAGAAGTTCGGCGGCGTATGCAAAGTACTGGTCGGCCGGCATGGTGTCGACCTGTACCTTGGGTGGTGTTTTCATGTCGATGCTCGGGTCAATCCGCACCGTGACCGGCTGCGCAGCCTTGCCCCAATGCGAGAGCGGAGTCACCTTGTAACCGGCCTGGATCTTATGCACCGCTGCGTAATCCGGCTCTCCATCGGTCTTGGTGCGGCCGATGACCCAGACATAAGACGTCGGGGCCGGAAGATGCGTAAAGCCCTCCGGAACAGTTCCGCTCCAGCCGGGCGGGGTCACCAGAAAATTGCCCGCACGGGTGCCGGTTGTCCGCCAACCGGGGGAGGCAAAGACATCCGTCCACATGTCGAGCATCGGCAGAAGGTAATAGCGTCCATCGGTGTCCGGTGCGGAGATCACCAAAGGTTCCTTGGTAAGGTCCAGCCATGCGGAGGAGTAGAGCGTGTCAAAGTTCAAGCGAACTACCGCTTTCATATTTGCCGGCGGATAGGCCGGAACGCTCACGAACGTATTCGCCGGA
This sequence comes from Pseudomonas sp. IT-P258, assembly GCF_949767825.1. Classification (NCBI taxonomy): domain Bacteria; kingdom Pseudomonadati; phylum Pseudomonadota; class Gammaproteobacteria; order Pseudomonadales; family Pseudomonadaceae; genus Pseudomonas; species Pseudomonas sp. IT-P258. Next base: position 20,652 of record NZ_CATKPU010000030.1, on the reverse strand, counting down.
CCTTTGCCGAACTCTTTCCCAGGCTCAATGTTGGTGAACTGTTTGCGGGAGACATCCATGGACAACAGCGGATAGAAATAGGTGTAGGCATCAATGCCAATGGCATGCGCTTCTTCAGCGGTAAGCCCCGACTGAGCATGTACCGTCGACAATGGCAGCAGTCCCAGGAATGCCATCGTCAAAGTGGAAGTTTTAAGCTGTTTGATATTCATTATCGACAAACTCCAGTAATTTCGGGGCGGCGCAGCTGTTCAAACACTTTAACCAGCACTGTTAACTTGCCGTTCACAGCGTAGTCGGTTTTTCGTGCCTCAATCATCAAGAGGCAATAGCAGCTGTTGGTCGATAACGTCGGGTAGATGCGAGAGTCAGCTTTGGGTTCGTTTTCTGCCTTTCGCGACGGGCATAAAACGCCCAAAAGGAGACAGTCAGATACGTCTGGAAAATCCAGGGTGACCCGCTCCGCGTCACCCTGCCAGATGCCAGATCCGCAAATTAAAGTATAAAGTCCGCCGTGGTCGCGCTGTTGAGACCGACTATCTGGATGGCGAATTCGGCGGCGCTGTCGGCATCGGTATTGCCATACAGCACGCCCCCTGAAACCTTCAACTGTCCGGCCGCGTTGAAAGCAGCGGTACTGCCGATGACCGAGCTGAAGGCGTCATTGGCGGTCGTCGCCGTGTTGGCATCGAGCGTCGACAGGTCGATCTTGTCGGCTCCCCGAACGAAGTCGGTGATGATGTCCCAGGTGGAACTGGTCAGCCCCGTTTCAGCGAGGGCGTTGAAATCGAAGATGTCGTTTCCGATGCCACCGGTTAGAACATCCTTGCCTGTACTGCCGATCAAGATGTCGTTCCCGCCCCCACCGTTCAGCAGGTTGGCGGCGGCGTTGCCCGTGAGCCTGTCGTTGTAGTTGGAACCCGTGAGGTTTTCGATGGCGATCAGGGTGTCGGAACCTGAGCCGCCGGTGGCCTGGGCCGTGGTCACGGCGAGGCTGGCGGTGATTGCGCTACCGGCATAGGCGTAGGACGCCGTGTCGGTACCGGTGCTGCCATTGAGGACGTTGTTGCCGGCGCCGGCATAAAGGGTGTTGTTGAGGCTGTTGCCCGTCAGGCCGGCGTCTCCGGTGGCGAGGAGGCGACCACTCTCGACATTGGCGCCGAGGGTGTAGGCGCTGAGGGAACTGAAGACCGTGTCGCTGCCGCCGGTGCCGACCGTTGCATTGGTTTCAACCACGACGTCACCCGTATTGTCGACGTAGTAGAGGTCAGACCCATCGCCGCCGGTCATCCGGTCGAGGCCTGCGCCGCCATCCAGAACGTCATTGCCCGCCCCACCGTCGAGCGTATCGTTACCGCTGCCACCGTTGAGCAAGTTAGCCGCGGCGTTGCCCGTGAGTTTGTCGTTGTAGTTGGAGCCGATGAGGTTTTCGATGGCGATCAGGGTGTCGGCGCCTGAGCCGCCGGTGGCCTGGGCCGTGGTCACGGCCAGGCTGACGGTGACGGCGCTGCCGGCATAGAGCCAGGAGGCAGAGTCGACACCGGTGCCGCCATTGAGGACGTTATTACCGGTCCCGTCATAGAGGGTGTTGTTAAGGCTGTTGCCCGTGAGGGCGGCGCCCCCGGTGGCGAGGAGGCGACCGTTCTCGACATTGTCGCTGAGGGTGTAGGCGCCGAGAGAGCTGTAGACCATGTCGCTGCCGCCGGTGCTGGCCGTGGCATTGGTTTCCACCACGACGTCGCTAGCGTTGTCGACGTAGTAGAGGTCGGAGCCATCACCGCCCGTCATCCCGTCGGCGCCAGTGCCACCATTCAAAACGTCATTGCCCGCACCACCGTCGAGCGTATCGTTTTCGGCACCACCGCTCAGCAGGTTGGCGGCGGCGTTGCCCCTGAGCGTGTCGTTGTAGCTGGAGCCGGTGAGGTTTTCGATAGCGATCAGGGTGTCGGCGCCTGATCCGACGGTGGCCTGGGCCGTGGTCACGGCCAGGCTGACGGTGACTGCGCTGGTGGCATAGAGGTAGGAGGCGGTATCGACGCCGGTGCCACCATTGAGGACGTTGTTGCCGACCCCGGCATAGAGGGTGTTGTCGAGGCCGTTACCCGTCAGGCCGGCGATTCCGGTGGCGAGGACACGCCCATTCTCGACATTGGCAGCGAGGGTGTAGGCGCTGAGAAAACTGTAGACCGTGTCGCTGCCGCCGGTGCTGGCCGTGGCATTGGTTTCAACCACGACGTCAGCCGCGTTGTCGACGTAGTAGATGTCGGAACCCTCATCGCCCGTCATCCTGTCGATACCTGCGGCGCCATTTAAAAAGTCATTGCCGGCACCGCCGTAGAGGTGATTGGCGGCGGCGTTGCCGGTCAGCGTGTTGGCGAGGCTGTTGCCCGTGCCTGTGAGCGCCGCGCTGCCCGTGAGGGTCAGGTTCTCCTGGTAGTTGCCGAGGGTGCGACTGACGCTGGAAACGACGGTGTCGACGCCGCCGGTGGCGGAGGTTTCGTTGACCACGTCGCTGGCATGGTCGACGTAGTAGATGTCATTGCCCAGGCCGCCGCTCATCACATCGGCGCCGGCACCGCCGTTGAGCGTATTGGCGGCGGCGTTACCGGTCAGCGTGTTGGCGAGGCCGTTACCGGTGCCATTGATCGTCGAAGTCCCTGTAAGCGTCAGGTTCTCCAGGTTGGCTCCCAGCACCCAGCTCACAGCCGACTTGACCGTGTCAGTGCCGGCACCCAGTTCTTCACGAAGTTGAATCAGGCTATCGCCCACTGCATAAGTATCATTGCCAGTGCCCCCGGCCAACAGCATGTTACCCTGACCGTTCAGCGTGTCATCACCGCTCCCGCCAGTGACCTCCAGTCGTACCGCGGTGCCATCGGCACTGAAGCGCTGGACATAGACGCCGTCATTGACATGACTGGACTGTCCTATAGACATCCAGGTCACTGCCCAGCCGCCGTCTTCCAGAGACGTGACCTTGGCGGCAACCTGATAGCCGTCGGTGGTGGTGTTGACCAGCGTTTCGCCACCGACGGCTTGGCCCGCGGCGTTGTAGCGCTGGGCATAGATAGCCATCACACTGCCATCCTGTTCGCCGCCCGCTTCCCAGGTCACCACCCAGCCGCCATCAGCCAATGCCGTTACATCGGAGAAACTCTGTGACTGAGTGGCATAGTGAGGGCTGTTTATGACGAGAGTTTCACCGCCGACCGCCTGACCATTGGCGTCATAGCGCTGGAAGTAGATATCGCTACCATTGGCAGCTACGCTGAAGGATGACCAGCTCACCAGCCAGCCACCATCGTTCAAGGCCGTGACCGCAGGAATGTACTGGTCATTAAGCGTATTGGTGTTTACCTGAGTTTCGCTGCCTACCCTGTTACCGGTTGCATCGTAACGCTGGGCATAGATATCGAAGCGGCTTTCGCCTGGGTGAGTCGCATGCCAGGTCACCAGCCAGCCACCGTTCTTCAGGGCCGTCACGTCAGTGCTGTACTGTGCGATCTGATTATCCCCTGTCGTCGTGTTGACCTGGGTTTCACCCCCCACAGCGATGCCCGCTGCGTCATAGCGTTGGGCCTCGATCGTGAAGTTATTGCCAGCGACGTCCCGGGACATCCATACCACCACCCAACCACCGTCATTCAGTGCTGTAACAGCCGGGCTGTCCTGGCTTTCAGCCGTGTGGGTATTGACGCGCCATTCATCGCCCATGGGATCACCAGCCGCGCTGAACCGCCGGGCATAGATGTCACCACTCCCCCCAGTGTAGAACCAGGTAACCACCCAGCCACCGTCAGCCAGCCCGGCGACATCGGAATATCCCTGAGCGCGTTGCGAAGAGGCGACAGTAATCTCATCGCCCAACCTTTCGCCTGCTGCACTGTAGCGTTGGATTACAATATCGTTCCCATAGGTTTGATCAATGGACTCCAGGGACACCAGCCACCCACCGTCGGCCAGTCCGGTAATGGAGATACTGTCCTGAGTTGACTGCGCAAGCGTACTGACCCGGCTTTCACCGCCTGCGTTGACGCTCAGAACCCTGTCGGCGAATTGCAGGCTTTCGATATTGCGCAGGTAATCGGTACCCTCATCGCCACCAACGACATTCAGGTCGGTGACCGTCAGTTGGCCGTTGCTCCATCCGAAGCGGTAGTCGCCGGCGTTGCCCGAATAGATAGCCGTATCCTGACCACCACCGCCGTCGAGAATGTCATCCCCCGCCAGGCCGGTAATGCTGTCGGCCTCACTTGTCCCCAATAGATCATCATTGCTCGTAGTGCCTGTTATCACGGCCATGTGGGATTTTTCCTTTATGCAGGGCCGCAAGTGGCAACCCACGCGGCGGTGTTGTTATTTGTCATCAGTAACAGGCGAGATGAAGCCGCCGGGCATAACATCGAAATTCGTCGAGGCCACTTAGTTCAGCACTCATTTTCATTCAGTTCGCTCATGGCCAAGGTGCTTGCGCCGGTGAACCGGGTGACAAACTCGGCTGTGCTGTCCGCATCGCTGTCGCCGTAGAGCGCCCGCTTGCAACCTTCCAGAGCCCGGCCGCACAGAGAGTGGCACTCAGTGTATATAGCCATTTGCCACTTCGCTTGTCCGGTCGTCGCTTCCCATCACTTGGGTAAGCAGGCTAGGACAGAACAGTGGATGACATACTTTCCAATTTGGACTCCGGTGGCAGGACTAGCTCTCGACGGTGGTCCTTACTTTTTGGCATCCGCTTGACGATCACAAATGACTGCATCAGTTGACTGCGGCCCTTCGTGACGGACAGCTATCGGCCGATTTTTTGTTTGTCGCCACCGTCAGCCTGGGTCGATTTCAGCCGATTGTGGAAGGCAGAAATCGGCCAGAAACAGCCGGTCGCAACTTGCAGAATTGCGGGGCGAAGGCTTGGCATTGGGCTGTAGCGAGAGGTGACCGGTAAGACCGGAGAAGTTTCGCGAAAAAGATGTGAGGGCAGTAGTATCGACGGATAGACCACGATTAAACCGTAACAGCCTAAGCTGTGGTCCGCCTCTGGTTGTCATTAGAAGTGTTAATCATAGATCAGCGGTCTTCACCAACGAACCAGAGACTTTCACATGATAGCGATGAATCGAATACTTCACTCCACCACAGCCCTAGCGCTCGTGACGATCTTCAGCTTCCTGAGCGGACCGGCGCAAGCCGGCTTAGAGGAAGGTGTTACGGCCTATCAAGCCGGTGACTTGCCGCTGGCATTTAAGGAATTTAGCACCGTTGCGGACACAGGCAACGCCGATGGCCAGTTCAATGTGGCTCTAATGTACGAGCAGGGCATCGGGGTTGCCAAGGACGAAACACAAGCAATTAGTTGGTATGAAAAATCTGCGCAGCAAGGCAACTCCAACGCGCAATACAATCTCGGTGTGCTGTATGAAAACGGTCGTGGCACTGCCGTGGACTTTGCGCAGGCCAATCAGTGGTATCGCAAGGCAGCAGCGCAAGGCGATGCGCTCGCCGTCGGTAATCTGGGCATGCTCTATATGCGCGGCGATGGCGTGAAGGTGGACAAAAATCTGGGCCTGGCTCTGCTTATACAGTCGGCAACCATGGACAACTCGCCCACAAATAAAGCCAAAAGTAACATTGCAGCGACCAGGGGTTTAACCGCCAACATGATCACAACAGCCCAGACACTTTCGGATGAGCTAGGCCAAGCCAAAAATCTGCTGATACCGCTGGATCAATACTTGAAAACTACGACGACTACCTCTGGCGGCGAATCGCAATAGGCTGAAACGCGTCCTCCGGAATACAGGGGGCGCAGGTAGCAAATTACCGCCCGCCAATAAGGGGCAGACCACGGTTTTGCGAAATTTCGATTTAAACGTGAATCGCCCCTATTTTTGCAGTCACTACCTAATCTCATTACGGCCGTACCACCGGCCGCTTTTGGTCGAGGCTGTGTAAAAACGTTTTAGAACAGGTTTGATGGTCAGAACCTGAATGAAAATCGCATTCCTACGCAAATTTCAGGTCCGCTGATTAACCAATCACTGGCAGATTTTACGTAGCGACGCAGACTTCAAAACAGTGCCTGCGTTTTTACACAGCGTGGGTCGTTTTCTGCCGGTCACCACAGGCAGAAAACGGCCAAAAGCAGACCATGGGCGCGCCGCTAATGCGCCAGTAATGGGCGCAAAAGTCATGTCGCTTTTCCTCCTCACCTCATGTCGCGTTTCTAGCGCGACACTCAAGCCGAACAAGGAGTTACGCATGGACAAGGAACGCTATCAGACACAATCGGCGGAAAACATTACGCCAGATGCATCGTCTACTGATAGCTGGGAAGCCAACCAGCTAGCATAGGTTTGAGGCATACCCAAGTCCGGTCAGTCCAATCATCGGCAACCAAACGCCGCGAAAGGAGCAAAGCCTATGTACTCTTCAACGTTCATCTTTGCCAAAAAGCAGTTTGATGAAGCCTTCCACCGACTCGATCAGGAAATCGCTGCAATCGCAAAATCGATCCCTGGTTACCTTGGCGAAGAAGCTTGGGAGAATCCACAGACTGGCCTCTTCTCCAATGTGTACTACTGGAGTTCTCTCGAAGCACTTCAGATATTGGTTGAGCATCCCCGTCACCTGGAGGCAAAGGCTGCCCAGGAAAATTGGCTTGCCGGTTATCAAGTCATCATCTCTGAGGTCATCAAAACCTATGGTGACTCCAAGCTTGGCGAGAAATGGCCAATCGCAACAGCTACTTAAGCATTCCATCGACCAGAATAGTCTTTCGGATGTGCGTAGAAAAACCGACAAGGAAATACGCGGATCAAAAATGGAGTTCATCTTCGACATCGTAATCAACCTGTTGGCTCATCGCATTGGCGTTTACGTGCTGGGCTTGCTTAGTGGCGGCCGTTTCAAGGGAGAAAGCGGTTTTGCTTGGGGCTGTGCCGTCGCCGTCGGCTGCTTGGTATTGTTGGCTCCTTTCGCGGCTTTCATAGCCTGGCTCATCCATACCAGTGGCCGTTGAGTTGGTGCCTGCTACGGATCGGAAGCGCCCATCTCCGGCATTCTTCCGACCGAACATAATCACTCGCATCCAATACACGGGACAATCTGCTGAACGCGGTCATGACACATCCTTGAAGAACACGTGGTAACCGAACCTCAACGTCTCCTTGGCGCCTTTCACCCAGGCTGGAGGCTTCGGCATGGTGGTCGCGTAGTAATGGGTGGCACCGCCGGTGGGATCAGGCACCTTTCCATCGATCACCTGATCAGCGGCAATCCGCGCCTGCGCGAGCTCACGGAACGAAATCTGTTTGGCGCCACTCAGCGAGGCGAAGTTTGGGTCGGTCCTGTTCCAGCAGTTGAACTGGTAGGGTTTCTGGCACACGCCGGCATAGCCCTCCCCCCACCAAGACTTGTCCTTGCCGTCGTTCACCCGGTTACAGATGGTCCAGGCCACGGCAATTTGGCCGGCCAGGGATTCGCCGCGGACCTCCCCCCACAGCGTGCGAGCGAGGATGTCGCGGTCTTTCTCGGATACGGTCATTACTTTTCTCCAGGCAAAAAAATACCCGCTCAGTGGCGGGCTTTGTGTCTTGTATCTTACAACTTACATTGAAGAAAGTGGCGCAGTGCCTGCATCGAGGCTATTCGTCGATAGTCCTGCGTTTCCTTTGTATCCGGGCTGTGATGTAATCGCCGCCTTTCCGGCAGGCCAGACCTGTAATACCTAGCAATGGAGTGCTGAAATGCGCGCCGCACACATACAAAATCTGACAGGACTGCGGGGATTCGCTGCCTTGTCAGTCCTGCTTCTTCACATCCGATACGGCGACCTTGCCACCCCATACGGCCCTTTCGCTTTTCTGTTTCATACCCGAGGCCTTGGGGTCGACGTGTTCTTCATTTTGTCGGGCTTCATCCTGGCCTATGTCCACGGGAAAGACTTTGGAAACAGCCTGAGGCCAAAAGAGGCTATCAACTTCTGGGTGGCCAGGCTTGCACGCATCTACCCGGTGCACCTCTTTATGCTGGTTATCACGGCATTCATCCTGCCAATGCACAGGCTGTATGAATGGTCGCCTGTTGACACTGCGTTAACGTTTTACGCGAACCTGTTCCTTTTTCATGCGTGGGGAGTAACGTCCGACCTGACGTTTAATCAACCTTCGTGGTCGATCAGCTGCGAGTGGGCCGCATACCTGACCTTTCCTTTCGTCGCCTATTTCACGCGGAAGTGGGGAAAGATTCCTTTCGCTCTACTGCTGATTGGTCTGGCGCTGTACGCGCCCTACCTGCAGCCGAATATGCTGGCCAATGGCGTCTGGACCATCAAGTGCATAACCTACTTTGTTGCTGGGTACTGCGCCTACCAGGTGTGCCACGATCTGCCGGACTCCAAACTCTGGCGAATCACTGCAATGGCGATTGCCCCGCTGATCTTGCTGATGTTCTGGATGACCAGCATTCAGTATTACTTCGATCTGGCCTTCCCGTTCCTGGTAATCGTGATGATTGCGAGCCTGTTCCGGGCTGGACCGATTTGGGGTTACTCCAACCCTGTATCGGTCTATCTTGGAAAAATCAGCTTCAGTTTGTACATGTGCCACATCATGGTGCTGTTTGTTGAGCGCAAGCTGTTTGGCATGATGGATCTGAAGTATGAGATTCCAATCATCCTGGCCTTCTCCATGTTCCTGTATCACTGCATTGAAGAGCCGGCGCGGAAAGTTATCCGGATGGTGGCCGAAGGTGGTAGCCGCGAGCGTCCACAGAAAAACTTCACTGACAGTTACGCGCTGCCGGCAACAGAGCCGGAACTACAGAAAGAGCACAAAGCTCTGGCGTAATAAAGAAGGCCCGCCTAATCAGCGGGCCTTTTTATTTAATTGATATCGTTCGTCGGAGAAAGTCCAACTCGACAGTCAATCATGTTCAGCGCTGCCGCAGCGTTGTGCCTGATATGGATCGACCAATAACTACCTGGCGGACCAGAAACCGGATAGATAAAGGTTATCTGCGGGCGAGAATCCAATGTGGGTAGCCAAGCAACTCGCCCACAAAGAATGGACCACGATCGCCAAGGTTTATGGTCGATGAATGCCCTCCGCCGATGCAGGAGCCGGAGGGCGAGCCGGGAGACTTTTGCCGGCAATACCAACGTTACGACAACCTCCCCTATTTCAGATCGAAACGATCCAGGTTCATCACTTTGGTCCACGCAGCGACGAAGTCCTTGACGAACTGCTGCTGCGCATCGGCGGTGGCATAGAACTCGGCCAACGCACGCAACTGCGCATTGGAACCAAAGACCAGGTCAACCCGGGTCCCCGTCCACTTCACTGCACCGGTCTTGCGATCACGCCCTTCAAACTCTTGCTGGGCATCCGACACGGGCTTCCACTCCACCCCCATATCGAGCAGGTTGGTGAAGAAGTCATTGGTCAAGGCTTCCGGCCGTGAGGTGAAGACGCCGTGCTTGCTCTGGCCGACATTGGCGTTCAATACCCGTAGCCCACCCAGCAATACCGTCATTTCCGGGGCGCTGAGCGTCAGCAGTTGTGCCTTGTCGATCAGCAGTTTTTCGGCCGGCACACGGTACTGTTGCTTCAGGTAATTACGGAAACCGTCGGCGATCGGTTCAAGGAAACCGAAGGAGTCGACATCGGTCTGTTCCTGGCTGGCGTCCATGCGTCCCGGCGTGAAAGGCACCGTCACACTGTGGCCGGCATTTTTCGCGGCCTGTTCCACGCCCACGCCACCGGCGAGCACGATCAGGTCGGCCAGGGAGATTTTCTTGCCGCCACTGTTGAACTCGTTCTGGATGCTTTCGAGTTTTGCCAGCACGCGGGCCAGTTGTTCTGGCTGGTTGGCCTCCCAGGACTTCTGCGGCGCCAGACGCAAGCGCCCACCGTTGGCGCCGCCGCGCTTATCGGAACCACGGAAAGACGAAGCCGCCGCCCAGGCCGTGGATACCAGCTGCGAAACTGTCAGCCCCGAGGCCGCAATCTTGCCCTTGAGCACGGCGACATCGCTGTCATTGACCAGCGGATGATCGACAGCAGGGATCGGGTCTTGCCACAGCAACTCTTCGTTCGGCATTTCCGGGCCGAGGTAGCGCGAGAGCGGGCCCATGTCACGGTGAATGAGCTTGTACCAGGCGCGAGCGAAGGCATCGGCCAGTTGCTCGGGATTGGCCAGGAAACGCCGGGCAATCGGCTCGTAGATCGGGTCGAAACGCAGGGCCAGGTCCGAGGTCAGCATGGTCGGGTCACGGCGTTTGGACGGATCAAAGGCATCCGGAATGGTCCCGGCACCGGCGCCGTTCTTCGGTTTCCACTGATGGGCACCGGCCGGGCTCTTGGTCAGCTCCCAGTCGAAACCGAACAGGTTCTCCAGGTAGTTGTTGCTCCACTTGGTCGGCGTGGTGGTCCAGGTCACTTCCAGGCCGCTGGTGATGGTGTCGGCCCCTTTGCCGGTGCCGAATGTGCTCTTCCAGCCCAGGCCTTGCAGATCCAGGCCAGCGGCTTCAGGTTCTGGCCCGACGTTGTCGGCAGGCCCGGCGCCATGGGTCTTGCCGAAGGCGTGGCCACCGGCGATCAGGGCCACGGTTTCCTCATCGTTCATCGCCATGCGGCCGAAGGTTTCGCGGATGTCCTTGGCCGAAGCGACCGGGTCCGGCTGCCCTTCCGGGCCTTCCGGGTTGACGTAGATCAGGCCCATCTGCACCGCGGCGAGGGGGTTTTCCAGATTGCGGCCCTCGTCGGTCCGGCTGTCCTCGTTTCGCCCCGGCTCGGCCACGAGCGGGACGTCGCCAGGTTTCTGTACCGGTTTGTCCTCTTTGCCGTAACGCGTGTCACCGCCCAACCACTTGCTTTCAGAACCCCAGTAGACGTCTTCGTCCGGTTCCCAGACATCCGGGCGGCCGCCGGAAAAACCAAAGGTCTTGAAGCCCATGGATTCCAGTGCGACGTTGCCGGTGAGGACGATCAGGTCGGCCCAGGAGATTTTGTTGCCGTACTTTTGCTTGATCGGCCAGAGCAGCCGGCGGGCCTTGTCGAGGCTGACGTTGTCCGGCCAGCTGTTGAGCGGTGCAAAGCGTTGCTGGCCGGAACCGGCGCCACCCCGGCCATCGCCGGTGCGATAGGTGCCTGCGGCGTGCCAGGACATGCGGATAAAGAGAGGGCCATAGTGACCGAAGTCCGCCGGCCACCAGTCCTGGGAATCGGTCATCAGCGCAGTCAGGTCTTTTTTCAGCGCCTGGAAGTCCAGGCTCTTGAAGGCTTCGGCGTAGTTGAAGTCGCCTCCCAGCGGGTCAGACTTGGGCGAGTGTTGACTCAGGATCTTCAGGTTCAGTTGGTTCGGCCACCAGTCGCGGTTCGTAGTGCCACCGCCAGCGGCGTGATTGAACGGGCATTTCGATTCAGTTGACATGGCATCTCCTCTTGATTTTGTTTTCAGCTAACCATCCTTAAGCGTGGATCCGGATCACCGATTGAAGAAATAGCTTTTCGGTATGGGATCCATAGCCTTGAGGCTATGACAGCCCAGTGATCAGTTGCTCCAGACCATCCATTAAAGTACCGGACGGGGAAACTGTCGCTTCATCTGGGGGAGATAGCTGATAAACAGCTCAAATCAGTCAGGAGGTTTGCAAAGCTTCCATGACCCGGGACAAAAGTGGTGGCGACGATTCGAATCGCCACGGCCCCCGAAATGTCCAGGCCGTTACTGCACCCAATAAAAAACCGGCCTGTTTCAGCCGGTTTTTTGTCTCACTCAACAGCACTTCGGTCCGGCTTTACTGCCGTAACGGGCTTCCTGGCGTTCCCGAAAGAACGCCTCGTAGTCCATCAGCGGTTTGTCCGGGTGCTTGGTCTGCATGTGCTCGACGTAGTTGTCGTAGTCGGGCATGCCGACCATCAGGCGCGCGGCCTGACCGAGGTATTTACCGAGGCGACTCAGGTCATTGAACATGATCAGGCATCCGGCAGCGCTTGATATGGCGCTTCCTTGTCCGTGCGTTCCTTGGTGCCCCAGGCAGCGATGCCGACCTTGAGTGCGAAGAACAGGATGCTGAACACCACGAACAGGAACAGCGCAGTCAGGGTCGCGTTGGTGTAGGCGTTGAAGATCACGTGCTGCATCTGGTCGATGCTCTTGGCCGGGGCCAGCACCTGACCATTGGCCAGGGCATCACTGTACTTCTTCGCCAGGGCCAGGAAGCCGATCGCCGGGTTGGCGTCGAACAGCTTGATGAAGCCTGCGGTGGTGGTGCAGATCAGCAGCCACACGGCCGGCAGCAAGGTCACCCACACATAACGCTGGCGCTTCATCTTGATCAGCACCACGGTGCCGAGCATCAGCGCGATACCGGCCAGCATCTGGTTGGAGATGCCGAACAGCGGCCACAAGGTGTTGATGCCGCCCAGTGGATCGATCACGCCCTGGTACAGCAGATAACCCCACATGGCCACGCAACCGGCGGTGGCAACCAGGTTGGCGGTCCAGGATTCGGTGCGCTTGAGCGCCGGCACGAAGGAGCCGAGCAAGTCCTGCAGCATGAAGCGACCGGCGCGGGTACCGGCATCCACGGCAGTCAGGATGAACAGCGCTTCGAACAGGATCGCGAAGTGGTACCAGAACGCCATGGTGTTCTCGCCCGGCAGAACACTGTGCAGGATCTGCGCGATACCGACCGCCAGGGTCGGCGCACCACCGGCACGGGCCAGGATGGTGGTTTCACCGATGTCATGGGCTACGGCTTGCAAGGCTTCCGGGGTAATGGCGAAGCCCCAGCTGCTGACGGTTTGCGCAACGGCCACCACATCACCGCCGACCACGGCCGCCGGACTGTTCATGGCGAAGTACACGCCCGGATCGATCACTGAAGCGGCAACCATGGCCATGATCGCCACGAAGGATTCCATCAGCATGCCGCCGTAACCGATGTAGCGGGCATGCCCCTCGCTGGCGAGCAGCTTGGGCGTGGTGCCGGAAGCAATCAGCGAGTGGAAACCGGAAACCGCGCCACAGGCGATGGTGATGAACAGGAACGGGAACAGACCGCCCTTCCAAACCGGACCGGTACCGTCGACGAACTGGGTCAGGGCCGGCATTCTCAGCTCGGGCATGGTCACCAGGATGCCGATGGCCAGGGCGACGATGGTGCCGATTTTCAGGAAGGTCGACAGATAGTCACGCGGTGCCAGGATCAGCCACACCGGCAGTACCGCCGCGACAAAACCGTAGCCGATCAGCATCCAGGTGATCTGGATACCGGTAAAGGTGAAGGCCTTGGCCCACACCGGATCGGCGGCAACCTGCCCGCCGAGCCAGATCGAACCCAGCAGCAACAGCACGCCGATTACCGAGATTTCGCCAATGCGACCCGGGCGGATGTAGCGCATGTAGATGCCCATGAACATCGCGATCGGAATGGTCGCCATCACCGTGAAAATCCCCCAAGGACTCTCGGCCAGGGCCTTGACCACGATCAGCGCCAGCACCGCGAGGATGATGATCATGATCAGGAAGCAGCCGAACAGCGCGATGGTGCCGGGGATGCGGCCCATTTCTTCACGGACCATGTCGCCCAGGGAACGGCCGTTGCGGCGGGTTGACATGAACAGGACCATGAAGTCCTGAACGGCACCGGCCAGCACCACGCCGGCAATCAGCCACAGCGTGCCGGGCAGGTAGCCCATCTGCGCCGCCAACACCGGGCCGACCAAAGGCCCCGCGCCGGCAATGGCCGCGAAGTGGTGACCGAAAAGTACGTGCTTGTTGGTCGGAACATAGTCCAGACCATCGTTATTGAGCACAGCCGGCGTGGCCCGATTGGGGTCGAGCTGCATCACTTTATTGGCGATGAACAGGCTGTAATAGCGGTAGGCAACAAGGTAGATGGCGACGGCTGCGACTACGATCCACAGGGCGTTGATCGCTTCGCCGCGGCGCAGGGCCACGACACTCAGCGCAATCGCTCCCAGGACAGCCACGGCAAACCAGGCGAGGTGTTTAGCCAGACGGGGCATAGCGTGTCTCCTGCCGACAGCCAGTGACTGCGGCGGTAATTTTTATAATTGTGTCCGCGATGCGGAGCTGGCCCAATATCCGCGCATGCCGTCCACAAATAAATCCGCGTTACTACGTACGTGGTCTCTACGTAGTTCTACGTAGATGACACCGATCTCCTGTGGGTTGACCACCGGATCCGGGGCCATCCCCGATCAAATGTGGGAGCGAGCTTGCTCCGGGCGGCGTTCCGACGATAGCGGACTTTCAGCCACATCACTTCCGAATGTGCCTCCCTCATCGCGAGCAAGCTCGCTCCCACAGGTTTTGCACACTCCCAACCGGTCATTCCGTCCAGCAACGCTACAAGCCCAGCGCCTCTTTGGCATATGATCCCGAGCCTTCGCGCGGGCAGGAGTCAACATGCAGCTCAAACACAAGATCGTCGCCCTCGGGATTTTGCCGCTGGTGCTGGCCATTGCCGTCATCTGCGCGCTGGTGATTTCCCTCAACCGCCAACTGGGCGATCAACAGGCGCAACTGATCGAAGACAGCATTCTGGCGAGCAAGCGCGCGGAGCTGAAAAACTACGTGGAAATGGCCCAGAGCCTGATCGCGCCCCTGTACGACGACGGCCACGGCAATGCCCACGCCCAGCAACAAGTGCTGGAAGAACTGCGCAAGCTCAGCTTCGGCATCAACGGCTACTTCTTCGTCTACGACCACGAAGGCCGCAGCCTGATGCACGCGCGCCAGTCGGAACTGGTGGGCCAATACCTGTGGGACATGAAAGACCCCCACGGCCTGCCGGTGATCCAGGCGCTGCTGCAAAGCGCGCAATCGGGCGAAGGCTTTCAACGCTACGCCTGGAACAAGCCCTCCTCCGGCCAGGTGACCGACAAGCTCGCCTACGTAGTGATGCTCGATCGCTGGGGCTGGATGCTCGGCACCGGCATCTACCTCGAAGACGTCGAACGCGCCACCCAACAAGCCCGTGCCGAAGTGGCCATGGGCATCCGCAAGACCATGATGGCGATTGCCGTGGTCGCCCTCGTCGCGGTGCTGTTCGTGTTCGCCACGGGCATGACCCTCAACGTCAGCGAACATCGGCTGGCGGACAAAAAACTGCAGCGCCTGACCCAGCGCATCGTCAGCCTGCAGGAAGAAGAACGATCCCGGGTGTCCCGCGAGTTGCACGACGGCATCAGCCAGGTGCTGGTCTCGATCAAGTTCCAGTTCGAACTGGCCAGCCATCTGCTGGAACGCGGACAAGCCGACGACAAGGGTTTGAACGCGCTCAGAGACGCCACCGAGCGCCTGGGCGATGCCATCGGTGAAGTGCGCAGCCTCTCCCATGACCTGCGCTCCTCCTTGCTCGACACCCTCGGCCTGCCGGCGGCCATCGGCCAACTGGCCGCCGAATTCGAGCAGCGCAGCGGGTTGACCGTGACCTATGACGAAAATGAATTCGACTGCCTGCTGGTCGACGGCGCGGCGGTTTCGCTGTTCCGCATCGTCCAGGAAGGCCTGACCAATATCGAACGCCACGCGCAGGCGAAAAACGTGTCCATTACACTGCGCGGCTGCGACGAGTCCGTGCGGCTGACGGTGGTCGATGACGGTATCGGTTTCAACGTCGCCCAGGTCGAACGTCGTCAGGCCGGCATTGGCTTGCGTAACATCCGCGAACGCGTCGAACATTTTGGCGGGCGCTTCGATCTGATTTCGATGCCGGGCAGAAGCGAGCTGGACGTGCGGCTGCCAATGAAACCTGCGGTAAAACGCTGAGCCCGCGCAAAACTACAAGAGTGAATATTGCGATGAACCTGCCCTCCCCGATCCGCGTCGCCCTGGTCGACGATCACTCCCTGGTCCGCGACGGCATCAAGGCGCTGCTGGCCGTGATGTCGCCCCTGGAAATGGTCGGCGAAGCGGAAAACGGCGCCGAGGCCATCGAAATGGTCGGACGCTGCCAGCCCGACCTGCTGCTGGTCGACATCAGCCTGCCAGACATGAACGGCCTGGAACTGACCCGCGTGCTGCGCAGCCAGTACCCGTCGCTCAAGGTGCTGGTGCTGAGCATGTACGACAATTACGAATACGTGAGCGAGTCGGTGCGCTCCGGCGCCAGCGGCTACGTGCTGAAGAACGCCCCGTCCCGGGAAATCATCGCCGCCATCGAAGCCATCACCAGCGGCGGAACCTTCTACAGCGCCGAAATCGCCCAGCGACTGATCGCCGACCGCAACACCGACAACGAACTGACTCCGAGGGAAAGCCAGGTCCTGTCGAAGATGGCGCAAGGCTTGAACAACAAGGAAATGGCCCGGGAACTGGACATCAGCGTGCGCACGGTGGAAACCCATCGCCTGAGCATCCGGCGCAAACTCAACATCGACAAGCCGGCAGCGCTGGTCAAGTACGCCCTGGATCACGGCCTCATCTCCCGCTGACACCTGGAACCCTGTGTTCACTGCAAAAACCTGTGGGAGCGGGCTTGCCCGCGATAGCGTAGTACCAGGCACCATCAATGTTGAATGACACACCGCCATCGTCGGAACGCCGCCCGGAGCAAGCTCGCTCCCACAGGGATTAGCGAATCATCCATTGACTGCATCAATAGTCACCATTAACTCAATGAAGTTCTCTTAAAAAATCCACGGCGTAACATCAGCTCCATACCAACCCATAAGCACCCCGGAGCACACGATCATGAAACGCCAGACCCTCCTCAGCATCGCTTTCTCGGTTTTCGCAGTTAACGCTTTTGCCGCTACCTCTGCTCAACCTGTGGTCGCTGAAGGCGGCTCGGATCGTCTGATTGAAAGCCGTGTGGCCGAGGGTGGTTCCGACCGCCTGATCGAAAACCGCGTCGCTGCGGATGGCTCCGACAAACTGCTGCAGAACCGCGTCGCTGAAGGTGGCTCCGACAAACTGCTGCAGAACCGCGTCGCATAAACAAACCGCGTCACCACAACACCCAACAAAAACCCGGCCTGATCAGCCGGGTTTTTTCATGGTTTTTTTAAACCGGCAGATCATCCGTTATCTACCAATGATTCAGGCTTTCAAAGCTTGGCAATGGAGACCTCCGTGGACTTGACGAAGGCAATCACCTCGCTGCCCACCTTCAACTCCAGGCTGCGCACCGAACGCGTGGTAATCACGGAAGTGACGATCCCGGAGGCGGTTTGCACGTCGATTTCGGAGACCACTTCGCCTTCGAATATTTCCTTGATGACGCCCTTGAACTGGTTACGGACGTTGATCGCTTTGATGGTCATGATAAGGCTTCCTGTCTGGCGTCGAGACCATCCGCATGGATGGGCATGACCTCAAGATGCACCGCATCAGCCAACACCAAAAGGAATATATAATTACATGTTTATATCTTTTTAGAATATAAAAGATGCTTCATACAACCTGAAAATCCTTCACCAATAAGAACCAAAACGAATTAACAAATAAAAATTCAGTATTTATCGTTATAAAAATAGAAGCGTACTCTCCAGTCATCCCGTCATTCATCACCACAGTGAAGTGCCCCATGAATCCGACTGACAACCTCATCGATTTCGCCAGCTACCGCAAACGCAAACAAGCTCAGCAACGGGCACGGGCCATGTGGGAGATGTACGCACGCAACGCCGGACTACAGGCATTGCAGTGGGTTCAGGCGTCTCGGTCTACCGAGACACGTCAGGCGTGAACGCGTACGAACCCTCGCGCTTTCTGATAAGCGCGGACGAGCCTGTGCTGGATCTGAACAATCCGGATGCCCCGGAAGAGGACCCGATCTGCGAACGGGTCGGACAAAACCTGCTGCGTCTGCGCAGCAAGCGCCATCTGTCCCTTGATGCCCTGGCCCGACAGTGCGGCGTGAGCCGCGCCATGCTGGCGCAAATCGAATCGGGGCGCAGTGTGCCGTCCATCAAGGTGCTGTGCAAAATAGCCAAAGGCTTGAAGGTATCGGTGGCGGCGTTTCTGGAACATCGGGCCTTCGAAGGTGTGGCCCTATTGTCGGCGAGCCAGAGCAAACGCCTGGTCAGCGCCAACGGCGCTTTTGTCAGCCGCGCCCTGTTCCCCTTTGACGTGGCGCGCCAATCGGAATTCTACGAGCTGCGCCTGAGCGCGTTGGGAGAGGACCAGTCGCAGGGCCATGGCCCTGGTGTCCAGGAAAACCTGGTGGTGGCGCAGGGTGTCCTGGAAATCAGCGTCAACGATGAACGTTACCTGCTATCCACGGGGGACTCGATCCTGTTTTACGCCGACCAGCCCCACCGCTATCGCAACCCCGCCGACAGTGAGGCCGTGGCCTATCTTGTGGTGACCTACCCCGAACGCCTGGACTGATACCGCCTTCTTGTAGGAGCGAGCCTGCTCGCGATGGGCTCAAGGCTGACGCGTTTTTTCAGAAAACCCGCGTCATCGTTGACGTCCATCGCGAGCAGGCTCGCTCCTACAGGTACAGGTACAGTGCAGGGATCAGCAGGTGCAGCACATCAGCGGCATGCCGTTGCAGCTCATCATCATCGGCATGCTGCAGTCGTTCATCATTTTCATCATCAGGGCACAGCAGTTTTTCATCATGTCCATGTTCATGCCGGCCATCGGCATGATTTTGCACATCATGCAGTCCGCCATGAGCGTGCATTCCATCACGCACTTCATCGACGGCATCGGCATGCCCATCACCGGCATCGACATCATCATGTTCATCATCGGCATGGCCATGCTCGCCGGGGACATGCACATCATGCTCATGTTGCCGCAGTGCATCATCATCGGCATGCCGCAGTTCATCATCAACTGCATCATTTCAGCGCTGTTCCTGAACATGGCCATGTCCATGCCAGCGGCCGGCATCATCTTGCACATCATGCCGTCGTCCATCATGTCGCAGGACATGGTCGCCATCATCATCGGCATGCCCATCATCGACATCATTGGCATGTTGGCGTTCATCGGCATTTGCATCTGCATGGCATTCATCATGGTGTTGTTCCCTAAAGGACTGGATAATTGGACGAAGCTGATGGAGGCGGATTCTAGGGAATCGGCCGAGCGCGACAAGCTGGCGATCAAACAGCCAAAGTCGATGTCGCGACAGGCTTAACGAGGCAGGCAGGAGGATTATTTCTGCTGTGACGAACGATCCGATTCGATCACGGACAAGGTAAAAAACATGACGCGGATTATTCGGTTATGGATATGCAGATTGCATCTATTCAAATACCGTAAAGAAATAAACGTTCTAACCGGTGTAGCAATCTTTCCCAGCTGGTTGAGTTGAAGTTCGTCGGAACGCCGCCCGGAGCAAGCTCGATCCCGTAAAGAACACCGAATCATCCATTGACTGCGTCGATAGTCACCATTGATTCAATGAAGTTCTCTTAAAAAATCCACGGCGTAACATCTGCTCCATACCAACCCATAAGTACCCCGGAGCACATGATCATGAAACGCCAGACCCTCCTCAGCATCGCTTTCTCGGTTTTCGCAGTTAACGCTTTTGCCGCTACGTCTGCTCAACCTGTGGTCGCTGAAGGCGGCTCGGATCGTCTGATTGAAAGCCGTGTGGCAGAGGGTGGTTCCGACCGCCTGATCGAGAATCGTGTGGCCGAAGGTGGCTCTGACAAACTGCTGCAGAACCGCGTCGCTGAAGGTGGCTCTGACAAGCTCCTGCAAAACCGCGTCGCTGAAGGTGGTTCCGACAAGCTCCTGCAAAACCGCGTCGCTGAAGGCGGCTCGGATCGTCTGATCCAGAATCGCACTGCCTGAATAAATTGCTTTACTACCGCCCCACAAAAAAACCGGCCTGATCAGCCGGTTTTTTTGTAATGGTCAGCCTGGCGGAGGACTGAGATCCTCAGGCCAGAGTAGGGGCAGTCTCATCCCTGCTTGCCCGCTGAGCATCCAGCAGCACATCCAGAGTGGTGAGAAACAGGTCATGACTCATGATCCCGGTGCACAGCGTTGACAGCATCTGATTCCCGGCTGCGTCTTTTAGAGTGACCTTTTCACTCCAGGCATTTAAATCAATTGAAGCAAGGGTCGACACCGGGACTTTACGTCCTTCAACTTCCAGAAACTCGCGTGTCACAATAATCGGTTGTGTAACGACATTCAGGAAGTCCCCCGAGACTCGCTTGCGCCAGACCTGCCCGGTCGGCACATACTTGAAAGTCACTGCGCAGTCAGACTCAAGCTTGTTCATCACAACCGGCAGACACTCGCGAACATGCAACTCACGCACCAGTTGCTGGAATTCCTGAAAGCCTTTCAACGTCTCGATGACGCGATGAAATGGCTCACTTTCATTACGCCGATACGCCAGGTTGGTGATCAGGCCAGTGAATACGGTTTGCCCTGAACTGAACAGGTAAAGGTCTTCCGCCTGATCCACCCGCGCCAACGGCGCATAACTCCCCGGCTCATACAGGTACAGGCTGCTTTGCCCCGGACGCTCCTCACGCAGCATCCGCAGGCCTTGCCACAGAAAGTGCTTCTGCTCGGTTTTACCCTTGACCTCTGAAACCTTGGCAACCCGCCGCCCCAGGCTGTCGTACCGATAAGAACCGGTACTTTCCAGCTTGCCGTTGACCAGCGTCTCGGCCTTGACCAAGCGATTCTCACAGTCATAAA
>NZ_CATKPU010000029.1:0-34827 GCF_949767825.1 Pseudomonas sp. IT-P258 | reverse complement strand
ATGCAGATGGCCGCTGCCGTAGTACAGGTGATTGAGGTGTTGGCCGGTGGGCAACGTCAGGGTGGTGAGGTTGCTCAGTGGATCGTATTCGTAGGACAAGGCGCCTTGCGCCGTGGTCTCCTGGACCAATCGGCCGAGCAGGTCGTAGGAGAACTCGAGTGTTTCTTCGCTGACACCCAGTTGCTTGCCCTGCCCGGTCGGCAGGCGCTGGATCGACAGCAGGCGATCAGCGTCGTCGTACACGTAATCCTGACGGGCATCGCCATTGAGTTTGGCCAGCAGCCGGCCAATGCTGTCGCGCTCGAATTCGGTACGACGCTGTGGTCGTTCGCCGCGTTCGCCGTAGCCGGTTTCGTCGACCTGGGTCAGATGCCCGCCGAGGTTGTAGCTGAAGCGTCGAGTCAGGTTGTCGATGCGTTTTTCTTCGATCAACCGGTCGGACGCATCGTAGGCGAACTGGTACGCCGCGTTGTTTTCGTTGATCAGCGCGGTCAGGCGAATCGCCGGGTCGTATTCGTAGCGGATGCGTTGGCCCTTGGCGTCCTGGCGGCTGCTCGGCAATCCACGGGCGGTGCGCAGCAGGCGCGTGGTCTGGCCTTTGCCGTCGGTGTGCGTCAGTACCTGGCCGAGGGCGTTGTAGGTGAATGATTCGGCGCTGCCGTCCGGATGATTGATGCGCAGCACCTCGCCGTCGGGTTTGCGTTCCAGGGTAGTGGTCTGGCCCAGCGCGTCGGTGACGGCGACCAGATGCTGACGCTCGTCGAAGCGGTAGGTGGTGTTTTTACCCGAGCAATCCTGGAAGCGTTCGACCTGGGCCAGGGTGTTCCACCACAGGTATTTGGACTTGTGGGTCGCGTCGATGATGGTGTGCGGCAGGCCGTCGTCGCTGTTGAGGTATTCGGTTTTATTGCCCAGGGCGTCGACTTCGGCGATCAAGTTGCCCTTGGCGTCGTAGCGGGTCTGCCAGGTGCTGCCGTCGAGGAAGGTCGTTTCTGTGACCAGCGTAGTGCCGAGGTGGTACTTGTATTTGATCTTGCGACCCAGTGGGTCGGTTTCTTCAAGCAAACGCGAAAAGTCGTCGTACTTGAACCCCAACCGGTTGCCATCCGGCAGCTTGAGACCGGTCATGTTGCCCGCTTCGTCGAGGTCGATGGCGTACTGCTCACCGCCGAAGTCGCGACTGGCAATCACGCGGCGATCGTCGTTGTAGTGGATCTGCAGTTCGCGCCCCAGTGCGTCAGTGGCCCACGAGGTGCGCTGCTTGAAGTCGTAGCGGTAGTGAAAGTGTTCGCCATCGCTGGTCCAGTGCTCGACCACTCGCAACTGGTCATCAATGGTTTCCCAGCGGTAATGACAGCTCAGGCCCAGGGCGTTGCTGTGGCTGGCCATCACACCATCGGCGTAGCTGAAACGGCGCATCGAATCGCTGTTGCGATTGATCACTTCGATGAGTTGGCCGTTGTCGTCATAGCGGTACTGCACCAGGGTTTCAACCGCCAGGTTGTCGACGACGCGCTTGACGTCGGTCAGGCGCCCCAGCGGGTTGTCATAGTGCAGATGCACCCGAACACCGCCAGTGGCGCTGATGTCGGTCAACCGGCCTTCTGTCGTACGGGTGAAATGCAGGTAATGCCCAAGGGCATTTTCCAGGCGCTGCAGCGGAACATCGCTGTTGTCGTCCGGCACCTCGCCGAAGTAGAAGAACAGGTTGTCGAGGGTTTGCAGCAGGTAGTGGCCGCCTTCGGTGCGGACCAGGTGGAGCTGCTCATAGGGGTTATAGATGCGATCGCCTGGCTCCACATCCACAAAGGGCACGCTGCGCCCCTGGTTATCCGTGAGGTAGACGAAGCTGCCGCTTCTGCGCAGGCTTTGCTCCCAAGGCAAGACCCAGCCTTTGCCGAGCACGCTGTCGACGGTCAGATCGCTGGCATAGAAGCGCGACCATTCAATCGGCATGAGCCCCGGCAGCGCAAAGTCGGTTTCTCCCGACTCGAGCAGCAGCTTGCGCCCGCTGGTAAGGTCGACGGGATTGCCGCTCAAACCCCCAATTGCGCGCTCAACGGCCGGACCGATGACAAAGCGACCGGCCAGATAGCTGCCCGCCACGGCCGCTCCAAACTTCAATGCGCAAGGCCCGGCCGCCTTCAGACCTTGTGCCATGCCCAGCCTGAAGATCGGACCAATTGCGCGGCCCATCGAGGCGACAATCATCAGCACGTCGACGGTGACCCGCAGCCAGCCGGGAATTTCTTCGTCGACATCGAGATAGCGCTCAGTTCCGCCGCCAATGAACACATTGTTCGAGCCGCTGGAGATCTTCGCGCCGCAAGTGAGTTTGTCACCCTTGCGCGAAGCCGCCACATTGTTGATGAAAACGTTGGATGAGCCTTCGGCGACCATTACCGGTGCTGGGTGTTTATCACAAATACCCATGCTCAATTTTGCGTGGGCGGCATTACGGCTATTGATGAACACATCCGTCGAGCAGCCTTCGAGCTTGATCCCCCCGGCGGGCGAACTCATTGCCGACCCTATGCTTTCGCCAATCATGGGGACGAAACTGGCAGCCAGCCCTACGGCAATCCCCAGCAGAATTCCGCCGAGCCCCGCCGTGCAGATCGTGAACGCGGCAGCCGTCGCAATCGCAAGCCCGATCACTGCGCCGGCGAGAAAGCCGCCGAGCGCACTGGTGTGTTCAATTTCATCGCCCCAACGCGCAGCTTCGAACATGGGTTACTCCTGTTCGGCGCTGTCGGTGGACACCGTCTCGGCCTGGCGCGGTTTGAAACTTGTCAGCAGCTGCAGCCAATTCTGGTTTTGCGTGGCACTGAAATCAGCCTGGCTGGTGGTGGAAAACACCAGGATGCGACCGGGTTCGATTTCGAACGCTGCCTGCCGTTGGTAAACCGGTCGACCATCGTTCATGTAGTAGGCATCCACCTGGATGCCGCAAAGCGGTTGCTCCCCGGACAGCGCTGCCGGCTTCTTGCTGAGCAAGGTATAGCCGCGCAGTTTGGCGGCAATGAGTTTTACCTGGCGCTCGATGTAAGCCTTCAGATCCTCTGCCGGCAGCATGTTGTCGCGCGACAGTGTGATGTTCAGTGGCGCAGGAATACTGTTGCCGAGCACGAACATGTTCACCGTGCGGTCCTGAAAACCTTCCGGCAACGTGATGGATCCTTCCTGAAGCTGATAGTCCATTGGGCGTGTGTTCCGTAAATACGTAAAAGGGGAAAATGCTTAGTCAGCGCTGATGTTTTCGAGCATCGTCTCGAACTCGATTAACCAATCGGCAAGCTCTGCATGTGCGGGATTGATCATCGTCGACATGCTCAACCATTGGCGTTCGTTACCATTGCCGGGCTGGATGACTGCGCTGGTCGCTCTGCCGTGGCGACGCTCCTGTCCCGCCGTGAATATATAATCCAGGGTAATCGCCGGACTGCCTGCCAGCAGGCAATCGCTCTGCCGCACGATGGTGACGTCGGGGTGGTTCTTGCGCAGGTTCTCCACATATAACTGCACCGAGCGTTGCAGCGTCAGCCCTTCAGGTGCAGGACGACGCTTGGCACTGAACGTGACGGGATGGCCATGCTTTTCGAGCGTTGTATCAATGTCGCGGAAGTTGAAGCCTTGCGGCATTACCAGATTCAGCCCCGCGACTTTCAATTCATTGCGCGCCAATTGAAGCGGTATCACCGCTACCGGCTCAGGCTCGATGACAGCGGGCGAAACCTCGACAGCCTCCTGCAACTGCTGCCGCGCAAGTGTCTCGGCCGCTAACCGCTTCTCGGAAATACGGTCGTAGATGCTGGTCCTGACCATGGTCTGATTTCTCACTTGTTGATATCGACACGGTCACCGTGGACGTAGGTGTTCTTGCCAAGAATATCGATGGCGTCGCCCTTTATTTCGATGCCTTCGGGCGTCAGCTTGATACTGCTGCCGCCCACCTGAAGAATGATGTGCTGTTTGGCGCTGACCTGAATGAACTGGTTGTCGACCTGGATCGTCAGCGAGCCTTCCTGGACATTCATCACCGTGTCTTTCTTGATGGTTTCGGTGTGCGTGCCACCGACCGTGATCGTGCGGTTGCTGCCGACACTGTGGATCTCGTCGACCTCGATCTCGGTGTCCATGTTGCGCTCGGCATGCATGATGATCTGTTCGGCACCGGCCTTGTCTTCGAAACGGAAGAAGTTCGCCGTACCGCCGTCGCCCTTCATCGACCGCGTCAGGAACCCGCTCTGGGTCTTGTTCGCCGGCAGCGACCACGGTGGGGTGTTCTGGCTGTTGTAGAGGCTGCCCATGACCAGCGGGCGGTCAGGGTTGCCGTCGAGGAACACCACCACGACCTCATCGCCCACACGGGGAATCTGGATGCTGCCGAAACCGCCGCTGGCACCGGCCTGGGCGACGCGGACCCAGCAGGAGCTCTTGTCGTTGTGCTCGCCCTTGCGGTCCCAGTGAAACTGCACCTTCACCCGACCGAGTTCGTCGGTGAAAATTTCCTCCCCCGGCGGGCCGACGATGATCGCGGTTTGCGGGCCGGAGATGGTCGGGCGCGGGGTAGTGAGTTGAGGGCGGAAGACGATCTTTTTGCGCACGCAGGCGAAGGTGTTGTAGTAGCTCGCCTGGTGCCCGCTGAGGTAGTTGTTGTGGCCTTCGCTTTCGACGCTCATCAACAGGAACTGACGATCATCGGCGGGGCCTTGGTCGTGATCGTAATGCTGCAGCAGTTCGAAGGTATAACCGGGTTTCATCGCGCGGCAGTTACTGGCGCCGTGGAAACTCTTGCCCTTGAGCTCAAGCGCTTCGACTCTCAAACGCAGCAGCGCTTCGCCTTCGTCGTAGGTGCCGTGGGTGTATTGGCCAGGGAAATCATAGATTTCGAAGTCGTCGACATCGCCTTGCTTGTTCAGGCTCTTCATGGCGACCGGCAAGCGATTGGACGGCTGGCGATAATCGAAGGTCTGGACCACCATTTTTCCGGACTGCAACTGGCGATTACCGCTCCATTGCGTAATGGAGTCGGCGGTCTCGGTGACCGATGCCGTGTGGTAGCGGATCTGCGGCTGTTCAGGCAACGGCACCAGGGTGCTGGAGTCGTCGCAGATGATCATGGTGTGGCCTTCGGCGGTGTGCTCGAAGTAGTAGAACATCCCCTCTTCTTCCAGCAGGCGCTGGACAAAATTGAAGTCCGATTCCCGGTACTGGGTGATATAGGTGTAATGCTTGAGCGGCTTGCTCAGGCGAAACTCGTGCCGGGAAAACGCGGTGCACAAGGCAAACACCTGGGTGACCACATCTTCCACCGTGCAACCCTGGAAAATGCGCGTGTCGAAGCGGTTCTTCAGCATCGAGAACCAGG
This sequence comes from Pseudomonas sp. IT-P258, assembly GCF_949767825.1. Lineage (NCBI taxonomy): Bacteria > Pseudomonadati > Pseudomonadota > Gammaproteobacteria > Pseudomonadales > Pseudomonadaceae > Pseudomonas > Pseudomonas sp. IT-P258. Next base: position 29,456 of record NZ_CATKPU010000029.1, on the reverse strand, counting down.
GGTTCAGCGTCGCCGTATAGCGAGCCATGCCGCCGTCGCTGCCGATGCTGGCAAACCGCGTGAGATAGCCCGCCAGGTAACGAGGCGTGGCGTCTGCCAGCTCGATTTCCAGAACCACGTGCTGACCCATCATCGACTTCAGCTCGACGTCGGAGTCCTGGCACACCAGCAGCAACTCGAAGTTGTACGCACGGGACAGACCTTCAGTTCCCTTGAAGGACTCAAGCAACAATTGCTGTTCGGGGTTGGCGAGGTTCTTGAACTTGAACAGGCGCCGATTTTGCGGGGAAAGCATTGCGGCAAGGTCCATCAACATGTGTATCTCCTTGAAAACAGTGGAAAGCTACCGCCCTCTCTCAACCACTGCACATAACGAATCAGATAAGAGGGTCAAAACCCTGTTTGCCGCAACATTGAACCAGGCGAACACTTCGCCACCCTATGTTTTCGGTCTGAGGCACGAATCATCTGCAAGTTCTGCCAGAGGCCACCTGCAAAAAATCCTTCATTTTCATCGATTTTTTTAAACACCGAATGAGATCCCTTACACGCCATTGTGCGTCAGGAACTGCGACCGCAAGGCAGTATGAAAGTGCCATTACCCGGCAAAATATTTGAGAAATTTGTCACACTTCTACAAGTTGCACTGGTTCTCGAACGCGGGAAGGAGACACCCATGTCATGCACTGTGTCAACCCGCACGCAGTGCATGCGGGCACTTCCACGCACTTCGAACTCAGTTCGGGATAATCCCTGAAAAATAATTATCGCCACGCTGGCCACCCAGAAACGCCGATATATCAAGGATGAACGGGAAGTTAGGTGCCACTGATTGGCAACTAATGCCTTATTGCCATCATTGCCGAATGTAACGCGAATAACAAAAAATGGGATCCATGTTGAAATTTTCAACTCGCCCCGCAGTCTGAAGCAGGGCTGATAGCCATCGCTTTGGCAATGATGTGAAGTCGGATATTCGACAGCTCGACCGCAGCAACAAGGAAGCGCCTTTTCCCCAAGGACAGTGATGAGTAAATGGATCTTTTAGCCAACGTGCCCAGCTGGGCCGATGTCGAACGCAACCTCGACCAGAAATTCAGCGAGCTGAACCAGGGCGTCAACGACGGCTTGCAGAGCGCTCACGACAACTGGAACGGCTTCACCCGGCGTGTCAGCAATGGCGCGAGCCAGGCCTATGGCTACATGGGTGGTCACCGCATCGATGCGGTGCATCAGGCGATGACCCTCTCCTACCCGATCATCCAGATGGACCTCAAGCGCAAGTGGGCCTCGATTGAAATCGAGCAGATCCTGCCGGTGCTGCTGCAACTGGTCAAGGAAGTCTCGATGATTCTCGGCGGCAGCGTAGCGATCGGCACCGTGGCCGGCGGCGCAGCGGGGGCCTTCGCATTCGGCGTCGGCGCTGCCCCCGGAGCCGCTGCCGGGGCCGGTATCGGCTTGCAGGTCGGCAACCTGATTCTCATGGGCCTGGGCCTGTCCGCCATCGCCGAATACTTTTACCAGGGCCTGCCCGCCTGCCTCTCGACCTTGCAGGAAGGCATTGCCACGGCCTGGCACGCCGAAGAAGGCGTCAAACCGTCCGGCCTGGACCCCAGCGGCGGTTCCGCTGCACTGGTACAGGAACGCGTCGAACGCGCGGCACGACAACTGGCCCGCGGGCAGGAGCAGCTCGTATTGCTGCTGCTCACAGCCATCGTCACCTACCTGACACGGGGTCAGATGAAAGCGGGTGTGATGAACAGCATGGAAAGCATCGCGACCCGCAGCGCGAAGCTTCAGGCAGAGATTTCGAACAAGGAGCTGGCGGGTTGGTTGGCAAGGAATGAGCAAAAGTTGCTGGCTCGGGATGAGTTGCGGGTGAGGGAACCGGCGCCTTTGGTGAAGGCTGAGAATACATACAAGTATTCCGAACCGACTCAATCCAAAAACAACTTAATCCAAAAGATCGATAAACCAATACATCCGCAACACGCCACTTTACCCGGAAAAGTCGTCGGTGAGTTTGACATGATTAATAATCCCGGCCCACTGGCGGAACTGCCTGGCAGCCCTTCAGGAAACTTTTCAGGGGGGCGTTACAAGGCAGTTGAACTCTCCGATGATATCACTCTTTTTCGAGGTGGCGACATCAATGGAAAAGCCTTAGGGCAGTGGTTTACGGAGCAGGCTCCAGACTCGGTTGCGCAGGTGAGAATTGATACCGCTGTTAAGCCTCAATGGATCGACCCGCTTACAGGAGAGCTAACGGGGACCTCTCCTGTAAACTCCGTATTCACTATTAAAATTCCTGCTGGTACCATTGTGTATGAAGGACCGGTGGGAAACCAGGGGGGAATATTTGTTGGCGGACCAAATATAAATCAAATTTTCGTGCAAGAGCCCTGGAAAATACCAGGCGTTGAAGTTATCGGCAACCCTACACCTATTAAATGACGGAATTTTATGAAAAATACAAATCTAATAAACCTGCTCATCGAGCTCAGGGAAATTTTTCACAGTGAGAACTGCCGAAACTTTGATGCGGGAATAAACGCAATAATCCGCATACTTTCCGACGACCCTTTGCCGAACACTAATGATTGGGCACAAGCGACTTCAATTTATAGAACAATGGCAGGCAGTAAATCAGGTTTCTCAGACGTCTACATTGATCGAGGTACCTCTGAACAACGAGTCGCAGCTAACGCAAGACTGGATGCTATTCGACAGATGTTATGGGACGCATTTGAACGGGTCTGAAATTGGGCGATATGTCGTGACAGGCCAATGTTTGGTGCCGTGTTTTTTAATAAATCTTGTTGTTCTTGGGCTTTCAGACGGAGTTGGCGATCAACGACGCAGCAATACAACGCCGCGAGAGAATTAAATGGCAATTGAGAAAGGTGAGCGTTTCGCCAACGAAGACATTTTTATCGACTACCCATACGAAGAAGTTACCTATCGTTGGGATCATCATTCAAAGCAGATATTCGTACGTTTCTACGGCAACGAAGAGAGCACTCAACCAGTCCCTCATGACAACCGTTTATTCAATGAAGCGCTGCGCTTCGGTGAGGGAATCACCCGCCAAGATTACAATAGAGGTCGCTCTCGCCGATGATGGTACGTGATGTCACACTATCGACGGTTACACCTCCGTAATGTGGCAAATACCGCTTCACAAAAATTTCTGACCTTCACCGCACGATGAAAAAAAATGAACATTGAGCGACTGACAACAGCGACCCGCAAAAGAACTCGAAATGCTCGTCGCACACCATCAAAACTGAATCCAAAACGACTATTTACGGACAAAAAACCCTCACTTAAAAACAAAAAAAACAACGTCCGAGACAGGCAATGAATAAACCAACATTACTTGAACTAGAGAACCTGATCAAACAACATCCGGATATCGCCGCGTTTGGATCACCCGCTGACGCCGTGTCTGATGACTGGCTGGTAAAAGCCGAGAAAAAAATCCGCCATAAACTGCCTGCATCCTACAAATGGTTCCTTCTCAATTATGCAGGAGGAGAAGTCGGGACGGAGGAAATATATAGCATCTATGGAATGGACTTCGAAGACATCAATGGTGGCGATATAGTTTTCCAGCACCTCAATGGCCTCAAACATAAATCAACAACCGCTAAAAAAGTAGTCATCAGCGAAACCGACTTGGGCGAGGTTTTTTTCTTCGACTACGACACATACAACGGCGAAGAATGCCAGATTTTCATTAGAATCCCGTCGGGGCAGAACTTATTGTATGCGAACAATTTTTACGAATTTCTCGCCAAGAGAATTAAGGCGTTTTTGCCATAAGGGACGCTTTGTCGTGCCCCCGGTGTCAGGGTAGTTGTCGCCGCGGAGAGCTGGATGATCTGCTGATTGTGCAGCCGGGGACCAATAGAGGAACGGCTATCTAAGACAAACCGTCACTCCGGCCCTTTGGATCGCTGTCCTCAAAATCAAAATCCTTGAACGGATATCCCATGTCAAAACTACTGCATCGTTTGAAAACCCTTTTCGGGCAAAAGACCGCTCTTCCACCCGCCCCCACCGAGCAGGTTGTCGATGCAGCCCCCCACACCGAAGCGGACAAGCCACTTTCCCGAGTGGAAAGGAACCTGTCCTGGCTGCCGATCAATCGTGAGCCAGATGTTTTTGTGCCGCTGATGCCTCCCGCCTGCCCGGACCTGAAGCTTGTGGATGCCCTCCTGTTGCAGCGCTATCGGGTTTTCGTCATCGCGAATGATCCGGCCGACCGGACTTCAGAGACCACGATAAACCGCGATTACGCCAGCCAATTGGCGAGTGACTTGTACGGCAAAGCGACAGATCTTGGTTATTGTCGAGGCACTGAATCCTCGTTCGAAATCTATTGGCTCACGCAATGTGCGGCGATTGTTTCGCTGCTGTCTCACGGACCAGAATCAGAACAATTCCTGACCTATAGAAAACACGTTGGTTATGATCGAGACTGTGCCCGGACCGGTGTGCAGATTCGAATGTTTGATGAGTACGTAGCGTCGCGCAGCTATCAAACCGCTGGAGCCGGGAAGGACCGCCTTCTGAAAACGCCGATAACGGCCCTCGACTACATCGACAATGCGATAGCCATCACCGCCCTGAGATACAACGGCTGTCCAGAGTTCCAGATTTACTCAAGCTCGTTGATCCAATTGCAATTCATCAGGAACGTGTTGCTGGGCGTTGAAAAAGATAAAGCCCGGTTGCACCAATTGACTATCGGCGTTTGGGCCAGCAAGGAGTTTGAAGCCGACGATCCTGAACTTGCCAGCGCACTAGGGGATGCCTTCAACATAGGCATTCAGATTGCACGCGGCCTGAAGATTCAGCTGCCGAATGGATTGCCGCCGGAAAGTCTTCCACGCACATAGCATTGCTGCGACTTCATCGATAACACTAAAGGTAACGTTATGACCGAAACGTGGTACCGCGTTGACAACGGAATCCTATGGATAGCGAATCAACCCATTCACCTGCCTCACCCGGTCAACGTCGCCTTGCCGCATGACGACAGGCTAGCGATCCTGATCGAGCCCCCACCAAATGTCATTTCCAACAAAAACATCCTTGCCCTATCGCGGCATGGAACAGTGCTTTGGTACATCCAGGAAAGTCCCCACGGTACACAAGCCGATAAACCCTACATGAGCCTTCACTGCGACAAAAACGCGGCGCTGATCGCTGGTAACTGGAATGGCGTCAGCTACTCGGTCGATTGGCACAATGGCTCCGTCAGCGTTGTGAGCGTTGATAAGTGACCCACCGAAAACACAACGGCTCAGGGCTGTCACCATGAAAGACATCCGCAAGATCTCCACGACCCTTGCCCGAACAGCAGAACTGCTGAGGACATTCGGCCACCCGCAATGGGCAGACAGACTTGAGGAGTGCAGCTTAGCGCTGCCCCAGGATACGGCGTACGCGTTTTCTCGACTGATGTCGCTGTACGGCGGCATGGGCTCAATCAACGACGTTGTTCTGTATGAAAACGCAAAACCCTTGCTGGACGAAAACAACGAACTGCAAGGGCTGCTATCAGTTCTTCATCAGCTTTGCGCAGGGAGCCATTGAACCCGGCGTCCCACGCTTGCCAATGCTGAAAGCATTCAGGCCTGCTCGAATCGCTGCTGCAGCAGATGTCGCGCAGTGCCTGCATTCAGGTAGGTGCCAATCAGGTCCGCCAACTCCTGGTCCTTGAGTTTTTTGTCGTCGCGGCAGATTTGCAGCAAGTGCAGCTGGACCCAGCGCTTTTTCCTGTTGAGTTTCGCATCCGGCGAAAAGAACGAGCGCGAGGCCAACTCAGGCATCGGGGCGTCGTCTTCCAGCAACAGATTCAAGTGCACCCCCTGCCCCACTTGCAGACCAAAATCGGCGACGTGCCGGATCGGCAATGGCGCCTTGAAGTTGGCGAATACGAAGTGCTCGGGCGTCAGCAACAACGCGGTCTTGTTCGCCCGCGTGAGCATGCGCAAGGAGAGCGGCAGCAGGAACGCCATGCAGATCAAGAGCAGAATGCCAACCAACTTCATTGTGGCATTCGCATCCACGAAAACCTGCGGCAGCAGGTACGGCAGGATCAGCAGGCCCAGACCCAACAGCATGAAGAACGAGAAGCAACCCAGGGTAATCCACCCGCGCAATCGTGCGCCTTCATGCAGTCGGACTTCCTCCGTGGCATTGCCGGCATGGCTACGCAACTCCTGCACAACCGCCGCGTCCTGCTCCACGTAGTGGCCGAGGAAGTCCTCGGTAATGCGCGCACGCAATGCCTGGGGGGCGGCGAAATAGTGATCCATCGCGGCGCAGGCTTGTGCCGCGTTGATCGGGCGGGTGCCGCGGCTGACGGCCTCTTCGACCGTGACTTGCAGGGACGCCAGCCGCTCAAGATTGGAGGGATGGGTGTCCGATGGATGCGGCAGGCTGGCTGCCATTTCCTCCTCGGGCAGGGTCAGCGGCTGCGCGGCCAATTCCTGCACGACGCTGGTTGGCAAGTCGTGGGGCGGGACGTACCCGGCACCCGGGTTGGTCGCTTGCGACACACGGGTAAATACACACTGTTGCAACAACGGGTCGATGGCCGAAATACGCACCAGCGCCGAAGCGATGGCAATGTTCCCCGCCAACTGCGCGCCCGCCGCGTCCGCCGCCAGCTCCCGCACGCGGCTCCAATGGTTCACCGCGTGATCGAAACGCTCCATGAAATACTCACCGAGCATGAACGCCGGCCACAGCGTCGTGCGTTGCAGTACATCGCTTTGCAGCATGGTTTCGGCAATCACCCCGAGGCTGCGGCCGATCCCTTCGTAGATCGGCACAAAGCGCAAGCTGTACTCGGTATCGGCACCGGCGAAGTGCGCCAGTTCGTGACCGATGACCGCACCGGTCTCCGCCGGATCGAGCAGGCCCAGGTACAGCATCGGCACGTGCAGTGTGCGGCCCTTGAGCGCGGTGCCTGACGGCAGCAGGTTGACGTCGCTGGAGGTGACGTAAAAGCCTTCGGTCATGCCCAGCACGATGTGCTCGGGTGCCAACGCGCCGAGTTGATCCGCCAGCTGGCGAACATAGGCCCACAACGCTGGCGCCTGTTGCGGTGTGGCCACCTGGCCCAGAACGTTCATCGGTGTGGACTGGAACATGCGCAGCATGACCGGCAGCTGCTTGCCCATCTGCCAGATCGAATACAGGAAACCGAGCATCAGCATCAACACGATGAGCATCAGCTTGAATTCACCGGCGGCCATTTTCCCCATGTGCCACAGCCCCAGGCCTTCGAAACCGAGAATGGCCGCTACCGCCGCGCCCATGGCGACAATGTGCCCCACCAGCAGATACGGCAACAGGCGACTCACTCGGCTGAAGGTGTGCAGCAATCGTTCACGGGAATGGCTCGCGCGGGCACCGGCCCAACGCAGACCCAGCAGCCCCAGCACGCCGACCAGGGAAGCCAGGAGGCCGAGGGTGATGGCACCCTTGGCCAGGTTGCTCATCACGGCAGCCACCGGTTGCAAGATGGTCAGTTCGTGCTCGGCCTGGGTAACGCGCGATAAAGCCAGGTGGACACCCATGCGTTCACCGTTGATATCGACTGTGGCCGAGCGGGAGAACGGTTTGGCAACCATCGCTTCGAGTTCGACATGCATCTCGCCCAGTTCGGCGTTGATATCAGCGAACTCCTTGATGCTCTCGGTACTGCGTTGTAACTCCCAGGCGCCAAACAAACCAAGGCAAAGCGGCAGGAGAATAAGTACGGCAATGAGTTTCAACGTTCTCATGAGACAGGGCCTCAATAGTCGCGTCGCCTTACATCCGTGGCGCGCATAAATTCCATTTAACAAAGGCCCGGAAGCCCTCACGCTATTGCACGGCCCGACATGAAAGTTATGGGGCGCAGACGTACCTGGCGCGTTATACAGAAATATCGTCGATATGTAACGCCATAGTGCCCGAACACTCGTTCAGCAATGGAATGGACGCCTCGTATATCCCGGACACCTCGAGATGCCATCACTTCCTTGCCGGTTATATGACACTTATCCTTCAACCGCTTCCTCAGCGGATCATCAAGCGGGCATTGGGTGAACCGGTTCACCTTTTTTCAATTTTTTTCAATTAAAAATTGGATCCATTATTTGCCTGAAACCATTGAATTTATTGGGTTTCAGACACTTCCGCCATTCAGATCCGGCAAATAATGGCAACCAGACATCATTGCGACACGTAACAAAAAAAAGAAAAAATCCCTGCCTCGTAGGAACTTTCCTACACATCCTGTTGCCATACACGACGTTACTGGCAACTCGATATCCATATGCCAGCATCGCACTCCCAATGATTCCTGGCAGTGTGATTTTTTGATGTGAAACATCAGCAATCACAACTCGTGAACAGACGTTCAATCGAGAAATTAGTCGCTGCGCACGTACTCCCGTGTATATCCGGGTAGTCGTCGCGCAGTGTTCAAGGACGATGTACCGATGACTCAGACGTTTTTTGATGTTGAAGCATTGATCAAGCTGCGAAGCCAGACCCGGGCCATTTCCGATGCGCTCAAGGCGCAGGCTTCGGACTACCTGGCGACCCTGGCTTTGCTGATCCGTCCGCAAGCGTTTTTCGGTGAGTACCTGCAGGGTGCGCAACGCAGCAGCGGCCGCGAAACCCAGCACCATTTCAAGGAACTCAAGGAGCTCTACGACCGCATCGGCTCGGGCGCTCCGTTCCAGCTGGTCAACGAACTCGAAGTGCCCCTCAACCTGCTCAGTACCACCCCGCAACTGTTTGCGCTGGAGTACGACAAGGTGCTGTCCCAAAGCGGCCAAACCATTCGCATCACCAGCCCCGTGCGCTGGGTAGTGGGCTTCAGTTCGTTCGACCTGGCCCGCTTTCGCACCGTCATCAAAGACCCCAATCGCAGCAGCGCCGAGCTGTACCGCTTCGTGGTGCATTACCTGGTGCTGTTCTACTGCCTGAGCAAGTCGCCCGGCATCAGCCGCCTGCTCGAAGGCCTGCGTTTTCCCGTCAGTTTCGAACGCTTGAAGGAGTTCGGCGACCTGCCCTTCTGCGTCATCAGCTCGCCGGTTCGCTCGCAACTGCCCGACGAGGCGGTGATCCGCAGCAGCACCCAGATTGCCGGCAACACCAGCTTCGAAGAATTGGTGGGCTTTGAAAACATCATGGAAATGAACGATGAAATCCGTCAGCGCCTGCTGCTGACGATCGAAGGAATGTAACGCGCTCGGCCACCCATTGAACCGACACGCAAACGACTTGCAGCGAATTGATCGCACAGGAGATCACGATGGCGAAGAAGGAAAGTACCCAGCACAAACTCGACCGCGTTCGCGCGCCTCGGGTCCACATCACCTACGACGTGGATATCGGTGACGCTCAGGAAAAGAAAGAGCTGCCCTTTGTCGTCGGTGTGCTGGGCGATTTCTCCGGCAACCCGCTGGAGCCGCTGCCGAAGCTCAAGGACCGCAAGTTCATTTTCATCGACCGCGACAACTTCAACGGCGTGCTCAAGGGCATCAAGCCGCGCCTGACCTACCGCGTCGACAACACCTTGGCCAAGAACGGCACGCAGCTGGGGGTCGAGCTCAACTTCAACGCCCTCGAAGACTTCGAACCGCAGAACGTGGTCAAGCAGGTCGAGCCGCTGCGCAAGCTGCTGGAAGTGCGCAACAAGCTGGCGGACCTGCGCAACAAGATGGGCGGCAACGACAAGCTCGAAGAGCTGCTCATGGACGTGTTGCAGAACACCGAGAAGTTGAAAACCCTGGGCAAGGAATTCGGCCGTGAAGCCGCCGTTCCAGCCACCGACGGCAAAGCGTAGGAGCCTGACGATGAACGACAAGCAAACCGTGACTCAACAGGACAGCACGCTGGTTGAAGTGGACAGCTTCACCGCGCAATCCTCGTTGCTCGACAGCATCATTTCGCAAAGCCGCGTGGCCCGCTCCGAGACCGAGCGCACCCGCACCCGCGACCTGATCGGTGAATTGGTCAACCAGATCCTGGAAGGCGAAATGACGCCGAGCAAGGACCTGATCGCCGTGCTCGATGCGCGCATCGCCGAGATCGACGCGATGCTCTCCGAGCAGATGAACGAGATCATGCACGCCAGTGAGTTCCAGCAGCTGGAAGCGTCCTGGCGCGGCCTGAAGTATCAGGTCGACCAGACCGAAACCAGTACCACGCTGAAGATCCACCTGCTCAATGCGTCGAAGAAAGACCTGGTGCGTGACCTCAAGGCCGCTTCCGAATTCGACCAGAGCGCGCTGTTCAAGAAGATCTACGAAGAAGAATACGGCACCTTCGGCGGTGCACCGTTCGGCATGCTGTTGGGTGACTACGAGTTCAACCGCAGCCCGGAAGACATGTACCTGCTCGAAGAGATTTCCCACGTCGCCGCGGCCGCCCACGCACCGTTCATCTCGGCGGCCTCGCCTGAGCTGTTCGGCTGGGATTCGTTCACCGACATGTCCGGACCACGGGACCTGGCGAAGATTTTCGACACCGTCGAATACGCCAAGTGGAAGTCGTTCCGCGCCTCCGAAGACTCGCGTTATGTCGGCCTGACCCTGCCCCACGTGCTCGGTCGCCTGCCTTACGGCCCGGATACCACGCCGGTCGAGGAATTCAACTTCGTCGAAAGCGTCGATGGCCGCGACCACAACAAATACCTGTGGATGAACGCCGCCTACGCGCTGGGCACCCGGGTCACCGATGCGTTTTCCCGCTACGGCTGGTGCGTGGCGATCCGTGGTGTCGAGGGTGGTGGCCTGGTGGAAGGTCTGCCGACCCACACGTTCAAGACCGATGACGGTGAAATCGCCCTCAAGTGCCCGACCGAAATCGCCATCACCGACCGCCGTGAAAAAGAGCTGTCGGACCTCGGTTTCATTCCGCTGGTGCACTGCAAAGGCACCGACTACGCCGCGTTCTTCGGCACCCAGTCGGCGCAGAAGCAGAAGCAGTACAACACCGACATCGCCAATGCCAACGCCCGGCTTTCCGCGCAGTTGCAGTACATCTTCGCCACCTCGCGCATCGCCCACTACATGAAGGCGATCATGCGCGACAAGATCGGCAGCTTCGCCTCGCGCAAGGACGTCGAGCTGTTCCTCAACAAGTGGCTGTCGAGCTACGTGCTGCTGGACGACACCGCGAGCCAGGAAGCCAAGGCCAAGTTCCCGTTGCGCGAAGCCCGCGCCGAGGTGTTCGAGGTGCCGGGCAAGCCGGGGGTGTACAAGGCCGTGACCTACCTGCGCCCGCACTACCAACTGGACGAGCTGACCGCTTCGTTGCGCCTGGTCGCTGAATTGCCGCAATCGACCCGCGGCTGATCGGGCACATTGCCAGGGAGGCACCATGACCAGTCAACACAAGCTGTTGCCATCACTGCTGGACCGATTGCTGGACGATCGTCCGCATCAGTCCATCGAAGCGTCATCGCAGCGCTTGTGTTCGCTGGCCGATTACAAGGCCAGCATCGTTCGCGACCTGGAAATCCTGGTCAACACCCGCCAGTCCCTGGTCGCCAACGAGCTGGACGGTTTCGTCAACCTGAGCGGCAGCATCCTCGACTACGGCATGCCGGATTTCACCAGCCGCAGCGTGCTTGATCCGAAGGATCGCCTGTTGATCCAGCGGCAACTGGAGAAAGCGATCACGGTCGGCGACCGGCGCTTTCGCAGCGTCAAAGTGCAACTGCTCGCCCAACAGACCGGTCAACGCATGCTGACCTTTCGCGTGGACGCGGTCCTGCGCCTGCAAGACGTCACCCGCCAGGTGTCCTTCGACGCGGTGCTGCAGGTCAACACCCAGGAATACAAAGTGCAGAACCTCAACTGATGCTCGACGATCTGCTGCCCTATTACGAAAAGGAACTGTCGCACCTGCGCTTTTTGGGCCAGGAGTTCGCGAGCCAGTACCCGAAAATCGCTTCGCGGTTGCTCATCGAGGGCGATAACTGCGAAGACCCGCATACCGAGCGCTTGATCGAGGCCTTCTCGTTCCTGTCGGCGCGGGTGCACAAAAAACTCGACGACGAGCTGCCGGAAATCGTCGAGTCGTTTCTCGAGGTGCTGTACCCGCATTACCTGCGCCCTACCCCGTCGATGTCGATCGTCGAATTCAATCTGGGCAAGCAGGAAAAAGTCACCGAAGCCTTCCGTGTGCCCCGGCATACCGAACTCAGCGCCAACCCGATCGATGGCGTGGTGTGTAAATTCCGCACCTGCTACCCGGTCGAGCTGTGGCCGGTGTCGGTGCAACAGGCATCGTTTATCGAGATGGAACGCTCGGCGTTCAACGGCCACAGCGCTGACCTGGTCGCGCGCCTGCGCATCGGCCTGGTGGCGACCTCCGACGTGTTGTTCGGCAAGCTGGAACTGGACCGCCTGCGGTTCTTCCTCGACGGCGAAAGCACGTTGATGCTGCAACTGTACGAATTGCTGTTCAACAACCTGGCCAAGGCCACGCTGACCTTTGAAGATCAGGGGCGCACCCGCGAGGTCGTCTTGCCGGCCAACGCGTTGAAAGCCGTCGGTTATGGTCTGGACGAAGGCCTGGTGGACTACTCCGAGCGCTCGTTCCTCGGCTACCGCCTGCTGCACGAATACTTCACCTTCCCCGACAAATTCATGTTCTTCGACCTGTCGGGTTTTGCGCGGATTCTGGCGGGCAAGGACGTCGAGAAAGTCGAGGTCAATTTCTACTTTTCCGACTACGACCTGAGCGACCGCCTGGCGCGCCTGACGCAAAACATCGGGCGCAATAACTTCAAGCTCAATTGCACGCCGATCATCAACCTGTTCCGCCAGCAGGCCGAGCCGATCAAGTTGACCCACGCCCAGCACGAATACGCAGTGACGCCGGATGTGCGCCTGCAAGGCTCGGCCGAAGTGGTGTCCATCGATCGCGTGCGGCGCGTGCGCAAGGTCGGCGGCATCGATCAGGTCGGCACCTGCCATCCGTTTTTCGAACCCCGTGGCGATCAGGGCCCGGGCCAAAGCTTCTGGATTGCCCGGCGCCGAGCGGTACAGAGCGGCCAGCGCGATGGCTCGAACGTGTTTATCCGGGTGGTGGATCGCGAGCTGGGGTTGATGGAGGCCAACAACGATGCGTTGAGCATCCGCCTGACCTGCTGCAACCGTGACCTGCCCCTGATGTTGCCGTTCGGCGGCGAGCGCGGCGATTTCAATATCCCCGGTAACTCGGTGATCAAGGACATCCGCTGCCTGCGCAAGCCCACCGCCACCGCGCGCGTGCCCTTGGGCAACGGGGTGATCTGGCGGCTGATTTCGCACCTGTCGCTGAACCACATGTCGCTGGTGTCCCGCGGTCGCGAGGTGCTGCTGGAGCTGTTGTCGCTCTACAACTACCGCAACGTGTCGGCGATCCGCAAACAGATCAACGGCATCGTCTCGGTCAGCAGCGAACCTGTGGTCGCGCGCATCGGCCACCCGCGGCCGAACTTCGTGCGCGGCGTCGGCATCACCCTTAATTTCGATGAAAGCCAGTACACCGGCAGCGGTGTGTTTTTGTTCGGCATGGTGCTCGATCACTTCTTTGGTCAGTACTGCTCGATGAACAGCTTTACCCAATTAACCCTTCGCACCTTGCAGCGCGAAAAGAGAGTCGTCCAATGGCCACCGCGAACCGGCGATCAACCCCTGGTCTGATCGACCAGGCACGGGCTGAGCCGCACCGATTCGAGTTTTTCCAGTTGGTGCGCTTGCTTCGCCTGCATTACAGCAGAACCGGGCGCATGGACCTGCAAACCCGACCGCACGAAGACCCTTTGCGTTTTCGCTCGCAGCTGTCGCTCAACTTCCCGGCCAGTGAAGTCAGCGATTTGCAATTCGAGCGTGAAGGCAAGGTGTCCGTGGCCGGCCTGCCGCTGTCCGAGATGCAAGTCACCTTCATGGGGCTGGTCGGGCCGTCGGGCGTGTTGCCGCGTCCGTACACCGAGCTATTGATTGAGCGGCACATCCAGTACCGGGATGACGCGGCCCATGCGTTCCTCGACATTTTTTCGCACCGCATGACCACGCTGTTCTATGAGGCCTGGCAAAAGTACAAGTTCTACATCGAGTACGAACGCAACGGCACCTCGGATTTCGACCGCTACCTGCTCAACCTGGTGGGTTTCGGCCCCGAAGCGCAGAAGCAGAAATTCGACAAACAAGGCTCGCCCCTGCGCCGTGAATTGTTCAGCTATTTCTCCGGCCTGTTCGCCCAGAAGCCACGCAACGCGTTGAACCTGGAAGTGATGCTGGCTTTCTATTTTTCGCTGCCATTCAAGGTCAAGCCGTTTGCCGGTCGCTGGCTGAAACTCGACGCCAGCCAATGCACGCAACTGGGGCGCAAGAACGCCGTGCTCGGGCAAAGCGCCGTCGCCGGCAATCGGGTCTGGGACTATCAGTCGTGCGTGCGCATCGAGATGGGCCCGCTGGAACTGGCCGACTATCAACGCTTCCAGCCAGGCACCGAGGACTACCGGAAGCTGGTGGAACTGGTGCGTTTCTATGTGGGCGCGGAACTCGATTTCCAGTTGGCGCCAAAGCTCAAACCGCAGTCCGTACCCGTCGCCCGCCTGGGTCGCCAGGGCAATCTTTCGCTGGGCCGGCTCGGCTGGCTCAAACGACCAGGCGTCGACGTGGAACCCTCCCGTTGCGCGCTCTTCCACATTCCTTTTGATGGGATCTCCCTGTGAACCTGAAGTCCCTGTTCGCCAAGCTCAACGACACCAGCCGTACCGCCACCGAAAGCGCCGCGGCACTGTGTCTGTCGGAACACCACTACGATGTCGAAATCGAGCACCTGTTGTTGCAATTGCTCGACGGCCACGACAACGACCTGCCGGCCATCCTGCGTCATTACGACGTGGTGCCTGAGCGCTTGCAGGCGCAGTTGGTGACGGCACTGGGGACGTTCAAGAAGGGCAATACGCGCACCCCGGCACTGTCGCCGCACCTGACCCGCATGATCGAACAGGCGTGGGTCCTGGCCTCCATCGAATTCGGCCAGGCGCAGATCCGAACCGGCCATCTGTTGCAGGCCCTGCTCGATGACGACGAACTGCGCCGGGTGGTGATCGCGGGGGCGGCCGAGCTGGAGAAGATCAACGCCGACGATTTGCGCGTGAACCTCAACGCCTTGGTGGAAGGCAGCGCCGAATCGGCCCTGGCCAAACCGCTGGGCACTGCAGAAGCCGCCAACACCAGCCCGGTCAAAGGCAACGGCAAGACACCGGCCCTCGATCAGTACACCATCAACCTCACGCAAAGCGCTCGCGAAGGCCGGATCGACCCGGTGCTGGGTCGCGAGTTCGAGGTGCGGCAGATGGTCGACATCCTCACCCGCCGCCGCCAGAACAACCCGATCCTCACCGGTGAAGCCGGCGTCGGCAAAACCGCCGTGGTCGAAGGCCTGGCCCTGCGCATCGTGCAGGGAGACGTGCCGTCGGTGCTCAAGGGCGTCGCCATCCACACCCTGGACCTCGGTTTGTTGCAAGCCGGTGCCGGGGTGAAAGGTGAATTCGAAAACCGCCTCAAGTCAGTCATCGAAGAAACCAAGCGCAGCCTGCACCCGATCATTCTGTTCATCGACGAAGCGCACACCCTGATCGGCTCCGGTGGCCAGGCCGGGCAGAACGACGCCGCCAACCTGCTCAAGCCAGCCCTGGCTCGCGGCGAATTGCGCACCATCGCGGCGACCACCTGGGCCGAGTACAAGAAGTACTTCGAAAAAGATGCCGCCCTCGCCCGTCGCTTCCAGGTGGTGAAGGTCGAAGAGCCGGACGAAGACAAGGCGATCCACATGCTGCGCGGCCTGCTGGCCAAGATGCAGGAACATCACAAAGTCACGGTGATGGACGAAGCGCTGGTGCAGGCCGTGCGCCTGTCCAATCGCTACATCACCGGGCGCCAACTGCCGGACAAAGCCGTCAGTGTGCTGGACACCGCTTGCGCCCGGGTCGCCCTGGGGCAATCGGCACAGCCGGGGCCGCTGGAAGACTGCAAGCGCCAGATCGACAATCTGCAGGCGGAGATCTCGGTACTGCAACAGGAAGCCGCCAAAGGCAGCGACCATGCCCGCCGCCTGACCGCCCTCAACACCGAACTGCTGAGCGAACAGCAGGCCCGCGATGCCCTCGAACAGCAATGGCAACGCGAGCTGCAACTGGTGGAAAAACTCGGCGCCCTCAGCCATCCGGAAAATCAGGCGCCGGATACCCAGGAGATTGCCGCGGTGCGCGCCGAACTGGCCAGCGTCCAGGGTGAGCAACCGCTGGTGCATGCCCTGGTGGATGGCGGCACCATCGGTGAAGTGATCTCCGGCTGGACCGGCATCCCGCTGGGCAAGATGCTGCGCGACGAAATCGACACCGTGCAGCGCCTGCCGGCATTGCTGGGCGAACGGGTGCTCGGCCAGGACCACGCACTGCAGGAAATCGGCAAGCGCATCAAGATTTCCCGCGCACGCATGGAAGACCCGAACAAACCGATCGGCGTGTTCCTGTTGCTCGGCCCGAGCGGCGTCGGCAAGACCGAAACCGCACTGGCGCTGGCCGACACCCTGTACGGCGGCGAGCGTAACGTCATCACCATCAACATGTCCGAGTACCAGGAAGCCCACACCGTCTCCAGTCTCAAGGGTTCGCCTCCGGGTTATGTCGGCTATGGCGAGGGCGGCGTGCTGACCGAAGCCGTGCGGCGCAAGCCTTACAGCGTGGTACTGCTCGATGAAGTGGAAAAGGCCCACCCGGACGTGCTCGAACTGTTTTTCCAGGTGTTCGACAAAGGCGTGCTGGATGACGGCGAAGGTCGCGAGATCAACTTCCGCAACACCGTGATCATCCTCACGTCCAACACCGGCACCGACCGCATCATGCAGTGGTGCCTCAATGCCCAGCCGCAACCGACGCCGGAAGATATCGTCGAAGGGCTGCGTGACGAATTGAACCAGGTGTTCAAGCCGGCCTTCCTCGGCCGCCTGACCATCGTCCCCTACTACCCGGTCAAGGACGCGATTCTGGAGCGCATCGTCGCACTCAAGCTTGCGCGCATTCGCCAGCGCTTCGAGCGTAATCATCAGGCTGTCCTGAGCTATGACGAGGCGCTGGTCAAGGCCATTGCCTCGCGCTGCACGGAAGTCGACAGCGGCGCCCGCAACATCGACAACATTCTGTCCAAGACCCTGATGCCGGAACTGGCGCAACGGGTGCTGGAGCGCATGGCGCAGGACAAACCGATTCAGAGTTTGAACATCGAGTTGGGCAGCGACGGCGATTTCGCCTATCGCCTGAACTGATCGGGCATTTACAGGTAGTGGTCATGGACAAGAGATATTCAGGGAAGCGTCCCGCGAAAACGGCATTGGCCAAATGCCTGACGGCAGTGGCGATGATGGCGGTACTGAGCGCCTGTGGTGTCACCGACCGGGTCGGCAAGCGCGTGGACGACACGTGGGCCGGCGACATGCTGTTCGACGACAACGAGAAAGTCATCCTGACGTCCGACGGCGGTAACCAGCTCAATCCCGACGCGTCCGGCAAACCGCTTTCGGTGGTGCTGCGCGTGTACCAGCTGACGTCGCTGGAGCGCTTTGCGTCAGTGGATGCCGACTCGCTGTGGGACGACCCGCAAAAGGCCCTCGGCAATACCCTGCTCGAAAACCGCGAAATCACCCTGTTGCCGGGCATGGGGCAAGTCGACAAGTGGCCGCTGAACAAGGCGGCAGGCTATGTCGGTGTCGCGGCTTTTTTCCGCACCGACGAGAACAGCCACTGGAAGGTCGCGTTTGATGCCAACTCCCTGCGCAAGGACGGCATCTGGTTCTCCTCCGACGGTCTGCGGGTGCTGGTGGACAACAACACCGTGTCCGCCGTCAGCGGTGTCGATGTCCTGGACAAACCCAAGACCCAGGAGCAACTGGCCAAGGCCACCGCCCAGCCCGACCCGTCTGCCGAACCGACACTGACCGAACGTGTTCAGGACGCCGTGGTGCAAAAGGTCCAGGACAAAGCCGTTGGCTCTGCGCAAAAAGCCGTGGACTCGAAATTGAATTCATTATTGGAAGGCGCTCAATGAGTAAGCAAAGCCGGGTGATGTGGTCCGAAGGCATGTTCCTTTTGCCACAACATTTCCAGTATCAGGATGAGTTCCACCAGCATCAGCTGGCGCAGGCGACCCTGCGCAACACGCCTTTTCACTGGGGCGTGCAGTTGCTGGAAGTGGACGAGGAAGCCCTCGCCACCGGCTCCCTGCAACTCAAGCGGCTGAAGCTGGTGTTTCCCGACGGCAGCCTGTTCGACGCACCGCAGCACGACCCGCTGCCGGCGGCTCGTGACTTGAAGGATTTGCTCAAGGGTAACGACCTGAAGGTCTACGCCGCGCTGAAGCTGCCGGAGCCCTTCGGCCTGAATTACGTCGAAGACGGCCAGGAACAAAAGACCGGGCGACGCTTTCGCAAGCAGTTCGACACCTTGCCGGACCTCAACGAAGGCGACCTGGAAAACGAAATCACCAGCCTGCGCCTGAACGTGGTGATGCTGATCGACGGCGACAACCTCGATGGCTACACCTGGTGCCCGATTGCCCGGCTGTCGCGCAACAACATCGGTGGCTTCAACCTCGACGGGCATTTTGTGCACCCGACGCTGCACCTGGGCACCCACGACACCCTGATCGGACTGGGCAAGCGTTTGCTCGGCGCCCTGCAATCCAAGAGCAAGGCGCTGTCGGGCCGTCGTCGCGAGCGCGCGGACCAGATCGCCGAGTTCGGTTCCAGCGACGTGACCCTGTTCTGGCTGTTGAACACGGTGAACCGTGCCCACCCGGCCCTGGCCCACCTGCTCGCGCATCCGCGCCTGCACCCCGAGCGCTTGTATCTGTTCCTGGCCGAACTCGCCGGCGGCTTGCTGACGTTCTCGCTGGACACCCAGCTCAACGACATCCCCGAGTACGACCACCACGACCCGGCGGCCTCGCTGGTCAAGCTCGACGAAATGATTCGCGTGCTGCTCGACAACGTGGTGCCGAACCAGTGTGTGGTGATCAACCTGACCCAGACCAAACCCTCGTACTGGCAAGGGCAGTTGCACGACCCACGACTGGCGGAGGCGGACTTCTACATCTCCGTGCACGCCGACATGCCGGGGGCGAGCCTGCTGGAACTGGTGCCGCGAGCGTTCAAGGTCGGCTCGCCGGAAGACATCGAAGTGGTGGTCAACAGCGCCATGCCGGGGGTCACCCTCAATCACTCGACACGCCTGCCCAATGCGATTCCGGTGCGACTGGACAATCACTACTTCTCCATCGAACCCCATGGCCGGGTGTACGAGCGAATGATGAGTGCCCAGGCCATCTCTTTCTATGCGCCCAGCGCGTTCACCAACCTCAAGCTTGAACTGATGGCGGTACTCAAATGACCGAAGCCGTACTGCAAGGCGCCGTTGCGGCCGCCCGTGAAAAACCGACCCTCAAAGACCTGGTGCAGGATTTCATCAGCATGGCGCTGATCGTGCGCAAGGGTCGCCAGGTGACTTCGGTCAGCGCCTTCGAGGCGAGCGTCGACACCTTCTTCAAGGCGCTGGAACGCGATGCCCGTGGCGCCAACTACAGCGTTGAACAGGTGAAAGACACCCAGTACGCCCTGTGTGCCTTCCTCGATGAAAGCGTGTTGCGCTCCGGGGACAACGAGTTGCGCCGGCACTTTGAATTGCAGCCGCTGCAGTTCCGCTATTTCGGCGTGCACCTGGCCGGCGAAGGTTTCTTCGAAAAAATCGATGCACTGCGTGGCGACGTCAAACAGAACCTCGACGTGCTCGAGGTTTACCACCTGTGCCTGGCCCTGGGTTTCGAAGGCAAGTTCAGCCTCGGGCAAAAGGACCAGCTGCGCTACCTGGCCAATACCCTGGGCCAGGACATCGCGCGCTTTCGCAAGACCCCCAAGGCCCTCTCGCCTGACTGGGCGTTGCCCGACCAGGTCTCGCAGATGCTGCGCCATGAGGTGCCCCTCTGGCTCTACCTGGCGCTGATTGCGCTGGTCTGCGCGGGTGTCTACCTGACGCTGGACTGGTTGCTGGGCAAAGACCTGGCCGCATTGTCCGAACAAATCAGCCAGCTGTTCAGTGCCTGAAAACAGGTCAGGTAATCGAGTCAGGAAGACATGAAGACATTATTGCGCTCGTTGAAAAGTTTTTGGTTCCTCGTTCCCGTCCTGTGGCTGGCGAGCCTGGCGGTCTGCTGGTTCGTGGCCCCGCACGTGAGCTGGCTGCGCGGTTATGCGCTGGAGGCAATGGCGATCGTCAGCGCCTTCTACCTGCTGATCATTGTGCTGCGTCAGTACAAGCGCATCCGCGCCGAGCACAACCTTGAAAACCTGGTGCAGATCGAAGTCGATCGTTCGCTCAAATCCACTGGTGAATTCCGCGATCAGCAAGTGCTGCGCGAACGCCTCAAGCATGCCATCGCCATGCTGCGCGCCGACCGTTCGGCCGGTGGCGGCGGTTCGTCGGCGCTTTACGATTTGCCGTGGTACCTGGTCATCGGCATGTCGGCAGCGGGCAAGACCTCGTTGCTGACCCGTTCGGGCCTGTCCGCAAGCATTGCCAGCAGCGCCAATGACACCGAAAGCGGCACCCAGCATTGCGATTGGTATTTCAGCCCCGAGGCCGTGATGATCGACACGGCCGGTCGCTACCTGCGGGACGACCCGTCGGCCAGCGAATTCGCCGCCTTCCTGCGCATGCTGAAAAAGCAGCGCAGCAAGGCCGCGGTCAACGGTCTGGTGTTGGTGGTGAGCCTGCCGGAACTGCTGGCGTGCAGCGCCGCCGAGCGCAACGAACTGGCCGCCCAACTGGTGTCGCGCATCGAGGAATACAACGATTGCCTGGACGCCAGTCCGCCGATCTACCTGATGCTGAGCAAGACCGATCAACTGCCGGGCTTCAGCCAGGCATTTGAAGGCCTGGACCTGAACGAGCGCCAGCAACCGCTGGGCATGACCTTCGGCTTGTCCGAGATCCGCAACCAGGGCTTGCGCCCGGTGCTGGATGCCAAGCTGGCCAACCTGCACGGCCATATTCGCCGTCACGTCGACGCCCAGATGATTGCCTTGGGCGCCGATGCCAACAGCGCCCTGCTGAACTTCCCGAACTATTTCGCCGAGCTGTCGGGGGTGCTGGAGCAGTTTCTCCAGCACTTCGCCGAGACCGGTCGCAGCGGTGCGCCACTGTTGCTGCGCGGGCTGTATTTCACCAGCGCCTTGCAGACCGACCAGCAGTTGAGCCAGGTGTATGAAGACGACCTGGCCGAGTCGTTTGCATTGCAAGCGGAACATGAGCAACCGCAGCCAAGCAGCGGCAAGAAAATCAGCGACCGCAGCTACTTCATCACCGATACGTTCCGTCGGGTGATCTTCCCCGACCGTGACCTGACCCTCTATCAGTCGCGCCTGGGCAAGAACACCTCCGCCAGCCCTGCCCTGCTGGGCCTGGCGGTACTGGCCGGGGTTGCGTTCATTGGCTGGCAAGGCCTGTCGTTCCAGAACAACCGCCAATGGCTGGCCACATTGCGCGGGCAACTGACCGAGCTGCAACAGTCCCCGGAGCGTGCCGGGTTGCTCGCTTCGGGCCAAGGCCTGGAACTGCTGCGCGAGCAACTCTCGGCCATCGAGAAGCACCGTGCCAAAGGCGTGCCGCTGCAACTTGGCGCAGGCCTTTATCGTGGTGATGACATCTACCGCGTCGCGCAGGCCGCCTACTTGCAGCAACTGCGTACCCAGGCGCTGGAACCGGTCACCTTGCAACTGCAATTGCAGATGCGCGCCTTCAATGAGTTCGCCAAGACCATGGATGCGCAGAACAGCTTTGTGCCTGCGTCAAACAAAGCCGACTCGCTCAAGGCCCGCGTGCAGGGCCAGAAACTGCCGGTGCGCTTGAACAACCTGCCGCGCAGTGGCGGTGATGTTGCCAGCCGCCTGACCGGTGCCGCCAAGGGTGCCGCCAACAAGGCACGGGGGGACGCGCTGACGGCACTGCGCAACCCTGCCACCGCGAGCGATGCCGCTGATTTGTCGGCGACCACCGGTGGGCTTTCGCTGTCCGAGGAAATGCTCGGCCGGCTGGATGAGCGGCAAGTCGCGTCCATCATCGAGTCCTACAACGCGCTGAAGCTCTACCTGATGCTCACGCAACCGGGCACCCATCCAGACCCTGAATTCATCGGCGCTGCATTGCCGGTGGCCTGGGCCAATACCGCCAGTGCCGACAATCCTGTCAGTACGGCGGTGATTCAGGACAACTCGCCGGTCTATGTGCAATTGCTCAAGAATGGCCAGGCACCGACCTTGTCGCGCAACGAGCAGCTCATCAGCGAAACCCGCAACAGCCTCAAGTCCTTCATGATTTCCAGCTCGCTGGTGGACCGTGAATACCTGCGCCTGCAACTCGAATCCGGCCGTCAGTTCCCGGCCGTTGGCTTGAGCGACCTGGTGCCAATGCCCGGCCGCCAGTTGCTGTACGGCACCGAAGCGGTTCCGGCGATTTTCACCCGCCAGGGCTGGGAGCAATTCGTCAAGCCAGAGCTGATCAAACTGGTGTCGGGCAACCTGCAAAACGAATCGGACTGGGTGCTCGACGGCGAAGGCGCCGACAGCATCGTGCAGAAGGCCAACTTCATCCGTGAATTCATGACGCGCTACAAGCGCGACTACACGCAAGCCTGGTACACCCTCATCGACAGCGTCGGTATTCGCCATTTCACCGACATGGCCAATGCGACCCAGCAACTGTCGCTGCTCAGCGACGTGCAGAACTCGCCGGTGAAAATCCTCCTGGCGGCGGTCAACGACAACACCCAATGGGATGTCCCTGCCCCTCGCGAAACCCTGCCAGCGGGCATCAAGCCCGATGACGGATTCTGGAGCAGCGTCACCGGGATTTTCGACGGGAAAAATGCATCGCCAAGCACGTTGACTTCACCTTTGCCAGCGGTCGACGACGGCAGCCTGGCCAAGCGCTTCGAGCCAGTGTCGCGGGTGTTCGCCGTGCAAAACGCCGAAGGCGCCGACAGCACGATCATGGACCGTTACCTCGCGGCCCTGCGCAAACTCAAGGTGCGGATGAACAATATCCAGCGCTCCCAGGACGTTGGCAAAAGCAGCAAGCAGCTAATCAGCGAAACCCTCGAAGGGCTGCCAAGTGAAGTGACCAGTGTGCGCAACTATGTCGAGACCACCGTCGACACCAGCCAGGGCGGTCTGTCCACTTCGTTGCAAGGCCTGTTCAGCTCACCGATCCAGTTTGCCTGGGAAACCCTGCGCGACCCGGCTGGCCAGCAGATTGCCAAAGCCTGGGCACAGCAGATTGCCAAGCCGTGGGAACAGGTCATGGCGCACCGTTACCCGATTGCGCCCGGCAGCCGCAACGAAGCGTCGGTCAAGGATCTGCAGCGTTTCGTCGACCCCGAATCCGGGCTGCTGCCGAACTTCAAGCGCAACGAAATCGGCAATCTGTCCGGTGGCGAAGGCCTGGGGATGAGCAGCAACAGCAAGGCAACGCCGCTGGTCAACCCGAACATGGTCAACAGCATCGACAAGGCCAGCTCGTTGGGCCAGGTGATCGCCAGCCTGTCTGACCGCGACAACGGCTTCGAGATCATGCTCGAACCTTCCGCCAACCTGACCGACATCATCTTCACCCTCGACGGCCAGGTGCAGCACTACCGCAACGGCAAGACCAGCTGGAGCCGCTTCTCGTGGCCGGGCACGACCACCACGCCGGGTGCTCGCCTGGATGTGGTCACCCTTTCCGGCGAACGCATCACGGTGTTCGACTACCCGGGCCGTTGGGGCCTGCTGCGGATGAACGACAGCGCGCGGGTCAACGATCTGGACGGTATCCAGCAACGCTTCAGCTGGAACACCAGCAGTGGTCCGGTCAGCCTCGCCGTGCGCAACTACGGCGGCGTCAAGCTGACGGACCTGGCCAACGTCAAGGCATTGAGCGCGCTCAACGCCAAAGAAGGTCAAGCGCTGTGAGCCGCCGAACCTTGAGCCCGGGAACCGCCCAATGATCGGTTGTTTCGGCAAGGTGCCCGCGAGCCCGGACTTCGTCAGCCTGCAAGGTGCGGGCGACGACGTCTGCGAGTTCGATAGCTGGCTGCAAGGCGCGCTGGCCGCCCTGCAGCATCGCGAAGACTGGCGCGAACTGTTCGACGGGTTGCCGCTGTGCTTTTTCAGCTACCGCGCGCGCAGCGGCAACTGGTTGCTGGGCGGGCTGATCAGCTCGAGGGATTCGAGTGGACGGCGCTATCCGTTTTTCATTTTCCAGACCCTCAAGGCCAGCGAAGCCGAGCCTCTGGTCAATCCGTTCACCCTCGGCGAATTGTTCAGCGGGCAGATCAGGCCGTTGCTGCACTTGGCCGTCCAGGGCGAAAGCACCTCGGTGCTGTTCGACCGCATCAAGGCCCTGCGCCCGTTGCAAGTCCAGGACTTCGAGTTGTTCCGGCGCGTGCATGACAAGTTCCTGGTGAACTTCAACCTGCGCGATATCAGCATCGCGCTCGAAGGCGCCTACCCGGAATTCGTCACCAACGCCGTGTTGACCCGGCTTCAAGCCCTCAGGCGGCACCTGGCTCACGCGACGCCCATCGGCATCGCCCTGCCCTTGCCGGCGGAACGGGGCTTGAAAAATCCGACCGCCGATCTGTGGGTCACCTGGCTGACACAAATGACCCCGGAACGTGCCGTGCCGCAGATCAGCCTGCTGGCGGACGACTTCATGCGTCCCCGGCTGATCTGTTTTGCATCGCGCCAGACCAGCGACGCCTACCGCGTGCTGACAGGCATCAGTGACCGTTCGCAGAGCTACGACGTACTGGCGTCCTTCGATGCCTTTGACGAGCACCACCGCACACACGCCTTTCCCGAAATCGACCGCCCTCTGGGTGACGTTATCGACCGTTTTGTCGATGCCCTGGATTCGAAGCCTGTATGAACAAGATCAAGTATTACTTCTTGCGCTATCAACCCTACATCCTGGGGGTGTGCTTTTTCCTCACGATCTTCGTGGTGTGGGGCCTCGGGCGTGCATTTGATTTCAGTTCGCTCAACAGCCTGCTGACCGGCATCGGTGTGTTCCTGGTGCTGTCCGCCGTTTATGTGCTGCTGCTCTATCGGGGCGTGTCCCGGCATCACAACCTCGAAGGCCTGCTGCGCGAGGATGCCGATCAGGCGGTGTTGAACGCGAGCCCGGCGGATCGCGAAGAAGTCAGCCTGTTGCGCGAGCGTCTGTTGCAGAGCATCGAGCGCTTGCACAGCAACAAGCCACGGGGCAGCAACCCCAAGGATGCGCTGTATGCCCTGCCCTGGTACCTGGTGGTCGGTCAGCCAGCAGCGGGCAAAAGCACCATGCTCTACCAGTCGGGCCTCAACTTCCCCTACGCCGAGCGTGAGGGCGTGCGAGTCGCCGGTCTGGGTGGCACCCGCAATTGCGACTGGTTCTTCAGCTCCGAAGCGGTGCTGCTGGACACCGCCGGCCGCTACATGAACAACCAGGAAGAGGCCGGCAAATGGCGCGCGTTCCTCCAACTGCTGCGCCAGCATCGCCAGCGCCGGCCGCTCAATGGCCTGATCGTCACCGTCAGCATCCACGACATCCTGCAAGCCTCGCTCGAAGATCAGGAGCGCATCGCCAAGCGCCTGCGCGAACGCATCCAGGAAACCCATGCCCTGCTGGAAGTGCGCCTGCCGGTGTACCTGGTGTTCACCAAGTGCGACCTGGTGCCGGGTTTTGCGCCCTTCTATCGCCAACTCGATGAAACCGCACGCGGCGAAGTCATGGGCAAGACTTTCTCCCACAAGGGCTATGAGCAGGCCGACTGGGGGCAGCGTTTCGGCGTCGCGATGGACGAGCTGGTCAGCTATTGGCACCAGGTGGCGAGCCAGCAGTTGGTCACTCAAGACATCCAGATCACCCGGCAGGATTCGGCGGTGTATCGGTTTCCGCTG
This sequence comes from Pseudomonas sp. IT-P258, assembly GCF_949767825.1. Taxonomy (NCBI): domain Bacteria; kingdom Pseudomonadati; phylum Pseudomonadota; class Gammaproteobacteria; order Pseudomonadales; family Pseudomonadaceae; genus Pseudomonas; species Pseudomonas sp. IT-P258. The sequence goes on along the minus strand of NZ_CATKPU010000029.1, from coordinate 3,404 downwards.
GAACTGGCAGCCCTCAAGCCACGGCTTCAGCTGTTCGTCGATGCCCTGTTGCGCGCCAACCCTTATCAAAGTGCGGAACTGCTGCGCGGCTTCTATTTCACCAGTGCACTGGACGCAGACCAGCCGGAACTGGGCGGACACGCACGGCAAGTGACGGAGCGCTTTTCCCTGGAAGGTGATCGGGAGATCGCCAACGGTCACGCGCAGCCGCGCCCGTTGTTCATCAACAGTCTGTTCCGCAAGGTCATCATTCCCGACCAGCATCTGGTGGCGCTGTACACCACCAACCACCGCGAGCGTCGGCGCCGGGCGACCTGGATCGGCGGTGCCGCACTGGTCGCGGTGCTGCTGTGCAGCCTGTTGGGCTGGTCATACGTCAACAACAAAAACACCTTGCAAAGCCTCTCGGCAGAACTGACCCAGGCTGGCATCGACAACCGTTCTGTACCCGCTCAGTACACCGATTGGCAAACCCTCGATCGCCTGCGCTTCTGGACCGCGCACTACTACGCGCAGCATCACGACGAAGGTGTGCCGCTGCGCATGCGCCTGGGGCTCTATCAAGGCCACAAGGTAGAACCACTGGTGCGCAGCCGCTACTTCGACCGCCTGGAAAGCGTGATGCTCAAGCCCACGGCCGACAACCTGACCCGCTCGTTGTATTTGCTGACCACGCTCAAGGTCTATCAGCGCAACGCCAAAGAGTTGATGCCCGTGACCGGCGTGGACAGCGTCGAACCCAAGGCCCTGCCCAATGACAACCGGGCGCAATCCATCGCCGGTTTCGGCAAGGCAACGCTGGACACCTACGTCATGTTGTCCCGTGCACAACGGGAAAAGGCCGCCCCGGCGTTCCTGAAAGCGAAAATTCCGGATTACTGGTACCCGGCGATTGCCCGTCAGGTCGGCAATGCCAGTGTCGCCGCTTCGGACTATGAGTTCGCCAGCCGTCAGATCAATTTCTACAGCGACCAGATCCACGAGCCGGACGTGCCGCGGATCCTCGACAACGCGTTCCTGATCTCCAGCTCGCGAAACTACATCAACAGCCTGCTGACCCAGTCGTTGCGCTCGATCGAAACCATCACGCTGGAGTCGGACACCCTGTTCGCTTTCGCCCGTGCGGACTTCCAGAGCCTGAAGACTGAAGGCCAGAGCCAGCTCAGCGCGATCGCCGGCAAGCTGCTCAGCACCCCGAACATCGGAAAAATCATTATCGCCGGGCACGCCGACCAGCTCGGCGATCCCCAGGGCAACCTGCAGGTTTCCAAACAGCGGGCACAAACCATCAAGACCTACCTGGTGGGCAAAGGCGTACCCGGCGAGCTGGTCGAAGCCGTCGGCGAAGGCAGCAACAAGCCCTTGGTCAAGTGCGACATGCAGCAGCCAAGGGCCCTGCTGATCCGCTGCCTTGAGCCTAACCGGCGAGTAGAAATCGAAGTGCGGGCACTCAACTGAGCATGCGCGCCTTGTGAAGAAATACCGGTATCCGGGTCATCTCGACGAGAGGCCCGGGCCGGCATAAGACACCTCTGTTGATTGTTTCGAAGAGGTTAAAACGAAGGGCTGCGACCTGTTTGCAGGTGACATCCCTTTAAATGAAGGTAAGGAGAAAATAGAAATGGCATTTGACGCATACATCCAGATCGACGGCATTCCAGGTGAAGTTCTGGACGACAAACACAAGGATTGGATCGAAGTGCTGGGCTACGAGTACGGCGCAACCCAGGCGACTTCCGCGACGGCCAGCTCATCGGGCGGTGCTTCGTCGGAGCGTGTTGCGTTGAGCGACTTCAGCATCCGCAAAGCCGTGGACAAGGCTTCCGCCAAGCTGTTCGAAGCCTGCTGCAAAGGCACGCACATCGCCAAGATCCAGTTGAACGTGAACCGTGCCGGTGGTGACAAGGTCACCTACCTGACCATCAACCTGGAAGAAGTCGTGGTGTCGTCGGTCAAAGCAGTCGCCGGTGGCAGCCAGAACGGTGAAGACAAATCGGTTGGCGATCTGCCGATCGAAGAAATCAGCTTCAACTTCGCCCGCATCAAGACCACCTACACCCAGCAGAGCCGTGCCGATGGCCAGGGCGGCGGTAACGTCACCGGTGGCTGGGATCGCACCGCGAACAAGGTTTTCGCATAACACCGTTGCAATGACGGGCCGCGCACGCGGCTCGTTTTCGGCACCGTGCCTGCCCGGCGGGCGCGGTGTTCTTTTAGTCTGATCAGAGTTTCCCATGTCTGAATATCTCAACGACCTTTCGCTGGCCGAACTGACCGCGCCCATCAATGAGGGGGGCGGCGAAGACCTGAGCTTTTCCACCTTGTTCGATCAGGTGAAAGAAGCACGGCGAGCAGACCCCGATTACCTGACCCAGGGTGACTGGCAAACCGATCTGAAGTCATCCGACTGGGATCTGACCCTCACCCTGGCAGCCCAGGGCCTGGCTCGACAGAGCAAGGACCTGATGCTCGTCGCCTGGCTCAGCGAAGCCCTGGCGCACAAGTACCATTTCACCGGTATCACCTTCGGCCTGACCCTGGCCGAACGCCTGCTGGACAATTTCTGGACCGGCCTCTTCCCTTCCCTCGAGGATGGGGTCGATGAACGCGCTGCCCGCCTGGCGTGGATGAAAACAACCCTGACGGATGTGGTGGGCGGACTGCCGATCACCCAGGGCCAACAGTACGGCCTGCTGCGTTATGACGAATCCCGGCATGTCGAAAACCTGGCGTTGCAGAACCCCCAGGCCATGCGCGCCGCCCTCGACGAAGGCAAGATCAACGCCGAGGTGTTCCAGCGTTCGGTGGTGCTGACCGACTCCGATCACCTGCGCCAGAAAGCCAGCGAAATCGCCGCCAGCCTGAAGGCCTGCCAGCAACTGCAGAGCACTGCCGACAGGCTGTTCGGCCACGACGCGCCGAGTTTTGCCGGGCTCCATGACGTGCTGTCCCGCGCCGGGCAACTGGCCGAGAAACTGCTAAAGGATCGCGGTATCGAACTGAACCCGGCCCCTGTCGCGCCCACCCCGACCGTCGCCGAAAGCGCTGGCGCACAACCTGCAGGTGCCGCAATGACCCAGACCCGGCAAGACATCCCCGTCACGCCGCTGCGCACCACTCCGCAAACCCGCGACGAAGCGTTCACCCTGCTGGCTGGCATCGCGCAGTTCTTCAAGCAGACCGAACCCCAGAGCCCCGTCCCCTACCTGATCGAACGCGCGATCAAATGGGGCAACATGCCGCTCGAGGGTTGGCTCAATGATGTGATCAAGGACAGCAATGTGGTGGACAACATCCGCGATGTGCTGGGGACCAAGGAGGCGAAGTCCTGATGAGCTATCAGCACAAACGCTGAAAAACCTGTGGCGAGGGGGCTTGCCCCCGTTGGCTGCGCAGCAGCCCAA
>NZ_CATKPU010000028.1:0-35006 GCF_949767825.1 Pseudomonas sp. IT-P258 | reverse complement strand
TCCCCGGCTCGCTCGCTGCGTTTAGTCCGTCAGCCGTTGTTGCAGGCTTTCGAGAAAGATCGTCTCGGCCCGGCTCATGCGCTGCTCGCGGTTCCACAGCAAATGAATGTCCACATCGGCAATCCCTTCGTGGGGCGGCAGGCGCCAGAGCAATCCGGCGTCGACGTCCGCCGCCACCACGTGTTCGGGTAAGCAACCGATACCGAAGCCGGCGATCACCAGTCGCCGGACTTCTTCCAGGCTCGGTGACGACGCGACGATACGGCCGCTGAAACCCTGCTGATCGCGAAAAATCGTCAACGGCGAGAGCATGCCGCCGATCTGGTCGCTGGTGAAGCTGACGAAGTTTTCCCGCTGCAAATCCCCTTCGGCGACGTCCTGTTGGCCGAACAATGCATGATGCTTGCCGCAGAAAAACGCATAGCGCTGACGCAGGAACAAACGCTGCTCCAGGCGCGGTTGCGGGCGCCGATTGAGGCTCAGGCCAAGGGTCGCGGTTTTTTCCTGGAGGGCGCTGACGATGTCGGAACTGCGCATCACATCGACTTCCAGATCCACTCGCGGGTGCTGTCGATGAAAGTCCGCAAGGAAGTCGTCGAAGCGCTCGGAGAAGATCCGGCTGATGATCAGCAACCGCACTTTGCCGATCACTTCATCGGCCGGTTGTTCCAGCACGCTGCTGACCTGGGACATTTGCCCGTAGATTTCCCCGGCCAGGGCGAAGATCTGCTCGCCGACTTCGGTCAGGGCAAAGCGTGGCCCGCGACGGGCAATCAGTTGGCGGCCCAGTTGTTCTTCCAGGCGCTTGAGTGCCTGGCTCACTGCCGGTTGCGTCAGGTGCAGGCGGGCGGCGGCGCGGCTGATGCTCTGCTCCTGGCCAATCACCCGAAAGGTGCGCAGCAGGTTCCAGTCCAGGCGGTCATTGAGCAGGCGTTGCATAGGCGCTCAGCAGAAAGTCAGGGGCCAATAGGGAGAGTCGACGGCTTGCACACATTCTGCGCAAGCCGTGGAGAATCTGCAGTCGCGGGATCGTAACACTGTTGGAGCGCAGCTGAGGCAATTCGGATCTGCAAAAAACTCATGCGTAGGCGAGGGCTTTTTCTTCCAGCAGTTCCTCATACAAGGCCGTCCATTTGCGGCCCATTTCATCCGCCGTGAACAGATTTTGATAACGGGCCTGGGCCTTCTCGCCCATTTGCGCCGCCAGCACCGGTTTTTCCCAAAGCGTGCGCATCGCCTCGCGAAATGCCGGTGGATTGCTCGGTGGCACCACCAGTCCGGTCTCGTTATGAATGTTGATGTAACTGGTGCCAGTGCCAATTTCACTGGAGATCATCGGTTTACCATACATCGCGCCTTCCAGCAGCGAAATGCCAAAGGCTTCGGAGCGCAGGTGCGATGGAAACACGATGGCATAGCTCAGTTGCAGCAGCGCTACTTTGTCCTCGTCCCCCAGACGCCCGAGGAAGTGAACATTGCGCAAACCCAAGGCGGCCGCCTGGGCATGCAGCTCTACTTCCAGTGGGCCGGCACCGACAATCACAGTCGGGTAATCCAGGTCCTTCAGGGCGTCGAGCAGGATGTGCAAACCTTTGTAGTAGCGCATCACACCCACAAACAGAAAGAACTTATCGCCTAGCTTTTGCCGCCAGTGAGCCGTTCGATCACTGTCCGGCTGAGGGTAACCTGTCTTGTTCAACCCATAGGGGATCACTCGGGTCTTGTGTTGAAACTGTTGCAACACATCACTGGTGTGCAGGTAATTGGGCGATGCAGCGACGATCCGGTCGGCGCTGTGCAGAAAGCGATTCATCAGCGGCCGGTAAAGTTTGAGCAGGTGTTTCTGGCGGATGATGTCCGAGTGGTACGTCACCACGCTGGGTTTGTTCAGGCCACTGGCGAAATGCACCAGGTCCATGAATGGCCATGGAAAGTGGTAATTGACCACGTCGGCCTCGGCTGCCAGCTCGCGAAACTGTTTGAAGACGCTCCAGGAAAACCCTGTGGAGGCGAACTGAATGTCGAGCCTGGCTCGATGGACTTCATGCTGGGCGATCTGCATCACCGGCGGTGTCGGATCGGCACTGAGCGTCAGCACCTTGCCTTCAACGCCGTGCAGGGCACCGCTTTCGCACAACTGGAAAATCACTTGTTCGATCCCGCCGACCGAGTCAGGCAGGTACGTCTTGAAAAAATGAAGAACTCGCATTCAACCTCCCATTGCCTGGCGGTAAGCGCTGGCCGTGACTTGCGCACAGCGTTCCCAGGTAAAAAGCCTTGCCTGTACCAACCCGGCTTCTCGGCATGCCTGCCAATGCGCTAGATCCTCGATCAGACGACTCATTGCATCGCGCAAGCCGTCGGTTTCATCCGGTTCAACATAGTTACCCGCAGAGCCTGCCACTTCGGGCATGGCTGAGCGACTGGTCAGAATGACCGGCGTGCCGCAGGCCATGGCCTCCAGCACCGGCAGGCCAAAACCTTCGTAAAGCGACGGAAAAATCAATGCCCGGGCACCGGCCAACAGCTGCGCAACGTGCTCGTCAGGCAGATAGCCGAGCAAACAGACATGACCGCAGGCCAGGGCCTGATGCAACTCTTCGCTGAACTGCTCGCGCTGCCAGCCGGCCATGCCGACGATCAGCAATGGAAAACGCTGACGGACTGATTCCGGCAATCGCGCGTGGGCGCGCAGGGCGAGGGACAGGTTCTTGCGCGGTTCCAGGGTACCGACACAGAGGAAGTATTCCCGCGCTTCGACGCCATGGGTCTTGAGTACGGCGTCGATAGCCTCGGGGAATCGCGGGTGAAAACGCGCGGCTACACCCAGCGGTGCGACGACAAATCGCTCGGCCGGTAATCCGAAATGCGCCTGGGCTTCGTCAGCAATGAACTGCGAGTCGGTAAGAATCAGGCTTGCCTGTCGCACGCCATCGGTCACGCGCCGTTCGATTTCTCGCAAGCGCGCCGGTGGCTGCGTTTCGGGATAGTGCAGGTGAGTCAGGTCATGCAGGGTGATGACGGTCGGGCCGTCGAACGACAGCGGCCACAAACTCGGTTCGTGATAGAGATCGATGGCTTGCGCGCGGCCTTGATCGAAGCGTTTCTGCTCCAGCCACCGTCGGGCCTGATAGGCGCCCGGGATCTGTCGCAGCAATGGTGTCAGCCGGGAATAGCCGGGCATGGCTGCCTCAGGCAGCACAGAGCTCCAGCCCCAGCCATGAAACAACGCCAGTTCAACATCCGGTTCACTCGCCAAGGCGTTCGCCAGTTCGGCGACGTAATGGCCGATGCCGGTACGTGGCGCCTGGAGTATCCGCGCGTTAAGGGCAATTCGCATGTTGCCTCTCTTGCATGAGCGGCACGTCTACAAGATTGCGCAGGGTGCGTGAAGCCAGTTGCGCACTGGCTTCACGCCAGCCGATCCAGCGCCAGTCCACGACGTCGCGAGTGGCCGGGAATTGACCGCTGTTCTCGAAACCAATGACCAGATCAGCCAGGCTTTTTGGCTCGGCCAGATCGAAGTACGCCATGAACTCGCCGCCTATTTCACGAAAGACCGCAATGTCGCTGCCCATGGCCGGCAGTCCACGCTGCATGGCTTCTACCAGCGGCAGGCCGAAGCCTTCCACAAAAGACGGAAACACCAGTGAGCTGGCATGGTGGTAGGCATGCTCGAGGCTGGTGTCGCTCAGGTCATTGAACATGAACAGTCGTTGGTTCAGTTGGGGGTGATTGCGTATCCGGGCCAGCAGCGCATCGCATTTCCAGCCGATTCGCCCGGCAATGCACAGGCGGGCATTGGAGCCTGCCGCCCAGGCCCGTTCGAAGGCGTCCAGCAGGTAGTCGTGGTTCTTGCGCGGTTCGATGGTACTGACCATCAAAAATACCGGTTCCGGCGTCGCGAACAGCCGCGCAAGACGCGGTTCCACGGCTTCGCTGACTTCGCTCAAATCAAGTTCGGAGCCCAGGTGGAAATAGTCGAACCACAATGCATTGGCCTTGGCCGAGCCCAGGCGGCGCTGAACCTCATCACGCACCTGGTCACGCACCGTGGCGGAAATGGCCACGTAGCCATCGGCGGTTTGAGTGATCCAGTCGAACCACTCGTTGAACACCTGCACCAGCCGTGTGTCGTAGAACTGTGGGTGAGTCAGGGGAATCAAATCGTAGATCACTGAAACAATGCCCACGCCTTCACGTTTGAGCTGTTCGGCAAACGGGAAAAAGTCGGTGTGCCAGGACGAATCCAGCAACACCAGTTGATCTCCCGGTTGGTGCTGCAGCGGCGTGCAACGTTTGGGCAGTTGATACTGGTTGATGCCCTCGATCACACGCAGTGGAAGGCCGAAACAGGTAACCGCTGTCACCCGGTAGGCCACGTGCAGCAGGCGCTTGATCACTCGCGAGTTGCTTCGGTTGTGCAGGCGCTGATGCAGTTGCCAGAAGCGGTGAGCCAAGCGCCCAAGTCGTCCGCCAAAGGTCATCAAGGCATCGAAAATCGGAATGTTCAGCGCGCCGAGTTTCAGTACCCGATAGAGTTTGCCTTTAAGCAATACAACCGGGATGCATTCAACGCCGTCCACAGACTCCGGTAGCTGATTGACGACGTTGCGCACCACTCGCTGAATGCCCGAATTGACCTTGGGGTGCTGGAATACGTGCGTGCACTCCACCAAAAGACGCGTCATGGCGTGATCTCCGGAGTGACCGGCGCGCTCGAGCGCGTGACAGTGGTCTTCGCGGCCAGCCACGAGCAGCCGACAAAATCTTCCTGGCGGTTGTTGATCACATGGAACACCAACCCGTAATCGCGCCACTCGAAGTTGCGGTCCAGGTGCGAGTCCAGGCGTGACAAGCTCAACGCCACGGAATAGTTACCCTTGCCCAACCCCATGACGAAAGCAAAGCGATAAGTTACGCGCTCGCCAGCCTGCAGATCGGTCAGCGCCTGATCCTGGCGATGGGTGTTGATGCCGTACATGGCCTGGCCCAGGCGATCCTTGATCATGAAGCCCAGTACCAGCCGTTCGATGTCCTGGCGAACCTCGACATTCACCTCCAGCACGACCGGCTGGCCGACTTCGGCGGCGTCGATGGAGCGTTCATTTTTGTCGAGCAAGCGTACGGTCAGAATCCTGGCTTCACCCGTTCCCGAAATGGTACTGAGCTGGCCGCCGGCGAGAGCTTCCTGGCGCACGGTCTGTCCCTCACGCTCGGCGAGCAGGGCGTTGTAGTAATCCATGACGGTTTCGGGCTTGTCGTGCATGGCCATATGGCCGTTTTCCAGGAGAATCGCCGAGTCGCAGATCGACTGAATCGCCCCACGGTCATGGGAGACGATCAGCAGCGTGGTACCGGCTTTGCGAAAGCTGCGGATGCGGTCGAAACTTTTGTGCTGAAAGTAGGCGTCGCCCACCGACAGTGCTTCGTCGACGATCAATATGTCCGGGCGCCGCGCGGTGGCCACGCTGAACGCCAGACGCATTTGCATACCGCTGGAATAGGTGCGCACCGGGTGGTCGATGGCGTCGCCTATTTCCGCGAAACGTTCGATTTCCGGCATCAACGCTTCTATCTCTTCGACCTGCATGCCCAGCAGTTGCCCGGCCATGACCGCATTCTGCCGACCGGTAAAGTCCGCATGAAAACCCATGCCCAATTCCAGCAGGGCGGCGACGCTGCCTTCGAGCTCAATGGTTCCGCAGGTGGGTTGGGTGGTGCCGGTGATCATCTTCAACAAGGTGCTTTTGCCGGCACCGTTGATCCCGACGATACCCACCGATTCTCCGGGGGCAATCTGGAAGGTCACGTCCTGTAGCACCCAGTGCTGACGATGGCGGATCGGCGAGAACGGGACCAGCCATTCAACCAGTCGACTCCAGCGTGTAGGGTATTGTTTATAGGCCTTGCCCAGGCCGGTGACGCGTATGTGTCCCATCAGAGTTCATCCACCATTTCACCGACTCTCTGCCGAAACAGCCGCAACCCGATGAAGAAGAGCAATACGCTGGCGACCATGATCGGCAGCAGCGAACTCCAGACAGGCCATTGGCCGTACAGGAAGATGTTCTGGTAGCTGGTGATCAGGTTGGTCAGGGGATTGAGTTGCAGCAAGCGCTGCACCCAATCGGGCAGGATGCTCATCGGATAAACGATTGGCGTCAGCCAGAACCAGAATTGCAGACAGATGGCGAAAAATTGCCCGACATCGCGAAAAAACACATTCAATACGCCAAGAATAATCCCCAGCCCGGCACAGAACATCACCTGTAATACCAATAGAGGAATGAGCGCCAACAGCACAAGGCCCGGTAGTCGACCGGTGATCAACAGAAAGCCGAGGAACAGGCTGATGATGATTGCGAAGTTGATACCGGCATTCAACAGCACGATCACGGGCAAGCAGATCCGTGGGAAGCTGATTTTTTTCAGCAGATTGGCGTTATCCAGAAACATGTTCTGGCTGCGCACCGTGATTTCTGCAAACAGTCCCCAGGTCAACAACCCGGCGCAGAGATAGATGCTGTAGGCCATGCCGTCATCTACCCCTGGCAAACGGGCACGCATGATGTGGGAAAAAATCACGGTGTAGACAATGATCATCGACAGCGGATTGAGCACGGTCCACAGGGCACCGAACAACGAATTGCGATAACGCGCCTGAAACTCTCGCTGGACGCTACCGAGGATGAACCCCCGATAGCTGCTCAGCGTGCGGTAAAGGGAAAGCAGCATTCAAACCGTCCTGCCGTATTGATCTTCGAAGCGGACGATGTCGTCCTCTCCCAGGTATTCGCCGCTTTGCACTTCGATGATCACAAGGTCGATCACGCCGGGATTCTCCAGGCGATGCTTGTGACCGGCGGCAATGAAGGTCGATTCGTTCTTGGCCACCAGATGAGTGCCGGTGCCATTGTTGGTGACCTTGGCCATGCCTTCGACCACCACCCAGTGTTCATTGCGATGGTGGTGCATCTGCAACGACAACTTGGCACCGGGCTTGACCACGATGCGTTTGATCTTGAAGCGCGGGCCTTCCTCCAGGACGGTGTAGGTGCCCCAAGGCCGGCTGACCGTACGGTGCAGGCGATAGGCTTCGTGCTCTTTGTCCTTGAGTTGCCTGGCCACCCGGCGCACATCCTGGGCGCGGTCGGCGTGGGCCACCAGCACCGCGTCGGCGGTGTCGACGATAATCAGGTTATCCACGCCCACGGTCGCGACCAGACGGTTGTCGCTCTGGACGAAGTTGTTGTGGCTGTCGATGAAAACCGACTCGCCGACGGTGCGGTTGTTTTGTGCATCCGCCGGTACCAGTGCGGCCACCGCACCCCAGGAGCCGATGTCGCTCCAGTCGAAACGGGCGGGCACGACGACCACCTTGTCGGAGCGCTCCATCAACGCATAGTCGATGGAAATGTCCATGATTTCGCCGAACAGGGCCGGCGACAGTTCCTGCTGCAGGCTCCCCGCGTTTTCCACCGCGGCGCTGGCGGCCATGCAGGTCTGCGCCTGCTCCAGCAAGTCGGGAGCATGGATTTGCAGTTCGGCCAGTACGCTGGCAACCGAGAAGCAGAACATCCCGGAGTTCCACAGGAAATTGCCGCTTTCCAGGTAATGAGTCGCGGTTTGCAGGTCCGGTTTTTCGACGAAACGCCGCACGCCGGCAGCGCCTTTGTCGTCCAGCGGTGTGCCGGCTTCAATGTAGCCAAAACCGGTTTCCGGAGCGGTCGGCACCACACCGAAGGTCACCAGGTGACCGCTCCTGGCCAATGTCATGGCATGCTCGACCGCCTCCTTGAGCGCATCGACATTGACGATCAGATGGTCGGCGGGCATGACCAGCATGATCGCCTCGTCGCCATGCAGGGCCTGGAGGGAGAGGGCGGCGGCAGCGATGGCCGGCGCCGTGTTGCGCCCCGTCGGCTCCAGCAGGAAGTGCCCGCGATGACGGCCCAGGTGCGCGTCCCGAAAGTGATCCTTGCTCTGGAAGTAGTAATCGCGGTTGGTCACCGTGACGATATCGCCCCAGCCGTCGAGCAGGTCCGCGGCACGCCGATAGGTCTTGCCCAGAAGCGATTGGCCGTCAGGCAAGGCCATGAACGGTTTGGGATGGCCTTCACGCGACACCGGCCACAACCTTGTCCCGGCACCGCCGGAGAGAATCACGGGAATCAGCATGGCCTACTCCTTGGCGACGCGTTTCATGTCCGCATCCATCATCATGCGGATCAAGGTATCCAGGTCGGTTTTTGGTTTCCAGCCCAGCACACGCTGGGCCTTGGCCGGGTTGCCGAGCAGCACTTCGACTTCGGCCGGGCGGAAGAACGCCGGGTCGATCTTCACGAAGTCGCGGTAGTTCAGGCCTACGTGATCGAAGGCGATCCGGCACATCTCGCGCACCGTGGTGGTCACGCCGGTGGCCACCACGAAGTCGTCGGGTTTGTCCTGTTGCAGCATCAGCCACATGGCTTCGACGTAGTCCCCGGCAAAGCCCCAGTCGCGCTTGGCGTCGATGTTGCCCAGGCGCAGTTCCTGCTGCTTGCCCTGCTTGATGCGGGCGGCGGCGTCGGTGACTTTGCGCGTCACGAACTCGATGCCGCGCAGCGGAGACTCATGGTTGAACAGAATGCCGCTGCTGGCATGCAGGTTGAAACTTTCGCGGTAGTTCACGGTGATCCAGTGGCCGTACAACTTGGCCACGCCATAAGGGCTGCGTGGATAGAACGGCGTGTTCTCGTCCTGCTGCTCGGCCTGGATCAGACCGAACATTTCGCTGGTGGACGCCTGGTAGAAACGCGTGTGCGGGCTGAACTGACGAATCGCTTCGAGCAAGTGGGTAACACCCAGGCCGTCGACGATGCCGGTGGTCACCGGTTGATCCCAGGAGGCCGCGACAAAGCTTTGCGCGGCGAGGTTGTAGACCTCGTCCGGCGCCGACTTGATCACCGCGCGCTGCACAGAACAGGCATCGGCCATGTCGCCATCCAGGTAGACGATGTCCGCCTCGACCCCCATCTCGCGCAAGCGCCAGCGCGAGTCGCTGCTGCGGCGCGCGACCAGGCCGTGGACCTTGTAACCCTTGTCGAGCAGCAGCTTGGCCAGATACGCGCCATCCTGGCCGGTGATGCCTGTGATCAATGCACTTTTAGTCATACTTGTCGTACTCGCGTCTCCCAGTCGGACAGGATCGCCCGCAGGGATTGTTGTGTTGTGATTTCAGATTTCCATCCAGTGGTTTCGACCAGCCTGGCAGGGCTGCCGCACACGCGGCGCTGATCCGCGCGGCGAAGTCGCGCAGGGTCCTGGACCAGTTGCAGGTCGACCTGGGCAAGATCTGCCAGCTGTTCGATCAGGCGGCGAATGCTCTGCTCGCGCCCCGAGCAAATGTTGTAGACCTGCCCCGGCGTACCTTTTTCCAGCAAGGCCAGGTAAGCCGAGACCACGTCCCCGACATCAAGGAAATCGCGCGTGACGTCGATGTCCCCGACCTCCAGTTGGGGCCCTTGCAGGCCTTGCTTGATCCGGCAGATCTGACGTGCGGCGCTGGCGATGACGAAGCTGTCTTTCTGCCCTGTGCCGATGTGGTTGAACGGGCGGGCGACCAGTACGGGCCAGTCTTCGCTCAGGCCCCACTGCAAACTCAGGAACTCTGCCGACAGTTTGCTCACGGCATAGGGATTGCGCGGGCAGGGTGGTTGCAATTCAGTGATGGGCAGATGCTCTTCAGCGACCTGGCCATAGACATCGCCGGAGCTGACGTACAGAAACGTGCCGTTGAAGCCGCGCGCCTTGAGAGCTTGCAGCAGGTTCAGGGTGCCCAGCAGATTGATGTTCAGCGTGCGCGCCGGATCACGAAAGGCCTCCGGGACGAAAGTCTGGCCGGCCAGGTGGATCACCGCATCGGGCATTTCCGGCCACAAGCCTTCAAGGCTGTCCGGCGCAGAGAGATCGTAGCGGCAAGGAACAGGCAGCAGCTTCCATTCCGAATTCTCAGCCTGCAAACGCGATTGGATGTGTTGTCCTACAAATCCAGTCAGACCCGTGACAAATAGACGTTTTCTCAACAGCGACCCCCGGGTCATACATTTCATCCATTTCCTAAAGGCTTAATGGAAGGGTCTCACGAACCAACAGGATTACTCATGAAGACGGACGAAATGTTTTGTTGTAGTTGTTTGGTATCCAATCTGTGCCATTTGCTCGGCAATTTCAACAAGTCCAATAGTGACTGGCCAGTTCTCGTCAGCGTAGCCTGATTTATTCTCGTCGGGCGGTTCACGAATCCTCAACGGATGTGGTTAGAATGCCCCTCGTCACGATTATCCGGGGTTCGGCAGCGTCGCTTCGAAACTGCGAGAAACTGACCACTAAAACAAGAACGAAGACGGGCAGCAAGACGATGGGCGAGCGCCAGTAAACACTGACTCGAACCGTATCCTCCCCGTCATAGCGTGAGGCTGCCGGGATGGCGGCCTCACCGTGGGATGCCATGAATTTCATTCTTTACTCCGACGTCAACGACAGCTCCATCAGCCAGAGTCTCGGCCGTCCCGAGTACAGTTACTACTTCGTGCTCAAGGCCTATCGCCCTGTGCTCGAAAGCCTGGGGCGAGTGCATGTGGTGTCCTCTACCGCCGAGGTCGATCCGCTCTACAAACAATTATTGGCCGCTGACGAAGACAGTCTGTTCCTGTCGTTTACGCCGCCGCAGAAAACCCCGAACGACCTTGAGTGCCCGACGATTTGCGTGGTGGCCTGGGAGTTTGATTCGATTCCCGATGAACAATGGGATAACGACCCGCGCCAGGACTGGACGCAAATGCTGGCGCGGCAGGGCCGGGTGATCACGCTCTCCAGCCATACCGCCCGGGCGATTCGTCGGGCCATGGGCGAAGACTTCCCGGTACTGGTGTTGCCGACGCCGTTGTGGGAAAACTTCGCCGACATTCGTAGTCGCCACACCAGCGTCCCGATCTGCGCCGGCTCGACCCTGGACATCAAGGGTTGCATCTTCGATACGCGCACACTCGGGCTGAGCGCCGATGCACTGATTCCCGTCGTGCCGACCGCCGAGGAACTGGCGGCGCTCGAGGCTGAACTGGAGGCATTGAAGCCACCGCCGCTGACACTCAAGCGCCGCTTGGTGATTGCCCGCCATTACCTGCATATGTGGCGCCTGGACAAAGGTAAATCGCTGCCGATCCCGGTGCATCGCACGCATTTTCTAAGCCAGTGGTACTGGGAAGGGATTCGCGACTTGTTGTCGCAAGCCGCCCATGAGCGTCTCGCTGGCTGGTTGCCGGCCATCGCCGGCCCGCAGACGATGGCAGTCCCCGAGCCAGAACCGCGACAGTGGCCGGATACCACAGCCCTGGTCGAAACACAGGTTGACGGTGTGGTGTATGTCACCGTGTTCAACCCGCGTGACGGTCGCAAGAATTGGCATCAACTGATCACTGCATTCTGCTGGGCGTTCCGCGAAACGCCTGATGCGACACTGGTGCTGAAGATTACCCAAAGCGATCTGTCGTCCTACCACGACGAACTGATGACGTTGCTCGCGCAGCTTTCTCCGTTCGCCTGTCGGGTGGTGGTCATGCACGGCTACCTGGACGACCCGCAATATGCCCGGTTGTACGAGGCCGCCAGTTACTACGTCAATGCCTCGCGCTGCGAAGGGCTGTGCCTGCCGCTGATGGAGTTCATGGCCAGTGGTAAACCGGTGATTGCCCCGGATCACACGGCCATGGAGGACTACATCGATGAACGTGTGGCGTTTGTGGTCAAGTCCAGCGAGGAGCTGACCATCTGGCCGCAGGACTCTCGCATCATCTACCGCACCCTGCGTTACCGGCCGGATTGGGGTTCGCTGAAAACCGCTTACGAAAACAGCTACCGCCTGGCCAAGGAGCAACCGCTGGAGTATCAGCGCATGTCCCTCGCCGCCGTCGAGCGCATGCACGATTACTGCGCTTTCGCTCCGGTGCAGAAACGCATGGCGGATTTTTTCGGGCTGGCGCCACAGGCTTTGCCGACAGCAACCGTGACGGATACCGCCTCATGCTGATCATCATTCATTCGGAAACCAACCAGCACACCATTGCCCAGAACCTTGGCCGCTCGGAGTACAGCTATTACTTCGTGCTCAAGGAGTACCGACCCGTGCTGGAGCGGCTGGGGCGAGTGGTAGAAGTCAGCGACCCGCGGACCGAAGTCGATGTCTTGTACATGGACTGTTTGTCCCGTGGTGAAGCGTGCGTGTTCCTGTCGTTCTCACCGCCTCATCGCACGCCGGTCAATTTCGCCTGCCCGACGCTGCCGGTGTTCGCGTGGGAATTCAGCACCATCCCCAACGAACCCTTTGCCGGTGACCCGCTCAATGACTGGCGCACGGTGTTGCGGGCAGCGGGTGCGGCGATTACCCATTCCAGCTACACCGTGAATGCGGTGCGCGAGGCGATGGGCGACGACTATCCGGTCATCGCGGTACCGGCCCCGGTATGGGACCGTTTTTCCGAGCGCGGCGCCCACTTGCAACGTCAGCCCTTGGCCAGTCAGGTGCGTTTGACGCTCAAGGGGTTACTGGCAGACAGCCGCGAACTCGACTTGCGAGCCTTCGGCCCCGTGGCCACTCGCCAAGGTGCGGGTATTGATTTCAAGGCCCCGCCGAGTGAGCACGAGTTGGTCCTCGACGGCGTGATTTACACCTCGGTGTTCAACCCAAGTGACGGGCGCAAGAACTGGGAAGACATGCTCAGTGCCTTTTGCGTGACGTTTCGCGAGGTGGACGACGCAACGCTGGTGCTCAAACTGACGCACCACGATGCCGAAGAAGCGCTGACCGATATCCTTCACCACTTGTACAAAAACCAGTCTTACCGCTGCCGGGTCGTGCTGATTTACGGCTATCTGGCTGACGCGGACTATGAGCAGCTGGTGCAAGCCACGAGTTACGTGGTCAACACGTCCTATGGCGAAGGCCAATGTCTTCCGCTGATGGAGTTCATGTCCTGTGGCAAACCGGCGGTGGCGCCACGGACCACGGCGATGCTCGATTATCTGGATGCCGATAATGCATTCCTGATTGACTCCACCGATGAGCTGACGGCCTGGCCTCATGACCCGCGCAGGGCGTTTCGCACCTTGCGCTACGTCACCAATTGGGCGTCGTTGTGCAGGGCTTACCAATCAAGCTATGACGTGGCCAAGGGGGATCCCGGGCGTTATGCACAGATGTCCGCGCACGCAGTGGCCAGCCTCAGTAAGTTCTGCAGTCAGGCCACTGCCGGGCAACGGCTTGGCGTATTTTTTGAGCGCCTGTTCGAGAACCGTGCCGTGGAAACCCCTGAGGCATGATTCGCGCATGGGTCAGACGTTTCTTTGCAGAGACGAAACCCGAGCCACGGCCCGCGCCGTCGCCGGTCGAGCAATCCCGTGTGTCGCCAAGAGACGTGGGCTTGCATGATGCAATGCATGACGGCTGGTTTTCGGGCGACAGCGGCGAATTGCTCAAAGGCTTTGCCATTACCGCCGACGACACTTTGCTGGATGTCGGTTGTGGCGAAGGGGTTGCGACCTTGTTTGCGGTGCGTCAAGGCGCGTCGGTGATCTTCACCGACAGTGAGCACGACAAGGTCCGCGACCTGGCGCGGCAAGTGGACGCGCAGTCGGATAAAGCGAATCTCGGTCTGGTCAGCAACAGCCTGCCGCTGCCTCTGGCCGATGGTTGCGCGAGCAAAGTCGTGTGCATGGAAGTGCTCGAACACATCGACCAGCCAGAACCCTTCATGGCCGAACTCGTGCGCATGGGTCGCCCCGGTGCACTGTACCTGCTGAGCGTACCGTCCCCGGTGGGCGAGCATCTGCAGAAAGGCATTGCCCCTGCCAGCTATTTTCAATCGCCCAATCACGTGCAGATTTTCAGCCCCGAGCGATTCGCCGCGCTGGTGGAAGACGCGGGCCTGGTCATCGAGCATCGTCAAGCCACCGGGTTTTTCTGGGTCATGGGCATGATTTTTTTCTGGGCCAGCGAGCGGGCTGCCGGGCGTGAACTGGGTGGCGCGGTTCGCGACCGGATTCAGGCGCCTTATCCGCCGCTGATGGAGAGCTGGGCGAAAACCTGGCAGGACTTGCTGGCCCAGCCCGACGGGTTGGCGATCAAGCAGATGCTGGACCGGTTCATGCCCAAGAGCCAGGTCATCATCGCCCGCAAACCCCATGTCCAGGAGGGCGCATGAGCAACGAAAAACGGATCATGGACATCGAGTTGCTGCGCGGCATAGCGGTGCTTGGCGTGCTGTTTCATCACCTGCAGGACAGCCTGTTCGCGGCGGCTGTGCCGTTGTTCCAGGCCATCACGTTGTACAGCCAGCCGTGGTGGGGCGTGGATCTGTTTTTTGCGATCTCGGGCTTCGTCATTGCCCGCAGCCTGATCCCGGCCTTGCGCCGTTGCACCACGGGTCAAGAGTATTGGCAACAGACGCGCAATTTCTGGTTGCGCCGGGCCTTTCGATTGCTGCCGTCGGCCTGGCTGTGGCTGGCGCTGATGTTGCTGGCATGCCTTTTCCTCAACCGCTCCGGCGCGTTCGGTACCCTGCACGCGAACATTCAGGCGACGCTGGCCGGCATCGCCCAGTACGCCAACTTCCGCTTTGCCGACAGTTTTTATCGCTACGAGTACGGCACCAGTTTCGTGTACTGGAGCCTGTCGCTGGAAGAGCAGTTCTACCTGCTGTTTCCACTGATGATCGTGCTGTTTCGCAAGCACCTGGTGTGGGCGTTGCTGGCGCTGGTGGCTGTGCAATTGTTGACCTTGCGCACGCCGATCCTGATGGTGGTGCGCACCGACGCGCTGGCCCTTGGCGTGCTGTTGGCGATGTGGAGCGTGCAGCCTTCATATCGGCGCTGGGAGCCGACTTTCCTGCGTCGCCCCTGGGCCGGCTTGTCGGCATTGCTTGGCGTTGCACTGGTGCTCGGTTTCATGGCAACGGACCGTTTCACCTTTACCCATTACCGGATCGGTGTGATTGCGCTGTTGTGTGCGCTGCTGGTGTGGATCGCGTCCTACAACCGTGATTACCTGATGCCCAAGGGAATGTTCAAGAACCTGATGACCTGGGTCGGCAGTCGCTCCTACGGGATTTACCTGATCCATATCCCGGCCTACTTGCTGGTTCGTGAGTTCATTTTCCGGTTACAGGCTGCCGGGCTGCCCAGTCCGGCTGGCCATCCGATTCTGATGTTGCTGATGGCTGGCAGCCTGATCGTGCTGCTGAGCGAACTCAACTATCGCTTCATTGAAATGCCCATGCGCAACCGCGGCGCCTCGCTGGTCAAACGCCTGGGCACCTCCCGAACAGCCGTCCCATCCTCTGGAGCCACCTCATGCTGAGCCTTTTGAAGAAACTCACGGCGGGCACGCCCGCGCCTGTGCAGCCAGAGGCACCGCCCGCGGCGCCAGTGGCGGAGAAGGTCGATCCCTACATGCTCGGCCTGCACGACGCGATGCTCAGCGGCTGGTTCAATCAGCAGACTGGCGAACTGTTCACCGGTTTCCCGGTGACCCCCGAGGACACGCTGCTCGATGTTGGCTGCGGCGACGGCGGCAACGTGCATTTCTGCGGGATGCGCGGGGCGAAGATCATCATCGCTGATATCGACGCGGCCAAGGTCGAAGCGACCCGCCTGCGCCTTAGCGATACACCGGCCCGCGACGTCGAATGCCACGTCACCGACTGCAACCCGCTGCCGATTGCCGATGGGACCGCCACGCGGGTGGTGTCCACCGAAGTCATCGAGCACGTGGACGATCCGGCGCAGTTCCTCGCTGAGCTGGTGCGCGTCGGTAAACCGGGCGCGCTGTATCTGCTGAGCGTCCCGCACCCCAGCTCCGAAGACCTGCAGAAAGATATCGCGGCGGCCGAGTATTTCCAGAAGCCCAATCACATCCGCATCATCAGCGAAGCGCAGTTCAAGGCCATGGTCAGCGATGCCGGCCTGGAAGTGATCAGCCACAGCCAGTACGGGTTCTACTGGTCGATGTGGATGCTGTTGTTCTGGGAAGCCAAGGTCGATTTCAGCAACCCGGACCATCCGTTGCTCAACCACTGGGCGGATACCTGGCAGGCGATCCTGGCTTCGCCACGGGGGGCACAGATCAAGCAGGCGCTGGATGCGGTGGTGGCGAAAAGTCAGGTGATCATTGCGCGCAAGCCCTGATCAGCAAAGCTCACCCGGGCGAGGCCGCGAACTCAAGCCTGATCGCCCGGGTACACCCACATAGCCCTTGCCCATTATTGGCTAGAGCGAACAGCCCCACCATCAATCAACAGGTTCTGCCCGGTCAGGTAGCCCGCATGGCTGCTGCAGACGAAGGCACAGAGGGCACCGAACTCCTCGGCTGAACCGAAGCGTTTGGCGGGAATTTCGCTACGGCATTGGTCAAGGAACACCTCACTGTCCTGCCCCGACTCCTGGGCCGCCGCGACCAGGTTGTCACGCAGTCGATCGGTGTCGAACGAGCCTGGTTGCAGGTTGTTGATCGTCACATTGCGACTGGCAATGTTTTCTTGCCGGGCAAGCCCTGCGACAAACCCAGTCAGGCCACTGCGCGCACCATTGGACAGGCCCAGGCTTTCGATAGGGGACTTCACGGCACTCGAGGTGATGTTGATGATTCGACCAAATCCACGTGCCGCCATACCGTCGACCGTTGCCTTGATCAACTCGATAGGCGTCAGCATGTTGGCATCCAGCGCCTTGAGCCAGATGTCGCGATTCCATTCGCGGAAATCCCCGGGGGGAGGGCCCCCGGCATTGTTGATCAGGATATCGAAATGCCCGTGGGCCTTGAGCGCTGCCGCCCGACCCTCGGGCGTCGAAATGTCTCCAGCGACGGCGATGACCGTCACTTCAGGGTTTATCGCCCTGAGCTGACGGGCTGTTTCATTCAGCGCCTGTTCGCCCCGTGCGGTGATCACCACGTTCACGCCTTCGTTGACGAGAGCCTGTGCACAGGCTTTTCCCAGACCTTTGCTGGCGGCGCATACCAGTGCCCAGCGTCCTGCTATTCCCAGATTCATGTACGTTTTCCTGACAGAAGGAAGTTCGAAGAAAGCGGTTGCCTGTTCATGCATGATCCAGCGTTGCGGACAGGTTCGGCGATCGGGTACTGATGCCCATGAAGCGTCGCACGCGTTCTCCTTCGGCTTCGCATCGTATGGTTTGCGGTGCGGCATCCAGTTGGATATTACCGTTCTCCATGAACACGACCCGGTCGGATATCGACATGGCAAAGTCCATTTCGTGGGTCACGATCAGCATGGTCATGCCTTCTTTGGCCAGGTCGCGGATCACGTTCAGCACGTCGTTGACCAGTTCCGGGTCGAGGGCTGAGGTCGGCTCGTCGAACAGCATGATCTGCGGTTCCATCGCCAGGGCTCGAGCGATCGCCACGCGCTGTTGCTGCCCGCCGGAGAGCTGGTGCGGGTACTTGTGGGCATGGGCCAGCAGGCCGACCTTGTCCAGTAGCGCATAGGCACGATGTTCACTCAGCTCGCCCGGCTGACCGTGGTAACGCGGTGCCAGGGTGACGTTGTCGAGAATGGTGCGGTGCGGGAACAGGTTGAAGTTCTGGAACACCATGCCGATGTGCCGCACGCCTTTGCGCAGGCGGGTGCTGTTGGGTTTGTCCGACGCTTCGATGAATTTTTCGCCGAACAGCAGGATGTCGCCGGTATCGATGCTTTCCAGGCCGTTGACGGTGCGGATCAGCGAAGTCTTGCCGGAGCCGGATGGCCCGATGATCGAGACCACCTGGCCGTATTCGACATTCAGGTCGATACCCATCAGCACCTGGTGGGTGCCATAGCTCTTCTGGATGTTCTTCAGTTGCAGGATGGGCGTCGCGTTGTTGCCGGCGGCTTTGCGCGCAGTGTCGGGCAAGGCTTCGGCGCTGGCCTTGAACCTGGCGATGGTGGCCGCGTCGAGCGTGTGCGGCTTGCGGAAGTTCAGGTCCAGGTAGCGCTCCAGGCGCTGCAGGAAATAACCGAACACGGTGACGATCAACACGTAATACACGCCTACCGCCGCCAGGGTTTCCATGACCAGGAAGTTGGTGGCATAGAGGCGTTGGCCGACCGTGAGGATTTCGGTCAGGGAGATGACCGAGACCAGCGAGGTCAGCTTGACCACTGTGATGTATTCATTGATCAGCGTGGGCAGCGAAATGCGGAAAGCCTGGGGGATCACGATCAGGCGTTGCATGCCGAGCAGGCCGACACCCAGCGCGCGCCCGGCTTCCTTCTGGCCCTTGGCCACGGAGATCAGGCCACCACGATGGATTTCCGCCATGTACGCCGCTTCAGTGACCACCAGGGCCAGCAACCCTGCGTAGAAGGGGTTGGACAGAATCGGTCCGCTGCCGGGAAACAATTGCGGCAGGTTGTAGACGAAGACCACCAGCACCAGCAACGGGATGCTGCGGAAGAACCAGATGTAGACCGCGGCGGGAATGCGCAGCAAGGGCGACTGGGACAGCTTGGCCGTGGCCAGGACAAAACCCAGCAGCATGCCGATGAACCAGGCCAGGGCACTGAGCTGGACCACTGTGACGCAGGCCTTCCAGAAGTCCGGCAGGGAGAACAGGGATAAGAAATACGACCAATCGAATTGCATGGGGCACCTCGATCTGCCGCCCCGGAGCAGGGGAGGCAGATGACCAGACTACAAGGACAGGTTCTTAGTTGGCAGTCGGTTCTTCCAGGCCATATTTCTGGAGAATTGCCGCGTATTCACCGCTCTTTTTGCTCTCCTCGAAGGCCTTTTGCACGGCCTGGAAGGTTTCGTCGTTACCTTTCTTGACGAAGATGCCCAGGGTTTGTTGATAAATCGGATGCTCGGTGGTGATCACTACCCGGCCGTTGGTCTTTTCCGCGATCATTTTTGCCGCGCCGGCGATTTCAACCTGGGCCTGGATGTTTTTAGACAGCAGGGCCTGGGTCACTTCGGGTGCCGAAGGGTACTCGCTGACGGTGATCGCGCCTTTGTTGTTCGGCACGCAGTATTCGTCAGAGAGCTTCTTGAATTCCTTCACCCAGGTGGTGCCCTGTTCCAGGCCCAGTTTCAGGCCGCACAGGTCTTCAGGCTTCTTCGCATTGATCTCGCTGCCCTTGGGCACCATGACCGCGGCACCGGTGTTGGCATAGGCGATGGTCTGGGCCTGGGTCTGGCGCTCCGGTGTGATGTACATGCCGGAAATGATCGCGTCGTACTTGCCTGAGTTCAGGCCCAGGATCAGGCTCGGGAACTTGGTGTCGACGAACTCCACCTTGGCGTTCATGTGCTTGGCCAGTGACGTTGCCAGTTCGGGGTCGGAGCCCACCACGTTTTTGTCCTTGTCATAGGACTCGAAGGGCGGGTAGGTGATCTCCATGCCGACCTTGAACGTATCTGCCGCGGCCATGCTCACCGAGGCACCGAACATACCGGCTGCCAATACAGCCAGGCTCAAAAGGTTTTTCTTGTTGTTTTTCATGATGTGCTGACTCCGGCGTAGGTAGGGGATTAGCTGAAAACTTCAATCAGGACGGTTGGGCCTGATTTTTCAAATGTCCGAAACTGGCGGGCTTTCGTGCCTTGCCTGGCAGTTGAACGTCCCCGTTGGCCACCCTCTGGCGCAGATATTGATAGGTCTGCAGCGCCTGGCCATACATGTGTTCGCCGATGGTGATTTCTTCGTAGTCGTTGCCTGCCTGGGCGAACCCGGGCAGCGGTCTGATCTGGGTGTGATAGTCGCAGGCATAAAACAGCGGAAAGGAATAACGCTCCTCCTTCACGCTGCGTACCCGGTGCGCGGTGGCAACGAAAGCGCCTGCCGTCATCACTTCCAGCATGTCGCCGATGTTGACGACAAAGGCATCGGCAATCGGTGGGGCATCGATCCATTGGCCAAGATTGTTCATCACCTCAAGGCCCGGTTTGTCGGCCAAAAGGATGGTGAAACACTCGTAGTCAGTATGGGCGCCAAGACCCGGTGCGTCATGGGCTGCACCGTCGAAGGGGTAGTGGATCAGGCGCAGCTTGGACGGTGGACGGGTCACCAGGCTGTCGAAATAGTTTTCTTCCAGGCCCAGGGTCAGGGCGAAGCCACCGAACAGTCGCCGGCCCAGGGCGAAGATGGCTTCATAGTAGGCCTGCACCGAGGCCTTGAAACCTTGCAGCCGTGGCCAGTCGTTGGGCCCCAGCAATGGGGTGTTGGCCAGCACCAGCGGGTCATCGGCCGGGACTTCGAAGCCGACGTCGAAGGCTTCCTTGTGGTCTGGCTTGCCCTTGGAATAGACCTCTTCGCCTTCGGGTACAAAGCCCTTGTGGGTTTGCGAGGTGCCGATGTAGTGGCGCATCTTGGCGTCCAGGGGCTGGTCGAAAAAGTCCTTGGCCGCCTTGCGCAGGTTGGCGATCAGTTGCGGGTCGATACCGTGATCGGTGATGTAGAGGAACCCGACCTCGCTGGCGGCGCGCCCCAATTGTTCGGCGACGGCCAGGCGGTGTTCCAGTTCAACGCTGAACAGGCCGGCGATGTTGACCACCGGGATGCTATTGAAGTTGGCTTTGTGAGTGTCAGTGCTTGCGCTGTTGTTTTTGTTGTCAGGCATGTCGCATCGGCTCCCTAAGGATGGCTTGAATGGCTGAAACGGTCGAAGTGTTCACGCTCGGTCTGGCCCATCCACACATTCAATGACCACAGGTCGGCGACCGGGACATTGGTGAAGGGCAGGTGATGCAGGTAGCCGTCGGCGCCGAACTCCGGGGTCAGGGTGCTGACCTGGTAACCGCGGGCTTGCTGCGAGCGCCAGATGCTTTCCCAGTGCTGCTGATGGAAGGCCAGTTCCCTTGCATATTCCGGAGCCGCCGGGTGCGGAACCTGCGGTCCCTGGTCATAACCGACCCGGGCCTGGATATGGTGAACCCGCTCGATGAAAGCGCTCAGGTCATCGGCCGGGTCATTCAACAGGCGCTCGCAGGTGACCACCCAATGGCTGATGTCGCTGGTGAACAACAGCTCGGGCAGTTGCCGGATCAACTCCAGGGTCACCCAGGGGTTGAACAGCGACCGCGAGCGGTGGGTTTCGAAACTGCAGACCTGGCCGTGCTTGCGCGCCAGATCCAGCGCCTGGCCAAAAAACTCCACTTGTTGTGGCAAGGACCAGCGATCGTTGCCCGCCAGCACATTGACGAAGCGCGGGCCGAGTTCAGCGGCCCAGGCGAGTTTTTGATCGAGATCATTGAGGTGGACGGCAGGGATTGCCGACTGGTCCGGCAGCACGTCGTACGCGGTGAAGACCGTGCTGATATAGCCCAGGCGATTGGCCTGGAGAAAGGCGCCAAACTCGGCCCGTTCACGGGCGTCCAGTGGCAGGCGTGCCTCCATCCCGTCAAAGCCCGCTTGCAGCAACTCCTCGAGCGCCTGGGCCTTGCTGGCGGTGTAACCCCACAGCGTGCGGAAAATTTCCAGCTTCATCGGTGATCCTCAAAAATCCCAAGGCCTACTGCAAATGCACTTCGACGGCGCCACGCTGCCAAGAGGCTGGTTCGCTGTGGAGTCGATGTTAGGCACAGGCCGCGCACTGAAAGAATCTGAAAGTTCAAAAGAATACTTCAGACTTTCATCAACAAATAGCTTGCTACTTATAGCGCTGGCCAGGAGGGGGGTTATCGGCGAGAACCTGTCTACGTTGGCTATTATTGAGAGATGCCATTGTTACGGCATCATTTTGAAGAGTCCCAAGCGACACCGGGCCGCCGAGGGTTCCCTTTTGCCCGCCGCTGCCTGTCCCGACTCGTTAAGTCCACGTCGTCTCAGGGCAAGTAATCCCTACTAATAGCGGCCGTTGAAATAGAGTCTCCACTCTCTCCATAAATGGGGCATTACACCCATCCAACCGGGGGCTTACCACCTGATTTGAGGAATATTCCCCGCTTAGCCTTTCTCTCGTCCGAAGCATTCAGAAACAGCCTATTAATTAACCTGGGCTTTTTCTTCGCCCTGCGGTAGTGGCTCATTAGTTGCACCCCCCCCTTGGGTACCCGTAACGTCCCGGACATCATGGAGACCGCGGGTCTTGCCAGGTTCGGCATGCCGCGAGGGGTGAAAAATGAAACGCACGACCCCCCTTGCAGCGCCATCGCCGTTTAAGAGGAGCTTCTTATGAGTTCCATGATCAAGATTGGCATCGTTGATGATCACCCGCTGTTAAGGGATGGGGTCACAATGGCGCTGAAGAAAGTCGCTGACTTTCAGGTGGTCGAGCAGGGGGCGTCTGCCGATGATGCCCTGGAAATTGCCGCTCGTTTTGCTCCGGATGTATTGCTGATGGATGTAAATATGCCGGGCGATAGCTTTGCTGCCGTGCGAGCGATCTCAGCTTCTTCGCCGGCAGTTAAAATTTTGATGCTGACAGTGTCCGAGTCCATCGAGGATGCCTATTGCGCCCTCGAAGCGGGCGCGCAGGGATATGCGTTGAAAGGCATAAGCGGTCGTGAGCTGGTACAAGCCATCAGAAATGTTGCCGGTGGTGAAACGTTCATTACACCCAAGCTTGCCAGCAAGCTGTTGAGCAATTTCGGAAAGCACGCGGCTGACAAGCAAAAGGTCGAGCTGACCCATCGCGAAGAACAGGTTATCCGGGAGGTATCGAAGGGCCTGACTAACCGCGAGGTTGCGATCAAGCTCGAGCTCTGCGAGAAGACCATCAAGCACTACATGACGAATGTCATGTACAAGCTGCGCGTTCGTAACCGGACACAGGCAGTCGCAGCAGTGAGACGGCATTGGGAGAGTGACCATATACCTGGCTTATGTGGTGCTCTTCAGCGCCGCGACTTGAATGACAGTGGTAAGACAAGTAACGGGCGATAAGCGCTTGCGGTTACTTGGGTGCAATGATCATTCTGGCTCGGATGATCAGATTTTGAACTGCGCCCTGGCTTTGGTTCCGGCATGGGGCGCCGATTCAATGATGAATACTCCGCCGAGGGATTCGACGCGATAGCGCATGCCGACAAGGCCCAGATGAGTTCTACCTCGACCAGGCACACTCGGTTTTTCGGTTGGAATTCCCACTCCCGCATCCTCGACTTGTACTTCCAGTAGCCCTTCGCAGTGAGAGGCGCTGAGTTTTTGGCCCTTTCCTCCGGCGTGAATATAGGCATTGTTCAACGCTTCCTGGGCGAAGCGGTAAATACAAATTTTATGCGCTATCGGTACATCGTCTGGAAGAGCATCAAGCTCCAGTTCGACTCGCGTCTCGGTTCGCTCTTCGTGCCGCTCGGCAAGCAATACCAGCGCATCGTGCAGGGTCAGGTCAGTGACTTCCGGAAGTGCCAGGTCGAGTGATATTTCCCGTACTTCGTTTAAAGCATCCTCGCCGGCACGCCTGATCATTTCGAGAACTTCCTCATCCGAGGCGCCTTGTGAATTTTCGAGTTCTTCAAGGCGAAGGAGAATAAGTGACAACAGCTGGGCAGGACCATCATGAAGATCGGCCCCGATCCGACGAAGAGTGAGTTCATTGATTCTGGAGAATTCGTGATTGGCTGTAGTGACTTTGTGCTGAAGGGCGGCATTGTTCGAGTGCAACCTGGCTTGCTCATCCATTCGCCATTCAAGTGCTGTTTCATGCTGCTTTATTATCTTGTCATCACGCCGAACGATAAAAAATAACAACAAAAGCATGGCCGTCGTTGCGGCACCAACAATCGCCCATACTTTCTTGCGAAGATTATTGATTTCGCGCTGTAACGCTTCCGCGGTTTCGTAGAACTCACCAACCGCAACAATCTTTCCAGTACCGGCTTCGCGCAGTGGAGCAAAAATTTCATAAAGCGGAATATTCAGGCTGCGCTCAAAAGCATCCTCATTATCTCCCTCAAAATCATTGTCCAGTTGTGTATAGATCTTGCCTGTCAGCGCCAGTGAGATCTCCTCTGTCGGAAAGGTTTTCCGCACCGTGGACTTGTCGGTGCTGTAGACAATCGTGCCGTCTGGAAGCCAGATCTTCACCGAGACCACATGTGTACTCAACGAGGTGCTGGACAGCAGGTGATCAATGGTCTGAATGGTTGCATCGGGGAGTTCTTTGACAGTGGTCAGTCCCTGGACGAAAGGTTCGAGAAAGTTCTGCATATAACGCGCGCCCGTCTCTGCCGCCGTTTGAATCGTTGCATCTTCGATACTCTGGCTTACGAGCTTTCCAACGAACGTCATGGTCAAGCCCAGAATGATTGCGGCGCAGATTACGAACTGGGTCGAGCGGCTCAAATGGCGCAATTTCGCACGGGCGCTCTGTCCTCCCGGGCCTCCGCCACTGGACGTTTGGCCTGCCTCTGATCCGACCAAGGTCTGATCCGATTCTGCGACCAAGGTCTCAGAATTTGATTGGGCTTTTGTCTCTGTACACATCCGGGTAGCCCCTCAATACTCATTTTCAATGGAGTGTAAAGCTGGCGTTTGAGGTTGAAGGCGGGAGGCGCGATGAATAGTTTAAAAAGATTCTCGATCCATCTGGATAATCGCTATTTCCGGCAACAACAGCTGGCGGTTATTACCAATAGTGTGGTCGGCCATTCGCACCCTGGCATTCAAGTCAAACTCGCTTCACTTGAATTCTCTGTTGAGAAAACGCTCCAGTCCAACTGTGCGGGTGTTCCACTCAATCAGAACCAAACCTGTGGTTCCAATGGTTTCCTGGCTCCGCTACCCAGCGTGCGGAGCCAGTCTCCAATACATACTAGTCAATTCGTAGTCGATGCCAGTTTTCTCATGGATAAAAGGCTTGTTGACGAAGCCGCATGGACGCAGAACCGTGCCATCACCCCTCAGGAAGTCCCGGAATATGGCGATCTTCGCGAGCATATTCCGGCCAATGCCTCTGTTCTCTGGATGTGTGGCATCTGTGACAAGCCCCCTATGCCTGAGAGAGCATCATGTACAGATGCATAGAGCCCCGATACGTGACGGGGCCGCGAGTAAGTTGCACCTTCTATTCAACCTGGGTTCATGGGCCATCGCCTCCTTGAGGCGTAATACCAGCCTGTAAATACGGTTGTCATGGGGAATTGATCCTCAGTCGAGTTCTGCTGATTGCACGCAATTCAGTAGGGGCTCGGTGCGGCCGTTGTACCAGGTCCCGTCGTTCAAGTTTCGATTTTAATTTATGGGGTTCAGCACTCAACCACGCGTTTGCAGCCGTGTTTTATGCGTGTGGTTTCCTGATTGGTTAAGCATCGAGGAAACAGCCATGGCCAGCTTCATCAAGTCCGATCTTGAGTTCATTCTCGAACAAATTTTCATCGCTGAACGGAATGCGTCTGGCGCGAGTCTGGCTGACTTGCTGCAGAACGTAGAAGTCCCCTTCGGTC
Organism: Pseudomonas sp. IT-P258; assembly: GCF_949767825.1. Lineage (NCBI taxonomy): Bacteria > Pseudomonadati > Pseudomonadota > Gammaproteobacteria > Pseudomonadales > Pseudomonadaceae > Pseudomonas > Pseudomonas sp. IT-P258. The sequence goes on along the minus strand of NZ_CATKPU010000028.1, from coordinate 9,587 downwards.
TGCGCACCGTCTCCGGCATCGACAACAACCTGGCCAATCCCCAGTTCGGTGCCGCCGACAATTTCTTTCCACGCATGACGACGCCGGTGTTCAATACCGCGCAGGCCCAGCCGGCCGGCTTCTTCGGCCCCACCGATCCAGGCGGAACCACACCGACCTCCTACCTGCAGACCAGCGGTGCCGTCTTCGACTCGCAGCCGCGCACCATCAGCAACCTGATCGTGGACCAGACCGCCAACAATCCGGCGGCGGTCGCGGCCGCAGCGGCCAATCCGGATTCACAGTTGGTCACCAGCCCCGGCCTGGATGGCCTGTTCGGTACCGCCGACGACGTTGCCGTTTTCCAGATTCCCAATATCACGCCGGACGCAGGCCTGACCGTGCCGTTCAACCAGTGGATGACTTTCTTTGGCCAGTTCTTCGACCATGGACTGGACCTTGTCACCAAGGGTGGCAGCGGCACCGTCTTCATTGCGCTGCAGCCCGACGATCCACTCTTCGTGCCGGGCAGCCCGACCAACTTCATGGTGCTGACGCGCGCCACCAATTTGCCTGGCCCCGACGGCATCCTGGGCACCGCCGATGACATCCACGAGCAGAGCAACACCACTTCTCCCTTTGTCGACCAGAACCAGACCTACAGCTCGCATCCCTCGCACCAGGTGTTCCTGCGTGCCTATGAGCTCAACGCCGCTGGCGATCCGGTGGCCACTGGCAAGCTGATCACCAATCGCGACCTGGGTGTCGATGGGCATTTCGGCACCGCTGATGACGTCGAAATCGGCGGCATGGCCACCTGGGCAATCGTCAAGGCTCAGGCCCGAGATCTGCTCGGCATCAACTTGACCGATGCCGATGTGTTCAACGTTCCGCTGCTGGCAACCGATGCTTACGGCAACTTCATCAGGGGGCCTAACGGCCTTCCCCAAGTCGTGATGATGGGCGCGGATGGCATTGCCGGTACGGCCGATGATGTGCTCGTCGAGGGTAATCGGGCCGCGCCAATCAGCCTGACGAACGCCGTGCGCACCGGCCACCAGTTCCTGATCGACATCGCCCACAGCGCCGATCCGACCGGGGGGCTGGTGGCTGACGCGGACACCGTCATTGGCGGCCCGCAAGCACCCGGCACCTACGACAACGAGCTGCTCGACAAGCACTACATCGCCGGCGATGGCCGCGTCAACGAGAACATCGGCCTGACCACGGTGCATTCCATCTTCCACAGCGAACACAACCGGCTGGTTGAGCAGACCAAGGATACGGTGCTGGCCTCCGCCGACCTCGATTTCCTGAACAAGTGGCTGATGCCCGACGCCCAACTGACAGCGCTGCCAGCGACGCCGGCCGACATCGCGGCCCTGCACTGGAACGGCGAGCGGTTGTTCCAGGCGGCCAAGTTCGGCACCGAGATGCAGTACCAACACCTGGTGTTCGAGGAGTTCGCGCGCACCATCCAGCCGCAAGTGGACGTCTTCCTGGCGCCCATGGGCAACGACACCACGGTCAATCCGGCGATCGTCGCCGAGTTCGCGCACACGGTCTTTCGCTTCGGCCACTCGATGCTGCTGGAGACGGTCGATCGTTTCGACCCCAACTTCAATGTCGTTGGCGACGGCAATCCGGTTGACCCGGGCAATCAACAGACCGGCCTGATCGCGGCCTTCCTCAACCCGCTCGCGTTTGCTGCCAGCGGCCCCACCCCTGAGGAGGCGGCAGGCGCCATCGTGCGCGGCGTCACGCGGCAAGTCGGCAACGAGATCGACGAGTTTGTCACTGATGCTGTGCGCAACAATCTGGTCGGCCTGCCGCTCGACCTTGCCGCACTCAACCTGGCGCGCGGCCGAGACACCGGCATCCCGTCGCTGAACGCGGCGCGGCGCGAGTTCTACCACATGACCGGCGACAGCCAGTTGACCCCCTACACGAGCTGGGCCGATTTCGTGCAGCACATGAAGCATCCGGAATCGCTGATCAATTTCATCGCCGCCTACGGCACCCATTCAACCATCACGAGTGCTACGACGCTGGCGGACAAGCGCGCCGCGGCCGCGGATCTCGTGCTTGGCAGCGCCACGGCGCCGGCTGATCGCCTGGACTTCCTCAACAGTAGCGGCGCCTGGGCCAGCAACGCCGGTGCGGACGGTATTCTGCACACCGCCGACGACGTGACCATCACCGGCCTGGACGCCATCGACTTCTGGATCGGTGGCCTGGCCGAAGAGAAGATGCCCTTTGGCGGCCTGCTGGGTTCGAGCTTCAACTTCGTCTTCGAAACCCAGTTGGAAAACCTGCAGAATGGCGACCGTCTCTACTACCTGGCCCGCACCGCAGGACTCAACTTCGGCACTGAGCTTGAGAACAATTCGTTCGCCAACCTGGTGATGCTCAACAGCGACGCAGTACACCTGTCGGCCAACATATTCCAGACGCCGGCCTTCACCCTGGAGGTCGACCCGACGCACCAGTTCAACCCGAGCGTGGTGGCCGGCCCGGACGGCATCGTCGGCACGGTTGACGATCTGCCAGCCAACGCCGACCCCTTTGGCCCGTCGGAGCACCCGATTGGTTCACCACGGATTGACCGTATCACGCCGCTGGTGATTCGCGACAACCCCGACACAGTGGGCCCGGATACCAACTACCTGCACTACACCGGCGGCGATACGGTCGTGCTGGGAGGTACGGCTGGCGACGACATCCTCATTGCCGGCGACTCGGACGACGACACTGTCTATGGCGATGCCGGCAACGACCGGATCGACGGCGGCTACGGTAACGACAACCTCTTTGGCGGCGCCGGTGACGACATCATCACGGACATGGGAGGCGACGACGTCATCCACGGCGAGGACGGCAACGACGTCATCCAGGTCGGTAACTCGACCCTCGCCGGCAACAACCTGGTCCACGGCGGCGCGGGCAAGGATTTCATCATCACCACCGAAGACATCACCCTGACGTTCGCCGGCGCGGGCGACGATTTCATCCTCGGCTCCAAGGTCAACCTCGCGCCGACCGGCAACGAAGGCGATGACTGGATCGAGGGCGGCACCCAGGACGGTGCGCCCGGCGATAACGCGAGCCCAACATTGTCCGACGACGTGCCCGGCAACGACATCTTCATTGGCACCGGTGGATTCGATGAAATGATTGGTGAAGGCGGCGACGACACCTTCGTCGCCAGCGACGCACAGGACAAGATGGACGGCATGTCCGGGTTCGACTGGACCACCTACAAGAACGACAAGTACGGCGTGACCGTCGACATGGTCGTTCCCTTCTTCAGTCCGTATCACGCGGTGCCCGATGCCGCTGGCAATATCGTGGGCGCAGTGGCGCAATCGCCCGATTCGGTCTATGACCGGTTCGCGGAAGTGGAGGGCCTGTCGGGGTCGGCCTTCGCCGACTTCCTGCGCGGCGATGAACAAAACGCGGCCATCATCGCCAACGTCACGGCCAGGGGCAGCATCCTCACCAACTTCGATCTCGTCAGCGGCCTGCGGGCTTTCGTTGGCAGCGCCGGTTTCGGTGCCGACGGTATCGGGGGGACGGCCGACGATCAGTTCGGCGCGGGTAACATCATCCTCGGCGGCGATGGCAGCGACATCATCGAAGGCCGTGGCGGCAGCGACCTCATCGACGGCGACAGTTGGCTCAACGTGCGCATCAGCGTGCGTCAGAACGTGGATGGCTCCGGGCCGGAGATCGCCAGCTTCGACAGCATGACGCCGATGATCCCGCTCATGCTGAACGGCACCTACAATCCCGGCCAGCTCGTCGCCGTGCGTGAGATCCTGCCAGGCGTGGGCGGCTTCGACACCGTCAATTTCATGGGCCCGCTGGCGAACTACTCAGTCACCGTCAACGATAACGGCACTGCGCTCGATTTCACCGACGACATCGTTACCGTGACCGACAATGTCGGCAAGGAAGAAACCGACCGTCTCACCCACATCGAACGGCTGCAGTTCTCCGATCAGTCCATGGTCCTCGTGCCCGGGCTCAACGCTGAGCCGGTGGGGGCGCTGACGGTGGATAACACTGCACCGACCGTTGGCCAGATACTGACCGTGTCGGCGGCAGGCCTCACCGATGGCGACAACGCAGGCGGGGCGATCCACAATTCCATCAGTTACGTATGGCAGTTTGAAGCCGCACCGGGCTCGGGCGTCTTCGAGGACATCATCCTCGGGCCAGGCCGCATCGGTATCGGATTTGTGAGGGCGGACGCGCCCACGTTCACGGTGACGTCGGATCTTGCCGGCCTGGCAATTCGCGTCAAAGGCATCTATGCGGACGATCATGGCGTGACCGAGCAGGTATTCTCGGCACCGACCACGGCCGTAGTGGCCGGGGCGCCGGCCCCTGCAGCGGCGCCTTCGCTGATCGATCCACAGACCACGGCTCCCAGCAATGGTGTGCGCTACACGCAAGCCGACCTGGCGTTCATCCTTGACCAGATCAAGCTGGCGGAACACCACGCGGCCGGCGAGAACCTGAACTCGTTGCTCCCCAATATCCGGATGCCGTTCGGATTGCGTACCGTCGAAGGGACGGAAAACAACCTGCTCCATCCCGAGTTCGGTGCCGCCGATAACGTATTCCCGCGCCTGACCACACCGGACTTCCGCCCGGCCGATGCCGGCACCAGCTACACCCAGACCAGTGGCCTGGTAATCGACTCGCAGCCGCGCACCATCAGCAACCTGATCGTCGACCAGACCGCCAACAACCCGGCGGCGGTCGCGGCCACCTTCGATCCGGGTCTTGATGGTGTCCTCGGCACTGCTGACGATGTCCTCAAGGCCGGTGCGCAGGTGGTGACCGGAACCCGTACTGACGGCACGACGTTCCAGACTTTCTTCGACCCGAACGTGAGCCCCGACGCGGGCCTGACCGCACCCTTCAACCAATGGATGACGTTCTTCGGCCAGTTCTTCGATCATGGCCTGGACCTCGTCACCAAGGGTGGGTCGGGCACTGTGTTCGTTCCGCTGCAGCCGGATGACCCGCTGTTCGTGCCCGGTAGCCCGACCAACTTCATGGTGCTGACGCGCGCGACCAATCAGCCCGGCCCCGACGGCATCCTGGGCACGGCCGATGACATCCACGAGAACACCAACACCACCTCGCCGTTTGTCGACCAGAACCAGACGTACAGCTCGCATCCTTCACACCAGGTGTTCCTGCGTGCCTATGAGCTCAACGCAGCGGGCGATCCGGTGGCCACCGGCAAGTTGATCGAAAATCGTGATCTGGGCGCCGATGGCGTGTTCGGTACGGCCGACGACGTCGGGATCGGTGGCATGGCCACCTGGAAGGTGGTCAAGGCGCAAGCCCATGATCTGCTCGGCATCAATCTCACCGATGCCGATTTCGACAACGTGCCATTGCTGGCGACTGACGCCTACGGCAATTTCATCAAGGGTCCGAACGGTTTTCCGCAGGTGGTAATGAAGGGCGCGGACGGCATTGCCGGCACGGCCGATGATGTGCTGGTTGAAGGCAATCCGGCCGCGCCCATCAGCCTGGTCAACGCCGCGCGCACCGGCCATGCCTTCCTCAACGACATCGCGCACACCGCGGTGCCGGTGGACGACCAGACCGGCGCGGCACTCCTGCCCGATGCGGACAATGTCGTTGGCGGTACACCTGCGGCGGGCTTCTACGACAACGAACTGCTGGACGCGCACTACATTGCCGGCGACGGCCGGGTCAACGAGAACATCGGCCTGACCACCGTCCATTCGATCTTCCACCATGAGCACAACCGCCTGGTCGATCACACCATGGCGGTGGTCCTGGCGACAGCGGCAAGTGGCGATGTGTCGTTCCTGAACGAGTGGCTGCTGACGCCTGTCACTGCCGTACCCGCCGACACCTCGACCCTTGACTGGAACGGCGAGCGCCTGTTCCAGACCGCGAAGTTCGGCACCGAGATGCAGTACCAGCACCTGGTGTTCGAAGAGTTCGCGCGCACCATCCAGCCGATGGTCGATCCGTTCTTCGCCCCGGGCCAGGTGTACGACACCGCGATCGATCCGAGCATCGTTGCCGAGTTCGCACACACCGTCTATCGCTTCGGGCACTCGATGCTGCTGGAGCAGGTCGACCGGCTGGATCCGAACTTCGCGTCGAGCGATATCGGGCTGATCCAGGCCTTCCTCAACCCGCTCGAGTTCGCAAGCAGCGGCGCCACTCCGGAGGAGGCGGCCGGTGCCATCGTGCGCGGCGTGACCCGCCAGGTGGGCAATGAGATCGACGAGTTCGTCACCGAAGCCCTGCGCAACAACCTGCTGGGACTGCCACTCGATCTGCCCGCCATCAACCTGGCGCGCGGTCGCGATACCGGCATTCCGTCCCTGAACGCGGCGCGGCGCGAGTTCTATGGGCCCACCGGTGACGCAGAGCTCAAGCCCTACACCAGTTGGGCGGATTTCGTGCAGCACATGAAGCATCCGGAATCGCTGGTCAACTTCATCGCCGCCTACGGCACGCACGCGACCATCACCGGCGCCACCACGCTGGCGGACAAGCGCGCCGCGGCTGCGGACCTGGTGTTCGGCGGCGCGACCGCACCCGCCGACCGTGTCGACTTCCTCAACAGCACGGGTGCCTGGGCCAGCAACGCTGGTGCGGACGGCGTACTGCACACGGCAGACGATGTGACCATCACCGGTCTGGATGATGTCGACTTCTGGGTTGGCGGGCTGGCCGAGGAGAAGATGCCCTTTGGCGGCATGCTCGGCTCGACTTTCAACTTCGTCTTCGAGAACCAGATGGAGAAACTCCAGGACGGCGACCGCTTCTATTATCTGGAACGCACCGCCTCGATGGACTTTGGCGCGGAACTTGAGAACAACACGTTCGCCAATCTGGTGATGGCCAATACCGACGCAACACACCTCTCGGCCAGGGTTTTCCTGACGCCGGCCTACACTCTGGAGGTCAATCAGGCGAACCAGTACAACCCGAGTGTGATTGCCGGTCCCGACGGTATTGTCGGCACCCTCGACGATCTGCCGGCCAATGCCGATCCGTTTGGCCCGTCGGACCACCCGATTGGCTCACCACGCACTGACTTCCTCACGCCACTGGTGATCCGCGACAACCCCGCCACGGCGGGGCCGGATACCAACTACCTGCACTACACCGGTGCCGATACGGTCGTATTGGGCGGTACGCCCGGCAACGACATCCTCATTGCCGGCGACTCGGACGACGACACGGTCTATGGCGATGCCGGTAACGATCGGATCGATGGCGGCTACGGCAACGACCAGCTATTTGGCGGTACCGGTGACGACATCATCACGGACATGGGCGGCGACGACGTCATCCACGGCGAAGACGGCAACGACGTCATCCAGGGTGGCAATGGCCTCAACCTGATCCTTGGCCAGGCTGGCCAGGACTTCATCGTTACCGGCGAAGACGCGGCCGACAGCAGCGGCGGCCTGGGCAACGACTTTATCCTCGGCAGCAAGGCCAACGAGTTCGCGCGCGGTGGCGAAGGCGATGACTGGATCCAGGGTGGATCCGCCGATGGCGTTGCCGGCGATAACTTCGACCCATTCGGAAACGATCCGATCAATGGCAACGACGTCTTCCTGGGCGATGGCGGACCGGACAACTTCGACGGAGAGGGCGGTGATGACATCATGGTCGGCAGCCCCAGCGAGGCGGACCGTTTCATCGGGTTCTCGGGTTATGACTGGGCGACCTACAAGGACGATCAGGTCGGCGTGACCATGGACCTGAACTCCAGGCTGCGCTTCTTCGATCAACCGGCAGTGCCTGGCTCCACCGCGTCGATCCTTGCCCGGTTGGACCTGGTGGAAGGAATGTCAGGATCGTCCCACGCCGATTTCCTCGGCGGCGATGACTCCACTGCCGATTTGCTCGCCATCGCCGGCGCCAAGGGCAGCGTGCTCACCAACTTCGACCTCATCAGCGGTCTGCGGGACCTCGTTGGCAGCGCCGGCAACGGCGCGGATGGCATCGCCGGTACAGCCGACGATAAGTTCGACGGGGGCAACATCATCCTGGGTGGCGATGGCAGCGACGTCATCGCGGGCCGTGGCGGCGATGACCTCATTGACGGCGACAAGTGGCTCAACGTGCGCATCAGTGTGCGGCAGAACATCGATGGCACCGGGCCGGAAATCGCCAGCTTCGACAGCTTGACACCGCTGGTTCCGCTCATGATGAACGGCACCTACAACCCTGGCCAGCTCCAGATCGTCCGTGAAATCCTGACGGCGGCCGGTCCCGACTTCGACACGGCGTTGTTCTCCGGCAATCTGGCGGATTACACCGTGGTCAACAACGTCAACGGCACCGTGACGGTCACCGATAATGTCGCTGGCAGGGATGGGACCGACACCCTCAGCAATATCGAGCGGTTGCAGTTCTCCGATCAAGCGGTCGTGCTCGGCGGTTTGAACTCGGAGCCCGTCGGTTCGCTGAGGATCGACGATCCCACGCCCGCCGTCGGCCAGGTGCTGACGGTCTCGGCGGCAGACATCACGGATGCCGACAATACCGCGACCGGAGGCGCGATCGCCGGGCCCATCAGTTTCTTCTGGCAGTTCGAGGCGCGCCCGGGCTCGGGCGTCTTCGAAGACATCACGTTCTTTGCCGCCGGAGAGGTCGCGCGCGCAGAGGGCACGACTGTCACGGTGGGCTCGGAACTCAGGGTGCCACCACCGGCGACCCTCATTGGTGCCGTGCCGGCCATACCGGAACTCGTCGTGGCAGCCGGGCTGGCGCTGCGCGTCAGGGCGGTCTACAAGGACGCCAATGGCGTGCTGGAGGAGGTGTTCTCGGCGCCGACCGCACCGATCACACCTGCCGGCACCGGCACCGTCAATGTCCTGCCGGTCGGAACGGTGCTGATCAGCGATACGACTCCGGCGGAAGGCTCGGCCTTGACCGCAACGGATGCGTTCACCGACGCCAACGGGACCACGACCTCGGTGATCAGCCATCAGTGGCAGGTGGGGAGCGGTGCGATCTTTGCCGACATCGCCGGTGCGACCGGCACGACCTTCACGCCCGACCAGGCGCAGGTTGGTCAGCAACTGCGTGTCGTCGCGAGTTACACCGATGACCTGGGCACGCTTGAACGCGTGACTTCTGCCGCAACGACAGTGGTCAGTGATGTGTTTGTCGGTACCGCCGGTGCCGACATATGGAACGGTACGGCAGGCGACGACGTGGCCAGCGGAGGTGATGGCAACGATATCCTGAATGCCTTGGGCGGCAACGATATCCTCAATGGTGACGCGGGCAACGACTTCCTCAATGGCGGTGCGGGTAATGACCAGATGCTGGGCGGAACCGGCAACGATACCTACCGCGTCGATTCAATCGGGGACGTGGTGCTCGAGTTGACGGGTGAGGGGCAGGATTCCGTACAGACCACGCTGGCCAGTTACACACTGGGCGCCAATGTCGAGCATCTGCTCTACCTCGGAGTCGGCAACTTTGTCGGCACCGGCAACGCGTTGAACAACGTCATCACCGGTGGGGTGGGTAATGACACCCTCAACGGCGGAGCCGGCAACGACACCTTGCTGGGA
>NZ_CATKPU010000027.1:0-35799 GCF_949767825.1 Pseudomonas sp. IT-P258 | reverse complement strand
CGTCGGAACAGTCACCTAACAAATTTCAGGAATACACCGGCCAAGTAGCCACAATCTTCCCACCCCGAACCGCCAGCAAATCCCCGAACTGCAATAACACCGACTCCGTCTGGGTCGGGCGCAAGAACACCTGGTCCTCCACCGTCAGCCCCACCGCCGCCGAACCATTGACCATTTCCTGGTTCGAACTACGGCCATACACACCATTGCTCTGCAACCCCGCGGGCGACACGAACTGCGCCATCCAGTTACCGCCATAGATGAAATACGTTTCGCGCTGATTGGTGTCCCACCAGGAAAACAGCCTGGACTTGTCATCCAGCGCCGGAATATTCACCGCCCCGGTGCTTTTCAACACGGGCGTGGCGATGTAGGCGGCCGGCACATGCTCGGCCAGTGACGGCAAATCATAGTGAGTGGGCTTGAGCATCGCCGTCCCCACCGACACTTCGCTGCTGAGCTGTTCGTGTTCATGCATGCGATAGCTCGGGCTGCCGGCCGTATTGAGGGTCAACCCTTCGCGCCACAAACCGGGGTATTGCCGACGGGTGAAATCGACGCAGCGGTGGTAAATCACCATCACCTTGGCGAACAGCTCCTCGGGCGAGCCCAGAATCCCCGGCACGCCCATGCCCACGAACGGGTCGTAGCCCATGAACCCGGCGAATTCCAGGTGCTGCGGGTGCTGGCTGATCAGCGTCAGCATCTGCCCGAGTACGCCAAGGTTGCTGACGCCACCGCGATGCAGCCCGACATCCAGTTCGATGTTGACCCGCATTCGCGTGCCCAGCCCTTGGGCCAGGGCGAGGTATTGCTGCAGGCGCTGCGGTGTATCGAGCAACCATTGCAATTGCGTCGAAGGGTCGAAAGGCCCCTTGTGCGACTGATAGAACAACTCGGCCGAACGCACGGGCAGCGGCTTGCCCAACAGAATGTCGGCCTCGGCAAACTGCACCGCGTCATGGTTGAGAAACGGCTGGTGAAACGACATCAGGCGTTGGGTGCCGGCGCGCCGGGCGATGTAGGCCAGGAGCCCCGGCGCCGGCAGTGATTTTTCCACCAGGCGCAGGTGCTTGCCGGCGCGCTTGACCGATTGCATCACCACATCGATGTTGTGATCCAGCCGATCAAGGTCGATCAGCATCACTGGTCGCATCGGCCCGTGGTCCTTGAGTTCGCGGTTCAGCGTACGGAAGTAATCGCTGTACGGCGCGCCTCGGTCACTCGGCCGCAGCCACGTCCCGACACCCACCAGCAAGGTGCCGACGCCTGCGCTGCCAAGCAAGAAATTGCGGCGATTGACGGCCATCAGCTCACCCCCAGAATGGAAGACAGATGCGCATTGAGAAATTTGCCGCCGGGGTCGAGTGCCTGCCGCACCTGGATGAATTCCTGCCAGCGCGGGTACAGCGGCTGCAGGTTTTTCGCGTTCAGCGTGTGCAACTTGCCCCAGTGCGGCCGGCCGTTGTACTTCCAGAAAATCGGCTCGATGGCGGCGAACAAGTTGTGATGATCCATCTGGTAATGCTGATGGACCGAGATCGAACAGCTGTCGCGGCCTTCGAACATGCTCAGTGGAATGTCGTCGGCCTTGACGTACCGGTACTCGATCGGAAACCAGGTGCGCAGGTCTTTGTCCTGGATCAGTTTGAGAATCTCGCGCAAACAGGCCGGGCCGTATTCGGCCGGCACGGAATATTCCATTTCATTGAAACGCACCGTGCGCACGTTGGCGTAGATATCGAACGAGTCCCCCACCCGGTCATCGAAACTGGCCAGGTGGCGCAGGTTGTTGAGCAGGGTGCGGCGCAGGTCCGGGAAGTCGCTGGCGTATTTGTCGATCTTCTCGATCAGCGTGACAAACTCGTTGCCGCCCTCCTCATCCGCCGGCACCGGCGGTGTGGCCGGGTCGGCGGTTTCGTTCAGGGCGATCGACAAGGCGTAATCGGAATGGGTCACCACGAGCATTTCCCAGTGCTGGTTTTCCCGGGTGTTCTTGTCCAGGTCCTCCAGCAGTTCTTCAGTCTTGGCGATCCATTGGCGCTCCCGCAAGCGGTACGCCGGGCGGTTTTGCAGGCGCACCCTGGTGGCCACGCCCAACGCCCCCAGGGACACCCGGGCTGCGCTGTACACTTCAGGATGGCGACTGGCGTCGCAGTCCAGCACCTCGCCACTGGCAGTCACCAACTGCATGCCGCAGACATGCGCCGAATAGGATTGAAAGTTTTTGCCGGTACCGTGGGTCGAGGTCGAGATCGCGCCCGCCAGGGTCTGGTAATCGATGTCAGCCATGTTTTGCAGGGCCTGGCCGATGTCCTTGAGCGGCGTGCCCATGCGTGACATCGGCGTGCCAGCGGCGAACTCGGCTTGCAGGGTTTGCGGGTCGTGATCGAGCAAACCGGTGAAATAGCTCAGCGACAGCAAGGTGCCGTCGGTGGGCACCAGCGCGCTGAAGGAATGCGCCGAGCCCACCGGCCGAATCCTGCCGGGGGCCTGGCGCACCACCTGCGTCAACTCATCCAGATTCTTGGGCGCCAGCCGCGCCGCCGGCAGGCAACTCTGGCCGCCCGACCAGTTGCGCCAGGGAATCAGGCGTGGCGCGCGCAACAGCTCGGCCAGTGCCGGCGTTGAGCCGAGCGCGGTAAAGGCGCCAATGACGCTCGCCCGTTGCAACAACTGACGCCGTGTCAGGTCCATCGTCATGAATTGCACCCTGCCGTTCTTGTTATTGGATTTGCTGGCCGGACATAAAGGCAATCAGCGCCAGGAACTGTTCTTGCGAACACTGCATGCACAGGCCCATCGGCGGCATGCCGTTGTAACCGTTGATCGCGTGATCTAGCAGCGTGTCGGCGCCCTGCAATACCCGTGGTTGCCAGGCCTTGATGTCACCGGTCAGCGGCGCCCCGGCCGCCGGATTGGCGTGGCACAGCTTGCAGCTGTTGTCGTAGACCTGCGCCAGCTCGGCGTCGGCGGGTCTCGCGGCGCCTGCTTCGCTGCGGGTCGGCGGGTTGTCCGGCGCTTCGCCGCACCCTGCCAGCAACGCCGCAAAGACACACCCCGCCAAGGCCAAACAAAGGCTAGGCTTTTCAGTTAATCGGCTTGCCCGCATGGCTGTCCTCTCATTGGCTACCCGGCCAGCCGGGTCCAGCTTTTTTTGTTGTGATCAAGGAGAGTCAACCTTAAGGCACCCCGCGCGGGCGCATTGAGGGCATTGGGGGCCAACAAGGGGCGCTTCTGAGGCCATGACGGAAAGCACCGACAAATCCCCAGACATCACGCCGTGCGGAAAAACGCTGAGATGAGTCATGACAAGCGTTGCTGAGGTCTGCTAAAACGATTCATCAGTGCATCAGCCAATCCTGAGGGGTAGCGACATGACCACAGCCAATATTCTCCAGAATCTGTTCCCAAGCCCCGCCGACATCCCGGAAAAGTACCGCCTTGACGGCCAGACCGAGCAGCGCGAGTACCTGGTCGATGGCCAACTCAGAACCTGGAACGGGCCGCTGGCCCAAGTCCGCAGCCCGGTGTACCTGGCAGGCCCGAATGGCGACGAGCAAGTGATCCTCGGCAGCACGCCGTTGCTCGATGCCGAGACCGCATTGACCGCCCTGGACGCCGCCGTCCGCGCCTACGACCGCGGCCAGGGATTGTGGCCGACCATGCGCGTGGCCGAGCGCATCCAGCACGTCGAAACCTTCCTGGGGCGCATGCGCGAGCAGCGCGACGCCGTGGTCAAGTTGCTGATGTGGGAAATCGGCAAGAACCTCAAGGACTCGGAAAAGGAGTTCGACCGTACCTGCGACTACATCGTCGACACCATCAACGCGCTGAAGGAACTCGACCGCCGCTCCAGCCGTTTCGAACTGGAACAGGACACCCTCGGCCAGATCCGTCGCGTGCCGATGGGCGTGGCCCTGTGCATGGGGCCTTACAACTATCCGTTGAACGAAACCTTCACCACGCTGATCCCGGCGCTGATCATGGGCAACACCGTGGTGTTCAAGCCGGCCAAGCTCGGCGTGCTGCTGATTCGCCCGCTGCTGGAGGCCTTCCGCGACAGCTTCCCGACCGGGGTGATCAACGTCATCTACGGCAGCGGCCGCGAGACGGTCAGTGCGCTGATGGCCAGCGGCAAAATCGACATCTTTGCCTTCATTGGCACCAACAAGGCCGCCAGTGACCTGAAAAAACTCCATCCGAGACCCCACCGCTTGCGCGCGGCGCTGGGCCTGGATGCGAAAAACCCGGGCATCGTCCTGCCGGAAGTGGATCTGGACAATGCGGTCAGTGAAGCGCTGACCGGTTCACTATCGTTCAATGGCCAACGCTGCACCGCCCTGAAAATCCTGTTTGTCCATGAAGACGTGGTCGAGTCCTTCATCGACAAATTCAATGCCAGGCTCGCCAACCTCAAACCCGGCATGCCCTGGGAAAGTGGCGTAGCCCTGACACCCCTGCCGGAATCGGGCAAGGTCGACTATCTGCACGCACTGGTGGCGGACGCCGAGAGCAAAGGCGCCAGGGTGGTCAACCCCAACGGCGGCGAGGCTCGTGCTTCGTTCTTCTACCCGGCGGTGCTGTACCCGGTCACGCCGCAGATGCGGGTGTATCAGGAAGAACAGTTCGGCCCCGTCGTCCCCATCGTGCCGTACCGTCATCTGGATACCGTGATCGACTACGTGCTGGAGTCGGATTTCGGCCAGCAATTGAGCATCTTCGGCACCAATCCGGTGGCGGTCGGCCGGCTGGTGGACACCTTCGCCAATCAGGTCGGGCGCATCAACCTCAATGCCCAGTGCCAGCGCGGCCCGGACACCTATCCTTTCAATGGTCGCAAGAACTCGGCCGAAGGCACCTTGTCGGTCCATGACGCGCTGCGGGTGTTTTCGATCCGTACCCTGGTGGCCACCAAGTTCCAGGAAACCAACAAGGACCTGATCAGCGAGATTATCAGCGGCCGCAGTTCGAGCTTCCTGACCACCGACTACATCTTCTGAGGAGAGCCGGCCTGAGTACATCCAGAGCCCATCGACTGCCACCCTTGCTGCGCCGACTGCTGCGTCCGTTGCTGGACCCGTACCGGCGCTACCGCCATGCCCGGGTGATCCATGCGGTGCGCGTATCGCTGGGGTTGCTGGCGACGATCCTGCTGACCACCGGGATCAACCTGCCCCACGGTGAGTGGGCCTCGGTGACGATGCTGGTGGTGATCGGCGGCTTGCAGCACCACGGCAACATCGGCAAGAAAGCCGCCGAGCGCGCCATCGGCACCTTGATCGGCGCCGGTGTCGGCCTGGCGCTGGTGGCTCAGCAGGCTTGGCTCGGGATGCCCTGGCTGACTTATTTCGCGATGTCGGTGGTCTGCGGGTTTTTCTCGTATCACGCCATCGGCAAGGGTGGCTACACCGCACTGCTGTCGGCGATTACCGTGTTCATCGTCGCGGGGCACGGCGACAACCCGGTCACCGACGGCTTGTGGCGCGGGGTGGACATCCTGATCGGCATTGCCCTGGCCCTGGCGTTTTCCTTCGCCCTGCCGCTGTACGCGGTGTATTCCTGGCGCTACAACCTGGCCGATGCGCTGCGTGATTGCGCGAAAGTCTACGGGCGCATCATCGACGGCCAGGCCATCACCGCCGACGAACACCTCAAGCTCATGACTCGCCTGAACGCGGCGATGGTGCAACTTCGCTCACTGATGCCCTCGGTGTCCAAGGAAGTGAAGATCTCCATGACCGACCTCGATGCTCTCCAGCGCAACCTGCGCATGTGCGTCAGCACCCTGGAGATCCTCGGCAATACCCGACCGGATACCAATGACCCCGAGGCGATGTTGCTGATGCAAACGGCCTTGAAAGCCGAACATCGGCAGATTCGCGTGCAATTGATCGGCATGGCCCGGGCGTTGAAATCAGGCGCCGCCCAGCGGCTCAATCGCCCCGTGGATGTCCCTCTCGTCAGCCTCGATGCACCGGTCTATAACACGCTGGACGGGTACCGCTTGCTGACTCAACAACTGGCCGCCAACGTCGGCGAGATGCGCCAGCGCCTGGCCAAGAGCGCCCCGCGCTGGAACATCTGACGCCTGGGGCGCGGGTTACGGCGTCACCGTGCGCCGAAACTTCAGCGACCAGCCTTGTTGCATGCCGGCAGCGGCCAGCAAAATCGCCGCGACGCCGATCCATTGCAGCGGCTCCAGGCGATGACCGAAGGCAAACCAGTCGACGAAAATCGCCGCGATCGGGTAGATGAAGGACAACGCACCCGTCAGCGCGGTCGGCAGTTTTTGAATCGCGCCGTACAGCAACACGTACATCACACCGGTGTGCACCATGCCCAGCGTCACCAGGCTGGCCCACGCGCTCGGTGCCTGCGGCAATACCGAAAGATTCGCGAATGGCGCGAGCAACAGCACGCCGGTGCTGACCTGGATCAGCGCGATCAAATGCGGCGGCGTACCCGTCAAACGCTTGATGATCAACGCGGCAATCGCATAGAGAAACGCCGCGCCCAACGCCAGGGCAATGCCCATCAGGTAGTCGCTGCCGCTCTCGCCCTGGCTGCCATGGGCGCTGACAATCGCCAGCATCCCGAGAAACGAAACGCCCAGCCAGGTCAGTTTCTGCGCGGTGATCTTTTCGTTGAGAAACAAAGCCGCCAGCCCGACCAGCATGAACGGCTGGACGTTATAGACGGCGGTGCCGATGGCAATTGATGCCCGGGAGTAGGACGCGAACAACAGCACCCAGTTGCCGACAATCGCCACACCGCTGAGCACCGCCAGCAGGAACGTGGTGCGGGTCAGAATGCCGGGGCGCAGAAAGCCGAAAGCTGCGCAAATCAGCAGCAAGGTGCCGGCACCGAACAGGCAGCGCCAGAACACCACGTCCAGCACCGGTTGCCCGGACACCAGCACGAACCAGCCGATGGTACCGGAGATCAGCATGGCGGCCGTCATTTCGAACGAACCGCGGCGTAGGGTTTTGTCCATCATCAGACTCCTCTGTTTGTGGCCAAAGTATGCCAATGCACCCAGGGACTACTCCAGAGCAAAAAGCAGGCTAAACTCGGAATCTGCCTTTTTTATAAAGGCCATTTTGAAAAAATGCCTAACAGAGGATTTTGCCATGACCGATGACATCGACCAGGTGCTGATCACGGCACTGATGGAAGACTCGCGACGCTCGCTCAAGGCCTTGGCGCAAATCAGCGGCCTGTCCTCCCCCAGCGTCGCCGAGCGTCTGCGCCGCCTGGAAGAGCGCGGCGTGCTCAGGGGCTACACCGTTGAAATCGACCCGAAATGCTTTGGCTATCAACTCCAGGCCATCGTGCGTATTCGCCCGTTACCGGGGCAACTGCAGGAAGTGGAACGGCAAATCATGGCCATTCCCGAATTCACCGAGTGCGACAAGGTCACCGGCGACGACTGTTTCATTGCGCGCCTGCATGTGCGCTCGATGGAGCAACTGGACACCCTGCTCGACCGTCTCAACACCCACGCTGAAACCAATACGGCAATCGTCAAGAAAACCCCGGTCAAGCGCCGTTTGCCGCCCATGGCGTGAGTGATATTTGTTTCAGACTGAAATAGATTGATGCTTTCCGGCGAAGGATTGACGGCATGAAAACTCAGGCAATGCTATTGGTGGCAATGGTGCTAGCGGGTTGCGGCACGATTCAGACGGTTGTGCGCAGTGACGAAGCGGCCGCAAAAAGCCTCAAGGACCACAAGAGTTATTGCGGCGCGGTGCCACGAATCTACAGCGGCGTGACCTACGACTTCTGCTACCTGAACGCGGCCCTCGAAGACGGTCGGGATGCGCAGGTACATGATCCCGCCCCCGCTATAGTACTGCTCGACGTGGTCGTGTCCGGGGCGATGGACACACTGCTGCTGCCCTACACCATCTACCGCCAGCAAGCCGATGGCAGCATTGTCATTGCAGAGTAATACTGAATTTCTGGTAATAAAAAACCCGCCTGGGCGGGTTTTTTACTCAGTGCCGACTGATCAGTCATCGCGGCCCATGATGCCGAACAGCTGCAACAGGCTGACGAACAGGTTGTAGATCGATACATACAGGCTGATGGTGGCCATGATGTAGTTACGCTCGCCGCCATGAATGATGGCGCTGGTCTGGAACAGAATGCAGACCGAGGAGAACAGCACGAAACCTGCGCTGATCGCCAGTTGCAGGCCGCTGATCTGGAAGAACAGGCTCGCCAGCGTCGCACCCAGCAGCACGAAGAAGCCTGCCGTGATGAAACCGCCGAGGAAGCTCATGTCCTTGCGGGTGATCAGCACATAGGCCGACAGGCCGCCGAACACCAGCGCCGTCATCGCGAACGCCGAGCTGACCACTTCAGCGCCGCCCTGCATTCCCAGGTAACGGTTGAGGATCGGGCCCAGCAGGAAACCCATGAAACCGGTCAGGGCAAATGCCGACACCAGGCCCCAGGCCGAATCACGGAGTTTGTTGGTGAGGAAGAAAAGACCGTAGAAGCCGATCAGCACCACGAAAATGTTCGGGTAGCCAACATGCATCTGCTGGGCAACGTAGGCTGTCACACCGCTGAATGCCAGGGTCAGGGCGAGCAAGCCGTATGTGTTGCGCAGGACGCGGCTAACCTCTAGCTGCTCAGCCTGCACGCTGTTATTAACTGCGTAATCCTGTTCGCGCATGGCGACACTCCTGTTGGTTTGAAACGTTCAGTCGCAAAGATCATAACAGACGCTCTGTAACAAGCTATGCAGAGAGTTTGACAGTGTGTTTCATTCAGGTATTATGGCGCCCGCAACGCAAACGGAGGTGTGGCCGAGTGGTTTAAGGCAACGGTCTTGAAAACCGTCGACTGTAACAGGTCCATGAGTTCGAATCCCATCGCCTCCGCCATCTTTATACGACAAAGCCCTGATTATTCAGGGCTTTGTCGTTTTCGGGGTTTGGCTTTCCCGGCCGTCACTCCCCCTGATCGTTTCCGCATTTTTTCGACCAATTGCTTGCGCCCCGCCCTGAAATCTTCGACCCGACTATTACCGGGTCGTACTGCCGATCTGCAACACGCGTGCCTGCACGCAATCCAGTGTGTTGCATCGACCGGTTGAATCCATATCGCCTCAGATCAGCAGCCCCTGACAAAAAAGCGGTCGGTGAAACCGGGCCGTTACTCTCTCCATCAATGGGACACTACACCCACCCAGCCAGGCGCTTGCCACCAAACCTGAGGAATATCCCCCACTCCCCCCTTCTCTGGCTTGAACCACTCAGAAACAGCCTGTTAATCGGATTGAATTTTTTCTTCGCCCCAGGCTAGTGGCTCATTAGTTGCACACCCTTCTGGTACCCGCAACAGCTGTCGTCCCGGCTATTGAGACGACGGGGCATCACGCGAGGGGTGAACAATGAAAAGCACGACACCACCACGCAGCTCCATCGCCTTGCTGCGCAGGTCAAGCCTGCCCTGTGCGATGTTCCTGGCCATGACCACCGTCAACGCCGTCCCGCTGGATGATTTCGGCCCGCCACCACCGACGGACCCCTCGGCGTTTACCAATCCCCCGGCCGACCCCAAGGCGGCGCTGGAAGCCATAGAGGCCATGCCACCCGCCAACACGGGCGCCTTCGCCCTGCCCAATGGCGTTTTTGGTACCCGCACCACGCCAACGGTCGACAACGTGCTGCCGCCAAACCTGCAGACATCCTTCAAAATCCCCACCAATGGCAAGCCCAGCCCATTGTTCGGGGCCCAGCCGTACACTCAGCAACTGCTGCTGTTCGAAGAGTTCGGCACGGAAAAACTCGACCCGACACTGCCGCCACCCGCCCTGACCTTCCCGGTGCCGATCGTCGGCCCGGCGCCCACCCAGGACCCGAACAACATCGCCCGCAGTGGTCCTTCGGCCGCGGCGCTGGAAGCCTTCATGCGCCAGCCGGGGCTGTATCCGTTTCCGTCGCAGTTTTCCAACGTGCTGGACCGCAACCCCTGGAAAGCGCAGATCGAAGCCTTCCTCAACCGCCATCCGGTCGGCTCGCCTGCCGAAGGTCGTCCGCCAGGAAAAGGCTGGTCGCACCAGCGCTGGAACGAGTTTTACCCGCAGGTCGCCTTCAAGACCGCTCAAGCGGGCGCCAAGCTCAACGGCGGCATGCGCGACCGTCGGCAGTTGCACAACTACGCCGTCGGTGAGTTCGGGCCTGGCGGGCTCTACAACCAGACCTCGGACAATCCGATCATCGTGGGCACCACCAAAGGCATCGACACCCGCTTTCACCCCAACATGCCGATTCAGAACCACAAGGCGCTCTGGACCTTCGACGGCACCTTCCCGCCAAAACTGCTGATGGTGCGGTACGGCCAAGCGGTGCTGATGCGTCACTACAACGCCCTGCCGATCGATCCGTCGGCCAACATGGGTTTCGGCCTGCACACCCTCACCACCCACGAACACAACGGCCACTCCCCGGCCGAAAGCGACGGTTTTACCAATGCGTTTTTCTTTCCGGGGCAGTACTACGACTATCGCTGGCCGATACAACTGGCCGGTTACGACACCATCAACACCAGCGCCCAGGATCCGCGCGCGGCTTTCCCCTGCGCCCCGGGCGAAACCCTGTATGTCAACGATGCCACGCCGGGTCTCAAGACCTGCAACAACGGCAGCATCAAGATCCGTGGCGACTGGCGCGAAACCATGAGTAGCCACTGGTTCCACGACCACATGCTCGATTTCACCGCGCAGAACGTCTACAAGGGCAACGCGACGATGATGAACTACTACAGCGCCCTGGATCGTGGCAACGAAGCGCTGCAAGACGGCGTCAACCTGCGCCTGCCCAGCGGCTCGGCATTGCCCTGGGGCAACCGCGACTATGACGTCAACCTGACGGTGGCCGACAAGGCCTGGGATCAGAACGGCCAACTGTGGTTCAACCCGTTCAACACCGATGGCTTTCTCGGCGACCAGATCCTGGTCAACTGGCAGTACCAGCCGCGCCTGAACGTGCGGGCGCGCAGCTATCGTTTCCGCATTCTCAATGGCTCGGTGTCACGTTTCTTCAGGATCGCTCTGGTGCGTGAAATCATCGGCACCGGTGGCGAATTCCCCGGCCCGACAGGTTCCGGCCTGTCTTACACCCGCGTGCCGTTCCACATGATCGCCAACGACGGCAACCTAATGGAACACGCCGTGCCATTCGACGGCAGCATGGACCTGGACGCCGACGGCGACCTGCAGGACCACAACGCCATCCTGCCCTCCATGGGCATCGCCGAGCGTTACGACATCATCGTCAACTTCGCGAAAAACGGGATCAGCACCGGCGACAAGTTGTACTTCGTCAACCTGATGGAACACCACGACGGCAAGGGTCCGGAAAGTCTGCCGCTGAGCCTGGCCGATGTCCTGTCCGGCAAGTACAAGGCGGTGCTCAAGCTGGGTAGTAACGGCTTGCAATGGGAGAACGGCGACCCGGCGGTGGGCAAGTTCCTGCAGATGGTGGTCCAGCCTTATGCCGGCCAGGACGTGAGCATGAACCCTGCCGACTTCGAACCCGCCAAACCGGGCAAGCCGGTGGGTAAAACCATGCTGCCGCCGCCCCTCAACCGTGACGACCCGGCGGTGCAGGCCAAGCTCAACGCGGCGCGGCATCGCGAGTTCATCTTCGGTCGCTCCGACGGTACCGACGTAGAACCCTGGACCATCAAGACCGACGGCGGCCTGGGCTTCCAGATGGACCCTCGAATCATCAGTGCCGCTCCGCAACTGGCCACCGGCCCGACCCCTGCCGGGTTCTCCGGCGACGGCACCCTGGAGGTATGGAAAATCAGGAACGGCGGCAACGGCTGGAGCCACCCGGTGCACGTGCACTTCGAAGAAGGCATTGTCCTCAACCGTGATGGCAAGGCCCCACCGGAATGGGAAAAATGGGCACGCAAGGACGTCTATCGCATCGGCGAAGGCATCGACAGCTCGGTGGACGTGGACATTGCGATCCGCTTCCGCGAGTTCGCCGGGACTTACCTGGAGCACTGCCACAATACCCAGCACGAGGACACCTCCATGCTGCTGCGCTGGGATGTCGAGCACCCCGGCCAGTTCCAGTTGATGCCAACGCCCCTGCCCGGCTGGGACGGCGTCACCTACGTCAATTCCGCTGCGCTGCCGACCTTCCGCACTGGCGATAGACGTCAAGAGGACGGTGATAACCAAAAACCGATTGCCAACCCCGACAGCGCCATCAGTAACACCGGTCAACCGGTGATCATCAACGTGCTGGCCAACGACACCGACCCTGACGGTAACGTGCCGCTCAAAGTGGTGGGTCTGGAGCAACCGGACTCCGGCAAGGGCGTGGTCAACACCGATGGCCTGCGCGTGACCTACACACCACCAGCCACCGTCCCCGCGCCGTTCACCGCGACCTTTTCCTATAGGGCCAGCGATGCCAGGAACGCGGAGTCGGCACCGGCGACTGTGTCCGTGGCGGTCTCGGCAGCGATCAACGAGAGCCTGATCGTCACCAGCGCCACCGTCACCGCCCGCAGCAACAGCCGCTGGTATTGGGTCCTGTCCGGCACCACCTCCCGAGGCACGGGCAATACCATCACGGCGACGGCCACGACCACCACCGGTACGGTGAACCTTGGCGCCGCCGTCCTGACGCTGACACCGACAGGCGCGCGCTGGAACATAGCGGTGACCACTGCCGGCAGTGGTCCGTCGCCTAACCCGACGGCGACCATCAAGTCGGCCTTCGGCAAAACCGTGACGGTGCCGATAAAGGCGAACTGAGCACAACAGGCATTAGCGATGCGGGCCTCCTTGAGGCCCTCTTGCTACACCGGCCTGGATTTTAAAGCGTGCAGACCCAACCTGCCCCCGGTCGCTTTAATGTCCGCGGATGTAGTGTTCCAGTTGCCGGATCAGTTCGGTCTGCTCGACGATGGCTTCCTTGACCAGATCACCAATCGACAACAGGCCGATCAACTGGTCGCCCTGCACCACCGGCAGATGGCGCAGATGACTGTCGGTCATCACCGCCATGCAACGCTCAATGCTCTGCTGACTGTCTGCTGTCACGACGGGTGCGCTCATGATGGCCCGGACCGGCGTACCGACCGAAGAGCGCCCCTGTAGAACGACCTTGCGCGCATAGTCGCGTTCGCTGATCACGCCGACCACCTGCCCCTCCTCCATGACGGGCAGGGCACCGACATTTTTTTCCGCCATCATCTTCAATGCTTCAAGCACCGTCTGGTCTGGCGCGATGCTATGCACCCGCCGGTTCTGCACGGCCTTGAGTTTCAGCAGTTGTGCGGCTGTTTTCATACGAGCCTCCGATACTGTTTGTCATTGATCATCGACTCCGCCGGAACCTGGCACAGCCCCCGGCAAAATCCATCTGGTCAGGCCACCGCGACCTCAACCAGGCCTGCGTTCAGGCGCACCGGCCAGACCCGCAGGCGCTGCTGCGGGTACTCCAGGCAACTGCCGTCCTCAAGACGGAAATGCTGTTTGTAGAGTGGCGAGGCAATCACCAGGTCGCCCTTGATGCTGCCGATCAACCCGCGCCCGATGACATTTGCCCCGGATTGCGGGTCATGATTATCGACGGCATAAAGGGTCTTGCCCTCGGCAGCCGGCAGGTAGAACAGCGCCACTTGTGCACCGTCGAGCCAGACCACGACGCCGGAGTTACTCACCAGATCTTCCTGGCTGCACACCGCTTGCCAGGCATCGGGGTTGACCAGGGACGAACTGGAATAGGCTCGCTGGGTATCGGACTGGCTCATCAGGCAATCTCCTCGATGACAGGGATAAGGTGGAGTTCAGAGGCCATGATCGGCCGGCGCTGACCGCGTTCCTGGACAAAATGGATGTCCGGGTCCGGGCGTTGATCGTTGACGAAGGTGCGAAAACGCTTGAGTTTTTCCGGGTCTTTGAGGGCATTGGCCCATTCGCATTCGTAGCGGTTGACCACCAGTTGCATCTGCGATTCGAGCTCCGCGCCAAGCCCCAGGCTGTCGTTGATGATCACGTCCTTGAGGTAATCCAGGCCGCCCTCCAGGCTCTCGCGCCAGACCGAGGTGCGCTGCAATTTGTCGGCGGTGCGGATGTAGAACATCAGGAAGCGGTCGATGTAACGGATCAGGGTGGCGTCATCGAGGTCGGTGGCGAACAACTCGGCGTGGCGCGGGCGCATGCCGCCGTTACCGGCCACGTAGAGGTTCCAGCCTTTCTCGGTAGCAATCACGCCCACGTCCTTGCTCTGCGCCTCGGCGCACTCACGGGTGCAACCGGAGACCGCGAACTTGAGCTTGTGCGGCGAACGCAGCCCCTTGTAGCGATCCTCGAGGGTCAGGGCCATTTTCACGCTGTCCTGCACGCCATAGCGGCACCAGGTACTTCCGACGCAAGACTTCACCGTGCGGGTCGATTTGCCGTAGGCGTGCCCGGTTTCGAAACCGGCCTCGATCAACTCGGACCAGATGTCCGGCAACTGATGCAACTGTGCGCCGAACAGGTCGATGCGCTGCCCGCCGGTGATTTTGGTGTAGAGGTCGTATTTCTTCGCCACCACGCCAATCGCGATCAGCTTGTCCGCCGTGATCTCGCCCCCGGCGATGCGTGGCACCACCGAGTAGGTGCCGTTTTTCTGCATGTTGGCCATGAAGGTGTCGTTGGTGTCCTGCAACGGCACCAGCGACGTGTCCATGATCGGCTGGTTCCAGCACGAGGCGAGGATCGAGCCCACCGCCGGTTTGCAGACGTCGCAACCGGTGTGGCCACGGCCATGTTTGGCCAACAGTTCATCGAAGGTGATCACGCCCTCTACCCGTACCAGCGCATAAAGCTCCTGGCGGGTGTAGGCGAAGTGTTCGCACAGGCTCTTGTCGACACTGACGCCACGGGCAATCAACTCATGCTCGAACACTTGCTTGAGCAACCCGGCGCATCCGCCGCAGCCGGTACAGGCCTTGGTCTGCGACTTGAGCTGGCCGAGGTCGGTGCAACCGCCGTCGATGGCCGAACAGATGGAGCCCTTGGTGACGTTATGACAGGAACACACCGTGGCCGACTCCGGCAGAGCACCCGGTCCCAGGGTCGGCGCGCCTTCGGAGGACGGCAGAATCAGGCTGGCGGGTTCTGCTGGCAAGGCGATGCCGTTCTGCATGTATTGCAGCAAGGTGTCGTAATAGCTGTTGTCACCGACCAGCACTGCACCCAGGACGTGTTTGCCACTGGCATCCACCACCAGGCGGCGATAGCTGGCGCTGGTTTCGTCGATGAATTGATAGCTGCGTGCGCCCGGGGTGTTGCCGTGGGCGTCGCCGATGGAGCCGACATCCACCCCCAGCAGCTTGAGCTTGGTCGACATGTCGGCACCGGTGAACGGCTCGGCGACTTCGTTGCACAGACGGGCCGCGACGCTGCGCGCCATCTGGTAGCCCGGCGCGACCAGGCCGAACAGGCTGCCGTTCCATGAGGCGCACTCACCGATGGCGTAGATGTTCGGGTCGCAACTGAGGCACGTGTCGTCGATCACCACGCCCCCGCGCGGACCGATCTGCAGTGCGCATTGACGGGCCAGCGCGTCTTGAGCGCGGATACCGGCGGAAAACACGATCAGGTCGGTTTCGAGGCATTCGTCATTGGCGAAATTCATGCGATAGCGGTACTGCTCGCCCGCGCTGATCGATTGAGTGGCGCGGGACAGGTGTACACCGACGCCCAGTCGTTCGATCTGCGCCTTGAGCGCCTGGCCACCGAGGTCATCGAGCTGTACCGGCATCAAGCGCGGCGCGAATTCCACCACGTGGGCTTCAAGCCCCAGGCTCTTCAACGCGTTCGCGGCTTCCAGCCCCAGCAAGCCACCGCCGACCACCACACCGCGCCGGGCATTGGCCGCCGCAGCCCGAATGGCATCGAGGTCTTCCAGGGTGCGATAGACCAGGCGCGATTCACCTTCGGCGCCTTCGATGGGCGGAACAAACGGATAAGAACCGGTGGCCAGGACCAATTTGTCATACGTGACGCCACCTTGCGCGGTGACCACCTGGCGACGGACGCGGTCGATCTCCAATACCGGCACACCCAGATGCAGCGTAACGCCGGGCGTCTGGTAGAGAGACACATCGGACAGCGCCAGCGACTCGGCATCACGACCTGCGAAGTACTCGGAAAGATGCACACGGTCATAGGCGCGCATCGGCTCTTCACTGAAGACGTGCAGCCGGTAATGCTCAAGCGCTCCCCGCTCGATCAACTGTTCGACACAATGATGTCCGACCATGCCATTACCGATCACGACCAGCGTTTGCATCTTGTTCAACGTGGCAACATTGGAATTCATAGAAAGCACCCAGCCCGAGCCAATCACGGTTTTAAAAGCAAAAAAAAACGCCTGAAACCTTTCGGTTCCAGGCGTCTTTGCCTGTTCTTTGGCGGTGTTGAAACCAGACGTCTATGCCTGATCCACCGATGTTGCCCACGACCTGTTCGGCCAATCGATCGTCGTTGACCGAGGGGGCTGTCCACACGAATGCTCTCCAGGTGGACCTGATGACAGCCTTGCAGCCTTTGTGCCAGCCTGCGACAGAGTGACTTCAACTATCTGGAAACACTGGTTTTTGAGCCTGGGGGATTGTCACGACGCTGGAGCGGGCGCGGGCGAAAGCGCTTTGCGGCGCTTCCGACTGGTGCAAGTTGTTGTGCATGGCGCTTTATAAAAGTGCATGGACAGTTCGATTCCTCAGCTCGTTGGAGCGAAAGCCTGTTTCTGGCAGCGATCAGCTTTTCCTGTCGGCTCTGTCACGTCGCCGTCACATCCACCCATCACAATGGGATCAGCCAAAAGGATTTGGCCCATCTACAAAGAGCTTGGCCCACACCGGGCTTTTTCACTTGCTACGACATGCTTTTCACGAAACGATCACAAGATGGAGCGCAGATTGGAAGCACAAAAGGATTTGACCCCAAACAGAAGGCCCGCCATTGCGCGGGCCTTTTGCTGCCTGCATTGAGCGCGGGACGAAGCGATTTCAACCCTTCGCAAGGTGAAACTGGCGGCAAGAAGCAGAACTGACAGCGAACCCGGCCATTACCCAGTGGTCATAACAGCTGATGGCAGCGCAAACGATCAGTGGCCCAGAGTCCACTTCATTCAGGAGCGCAGCCTGCAATTCACACATTTCAGGGTGCGCCGGATAACCTCAGTGGGTTCGGTTCCTGCGTGACGCGGGCACTTGCCGCTGCTCTCATCCCCCTGCTCCCTCAGCGGAGTACGCAAATGACTCAATCAATACGGTTTTTCCTCTCGTTCTTCCTCGCGATTGCAACATTGGCATCGGCCGCATTACTGAACAATGCCGCAGCGGCCACCGCCGAGGATCTGAATGCCGACGCTCGACAGGCGTTGCAAACGCTCTACAAGAGCCATCCATTCTCCGAAACCATCTCGCACCAGGCCAAGGCGGTGCTGGTTTTCCCGAACATCATCAAGGCCGGTCTCGTGTTCGGCGGCAGCTATGGCGAAGGCGTACTGATGAAAGGCTCGAAAGTCGAGAACTACTACAACTCCGTCAGCGGTTCATGGGGGCTGCAGGCCGGCGCCCAGTCGTACGGCTATGCGGTTTTCCTGATGACCGATAAAGCCGTGGACTATGTTGCCAAAACCAAAGGCTGGGAAATCGGTGTGGGGCCAACGGTAGTCGTGGTGGATGAAGGGGTTGCGAAGAACCTGTCCAGCTCGACGCTGAAGGACGACGCCTACGCGTTCATCTTCGACCAGCAAGGATTAATGGCGGGCGTCAGTATCGAGGGAACGAAGATCTCACTGATCAAGCGCTGAAGTTCCCGTCTGACTGGCCATCGGGAGCGTGATGGCGGCCTGTGCCAAACCGGATGGGTTTTTCCGTTTAGGCTAGGCTGTCCTCACCCCTGGCGCACAGACGCACCTGATGATTGGGAAGCTATCTGGACGAGCAAGGCTGTTTCGACCATTCATTGATACAGGTCTAAACATTGAACGAGCGAATCCTGATAATGATTTTCCAGTTTTTTGGTAGGCCTTAAATGACTTCACAGCTCTTCCAGATTCACGGCCTCGTGAGTTTTACCCTCGCCATCCTCCTGCTTTTCCTCGGCAAGACCCTCGTCCAGCACAACGCCTTTCTGCGTCAATACTGCATCCCGGAGTCGGTAGTTGGCGGTTTCGTCTGTGCGGCGGTGACGTCCTTGCTGTACTTCGGCCTGAATATCCAGATCGAATTCGATCTGCAAGTTCGCGACACCCTGCTGCTCTATTTCTTTGCCGGCATAGGCTTGAAATCGGACATGCGCCAACTGCTCAAGGGTGGGCGCCCGCTGCTGATCCTGCTGTTGCTCGCCGCCGTGTTCATTCTGCTGCAGAACTCCCTGGGCATGGGTGTGGCCGAGGCGTTTGGGCTTGATCCCAAGGCGGGCTTGATGGTGGGCTCCATTTCCCTCACGGGTGGGGTGGGCACCACCCTGGCCTGGGCACCGCTTTTTGTCGAAAAACTGGGCATCAGCAACGCCCACGAATTGGGCATCGCCAGTAACACCGTGGGCCTGATTGCCGCTTGCGTCATCGGTGGCCCAATCGCCAACCAGTTGATTCGCCGTTATCAACTGACGCCGTCCAGGGATGCGGAGCTGGAAGTCGGCATTCTCGAGCAACAACCGGGCAAGGCGCTGGACTACTACGACGTGCTCTGGGCGTGGATGTGGCTCAACCTGACCCTGATGCTCGGCTATGGACTCAACCTGCTGCTGGTCGATGCCGGCATCACCCTGCCCAAGTTTGTCAGCTGCCTGTTCGCGGGCATCGTCATTCACCACCTCGTTCTGGCCTTTGTCGGTGACCAGCGACTGAAAACCTGGAGCGGTGCCAGCCTGGGCCTGTCGCTGATCTCCGATATCTGCCTGGGCATGTTCTTGACCATGGCCCTGATGGGGCTTCAGCTCTGGCAGCTCAGCGGCGCGTTGATGTTCATTCTGTGCGCGTTGACCCTGCAGATCCTGCTGACGGTCGCCTATACGTATTTTGTGGTTTTCCGCTTTATGGGGCGCAATTACGAAGCCAGCGTGATCGCTTCAGGATTCGGCGGGATTGCCCTCGGTTCCACGGCGACGGCCATCGTCAACATGTCGACCGTGACGCAAAAGTACGGTGCGGCGCACCAGGCCTTCCTGATCGTGCCGCTGGTGTGCGGCTTTTTCATTGACCTGGTTAATGCCGTGATCATCAGCATGTTCAGTGGCCTGTAGCGACCTCGGCCCGGCTCTCGGACGGCCAGACACGCTGTACGAAGGAAAGCGGACGAAAGGAGCAGCAGGATCGATGCCGCAAGGATAGGCTCAGAGAAAGAGTGTGCCCCGGCCCTGATCCGGCCAGGTACGGTCTCAAATGCGCCTCTTGCTGCAGGGGAACCGGGATGACGGGACACACTGCGCGACAATGCTCGTCATGGCTCCTGCTATCCCTGCTCGCCGTCGATCTGGCGCTGATCGCCGGCTGCTCAGGCAAAGCCAGCACGGCTCGCTATTCAGCCTCCAGCGTCGGCTCGGCCTGCTATGCAAAAGCCCTCCCCACTGTCGGCGAAGGCGGCCTCGCCTGGGGCGACACCCTGGACATGGCTCGGCAGAAATCCCTGAGTAATTGCATACGTTATGCCGGCCGATCCGGTGGCACGCCAAGTACCTGCAAAGTGGTGATGGCAGAATGTAAGCATTGATAGAGCGGTTTTTCATTTCTGCGCCGCTTTTGCATTTCTGTGCGACAGATCCCACTTCAGGGGCTCCCGTTTCACACGCTCGTGGTGTTAGTTTTGAAAAGTTTCTGATCGACTGATCAGATATTTCTTACAAACCGCCTGCAAAGGAATGCCCCCAGCAATGGATTTTTCCCTCAAGCACCTGGCTGCGACCACCCTCATGCTCGCCAGCCTTTCGTCGTTCACCACCGCTGCCCACGCCAATATCACCCCGCAACAGAGCGCGATCATCCTCAAGACCTTCAGTGATGCATCGGTCAAGGATTTCAGGCAGTTCCTGGCAAGCCTGGCCAACAGCGATATCGCCAGGACCGACAACCTCGGCCCAGCCATCCGTGCCTTCCTCGACAACAAGACGCTTAGCGCTGAACAGCAAAACGAAATCCATCGTTTGCTTGGCCTCTATGCCCGGGTGAAATACGGTAGCGCGGCCACCGAAACCCTGAAGGAGCTGGTGGCCATTCCGACCGTGCGCGTGGAAGGTGTCGACCAGCACGACAATCCCGAATTCATCAAGATTGCCGAGAAGATCAAGGGCCTGGCCCAGGCGTTCAACCTGAACTTTCGCAACATCGACAACCGCGTCTACGAGATCTCCCTCGAAGGCAGCGGCGATGAAGTCGTGGGCATCCACGCCCATGCCGATGTGGTGCCGGTAACGCCGGAAAACTGGGTACTGCAGGACGGCACCCGCCTCGATCCGTTCAAGGTCACCCTGATCGGCGATCGCATGTATGGCCGCGGCACCGAGGATGACAAGAACGGCATCGTGGTGGCGCTCTACGCCATGAAGATCATCAAGGAAGAGAAGCTGCCGCTGGCCCGCAACTTCAAGCTGCTGGTGGACACCACCGAAGAGACCACGGGCGACGCCATCCCCTACTACTTCGAACGCAACCCGACGCCCAACTACAACCTGGCGCTGGATGGCGGCTACCCGGTGGTGATCGCCGAGAAAGGCTACGGCACGGTCATGGCCAGCTTCGCCAAGCGCACCGCACAAGGCAAGGGCGCAGAAATCACCTCGATGACCGGTGGCATGGCCACCAACCAGATACCGTCGACTTCGGTCGCGACCCTGGTGACCGACAAGCCCGCCGAACTGGCCGCCAGCCTGCAAAAGGCCGGCACCGAATATGCCAAGCGCAACGGCGGCAATTTCGAGGTCGCCGCCA
This sequence comes from Pseudomonas sp. IT-P258, assembly GCF_949767825.1. Classification (NCBI taxonomy): domain Bacteria; kingdom Pseudomonadati; phylum Pseudomonadota; class Gammaproteobacteria; order Pseudomonadales; family Pseudomonadaceae; genus Pseudomonas; species Pseudomonas sp. IT-P258. The sequence goes on along the minus strand of NZ_CATKPU010000027.1, from coordinate 14,824 downwards.
AGGTCGACGGCAAGGACGTCAAGCTGACGGTCACCGGCGTGTCCGCCCACTCCTCCGAGCCCGAGTCCGGCGTCAACCCGGTGGCCAGGATGCTCGACTTCATCAATGGCCTCGACGGCAAGGTCGCGCTCAAGCACAACCAGATCACCGACGCCGCCCGCTACGCCGCCGACAACTGGGGGCTGGACTACCTGGGTGGCAAGTTGGGGGTCGGTTTTGCCGATGAGTTCATGGGCCCGCTGACCACCTCCCTGACCTATGTCGGGATGGACGACAAAGCCTTCAAGCTCGCGGTCAACCTGCGCGTGCCGAAGGGCAAGTCGCCGGACGTGCTCAAGTCCGAAATCGCCGCAAAGCTGGACGCCTGGAGCAAGAAGACCAGCATCGCACCAGCCTTCGACCTGTCGATTGCCGAACCGATGTACCGCAACCCCGAGGGCGAATGGGTCAAGGCCCTGCTCGCGGTGGCCAGCGAAAACCTCGGCATGGAACACAAGTTCGGCACCTCCGCCGGCGCCACGTCCGTGCATGAACTGCCCAACGGCGTGCAATTCGGCCTGGCCATGCCGGACGTGAAGTACACCGGTCACAACGACAACGAGTTCAAGACCACCGAGCAGTTCCTGCTGGACTTGCAGATCGTGACCGAAATGATGGGCCGCATCGGGCAATTGCCGAAACTTTGATGCCCCTTCGGACCCGCCCTTCTGGCGGGTCTACTTCCAGAACTGCAGTAAAACCCCGGAAGATCGCAGCCTGCGGCAGCTCCTACGCATTAAGCGATCCCCGTAGGAGCTGCCGCAGGCTGCGATCTCTTGATCTTTTTTACCTTCAACCAGGCGGATCAATCTGATCCAGCACCCGGTTCGCCGTGATCTGCGCCAGCATCACGCTGTTGGAAATGCCCAGCAGCGCATTGCGCTCCCCTCCCTCCAGGTGATCCACCAACTGATGGACCATCACATCAACCGACGCGAGGGTTTCGACCAGATAGACCATCAAGGTTTCGGGACTCGCCTGCGGGTCCACGGTAAACAAGGTGCCGGGGGTGCGCGGTGTGGCTTTGATATCGGCAATCGAGGGGATGTGACAATCGAGGGCGGCTTCGTTGAGCCTGGTTAAGTCGGGTTCTTGTAGGGAGACCGGATCGGCGTCCGGTGGGTTTGGCGTTACCTTGAACATATTTCTGTCTCCAAAAAATGGAGCCATCACCGACTTGCGACTAAACAAGGGGGTGGCAGCTGTACGCAGGTTAGTCGACCGGGGAGACACGAAACCGGCGCGCCCGAAGGCGCCCTGCGCACAGCTACCATGAAGTGCAGGCATGAAATAACCTGACTGTCTGGATGCAAATACGCTTCGTGAAACCACCAGGCGACTAAACCCGATCACTGATGGGCAGTGACACGAATCAAGTTACCGATGGCCCCCGAGGCGCACAAGCCGGCGAATTCTGGCGTAACCGTAGGCAACGGCGCAAGGTCTTGTAGCTTGCATGAAGCAACCTTAAACACCTTTAAACAAACACTCTCCGGCGATGTTGGGTGCCATGGCGCACTTGCCCGGATTGATGAACAAACCTCATGAACCCTTGCCGATTTACCCGTCTAGTGCTCATCCGTAAGCTCGCTTACTGTTTCCCCAGCGGTCCTGCACCCAACCGATATCACTGACGTTCAGCCTGACCATCAAATGCGGAAATTTGGGGTGAAACCACGCCTCCCTTCGTGTAGGAGCAACATTGATGAATCCCCTGATCGCCCCGCTGGTGGCCTTATCCCTCATGGCCGGGGAAACCAGCGCCCAGGCCTCCAACGAGATCCGGGTCACCCATGCAGGCTCTCAGCCCTCAATCAAGGGCGCAGCAGAAAACTTCACCGGTACGGTACGGGTTGATGGCCTGTTCAAGGGTGACTCCCCGGCCCGCATCGGCGGTGGCACGGTGACCTTCGAACCCGGCGCACGCACCGCCTGGCACACCCATCCGCTGGGGCAAACGCTGATCGTCACCGCCGGCGTCGGTTATGTGCAGCAAGAGGGTGGCCCACGTCAGGAAATCCGTCCGGGTGACATCGTCTGGATCCCGCCGCAAACACGTCACTGGCATGGTGCGACGGCCTCCAACGGAATGACTCACATCGCCATCGCCGAAGCCGAGGACGGCAAGGCTGTCACCTGGGCGGAAAAAGTCTCGGATGCGCAGTACGAAGGTCAATCGCCCGCGCAGGGCATGTAGCTGTTTGTTGTAGATCAAACCTCACCCGAACACTGCCCGCAAGGCAGTGATGAGCAATGGATGGAGCCTTCCACGATGACCACTGACACACCGATCGCACATCGCAAGACCGGCCCCCTCCCCGCGTTGATAGCCCTGTGTCTGGGCCTAGGGTTGGTGTCGGGTGTTGCCACACAGAACGCCGAGGCATCGCAACTCATGAGCAGTACACAACCTGCGGCACAAACACTGTCGGCCCGGCAACAGGCCATTCCTCTGATCGCAGCATTCATGGCGACCAGTGACATGCCCAGGCTCAACGCTGCGTTGAACCAAGGCCTGGATGCCGGCCTGACGGTCAGCGAGACCAGGGAAATCCTGGTGCAGCTCTACGCCTATGTCGGCTTCCCCCGCAGTCTCAATGCATTGAATGAACTGATGACGGTGGTGCAAGCGCGCCAACAGCGCGGCATCCACGATGAGCCTGGACGTGAACCCAGCCGCGCCATTGCAACCGGTGAGGCGTTGCTCGCGGCAGGAACCGCCAATCAAACCCGTATTTCGGGTGGGCCGGTCAAGGGTCCGGTGTTCGATTTCGCCCCGGTCATCAACCAGTTTCTGCAAACCCATCTGTTCGGCGACATCTTCGAGCGCGACAACCTCGACTGGCAAAGCCGCGAGCTGGCGACCGTCGGCGCGCTGGCCGCAACGCCGGGGGTGGAGTCGCAGTTGCGCTCGCACATGCGGGCAAGCATGCGGGTTGGGTTGAGCGTGGAGCAATTGCGCCAGGTCATCGAGGTACTGGCCACACACGGCGATGAACAATCGGCCAAACGTGCAGGCACAGCCCTGACACAGGCACTTGCTGCCTCGGGAGGTTGAACATGTCGACTGGAAAAAACCTGCTGGGCGTCGCCCTGCTGAGCGTGCTTGCCGCCGGTGCAAGCCATGCCAATGCCGCCGCGCCCTTGGTGATTCAGGAGCAAGGCAGCTTTGCCGCCGGCGGGACGATGACCACCGCACCGGGCACGTTCAATCCGCGCAAGCCCATGGCACCAGACGGCCAGACCTACCACGGCGACCATGCCTACACCTTCTACCAGATCCCGGTCGATGCGCGAAAACTGCCCATCGTCATGTGGCACGGCGCCGGCCAGTTTTCCAAGACCTGGGAAACCACCGCGGATGGCCGCGAAGGTTTCCAGAATATCTTTCTGCGTCGCCAGTTCGGCGTGTATCTGATCGACCAGCCGCGCCGTGGCGATGCCGGGCGCAGCATGGTCGAAGCAACGGTCAAGCCTGTCCCGGACGAGCAGCTCTGGTTCAACCAGTTCCGCATCGGCCTGTGGCCCGACTATTTCGAAGGTGTGCAGGTTGCCCGGGACGCGCAAACCCGCGATCAGTTCTTCCGCGCAATGACGCCGAACATCGGGCCGTTCGACATGAACGTGGTCTCCGATGGCGTGTCGGCGGTGTTCGACAAAATCGGCCCCGGCATCCTGTTCACTCACTCGCAGGGTGGCGGGCCGGGCTGGTTGACGGCGATCAAGAACAACAAGGTCAAGGCCATCGTGGCTTTCGAGCCGGGCAGCAGCTTCGTTTTCGCGCAGGATGAAGTCCCCGCGCCGATTCCCAGCGCCTTCGACACGGTGCAAGGCGCGGCGGTGCCAATGGATCAGTTCATGGCGCTTACGCGCATTCCGATCCTGATCCTGTACGGCGACAACATCCCGGAGCAGGCCGTCGACCTGCCCGCCCAGGACAGTTGGCGCGCGCGCCTCACCATGGCCCGGCTTTGGCGCGATGCCGTCAACCGGCACGGCGGTGACGTGAGGCTGATCCATTTGCCGGAGATTGGCATCAAGGGCAATACCCACTTCCCCATGTCGGACTTGAACAACGTGCAGATCGCGGACCTGGTGTCCGGGTTCCTGACCGAAAAACATCTGGATTGACGGCTACAGAACACTTTTTCAAACACCCCCTTTCAATGCTCCGGAGACGCTTATGAGAAACACCATTGTGAAAGCCTCGCTGATGACCGCCATGGTCGGTATGTCTGCTGGCGAGGCCGGTGCCGCCGACTACAAAAAGAACCCGTTCACCCTGGCTTACGACGGTGCAATCACCAGGAACGAGCCCGGCAAGGTCAACATCCACCCGGTCAGTTACAAGCTCAATGGCCTGGACATCGCTGCCAACGTCTACACCCCGGCCAACTACGATGCGAAGAAGGTCTACCCGACGGTGGTGGTGGCGCACCCGAACGGCGGCGTCAAAGAGCAAGTCGCCGGTCTGTATGCCCAGCGACTGGCTGAACAGGGCTACATCACCATTACCGCCGATGCCGCGTATCAAGGTGCAAGTGGCGGACAGCCGCGCAGTATCGATAAGCCGGCGTACCGTATCGAGGATATTCACGGCATGGCGGACTTCATCACTCAGTATGCCGGCGTCGACGGCAAGCGCCTGGGTCTGCTCGGCATCTGCGGCGGCGGTGGTTACTCATTGGCCGCGGCGCAAACCGACAAGCGATTCAAGTCGGTGGCGACCGTGAGCATGTTCAACTCTGGCCGGGTGCGTCGCAATGGCTACAACGACTCGCAACTGGACACCATCGAGCAACGCCTGCAACAGGCTTCCGCTGCCCGCGCCCAGGAAGCGGCCGGCGGCGAGGTGCTCTACTCGGGCGATGCCAACCTCACCGACGAGCAAATCGCCAAACTGCCGTTCGAGCTGTATCGCCAGGGTTATGAGTACTACTGGAAGACGCACGCCCACCCTGACTCGACCTTCAAATACACCACGAGCAGCCTGCTGGACCTGATGCGCTTCGACGCCACCCACCAGATCGAACTGATCAATCAGCCATTGCTGATGATCGCCGGCAGCAAGGCCGACAGCCTGTACATGACCCAGGATGCGTTCCCCAAGGCCACCGGTACCAAGGACAAAGAGTTGTTCATCATCGATGGCGCAACTCACATCGAAACCTACTGGGTTCCCAAGTATGTGGACGCTGCACTCGGCAAGTTGACGCCTTTCTACGCCAGAACCTTGTGATGAGCTCGATGGGGTCGCGCATCCATGCGGAACCTGATTACATGGAATAATCCCGCGCTCTGCATGAGAGGCTTTCATCAATGTCCCGCGCCAACCTCAACGATCTGCAAGCCTTCGTGGTCATTACCCGCGAAGGCAGCTTCACTCGCGCCGCCGCACAACTGGGCGTCTCGCAGTCCGCGCTGAGCCACACCATGCGCGCGCTCGAAACCAGGCTCGGCGTTCGCCTGCTGACCCGGACCACGCGCAGCGTATCCCCTACCGAGGCCGGTCAACGGCTGTATCAGTCCATGGCGCCGCGCTTCGACGAAATCGAACTTGAACTGGCCGCGGTCAGCGAGTTTCGCGACACCCCGGCCGGCAACGTACGGATATCAGCTTCCGAACATGCGGCGAACAACATCCTTTGGCCCAAGCTGTTGAAGGTGCTGCCCGACTACCCGGACATCAAAATCGAAATCACCGTCGATTACGCCCTCTCCGATATCGTCGCGCAGCGTTACGACGCAGGCGTGCGCCTGGGAGACCAGGTGGCCAAGGACATGATCGCCGTGCCGATCGGCCCCTCGTTGCGCATCGCGGTAGTGGGGTCTCCCGAATACTTCAAACAGCGGCCAATTCCGAAAGAGCCAAGGGATTTGGCCGCACATAATTGCATCAATTTGCGCCTGCCCACCCACGGGAGCCTGATGCAATGGGATTTTGAAAAGGACGGGCACGAACTCAAGGCTCGTGTCGAAGGGCAATGGACTTTCAACAGCAGTGTGCCGATCCTGCGCGCCGCCGTCGCGGGGTGCGGCTTGGGGTTTCTGCCAGAAGATATGGTCGCCAGGGAGCTTGCCGACGGTAGCCTTGTGCGGGTACTCGAAGACTGGTGCCAGCCTTTTGCCGGTTACCACCTTTACTACCCCAATCGCCGTGAGCATTCTTCAGCGTTTGGCGTAGTGGTGGACGCACTGCGTTACAAGCACTGAGTCGTCACATGCGGAATAGGCGGCTCCGTTGCTTCGCGTCATCCCGTCTCCCCCTCCCGGTAGTCTGAATCTCCCAGCCCGCCTGGGAGTATCGGCCGATGTATATCGTCCGGCGTTTATCCATAGTTGTGGCATGTACCAGAAAAAGGTCCACGGTCAGGCCTTGGTGTCTGCAACTGCTTTGGAGAAAATCATGGCTACTATCAAAAAAAATCTATCGTCAACGAACGATCCGATCGCTCTATTTACCCAGCCCCTCACCACTGACCTCAATAGCTCATTGGTGACAACATCGATTACCGCCAGCACTTTGGGCGTCGTGGCGACCGGCGAGAGCGTTACGCTGGACGAAACGGCGGGGTTGCAGAACAGCACCGCCACGCCAACCCCCGCGGGGGACGCTGACGACAACGACATTCTGCTGGCGTCCCTGCCCACGACCTTCACTACCCGTTTATCCGCACTGGGGGCCGGAACCGCAACGGGTGCGGCCTTGAGCGGCTATACCGGTGCCGCCGACAACAGCGGCAGCGATGCATTCACCATCACCGCCGCGCCCGGCGCAAGCATTACCGATATCAGCTTCACCGACAGCTCAGGCGCACCGCTCGATGGCCTGGACAGCGGACTCGATACCCTCGATGGCACCAGCATCCTTCTCTATACCGATACGAACGACAACAACATCGTTCTGGGTCGAGCCGGGGGCCCGGCCGGCGCGATCGTGTTTGCGGCCTACATTGAAGAAACCGGTTCGCCGGTCACGGGCGGCAAGCTCTGGACCGTGGAATACCAGCCGCTCAAGCATCCCGATGTGACGAACGCCGATGATTCGCTCAATCTGCTGGACAAGGTTTTCATCGGAACCAGTGAGGACCTGGAGTTCAGCCTGGCCAATGCGCCCTCCGGTCAGAACCTGTTCCTGATGTTCACGAAGGCAAACCCGAACGTTATCGATGACGGTGGTGTGTTGCGGATCACCGATCCCACGATCATCGCCACCGGCAAGGACCCCGCAGACCAGTCAAGCGGCGTCAACATAAACACTGGTGACACGATCAATACCAGCCAGGCGGGCGGCCCGACCACCTTCGGCACCAACAACCAGATGATTGTGGAGCAAGAGGGCATCCGCTTTTCGTTCGTCACCGGTGCCAGGCAGGATGTGACCGTTCCCAACCTGGACCAGAACGAAGCCGACCTTGAAGCCAACGTCGACTTTACCGACGTCTTCAATACGAAATCGGCCAATTTCGACGTGGTGCAATTGCAAAGCGGCAAGAGCGCCGTGGTAAGGGTCAGCGCATTCAGCACCGCTGCTGAACCTGGTGTGAATTTCATCAATGGGTATGCCAATGATGCGACGGTGGCCATCACCAATGTCCGCGTCGTCAACAATAGCACCGGGCTGGTGATCGAGAATTCAGACGGTTCGGTGAATGATCCGGCCATCACCATCAGCTTTACCGCTGCAGGCGTTGCAACCATCACCGGCGTTAAAGCCGGCTACCAGATTGAATACACCACAGCGTCGGATCACAACCGCGTGCTCGTGGAGAACGGGGCCGCCGTCAATGCCAAGGGCAATGACCACGCCGACTTTGATATCGGTGGTTTCACGCTGGTAAAAGCCTCTGTTACGACCACTGAAATCGGCTCCCGGATGGTCTTCGAAGACGACGGACCGAGCATCACCACCACCGGCACGGAGCCGACGCTGACGGTGGACGAAACGGTACTGACGACCGACGCCACCCAGAGCTTCGCCGCCAACTTCAATTCGGCATTTGGCGCCGATGGTGCCGGCACCCTGACCTATGCGCTGGGCGTGGTGACCGGGGCTTCCGGGCTGATCGACACGGCCTCGGGCGAGGCGGTGAACCTGTCGCTCAATGGCAGCGTGGTGGAAGGCCGCACTGCCACGGGCAACCTGCTGGTGTTCACGGTCAGCGTGGCCGCCAATGGCAACGTCACGCTCGACCAGATCCGCGCCGTGGTGCATGCCGACGCCACCAATCCCGATGACTCGACGAGCCTGACCTCGGACAACCTGGTAACGCTGACGGCGACCATCACCGACGGGGACGGCGACAGCGCCCTGGCGACCCTCAACATCGGGCAGAACCTGGTGTTCAAGGACGACGGCCCGAGCATCACCACCACCGGCGTGGAGCCGACGCTGACAGTGGATGAAACGGTACTGGCGACCGACGCCACCCAGAGCTTTGCCGCCAACTTCAATTCGGCATTTGGCGCCGATGGTGCCGGCACCCTGACCTATGCGCTGGGCGTGGTAGCCGGGGCTTCCGGGTTGATCGACACGGCCTCGGGCCAGGCGGTGAACCTGTCACTCAATGGCACGGTGGTCGAAGGGCGTACGGCCCTCAGCGACCTGCTGGTGTTCACGGTCAGCGTGGCCGCCAATGGCAACGTCACGCTCGACCAGATCCGCGCCGTGGTGCATCCCGACGCCACCAATCCCGATGACTCGACGAGCCTGACCTCGGACAACCTGGTGACGCTGACCGCGACCATCACCGACAAGGAGGGCGACAGTGCCTTGGCGACCCTCAACATCGGGCAGAACCTGGTGTTCAAGGACGACGGACCGAGCATCACCACCACCGGTGTGGAGCCGACGCTGACGGTGGACGAGACGGTACTGGCGACCAACGATACCCAGAGCTTCGCTGCCAACTTCAATTCGGCGTTTGGCGCCGATGGGGCCGGCACCCTGACCTACGCGCTGGGCGTGGTGGCCGGGGCCTCCGGGTTGATCGACACGGCCTCGGGCCAGGCGGTGAACCTGTCGCTCAACGGCACCGTGGTCGAAGGGCGTACAGCCCTCAATAACCTGCTGGTGTTCACGGTCAGCGTCGCCACCAATGGCAGCGTCACGCTCGACCAGGCCCGCGCCGTGGTGCATGCCGACCCAAGCAATCCCGATGATTCGAGGAGTTTGACCTCGGACAACCTGGTGACGCTGACCGCGATCAAGACCGACGCAGACGGCGACAGCGCCCTGGCAACCCTGAACATCGGGCAGAACCTGGTGTTCAAGGATGACGGTCCGGCACTCAGTTTCGGCAACCTGATCGGGACCGGTAGCGTCCTGGCGCAATCCGGATTCTGGAATATGGCGACGGGAGCCGACGGGCTGGGTGCGGCCGGTCTGGACATCTCGTTGGTCAATGATCAGTTCACCCTCGTCAGGCCCGACAACACGACCACGACCGGGACCGGCACGCTCACCGAGCAGACGCCATCACCGGACGCCAATGGCGCGTACCAGTTCACGGGAACCTTGACCGGTGATTTCGACAACAACGCTGCAACGGCAAATACTACCGTCGACTACACGTTGACCGCCTATGCCGATGGTCACTATGCACTGGATCTGGTGCAGGGCTTCAGTTCGACGATCGTGCTCAGCAGTGCCGACGGCTCGCTCGCTGCCGGCGGCCCGGATCCGGTGCGCACCTTGTTGATTCCTCAGACGAATGACCCGGCTATTCCTTCGACATCCGAGGAGATCGTGTTCTTTTCCGCGAAGGCGCTGGCCTCGACCGCGGACATCCTCAGCGGCATCGGGCTCGGAGCCCCCGACCCCACCGAAGCCGCGCTACAGACCAACCCCCTGCCGTCGTACATCGACCCTGCATCCATGAACGTCAGCACGTCCGGCATCGGCGTCGGCAACAACGTCTTCCAGGGCGATAACCTGGCGGCCATCAGCGCCGCCGATGAAAGCTTCGTGATCAATCCAGAGACCCTGCTGACGGGCATGAAGGTCTTCATCGACAACTCCGTGGCGGGTTACAACACGGCGACCGAAGACCTGTACTACAGGATCTACTACGCCGATGGCACGTTTTCGGACCGCGTCGAGGTGAACACCCTGACGCCGGAGGCTGGCGGACAGGTGTCCTTCCTCGTCGAGAAGGCGGGTGCGTCACTGATCGACGCCGTTCAGCTGACGATGGGCCGGGGCGATATCAAGATCCCGGTGATCCAGTTCATTCAGCAGAGCGAGAGTCTGGCCAGCGATGTCCAGCTGGCGTTCAGCGCGACGCTGACGGACAAGGATGGGGACTCGGCGACCAGTACATTTGACGCCAACCTGTTCGCCAACGACCCGGCCAACGCCCCCTTCGACTTCACACTGGTGGGCACGATCGGTGAGCAGGATGCGTTCAACATCGATCTGTCAGTCAATGAAAACCTGTACCAGGTCACCGGCTTCGATACGGGTTCAGGCGTGCAAGACAAGCTGGTGCTCAACGGCGACCCGAACGCCGTTGTCCAATCGATCGATAACACCGGTGCAGACGGCGTCGTGACGGTTGCCGAGACTGGCGGACAAACAACGACCATCACCGTGGTCGGGGCCCATGTCGAGAGTACCGATATCTTTTTTGGCAGTGCTTGAGGCTTTGCGCGTGAACAGATGCGAGGGAGGCCTAGGAAACCACCCTCGCATTCTTTTTGCGGTCCGATACGAGATTCGCATGATCGCATCCGCTAACGCAGTTGCCGTGGTGTTGCGTTCACACTGGCCCGGCTTGTACAGGGCACATCGAGCATCGAATCTGCGGCGCCGGCCCGATGGTCTGGAACAAAACGTTCAACAACCCTGATTGCCCGGCCATAGCGTCCGCGAAATACATACGACCCCATCGAATAACAATCGGGCAGTTCTCATCAGGCCGCAACTCAGCAAACGATCATTGTCCAGACGCAACTCTACGGTGAACTCTCCCGTTGGGTGTTCAACCGAGAGTTGCTTGATTTCGCCGTCAACGACACTCGCCACCCTCGCCGCCACACTGCCCTCGATCAGGCAGGCAACAGCCACACTGACCGCTCCGAACACGCCGATGCTGGTGTGGCATCGGTGCGGAATGAACGTCCGCGTGCTGAGTGCCCCGCCCGCTTGTGCCGGTGCAATCAGGCACATCTTGGGCACATTGCGCTGGCTCACGTCGCCCAGGTTCATGCGCGGGCCGGCTTGCAGGCGGATCGATTCGAGGCGGGCCTTCAACTCAGTATCGGCATCCAGTTGTGCCGGACTCTCATCGCCGCCCAGACCGAGGTCTTCGGCCCGGATCAGCACCACGGGCATGCCGTTGTCGACGCAGGTGACTTCAACGCCATCGAACAGATCCACAACGTTGCCGGTGGGTAGCAATGCTCCGCAACTGGAGCCGGCGACGTCCTCGAACGCCACGATCAACGGCGCTGCGTATCCTGGCACTCCGTCTATCCGCGAGTCGCCCGAATAGCTGACAGCGCCATGCGGTGTCGGTACATGAGCAATCGCGATTTGCCTGGTGTTCTCCATGAAAATGCGCACCGGGGTGACATCACCCGTCACGGTCACCAGTGCGCGCTCAATAGCGAACGGCCCGACACCGGCGAGAATGTTGCCGCAGTTCTGGCCATAGTCGACCCGCGGCTCATCGACCAGTACCTGGGCGAACAGGTAGTCGACATCGGCGTCGGTGCGTGTGGAGGGTTTGATGATCGCCACCTTGCTGGACAGCGAGTCGCCGCCACCGATGCCATCGATCTGCCGCGCATCCGGCGAGCCCATGACCGCCAGCAGCACGCGGTCGCGAAGCGTTTGCTGTTCAGGCAAGTCGCTGGCCAGGAAGTACGCGCCTTTCGAGGTCCCGCCGCGCATCAAGAGGCAAGGAATACGTGTCTGGCCCATGCTCAGTCTCCGAGCTCATCGAGGCTGTCGACGTAGCGCAGGCCCTTTTCCGCGAGCCGTTGGCGCATGTTGTAGATGTCCAGCCCCAATTCGCCCTTGGCCAGGCGCAAGGCCTTCTGCTCCTCCAGGTCGGCCCGTGCGCGACTGGCTTCGACCACCTGTGCAACTTCGCCGCGACGCACGATGACCACGCCATCGTCATCGGCTACCACCACGTCGCCCGGGTTGACCAATTGACCGCCACACACCAGCGGCAGGTTGACCGAACCGAGGGTCTCCTTGATGGTGCCTTGGGCGCTGATGGCGCGGGACCAGACCGGGAAGCCCATCTCGCGCAGGGTGTGGGTATCGCGCACGCCGGCGTCGATCACCAGGGCACGTACGCCATGGGCCTTGAGCGAAGTGGCAAGCAGGTCGCCGAAGTAACCGTCGGTGCACGGCGAGCTGGGGGCAACCACCAGGATATCGCCGGGGCGGCACTGCTCCACCGCCACATGGAACATCCAGTTATCACCCGGTGCAACCAGCACCGTGACCACCGAACCGCTGACGACCGACCCTCGTTGAATCGGTGTGATCGCAGACGTCAGCAGGCCTTTTCGCCCCTGGGACTCGTGGATGGTCGCGACACCGAAGCGCCCCAGTTCATCGACCAGGGCCTGCTCGGCCCTGGGGATGTTGCGCACGACGACGCCGGTCTTTCCGATCAGCTCGCTCATGCCAGGTTCTCCGTGACGCGGGGGAAGATACTTTGGTAGCCCTCGCCATAAATGATGTCGCGGCTGGAGGTGATGCCGACGTTGCGCTTGGCCTGCACACCGCGCTGCAGGGCGACGCGCGTGTAGTACTCCCAGAGGTGTTCCTGACCGGCCATGCACTGGATGGCCGCATACTTCCTGTCCCAGACCGAAGTGATGTCCAGCAACACATCGGGGCGCCATTCGCATTGCTCGGGCTGGTGCGGCTCGAAGCTGTAGACCGGCGGCGCACCGACAATTTTCTCCCCCGGCCTGTAGCCTTCGGCCTGGGCGATGATGCGCGCCTCTTGCGTCAGGTTCATGGCCAACGGGTGATCGTAGTTGTAAGGGTCTTTCTGCGAGTGGCTGAGGACGAACTCGGGCTGGACGCGACGAAACACATCCGCCAGGCGAAACAGGGTTTCCTTGTCGGCACGCATCGGGTAGTCGCCGATGTCGAAGAACTCGACGCTGGCCCCCAGGATATCTGCGGCGGCCTGGGCCTCTTCACGCCGCGCGGCTTTGACTTTTTCTTCGCTCATCTGGCCCTTTCGCCACAGCTTGGCGGACTCACCGCGCTCACCGAAGGACAGGCAGACGATGTGCACGGCATAACCCTGTTGCGTATGCAGCGCGATGGCACCGCCCGCGCGCCAGACGAAATCGGCAGAGTGGGCGCTGACGACCAGCGCGTTTTTCGGTGACTCGATCATTGCGGATTCTCCTCCTGCGTTTCGAACGAGGATCGCATCGCGACCCGCCCCAGGAGTAATGCATTGAAGTGTTTGAGGTATGCGTTTTTTTTATTGCCATCCGGAAATGGTAGCTGCATAGTCCAGCTCAAATGCCCCTTTGCAGAGCCCGTGCCCCATGGAATCCACTGAACTGCCCAGCCTGATGCACGTGCGCGCCTTCGTCCGGGTGGCCGATCACGGGAGTGTTTCCAGGGCCTCCGTGGCGCTGTTTCGCGCTCAATCCGTGGTGACCCGGTCGATCTCCGAGCTGGAGGCACGGCTCGATGTGCCATTGTTCGAACGCCACGCCAACGGCATGCGCTTGACCGATTTCGGCGATCGCCTGCTGCCTCGGGCACGTCGGGTGCTGGCCGAGCTGGACAGTGTGCCGCGACTGCTCGATGGCGCGGATAAACGTGCGGTCGAACCGCTGTATCTGTTCCAGACCCGGCGCCTGCAAGTGTTCGTCAAACTCTGCGAAACCCGCCACATGCAGACCGTCGCCAGCCTGCTCGGCCTGAGCCAGCCGGCCATCAGTTCGACCATCAAGGTGATGGAAAGCCGCTGCGGCCAACCGCTGTTCGAACGCACGCCTCGCGGGTTGCAGCCAACCCGCGCCAGCCATGAAATCCTCTTTCCGATCCGCCGGGCGCTGAACGAGTTGCGCCATATCGAGACCGACATCACCGCTCTGCGCGGCACCTTGCAAGGTGTGGTGCAGGTCGGCGCCCTGCCCCTGGGCCGCACCCGAATATTGCCCGAAGCCATGGTGCGCATGATGGCCGAACACCCGGGCATCCAGGTGATCACCAACGAAAGTCCGTTTGATCTACTGGCGACAGAGCTGCGTGCCGGTGATGTCGATTTCGTCTTTGGTGCCTTGCGCCCGGAGGCCTACGCCAGCGACCTGGTCGGCGAAGCGCTGCTCACGGAAGACATGGTGGTGTTGGCGCGGCGCGGTCACCCGCTCTGTTCGACAGCCGTGCCGCACGATGAACTGGGCGTCGCCCGGTGGGTGCTGCCTCGCGCCGGCTCGCCCGCCCGGCAAATGCTCGATGAGTGTTTCACCCGGTTCGGCATTGCGCCGCCCCGGCCTGTCGTAGAAAGCGGCGACATGGCAATCATCCGCGGCCTGTTGTTGCGTTCAGACATGCTCGCCGCCGTGTCCGCCCATCAACTGGAACAGGAGATCGCCTCGGGCGAGCTGTGCATCCTGCCCCTGGAGCTGAACCAGACCACCCGGGCTATCGGTCTGACTTATCGCAATGGCTGCTTGCACTCCCCGGTGGCCCTGGCCCTGATGGACATGATTCGCCGGGTGATCCGCGAACAGGCAGCCCCGTAGGAGCTGCCGCAGGCTGCGATCGTTTGATCTGCGCTTACAACAA
>NZ_CATKPU010000026.1:0-48184 GCF_949767825.1 Pseudomonas sp. IT-P258 | reverse complement strand
TTCGACATTGCTGGGGGACAGGTCGAAGATGCCGTTCACTTGCAGCAGCACGTCATTGAGGTGTTTGTAGACTTCCCGGGGGTGGGTGCTGGTGCCGGGGGACGCCACCAGGAAGATCGGTATATCAAAACCGGTGCGCTGAATGACGTCGAGGGAACCGGCCAGCACATCATTGACCGACACCACGGCCACGGCGACGTCGGTGAAGTCGGTGTGACCGAGCGGGACCACCTCCCGGGCGTTCAGGAAACAAGCGGATGCGCCTTCACTGGCGGCGATTTTCAGGGCTTTCATCGGTGGTGTCTCCTGGCGGGCACTCAATTGTCCGCTGCATTTTTAGAGATCAACTTCCGGGAGAGCCTTCCAGTTCCCCTGATCGGAAATCGTGTCACCACTGGTTATAGAGCATATTCCTGATCTGTCAGGCTTTTACCGCGACCTTGCACATCTTGACGCCTCGCGACCGGCCGGTCAGGCGTGTACCAGCGCAATGGTGAACGAGACCACGATCATGCACGCAAAAGCAAAATTGATATTCATGAGGTTTCCATCCGAAACATGAGTGACGGCGCCATCTTGAACAGGTCACGGGAAAATAAAAAATTCGGCGTAATGATTTGAAAAATCGAAAAAAATGATACCTGGCCGGTTCGGCACCAGATCGCGCGTTCGCTGCCGGTGGAAACCACCATTACCGGCGTGCACACGCTGATCACCGAACGGCATTTGGCGTCTGGCAATGTCGAGGACTATCGGGCGCTGGGGATTGAGGTGGTGCAGGCTTGAGTGGGGCCCTGTGGGAGCGAGCTTGCTCGCTCCCACAGGGGTTGATGTCGACCACAAATATCGAGGCCGGCAAACGAACCCTGTGGGAGCGGGCTTGCCCGCGAAGAGGGCGGCACAAACAACATCAATGCTGGATGTGCAACCAATGGCTCAGCGCAATCGCTCAAGCATCTGGTAGTACCACATGCCGGCGGCGAGCATCGGGTTGCCGAGCAGGTCACCCATGGGCACGCGGATGTGCTGGCAGGCGGCGAAGGTGTCGAACTGTTCCAGTTTTCCTGTGATCGCCCGGCCCATGATTTCGCCCATGATGTGGGTGGTGGCGATGCCGTGGCCGGAGTAGCCCTGGCAATACCAGACGTTGTCCGACAGCTTGCCCAGTTGCGGGATGCGGTTGATCACGATGCCCATCGCGCAACTCCACTGGTAGTCGATGGCCACGCCTTTGAGCGCCGGGAAGGTCTGCTCGATGCACGGGCGCAGTTCGGCGGCGATGTCCCGCGAATCCTTGCCGCTGTAGTTGGCGCCGCCACCGAACAACAGGCGACCGTCGGCGGTGAGGCGGTAGTAGTCGAGCACGAAACGGCAGTCGTAGACCGCCAGGTCTTCGGGGTTGATCTGCCTGGCCAGATCGCCCAGGGGCGCGGTGGTGACGATGCCGCCCATGGCCGGGAAAATCTTGCCCTTGAGCTTGCCCGGTTCCAGCTTGTGGTAGACGTCGCCGGCCAGCAGCACCTGGCTGGCGTCGATCTGCCCGTGGGCGGTGCGTACGCCCGGGCTCTTGTGCAGGCCATCGCGGTGGATGATCTCCAGCACTTCGCTGTTCTCGAAGATCAACGCGCCCAGGCTTTCGGCTGCTCGGGCTTCGCCGATGCACAGGTTCAACGGATGCAGGTGCATGTTGCGGGTGTTCTTGATCGCGCCGTGGTAGAGGTCGCTTTGCAGCAGGTCGCGCACCTGGCTGCGGTCGAGCAGGCTGACTTCGTCGCCCATGCCACGGTGTACCGCCTCTTCGTAATCCTTGCGCAAGCCGACCATGTGCGCGGGTTTGTACGCCGCGTGCAGGTGACCGTGCTTGAGGTCGCAGGCGATGCCGTATTTTTCCACGCGCTGCTGGATGATCTGGTGCCCGCGCCAGCGCAGGTTCCAGATAAAATCGTCGACCTCATCACCGATGCTGCGGCGCATCTGTTTGCGCATGGCCTCGTCGCCCGACAGGCTGCCGGTGACCTGGCCGCCGTTGCGCCCGGTGGCGCCCCAGCCGATCTTGTGGCTTTCGACGATGGCGACCTTCAGGCCTTTTTCCGCCAGCTCGACGGCGGTGGCCACGCCGGTGAAACCGCCGCCAATGATCACCACGTCAACCCGGTGCCGGCCTTGCAGCGTCGGGTAATCGGTGTCCTGGTTGAGGGTGGCGGTGTAGTAGGAATTGCAACGTTGAGTCATGTCGGTGTCCAGGCAGAATTGGGAGAAACCAATGCCGGTCAGGTGAGCGCAGTCATTGTGGGATCGCCGCACCGCCGCTCCCACAGGTTCTGTGTATGGCTGAGCTTCACGCGGACCGGGATAGCGAAGGAGGGGGCTCGCCGATCAGGCGGGCAGGATGCTATCCGGCGGACGTGCGGAGTGACGCAGTTTGGAGCGGCGCAGGGCCATGGGCAGGTTGACGATGCGCTTCATGCAATGCCGTCCACGGCCAGCAGCGAGGTGGCCAGGTTCGAGAGGTTCAGCAGGTGCTGTTCTGACGGCAAAGTACGCATGGCGCAGGTTTCCGGCGGCGGAAATCGTCGGTGGCGAGTGGAACAAGCCATCCGGGGATGGCTGGATACTAGGGAGGATTGGGCCGCGTGTAAATGTTTGATTCAGAACATCAGGTGCACGACAAGGCCGATCAATCCGCAGCCGATCAACACCTCGATCACTCCGCGCTTGAATCCAAGCAATGCAACGCCCGCCACCATCGCGATCAGCAGCGAAGGCCAGTCCAGTGGTCCTTCGAAGCCTTTGGGCCACAGCACGTGGTAGCCAAAAAAACAGGCCAGATTGAGAATCACGCCCACCACGGCGGCTGTAATGGCCGTCAGCGGCGCGGTGAACTTGAGTTCGTTGTGTGTCGATTCCACCAACGGTCCGCCAGCGAGGATAAACAGGAACGAGGGCAGGAAGGTGAACCAGGTCACCAGCGTGGCGGCCACGGCACCGGCGACAAACGCTTGATCCGGTCCGAAGACCTGAAGCACGTAGGCGCCGATGAACCCGACGAAGGCGACGACCATGATCAATGGACCTGGCGTGGTTTCACCGAGTGCCAGGCCGTCGATCATTTGCGTCGGCGTCAGCCAGGCGTAGTGACCGACCGCGCCCTGGTAGACATACGGCAGCACCGCGTAGGCGCCGCCGAAGGTCAGCAACGCGGCCTTGGTGAAGAACCAGGCCATCTGGGTCAGCGTGCCTTCCCAGCCGAACAGCGCGGTGAGCAGGGCCATGGGCAACGTCCACAAGATCGCACTGATAATGGCCAGGCGCGCCAGTTTCCAGCCACTGAAACGGGCGTGTCCGGGGGTTGGGGTGTCGTCGTCGATCACGGCCGGGCCGAAGGACTTTTTCGCCGCGCTGTGGCCACCGGTCCTGAATTTTTCCGGTGCCAGGCGTCCGCCGAAAAAGCCGATGACCGCTGCGCCGAGCACGATCAACGGAAACGGCATATTGAGCACGAAGATGGCTACGAAGGACGCGGCGGCGATGCCCCATAACCAGCCGTTCTTCAGCGCCCGCGAGCCGATCCGGTGAGCTGCCTGCACCACGATTGCCGTGACCGCGGGCTTGATCCCGTAGAACAGTCCGGCGACCACGGGCACTTCGCCAAAGGCGATGTACACCCAGGACAGCGCAATCAGGATGAACAGCGATGGCAACACAAACAGCACGCCAGCGATCACACCGCCCCAGGTCCGGTGCATCAGCCAGCCGATGTAGGTCGCCAACTGCTGAGCCTCGGGCCCGGGCAGCAACATGCAATAGTTGAGGGCATGCAGAAAGCGTCGCTCGGAGATCCAGCGCCGGCGCTCGACCAGCTCCTGATGCATGATCGAAATCTGCCCGGCCGGCCCGCCGAAACTGATGAAGCCAAGCTTGAGCCAGAACAGGAAGGCTTCGCGCAGGCTGATGGACCGGGGTTGCGGCACATCCTGTTGGGTGATCGGGGAGGGCGTGGGGCTCAAGCGGAAATTCCTTGTGCAGAAAGCTTGGAGCCAATGACTGTAGCTACGCCGGGGCGCGTTGCATAGCCGTCTGATACTGCGTATCTGCCCAGCGCTCGAGGGCCGAGCGGTCGCTGTCACGGGCATCGACCCAGCGCGCGCCGCTCGCCACGTCTTCGCGTTTCCAGAACGGCGCGTCGGTTTTCAGGAAGTCCATGATGAACGCACAGGCCTCGAAAGCCGCTTGACGATGGGGGCTGCTGACACCGACAAACACGATCGGCTCGCTGACCGACAACGGGCCGATCCGGTGCACGATCTCCACGGCCCGGAGTGGCCATCGGGCCCTGGCGTTGTCGATGATTGTTTGCAGCGAGCGTTCGGTCATGCCCGGGTAGTGCTCCAGAAACAACCCGGTGACCGCCTCACCCTGATTGATGTCGCGCACGTAGCCGACGAAGTTGACCACGGCACCCACCCCCGGATCGTTCGCCTGCAGGCTGTCGATCAAGCGGCCGACGTCGAACATTTCACGCTGGACCCGAACCGTCATGCCTCAACCCCCGGTGACCGGCGGAAAAAAGGCTATCTCGTCGTAGTCCTCGATCACCCGGTCCGGATGGCACAGCTCCTGGTTCAGCGCACACATCAGGTTGTTTTCACCCAGCACATGGCTCCACAGCTCACCGCGAGCCATCAGCAGTCGGCGCACGTCCTCGATGGTCTTGAGGCTGTCGGTCAGGGGCAGTTTTTCGCCGCCCAGGTTGAGCTGCTCGCGGTAACGGGCGAAGTAATTGATCAGGATCATTGTGCGTCCTCGAACTTGAAATGACCGGAGCGGCCACCTTGTTTGCTCAGCAGGCGGATGTCGTCGATGACCATGCCGCGGTCCACCGCCTTGCACATGTCGTAGAGGGTCAACGCCGCCACGCTGACGGCGGTCAGGGCTTCGAGTTCGACCCCGGTCTGGCCCTCGACGCGGCAGGTGCCGACGATTTTCACGCTGTCCGGTGTGCAGGCCTTGAGTTCGACGTGGATCGAACTGAGCAGCAGGGTGTGGCACAGCGGGATCAGCTCATGGGTTTTCTTCGCCGCCATGATTGCGGCGATCCGCGCCACGGCAAATACATCGCCCTTGGGGTGGCCGTCGCTTTGAATCAGTTTCAGGGTTTCCGGGCGCATGCGCACCCAGGCCTGGGCCTGGGCTTCGCGCTGCGTCGGGGCTTTTTCGCTGACATCGACCATGTTGGCGCGACCCTGGCGGTCGAGGTGGGTCAGGCCATCGGGGGATGCATCTGCAATGTCTGTCATGGAAGGTTCCTGCGCTTGCCGGCGCGGTGATCGGGTGAAGGCATCATGCCGGGCTGTAAATGCGTGGTGCGTTGCGGTGGGGGACGTGAATCAGGTTGAGGCGTCGCCTGACAAACTGACGCGGCATTGTCGTATTCGCCAAAGTTCACACCCGATGGTTTTGGCGCGGGGGCGTTAGTGTCGCTTCGAACATCGGCTTGTTCAACTTTGCACAACATGAAAAGAACCTCGAAGCGCTGGATTAAGTTCAGGCTACGGGTAACTTTTAAACGCGTCCAATCGCTTGTTCCGATGTGCTGATTGGTGATGTCTATCAAGCCGGGCAAACATGTCCGGCTCGGTTTATATAAAACCGAAACTTGATCAGTCGGTCCGGCTGAATAACGTTCGTGCTTCGGCGAAACACTTCTCGGCAATCGCCGAGCGCGGTTCGGTCTTGCGCATCACCAGACCCAGGGGCGCGAGCACGCTGGCATCCGGCAATTCGATGAACGACAGGTGTTCGATGGGCTCTTCCAGGCCGCTGTCCAGTGGCATGATCGCGCAGCAGAAACCCTCGTGGATCGCCTGCAGCAACTGGTAGGTCGAATCGCTTTCGAGGATCGGCTGCGGGTCCAGTCCGCGGCTGCGAAAGCTCAGGTCGATGGATTTGCGGTAGTGCATGCCGTTGCTGAGCATCCCCAGCGGCAGCTCGGCGGCGTCCTCCCAGCTCATTTGCGTGCCGTCGAAATGGAAGTGGCGATTGTCGTACAGCAGGCCGACGCGGGTCTCGCCGATCTCGAAAAACTCGAAATAGCTCGGGTTGACGTGATCGAGGTAGCACACGCCCAGGTCCAGCTGATTGTTGCCTAGGCCCTCGATGATCTGGTCGGAACTCAAGGACGACAGGCTGTACTTGAGCTCGGGAAAGCTGCGGGACAGGCCCTGGATGTAGGTGACCGGGTTGAAGCTGCTCAGCGGCACCAGCCCCAGGCGCAGGTTGCCGACGAGCTGGCCCCGGCACGCGGCGGCCTCGGCGAAGAGCCCGTCGTGGGCGGCCAGCAGGGTCCTGGCCCACGCCAGCACGCGCTCGCCGGCCTCGGTAAAGCCCTCAAAGCGCTGGCCCCGGGTGACCAGCACCAGGTCCAGTTCATCCTCCAGATTGCGCAGGCGCATCGACAGCGTGGGCTGGGTGATGTGGCAGCGCGCGGCCGCCTGGCCGAAGTGGCGGGTCTGCTCCAGGGCGATCAGGAACTTGAGTTGTTTGATGTCCATGACGGCACCTGCTGGCGGGGGAGTGAGGGGGGTAAGTATTGACTCAGGTGCGCAAGACACAAGGCGAGGCAGCAATCGTGAGGTGCAGACGATCTCATTGTCCTTGGCGGGCGTCCAATCACTACTATCTAAGGGGTTATCGATGGGCTCTATCATTGATGTGGTTCGTGGTCTTTTTATATTGATAGATCGGCTCGATAGTCTGGTTGGTTAGAGTGATTAGACAGGGCTTTATTTGTCGAATTAGTCTCCGGAAGTCTTTTAATTAATATCTGCCGGAGAACCCCATGAGCGTCAAACCGGATGCATTGTTTATACCATTGAATATTGCCGTGCTGACCGTCAGCGATACCCGTGAATACGCCAATGACACCTCCGGCCAACTGCTCGTCAGTCGCTTGCTGGAAGCCGGCCACACCCTCAGCGAGCGCAACCTGCTCAAGGACGACCTGTACAAGATCCGCGCGCAGGTGGCGAACTGGATTGCCGACGACGGCATCCAGGTGGTGTTGATCACGGGCGGCACCGGGTTCACGGGCCGCGACAGCACACCGGAGGCCGTGGCCTGTTTGCTGGATAAGCAGATCGATGGCTTCGGTGAGTTGTTCCGGGCGATCTCGATTCTCGACATCGGCACCTCCACGGTGCAGAGCCGGGCCCTGGCCGGGCTGGCCAATGGCACGCTGGTCTGCTGCCTGCCGGGTTCCACGGGCGCCTGCCGCACCGCCTGGGAAGGCATCCTCGCCGAGCAGCTCGACGCGCGCCACCGGCCGTGCAATTTCGTACCGCACCTCAAGCCGATGCAAGCCTGCGGGACGCGGGGATGAGCACTTCACCGCTGATGTCGGTGGAGCAGGCCATCGACCGGCTGCTGACCATGGCTGAGGCGCAGTGGATTGAAGACAGTGAGGCGGTGCCGCTGAGTGCTGCCAGGCAACGGGTGTTGGCCAGTGATCTGGTGGCGAGCCTCGATCTGCCGCCGTGGCCGAACAGCGCCATGGACGGCTATGCCCTGAATCTCGACGGTTGGGGCGGGGAGCCACTGATCGTGTCGCAGCAGGTATTTGCCGGTCACGCCCCTGAAGCCCTGGCACCAGGAACCTGCGCGCGGATCTTCACCGGCGCGCCGGTTCCGCCGGGTGCCAACTGCGTGGAGATGCAGGAGAACACCGAGGTGCTGGATCGCGGACGTATCCGCTTCAAACAGCCCCTGAGCGCCGGCAGCAACATCCGCGCGCAAGGCCAGGAGAACCGCGTCGGCGATGTGCTGTTGCGCGCCGGCAAGCGCCTCGGCCCCTTCGAACTGGCGGTCGCGGCGGCGCAGGGCTGCACCCATGTACAGGTCGTGCGACGACCACGGGTGGCGTTGTTGTCCACCGGCGATGAACTGGTCGAGCCGGGTACGCCACTCAAGCCCGGCAGCCTCTACAACAGCAACCGCACCTTGTTGAGCCATTGGTTGAGTGCGTTGGGTTGCGAGGTCATCGAGGCCGGCATTCTCCCCGACGAGCCACGCCAGACGCGGCTCAGGCTTGAACAGCTGCAACACACGGCGGACCTGATGCTCAGCACGGGCGGCGTGTCCGCCGGCGACGCCGACTGCCTCGGCCAGGTGCTGCGCGAGTGCGGCAAGCCGTTGCTGTGGAAACTCTCGATCAAACCAGGCAAGCCGTTGACCGTGGGCCACTTCGGTCGCGTGCCGGTGATTGGCCTGCCGGGCAATCCGACATCGGCGTTGGTGACATTCGGCCTGTTGGCCCGGGCTTATCTGTTGCGGATTCAGGGGGTCGAAGACGTCGAGCCTTTGAGCTTCCCGGTCAGTGTCGGCTTTGCCTGGCCCAAACCCGGAAGCCGCCGCGAGTACCTGCGGGCGAAACTCGAAGCCGGTCGCGCGGTGCTCTATCCGAACCAGAGCTCAGGCGTTTTGCTGGGGGCATGCTGGGCCGATGGACTGGTGGAAGTGCCGGAAGGCTGCACCCTGGAAGCGGGCGACACGGCGCGATTCATACCCTTCAGCGAACTGTTCTGAATTCCGCAAACAAACTGTGGGAGCGAGCTTGCTCGCGATGAGGCTGGCAAATCCAATAGAGATGTTGGCAGGCAGACCGCTATCACGAGCAAGCTCGCTCCCACAGGTTTTGTGTGTTTCTTGAGTATCAGTTCAACACAAAATCCACCGGCTCCAATTGTGGCGGCAACTCCGTCACACCCAGGGCCGCCAGTACATCACGCTCGATATTGCGCACGATGGCGTCGGTGGGCAGGTCGTTTTCGTCGCGGCCGAAGGGGTCTTCCAGTTCGTCGGCAATCGCATCCAGGCCGAAAAAGGTGTAGCTGACAATCGCCGTGAATATCGGTGTCAGCCAACCCAGGGGTTCGGCCATGGCAAACGGCAGGAGGATGCAGAACAGGTAGATGGTGCGGTGCAGCAACAGGGTGTAGGGGAACGGCAGCGGGGTGTTCTTGATCCGCTCACAGACGGCCTGGGCATGGGTCAGACTGGTCAGATGGTTGGCCATGAGCGTGTAGCGCCAGTCGTTGATCGCCCCGGACTCGTTGAGTGCCGAACACTGTTGACCAACCTGCATCAGGATCTGCCCGCTGATGTCGGTGGAGTTGCTCTTGGGCATCGGGTGCAGCCAGTCGCCACTGGCGGCCATTTCGTTTTCCTGGCGCAGCCGCGCGTTGAGGGCATGGGCGAAGCCGCACAGGTTGCTCAGGATCGTGTGGCGTTCAGCGGTGTCCTTGATCACCAGGGTTTCACGAATCATCGAGCGGACGTCCACGATCACATCGCCCCACGCCTTGCGCGCTTCATACCAGCGGTCGTAGCAGGCGTTGTTGCGAAAGCTCATGAAGATCGACAGCGACAAACCCAGCAGCGTGAAGGGCGTGGCGCTGACCTTGGAGAAGTAGCTGGGGTGCAAGGTTTCGATAAGCACGATGGCCGAGGCGAGCAGCGTCACCATCAGGCTGCGCCAGGCGATGCGTTTGGCAATCGAACCCTTGAGGGACGTCAGCACGCCGATCAGGTTGGGTTTGGGTCTTACGATCATGGGGTTCAGCCGCCCGTCATGTTCATGAAGCGAACAACCTGAACATCGTCGTTCACTTCGAAGTTGTGTCGATAAGGCTTGAGCTTCATCGCCTCGATAATGGCTTTCTCCAGGCGCTCGGGCTGTCCGGGGTGGCTGCGCAGGACAGCCTTGAGATCCACGGAGTGCTCATTGCCCAGGCACAGCAGCAGACGTCCTTCCACGGTCAGCCGCACCCGGTTGCAGGTGCCGCAAAAGTTGTGGCTGTGGGGCGAGATGAACCCCAGGCGAATCTGCGGCGCCTCGGCCAGGCGCCAGTAGCGCGACGGCCCCTGGGTCGACTCGGCGGAATCAATCAAAGTGTAGCGTTCGGCGATGCGTTCGCGGACCTGGCTGCTTGCGAAAAACGCTTCGGCGCGGCTGTGCTCGTCGATGGTGCCCAACGGCATTTCCTCGATGAAGGAGATGTCGAGGTTGCGGTCGATGGCGAAGCTCACCAGATCATTGATCTCATGGTCGTTACGGCCTTTCATCACTACGCAATTGAGCTTGGTGTTGCGAAATCCGACCTGGATGGCCGCGTCGATGCCCTTGATTACCTGCGCCAGGTCACCGGTGCGGGTCAGTTCGCGAAAACGTTGCGGGTCCAGGCAGTCGAGGCTGATATTGAGGCGCTTGACCCCGGCGTCGAACAACGGCCCGGCCAGTTTGGCCAGCTGCGAACCGTTGGTGGTCATGCACAGTTCACGCAGGCCGGGCAGGGCGGCGATCTTCTCGCACAGTTGCACCACCCCGGGACGGATCAGCGGCTCGCCTCCGGTCAGGCGAATCTTGCGGGTGCCCAGCGCCACGAAGCTTTGTGCCAGTTGATAAATCTCTTCCAGGGTCAGCACCCGTTGGCGCGGCAGAAACTGCATGTCCTCGGCCATGCAATAGACGCAACGGAAATCGCAGCGGTCGGTGACCGACATCCGCAGATAGTCCACGCGCCGGGAGAAGCCATCGATCAAGACTCGTTCTGACATGACACCCTCGCTTGGCGTTTTTTTGTATGAGGTTTCCGTCACTGACGGACTTGTTGAGCGCAGGCTAAGAGCAACTTCAGCGGGCGTCCAATCACTATTGATGACCGGCTGATCGAGCGGATCTATGATGAACTTTATTTTGTGGCTTAAAGAGTTTTAAGTGATTTCAAGTTATTGATAAACAACGATAAAAATCCATGATAGAGCGTTTCGATAATGTGGTCATAAATAGCGATTAGACAATAATTAAACGCCATTCATATGCTTTCTCCGCAAATCGAACAATGACCTGAATCAGGTCGAAGCCTGTGTGCATTGTCACGGAGAAGTACCATGTCTCAAGTCGACCGCTACAAACCCTATAAAGGTGCCGCCGCTGGTTGGGGCGCGCTGATCGCTGTTACCAAAAACTGGCTGGGCAGTGAAAACGCGCTGAAGAACATTCGCGCCATGCTCAAGACCAACCAGAATGGCGGGTTCGACTGCCCCGGTTGCGCCTGGGGCGAGTCGCCGGAAAACGGCATGGTCAAGTTCTGCGAGAACGGCGCCAAGGCGGTTAACTGGGAAGCCACGGGCCGTTTGGTCGACCCGGCCTTCTTCAACAAATACAGCGTCTCGGCGCTGGCCGAGCAGAGCGATTACTGGCTGGAGTATCAGGGCCGTCTGACCCACCCGATGCGTTATGACGCGGCCACCGACCGTTACGTGGAAACCACCTGGGACGAAGCGTTCGCGACGATCGCCCGGCACCTCAACGCGCTGGAATCGCCGGATCAGGCCGAGTTCTACACCTCGGGCCGGGCCAGCAACGAGGCCGCCTATCTCTATCAACTGTTTGTCCGCGCCTACGGCACCAACAACTTCCCGGACTGCTCGAACATGTGCCACGAAGCCAGCGCGGTGAGCATGATCGAAAGCCTCGGCGTGGGCAAAGGCACCGTGGTGTTTGACGACCTGGAGCATGCCGACGCGATCTTCGTCATCGGCCAGAACCCCGGCACCAACCACCCGCGGATGCTCGAACCCTTGCGCGAAGCGGTCAAGCGCGGTGCACAGGTGATCTGTATCAACCCGCTCAAGGAGCGTGGGCTGGAGCGCTTCCAGCATCCACAGCACCCGATCGAAATGCTGCTGAACGGCTCCGAGCCGACCAACACCGCGTACTTCCGCCCGGCACTGGGCGGCGACATGGCGGTCATGCGCGGCATGGTCAAGTTCCTGCTGCAGTGGGAGCGCGAAGCACAGGTCAGCGGCGGCGAACCGGTGTTCGACCACCAGTTCATCGCCGAACACACCTCGGGAATGGGTACCTACCTGGGGGAAGTCGACGCAACCAGCTGGGAGCACATCGAGCAGCAGTCGGGCATGTCCCTGGCTGACATCGAACTCGCCGCCCGCATGTACGCCCGGTCCAAGCGGGTGATCATGTGCTGGGCGATGGGCTTGACCCAGCACACGCACTCGGTGCCGACGCTGCAGGAAGTCATCAACCTGATGCTGCTGCGCGGCAACGTCGGCCGTCCGGGCGCGGGGCTGTCGCCGGTGCGTGGTCACAGTAACGTGCAGGGCGACCGCACCATGGGCATCAACGAACTGGCGCCCGCGGATTTGCTCGATGCCCTGGAAAAGCGCTTCTCCTTCAAGCCACCGCGCGAGCATGGTCACAACACCGTGATGGCGATCGGCGCGATGGAGCAGGGGCGTTCGAAAGTGTTTATCGCCCTGGGCGGCAACTTTGCCCAGGCCACCCCCGACACTCCGCGCACCCACGCCGCGTTGCGCAAGTGCGACCTCACCGTGCACATCGCCACCAAGCTTAACCGCAGCCATCTGGTCACCGGTCGTGAAGCGCTGATCCTGCCGTGCCTGGGCCGCACCGACATCGACATCCAGGCCGAAGGGCCGCAAGGCGTCACCGTGGAAGACACCTTCAGCATGATTCACATCTCCCACGGTCAACTGAAACCGAAGTCGAAACACCTGCGCTCCGAGCCTGCGATCATTGCCGGCATCGCCGCCGCGACCCTGGGCAAGCACCCGATCGACTGGAACTGGGCCATCGGCGACTACGGCCGCATCCGCAACATGATTGCCGACACCATTCCCGGCTTCGAGGATTTCAACCGGCGTTTGCTGCATCCGGGCGGTTTCCACATGCCGAATGATGCGGCCAAGCGCATCTGGAAAACCGCCAGCGGCAAGGCCCAGTTCACCCCGAGCGTGCTGCCGGAGCACCTGATCAGCGAGGGCGTGCGCAACCTGGCGGTCAAGCCGCACCTGATCCTGCAGACCATGCGCTCCCACGATCAGTACAACACCACGCTGTACGGCCTGGATGACCGTTATCGCGGGGTATACGGCATGCGCGACGTGGTGTTCGCCAACGAGCAGGACATTCGCCGCCTGGGTTTCGAGCCGGGGCAGAAGGTCGACCTGGTGGCGCTGTGGGACGACGAGCGTGAGCGTCGGGTCAGCGGTTTCACCCTGATCGCCTACGACATTCCGGCCGGTCAGGCGGCGGCGTACTACCCCGAGACCAACCCGCTGGTGCCGCTGGAAAGTTACGGTGACCGCACCTTCACCCCGACTTCCAAGTTCATCGCCATCCGGCTGGAACAGGCGAAGGCCAGCAACCTGATTTCGACTTCCGCCGCCTGACACCGGGGGCGGCCCGATGCCGCTCGCGTAACCCTTTCGACTTGTGTTGGCTGCAGGCCCCCCGGCCTGACGGTGGCCCGGCCGTGTGCCGCCGTTTTTCAGCCGCGATGAGGATATCGACATGTTTAACCTGGAGGCACTGGACCTGGCGCGCATGCAATTCGCGTTCACGGTTTCGTTCCACATCATCTTTCCCGCCATCACCATCGGGCTGGCCAGTTTCCTGGCGGTGCTCGAAGGGCTTTGGCTGAAGACCCACAACGACACCTACCGCGATCTCTACCATTTCTGGTCGAAGATCTTCGCCGTCAACTTCGGCATGGGCGTGGTCTCGGGGCTGGTCATGGCCTACGAGTTCGGCACCAACTGGAGCCGCTTCTCCGATTTCGCCGGCAGCATCACCGGGCCCTTGCTGACCTATGAAGTGCTCACGGCGTTCTTCCTCGAGGCCGGTTTCCTGGGGGTCATGCTGTTCGGCTGGAACCGGGTAGGGCGCGGCTTGCACTTCTTCTCGACGGTCATGGTCGCCATCGGCACGCTGATTTCGACTTTCTGGATTCTTGCCTCCAACAGCTGGATGCAAACGCCCCAGGGCTTCGAGATCGTCGACGGTCGGGTGATGCCGCTGGACTGGCTGGCCATTGTGTTCAACCCGTCGTTCCCGTACCGCCTGGCGCACATGGCGATCGCCGCATTCGTGGCCACGGCGTTCTTTGTCGGCTCGTCGGCGGCGTGGCACCTGCTGCGCGGCAACGACACCAAACAAGTGCGCAAGATGCTGTCGATGGCGTTGTGGATGGCCTTGATCGTCGCGCCGATCCAGGCAGTGGTCGGCGACGCCCACGGCTTGAACACCCTGGAACATCAGCCGGCGAAGATCGCGGCCATCGAAGGGCACTGGGAAAACAACGGCAGCGAAGCGACGCCGCTGGTGCTGTTTGGCATCCCCGACATGCAGGCCGAGAAGACCCGATATGCCATCGAGATTCCTTACCTGGGCAGCCTGATCCTGACCCACAGCCTCGACAAGCAGATCCCGGCGCTCAAGAGCTTCCCGAAAGAGGACCGGCCGAATGCGACGGTGGTCTTCTGGAGTTTCCGCGTCATGGCCGGGCTGGGCATGTTGATGGTGCTGGCCGGCGTGCTCGGCCTGGCCCTGCGCCGCAGCGGCGCCATCTACCGCAATCGCTGGTTCCTGCGCCTGATGCTGTGGATGGGGCCAAGTGGCCTGATCGCCATGCTGGCCGGGTGGATAACCACCGAAGTCGGGCGTCAGCCGTGGGTGGTGTATGGCCTGTTGCGTACCGCCGATGCCGCGTCGAATCACAGTGTCGCGCAGTTGAGCATCTCGCTGGCGCTGTTCGTGGTGATCTATTTCTCGGTGTTCACGGTGGGCATCGGCTACATGATGAAACTGGTCGGCAAAGGGCCGCAGCCGCATCACGGGCATGCCGTCGACGGGCATTCCGATCAGGTCATCACACCGCGCCGGCCGCTGTCCGCCGACGCTGAAATCCTCGAAACCGACGCCCGCGTCAATTGAAGGAAGGGAGTTGAGTCATGGGTATTCAAGGTATCGATTTATCGCTGATCTGGGGCGTGATCATCGCCTTCGGCGTGATGATGTACGTGATCATGGACGGCTTCGACCTGGGGTTGGGCATTCTGTTTCCGCTGATCCCGGATGCGCAGGAACGCGATGTGATGATGAACACCGTGGCACCGGTCTGGGACGGCAACGAGACCTGGCTGGTGCTGGGCGGCGCGGCGCTGTATGGCGCGTTCCCGCTGGCCTATTCGGTGATTCTGGAAGCGTTGTACCTGCCGCTGATCCTGATGCTGTGCGGCTTGATCTTTCGCGGCGTGGCCTTCGAGTTTCGTTTCAAGGCCAGCCCTGAAAAGCGGCATGTCTGGGACATGGCGTTCATCGGTGGTTCGCTGCTGGCAACCTTTTCCCAGGGTGTGGTGATCGGTGCCTACATTGCCGGCATCCCGGTGGTCGACCGCCAGTTCGCCGGTGGTTCGCTGGACTGGCTGGCGCCGTTTCCGCTGTTCTGCGGTGTCGGGCTGATCGTCGCTTATGCGCTGCTCGGCAGCACCTGGTTGCTGGTCAAGACCGAAGGCATGCTCGAATCGCGTATGCGCCTGTTCACCCGGCCCCTGGCCTGGCTGCTGTTGGCGGTGATCGGCGTGATCTGTGTGTGGACGCCGATCCTGCATCCGGACATCGCCACCCGCTGGTTTGCCCATGCGCACCTGGCGGTGTTCGGTGGCCTGGCGGTGCTGGCCCTGCTGGCGATGTTCGGCTTGCTCAAGACCCTGCGCCAACGCCACACCCATTGGCCGTTCGCCTTCACCCTGATGCTGGTGTTCCTGGGCTACATTGGCCTGGCGTTCAGCATCTGGCCGAACATCGTGCCGCCGTCGATCAGCCTGTGGGCCGCGGCCTCACCGCCGACCAGCCAGCTGTTCATCCTGATCGGCGCACTGTTCATCCTGCCGATCATCCTGATGTACACGGTCTGGAGCTACTACGTGTTCCGCGGCAAAGTGAGGATTGGCGATGGCTACCATTGATACGAATCAAACGGCACCCGCGCGCTGGTACAAGCGCCTGGGATGGCTGGTGGTGATCTGGCTGGGCAGCGTGGTTGCCCTGGGTGTGGTGGCGGGGGCGTTGCGGATGTTGATGCATGCGGCCGGGATGAGTAGCCACTGAGGTTCACTGCGAAAAAAGAAACCCGGAGCCCATGACAGGGCTTCGGGTTTTGTTGGGTAGGCGTTGTGATTTCTTCCAAAACGGACTTGATTCTTCAGTCCTTTTCAATGGCTCTCTATGAAGTAGGCTGAAACCCTGAGTGCGATCAGGGAAAAAAACAAAACGAACAAAATAATCACCGGAATGATCAAAAGGTTCTTGTAGTGCCTTGGAAGGTCTTTCACTTCGCTGGCATCAATAACGCCCCTTCGAGCGCTGAGCGCGGGCATCATCAATACCATGGCAATAGCGCCACCGCGCATGACCTTGCCGACCAGGCCGCCAGCTGAAAATGCGTTTCTGGTGGTTTTTATAAAAGAGCAATTGGGTAGAAGTTCTTCGATAGCGTCAACGTACTTGTGTGCGATGAAGGCGACAGCGAAACAAGTCAGTATCATCGGCGCCAGTATCAATCCGGCAATCAAACCTATCGGGATACTTGTCATTTTGTCACCTCTCCGTATAGAAACTCGCCAAGTTGCTCACTGAGCCCCAAACATTGCCGTCCAGTAAATCCCCGCATCGCTCTTCGGATCATTCGCATAGGCCGCGCCCAATTCGTTGAACTGAGGGTTCATCAGGTTGGCGCAGTGGCCAGGGCTGACCAGCCAGCCTTCGACCACCTTGCGTACGCTGTCTTGCCCGGCGGCGATGTTTTCGCCGATCTGCTGGAAGTTGTAGCCGGCCAGTTCCGCGCGGTCACCCGGGGTGCGGCCGTCGCGGTCCTTGTGGTCGAAGAAGTTGTTGTTGGCCATGGAGCGGGAGTGGGTTTCGGCGGCCGTGCCCAGTATGGCGTTCCAGGCCAGCGGCGCGGTCGCATTGAACGACTGTGTGCCGCATTGACGCGGTTTGGCCCGTGCGGCGTTGAGTTCGATGAGCAGCTTCTGGCCCTCGGTCTGCCAGTCGCCCAGGCGCGAACTCAGCAGTGGCCGGGCCAGGACGATGCGCCACTGATTGTCCTGGCGGCTGACGCCGACATCGACGAATTGCGGATCGAGGACGATCTGGCAAAAGCTCTCCTGGATCGCCTTCATCGCCGCGGCCGCATCGCGAGGCCCGGACAGGCTGATGGCCTGCACATTCTTCATCGGGTAACCGGCAGTGGCCATGGCCTGCTGCAGATTACCGATGCTCGGGGCGGTCAGCACCAGGCGCGGGTCGGCCGACAGCGGCGGTAGCTCCGATGAAACCTGGCCGGCGCAGCGCTGCAACTGGCTGCGGTAGACGTTGATCGATTCGATCAATTGCGCTTCGTCGGCCGCCATGGCGTTGGCGGCGAATACCAGGCCCAGAGACACACCGGTCAAACGCATTGCGGATGAGATGAAACCCATGAATATCCCCTTGAGCAGATTGCGTCCATGATGCGCGAAGTTGGTCCATCCAGGACAACGGATTTATCCAGAGTGTAGTGGGGTGGGCGAAATCATTTCACTACTAGACTCAATCGAACCACTCACCGAGTGACACCGACCATGCGCTTCGACTGGATCGCCACCTGCCTCGCCCTGACGTTGCTTGCCGGCCCGGTGTCCGCTGCGGATCAAGCGCAAAAGCAGCAAGAGGCCGAGAACAAGGCCGAGGTGCTGGAACACAAAGCCGCCGAGAGCAACAACCCGGCACCGGCGCCCAAGGCAGAAGCCATTACCCCGTCCGAAGTCCAGGCCGTCGACCCGGCCGGCGCCGCGCCGCTGGATGATGCGATCACCTGCCTGGCCCGGTCCATTTACTGGGAAGCCAAGGGCAAGGACACCGCCGACATGGAGGCGGTGGCCAATGTGGTCATGAATCGCCTGGGCCACGAGGGCTTTCCGGACACGGTGTGCAAAGTGGTCAAGCAGGGTTCGCAGACCAAGAGTTGCCAGTTCTCCTGGTGGTGCGACGGCAAATCCGATTCGGTCCAGGAAGAGCTGCCTTACGCGATGGCCAAGGAAATCGCACGCAAGGCCCTGAACAAGGAGCTGCCGGATCGCACCCGGGGTGCCCTGTATTTCCATGACCGTACCGTCAAGCCGGACTGGGCCAGGCAATACATCAGGACCGTGGATATCGGCTTGTTCCGTTTTTACAAACCCCGTGGCGAGTCGGCCAGATAACCGGGGTATTTTCGGCCAGATATTTTATTTTTCCGAGGTAGTGCGAGGCGTTATCCAAACTGAAATGTGTCTGTTTTATAAGCTTCATAACGCAACCGTGCGCGAATGACGCCATAAGCAGGGACTACACATGAAGTTGACGAGGGTCCGGATCAGTAACCTCGCGTCGATCGCGGCGCGGTCTCCGGCGCGTTTCCCATGACCGTCCTGGTCACCGGTGCGGCCGGTTTCATCGGCTTTCATACGGTCCAGCGCTTGTGCCGCGAGGGGCAGGAGGTCGTCGGTATCGACAACCTCAACGACTACTACGACGTGGAACTCAAGCACGCACGCCTCAAGGTGCTGGAGACGCTGCCGGGTTTTCGTTTCCGGAAAATGGACATCGTCGATAAACCGGCCCTGATGAGCCTGTTTCAGGAGCACGCTTTTACCGAGGTGATACACCTGGCCGCCCAGGCCGGGGTGCGCTTCTCGCTGGACAACCCGGATGTCTATGGGCAATCGAACCTGGTGGGCTTCCTCAATGTGCTGGAAGCCTGTCGGCACCATCGCCCCGAGCACCTGATCTACGCCTCGAGCAGTTCGGTGTACGGCGCCAACAGCAAGCTGCCGTTCAGTGTCGAGGACCCGGTCGAACATCCCGTTTCGTTGTACGCCGCCAGCAAGCGCGCCAATGAACTGCTGGCCGAAAGTTACTGCCATCTGTATGGCCTGAAAGCCAGTGGCCTGCGCTTCTTTACCGTCTACGGCCCGTGGGGTCGCCCGGACATGGCGCTGTTCAAGTTCACTGACGCCATTCTCAAAGGCTTGCCCATCGACATCTACAACCAGGGGCAGATGTCCCGCGACTTCACCTATGTCGACGACATTGTCGAAGGGATCGCCCGACTGCGCCCAAGGCCTCCGGTGCCGGAAGGCTCGGTCGCCGGGGTCAACCGGCTCTTCAACATCGGTCGCGGCATGCCTGTGGCGTTGCTGGATTTCGTCGAGTGCCTGGAATCAGCCCTGGACCTGCAGGCCCGGCGCAACTACCTGCCGATGCAGGCCGGTGATGTGGTCAAGACCTGGGCCGATGTCTCGGCACTGGCCGAGCGGGTGGGCTTCAGCCCGCAGGTGACGCTGGAAACGGGCATAAGAGCATTTGTGAAGTGGTATCGGCAGTTCTACCGGATTTGAAGCGTTCGCCTCTGATCTCGAAAAATCAAACAGGGCGAGAGAGACCCCATGAGCCAAGATATTTTTGTATCCGTACTGATTCCCGCCAGGAACGAATCAAACAACCTCAAGCCATTGCTGGAAGAGATCCGTGTGGCGCTGGCCGACGAGGCTTACGAAATCATCGTGGTCGACGATGGCAGCACCGACGCGACCCTGCAGGAGCTGCGGCAGATCCGCAACGACGGCTTGAACACCCTGCGCATCCTGCATCACGAGCGGTCGCTGGGACAGAGCACCTCGCTGTATCACGCGGCCCGTGAGGCTCGCGGGCAGTGGCTGGCGACGCTCGATGGCGACGGCCAGAACGACCCGGCGGACATTCCCGGCATGCTCGCGCTGGTGCGTGGCGAACCGGGCAAGGTCGACGTGCAACTGGTGGCCGGGCACCGGGTCAATCGCCGTGACACCGCGAGCAAACGCTACGCCTCGCGGTTCGCCAACAACCTGCGTCGGCGCCTGCTCAAGGACGCTACCCCGGACACCGGTTGCGGCCTGAAGCTGATCGAGCGTGCGGCATTCCTGCGCCTGCCGTACTTCGACCACATGCATCGCTACATTCCGGCGCTGATCCAGCGCCATAACGGACGCATGATCGTGCACCCGGTCAACCATCGGCCGCGCACGGCCGGAGTCTCGAAATACGGCAACCTCGACCGCGCGCTGGTCGGCATTCTTGACCTGATCGGTGTGTGGTGGCTGATCAAACGCACGCGCCTGCACACCCAGGCCCAGGAGCTCGAAGGATGATTCTGACCCGTGAAACCCTCTGGCTGCTGGTCGGCTTTGCCGGGCAGGCTGCCTTTACCGGGCGGTTTGTCTTGCAGTGGTTGTACAGCGAGTACAAGAAACGCAGCGTGATCCCGACCAACTTCTGGTACCTGAGCATCGTCGGCAGCACCTTGTTGCTCGCCTACGCCATTTACCGCCAGGACCCGGTGTTCATCGTCGGCCAGGCCTTTGGCTCTCTCGTCTATTTCCGCAACCTGCAATTGATTGCCAAAAGCCGAAGCGCAAAGGAATAAGCAATGCGTAGATCGTTGTCGCCCAGGGTCGAGTGCCTGGGCCTGATGCTGCTTGCCCTGTTGCTGATCGGCGCGGGAATTGGCCTGCGTCTGGCGCAGAATGTGGACGAAGAGCGTTTCCTCGGTGTCGCGCTGGAGATGCTGCAGAACGGCTCGTGGCTGATCCCGCACCGGGCCGCCGAGATCTATGGCGACAAGCCGCCGATTTTCATGTGGACGGTGGCGTTCTTCACCTGGCTGACCGGCAAGCCCAACATCTCCCTTTATATCCCGGGGCTGTTTTCGGCGGTAACGGTCACGGCGATGGTCTATGACCTGGGCCGGCGCCTGTGGACCCAGCGTACCGGGCGCAACGCCGCGCTGCTGTACCTGGCGACCTACCAGACCTACAGCATCCTGCGCACCGGTCAGATCGACAGCTTGCTGATTCTGTTCACCTCCCTGGGCCTGTACGGTCTGGCGCGACACCTGCTGCTGGGACCCACGTGGCGCTGGTTCTACGCGGGCTGTGCGGCCATGGGCATTGGCGTGATCACCAAGGGCGTGGGCTTCCTGCCGGCGTTGTTGCTGATTCCTTACGCCTATGGGGTGCGCAAAGGCTGGCCCGGTGTGGTGGCGATGCCCGGCGAGGCGCGCAAGTGGTTGCTCGGGTTTGCACTGATGCTCGCGGCGATTGCGATCTGGCTGCTGCCCCTGGCCTTGTCCATCATCTTGGATGGCAGCGCAGACGAAGTGGCCTATGCGCGGGAGATTCTCCTGCGCCAGACGGCGGGCCGGTATGCCGCCGCGTGGCATCACCGCGAACCGTTCTGGTACTTCTTCACCAAGGTGATTCCGCAGTATTGGCTGCCGTTGGTGCTGGTGCTGCCATGGCTGGTGCCGGCCTGGCGCCGTCAGTTGCAAAAACGCGATGGCCGGGTGTTGGTGCTACTCGGTTGGGTGCTGCTGGTGGTGCTGTTCTTCTGCATCAGCACGGGCAAGCGCAAGTTGTACATCTACCCGGCGCTGCCCGGGCTGGTGCTGGTCGCCGCGCCGTTGGTCCCGTGGCTGCTCAAGCGCTGGTTCAAGCGTCACCCGCGTTTGCGTCGGGTGTTCCCGGCACTGGTGGCGACCTGGTTCGCGTTGTGGTTCGCCCGTGGTTTCATCGAACCGCTCAAGGACGGCACCAACGTTGATCAGGTGCTCATGACCCAGGCGGCGACCATGACCCAGGGCGCCGATCTGGTGCTGGTCAACTGGGAGGAGGGGCACTGGTTGTTCGCCCGGCAGCCGATCGTGCATTTCGGCATGGACAATTCGACCATCGAAAAGGCCGCGCTCTATTTGCGCGAACACCCCAAGGCCTACGCTTTAGTGCCCGATGACGTACTCAACCAGTGCTTCAAGCCCGAAGCGGCCCGTGAGCTGGGGGGAAACGCCCGGGCGAACTGGTCGATCGTCGGCGCGGATGCCGACAACGGCAAATGCCTGCCGCAAGAGGCCGGCAAAGCCTATCGGTTTACCTGGAACGACCCGCATATGCCAGCGTTGCCTGCTCAGGTGGCCAATCCCTGAGGAACAAAAAGGGGCCGCTGTTCACTTAGGCGCGCTCTTGGATCGTGAGTACCTTTGTGGCGAGCGAGCTTGCTCGCGCTGGGCTGCGTAGCAGCCCCAAAAATCTGACAATCATTGCCGATTTTTGTGAGTGCTACGCACTCAAGCGGGAGCAAGCTCCCTCGCCACAGGTTTCTCTGATTCAAGACGCTCTTAAGTGAACAGCATTACGCTTGAACAAGCGGCCCTTTCTCTTCGTTTTTCGCCTGTCACTGACTGGCGTCCAGCACCACGCGGTAGCGCGCCTTGCCGCTGCGCAAATGATCGATGGCCTCGTTGATCCGGCTCATGGGAAACATCTCGACCTGCGGCACAATCTGGTGGCGTGCGCAGAACTCCAGCATGGTCGCGGTATTGGCGGGCGAGCCGACCGGTGAGGCGGACATGGTTTTTTGCTGGGGAATCAGTTCGAACACGTGCATGGGGATGGCATCGGGCACGACGCCGACAAAGTGCAGGCGACCCTTGCCGCGCAGGGTGGCGAGCATGGCGCTCCAGTCGAGGTTGGCGTTGGCGGTGACCAGGAGAAAATCCAGGGTGCCGGCAATGGCATTGAGCGCATCGGTATCGGTCGAGGCGACCACCTTGTGCGCGCCCAGGCGCTTGGCTTCGTCCTGCTTGCTCAGCGATGAGGTGAACGCCGTGACTTCGCAGCCCCAGGCGTTGAGGAAGCGCAGCGCCAGGTGACCAAGACCGCCGATGCCCACCACGCCGACCCGGTCGGTGGGCTTGATGCCGAATTCCACCAGCGGGTTGAACACGGTGGAACCTGCACAGAACAACGGCCCGGCCATCGCCGGATCGAGCCCGGCCGGGATCGGCAGGGCCCAGGCCCAGTGCGAACGAATGCGGTCGGCAAAGCCGCCGTTGCTGCCGATGATGGTTGGTTGCACGGTGCGACACAGGTTATGGGAGCCTTCGATGCACGACGTGCAATGCATGCAACTGCCCTTGTACCAGCCGATGCCCACCCGTTGCCCCATTTCCAGGCCGCGCACCTGATCGCCCAGGCGCACGATACGGCCGACCACCTCGTGGCCGGGGATGAACGGGTAGCGGCTGATACCCCAATCGTTGTCGATCAACGACTGGTCGGAGTGGCAGACGCCGCAATATTCCACGGCGACTTCCACCTCATCGTTGCCCAACGGACCGGGATCGTAGCTGTAGCGTTCCAGTGGCGCGCCCGCTGCGGTGGCGGCCCAGCCGGTAAAGGTGGTGAGTTCGCTGCTGTCGCTCATGGGATACCTCCAGATCAGAAGTCAGGGGTTTGGCCGCTTTGGTGCAGCGGCGCAGCGAGGAAAGTGTAGCGGGTTGCCGGCGTTCCATCGGGTGCGAGCCTGGAGACTGTTGATTTCAGCGTTACCTCAGATCTGCAGGTCAATCACGAAGGCCGCGTCGAAATCAGGGTTTTCGTTGATGCCATTCCTGGCATAGCCCCGGGGGTTGCAGACTACCCGGGTGTTGCCTACTCGATAGTCAAAGCTGCCATGGGTATGGCCATGCAGCCACAGTGCCGGCTGCCAGTCTTTGATCCGCGCTTCGAGGTCCGAGACAAAGCTTGAGTTGATCGGCGAACCGGCAAAGGTCGGGCTGATGCTCGACCGTGTCGGGGCGAAATGCGAGACCACCACCGTGGGTGTGCTGCTGTCGCGGCTGAAGCAGTCTTGCAGCCAGGCGACCGTCTGCAAAAATACCAGCTGGGAAATGGCCGGTGTGAACAGGTCCGGAAAGTCGGGGGCGATCTTGATGTGGCTGAAGTCACGGATCAGCCGGGTCGCCAGATCGATGCCCAGCGCCCGATCATCCGGGCTGTCGAGCAGGCGATAGTCAGACCACAAGGTGCAACCGAGAAAGCGCACGCCGTCGTGGACGTACTCCGAGCGTTCCAGTACGTGGATCCGGGTGCCTTGCGCCAGACTGTTCAATTGTTCGTAGGTGGTGACCAGGTCACTGCCATAGAACTCGTGATTGCCCGCCACATACAACAGTGGAACCGGGCAGGCTCTGGCCCACTCGATGGCCTTGGCCGGCCGTGCTATGTCCCCGGCGAGCACGACGATATCGGCCTCCACGGCGGGAAAGGGGATCGCATTGACGGACAGGTGCATGTCGGACAACAAGGCGATGCGCATGGATCAACTCCGGCGTGTCTTGAAGGGCAGGTCATTCAAGTTACGCGTTGATAAGCGGTTGTCACAAGCCTGCTGGTCAGCAAAACAAGTGTGGGAACGGGCGTACGCCGATGCGGTGTTCACAGCCGGTACATATCCGTTTCTTCGGTAACGGCGGTTATTGGTTCCGCTCTTACAGCGGGTCACTTTGGAAGAGCGCCAAAGTAACCAAAACGCTTTGCCCCTGACGTTCGGCCCTTCGCTTAGGCTCAGGGTGCCCTCGCTCCGGTCCTGCTCCGTGGACCCGCCGCCATCGGCCATCCATGGCCGGCGGCGGCTAACCCGGCATCCATGCCGGGTTACCCACTGCGCAGAACCTGCGCTCGGCCTCACGAGGGGGCGTACACCGCAAAAGCAAAAGCAAAAGCAAAAGCAAAAGCAAAAGCAAAAGCGAGGCGGCCGGCCTGCTCGCGATGAGGTTGACCTGTTTACTTCAAATACCACCCCCACGGCTGGTCGCTGACGTACTCGGTCACCTGCTTGACCTCAAGATAATTGTGCAACCCCCATTGCCCCAGCTCCCGGCCAATGCCGCTGTGTTTCATCCCGCCCCAGGGTGCTTCGACGAAGGTCGGTTGCGAGCAGTTGACCCAGACGATCCCGGCGCGCAGTTGGTTGGCGACCCGGGCGGTGCGCTGCAAGTCGGTGCTCATCACCGCGGCGGCCAGGCCGAAGCGGCTGGCGTTGGCCATTTGCACTGCTTGCTCTTCGGTCTTGAAGCGCTTGATGCACAGCACCGGGCCGAACACTTCTTCGCGCCACAGAATGCTGCTGTGTCCCGGCTCGTCGAAGATTGCCGGCTCAATGAAATACCCTTCGGCCAGATGCGCCGGTCGCCGTCCGCCGGTGAGCAAACGGGCGCCGCTGGCCAGGCCCTGATCGATGAAACCGAGCACCTTGTCGTACTGGCCCTGGCTGACCAGCGGCCCGAGCAGCACGCCGGGCTGCATGCCGGGGCCGATGCTGATCTTGCGGGTTTCTTCCACCAGCCGTTCGGTCAGGCGCGGGGCGATGCGTTCCTGCACCAACAGGCGTGATGTGGCGCTGCACACCTGACCCTGGTTCCAGAAAATCCCGAACAGAATCCACTCCACGGCGGCGTCGACATCAGCATCATCAAACACGATGAAGGCTGACTTGCCCCCCAGTTCCAGGCTGATGTTCTTGATGTCCCGCGCCGCCACTGACATGATTTTCGCCCCGGTGGGCACGCTGCCGGTGAACGCCAGTTTGTCCACCCCCGGATGCTCGGTGAGCGGGCTGCCGGCGTCGGCGCCAAGGCCCGTGACCAGATTCAACACCCCGGCGGGCAAGCCGATGCGGTCGGCGGCAGCGGCCAGTTCCAGGGCGGTCAGCGGCGTCAGTTCGGACGGTTTCAACACCACCGTGGCCCCGGCGGCCAAGGCTGGCGCGACCTTCCACGCGGCCATCAGCAGTGGGTAGTTCCAGGGAATGATCTGCCCGGCCACGCCAATCGGCTCGTGACGGAGGCGGCAGCGAAAGCGCTCATCCGGCAACGCCAGCGGTTGGTCCTGTTGCTGATCCAGCTCACGGGCCAAACCGGCGTAGTACCGGAAGCAACCAATCGCATCACCAATGTCCCACTGTGCTTCGGGCAAGGGTTTGCCGTTGTCACGGACTTCCAGTTCCGCCAGCGCCTGCTGGCTACTTTCCAGTTCATCGGCCAGCGCCTCCAGCCATTGCGCTCGCTCGGTGCCACTGGTCTGGCCCCAGCCATTGTCGAAGGCACGCCGGGCCGCACGCACGGCATGGTCGACATCTTCTTCAGTGCCCGCCGCGACTCGGTGGAAGACTTGTTCGGTGGCCGGATCGATCACGTCCAGATAGCCGCCCAGGTCCGGGCTGACCCATTCGCCGTTGATGTAGAGCTGATCACGCATGGTGCGACTCCTGGACGCCGGTGCGGCGATTTTGCAGATGGCGGGAAGTGAACAGCAGGGCCAGCGACACACAGATGATCACCGTGGAAATGGCGTTGATCTCTGGCGTCACGCCGCGGCGGATGGAGGAAAAGATGTAGATCGGCAGCGTCGTTTCGGAACCGGCGACGAAGAACGCGATGATGAAATCGTCGAAGCTGAAGGTGAACGCCAGCAGGAAGCCGGCCATGATCGCCGGACTGATCTGCGGCAGAGTCACCCGCCAGAAGGTGTCCATCGGTGGCGCGTACAGGTCCGCCGAGGCTTCCAGCAAGGCCTTGTCCAGGGAATCGACACGGCTGCGCACGATCACCATCACCAGGGCCATGGTGAACAGCGAATGCGCGGCGATCACCGTAAAGAACCCCATGTTCAACTTCGGCACCGTCGGCAGCCAACTCGCCAGCAACGGGTTGATCAGGTCGAACAGGCTGATGAAGGCGATCAGTGTCGAGATGCCGATGACGATGCCCGGCACGATGATCGCGCAGTAGGTCAGGGCATCGAACAGCAGGCGTACCTTGGCACCGCAGCGCTGCAAGCCGAACACCGCCAGGGTGCCGAACAGCGAGGCGATCACCGCCGAACTCAACGCGATCAGCGCGCTGTTGCCCAGGGCTTCCATGATGAACGGGTTGCCGAACGCGGTGGCGAACCATTGCACCGAGCAGCACTGGAACGCCAGGCCACTGCGCCCGGCGTTGAAGCTGAACAGCACGATCAAGGCAATCGGCGCGTAGAGAAACAGGTACAGCGAAGTCGAATAGCTGCGCAACCACATGTCACAGGCCTCCGTCGGCAGGGCGGCCGCCATAGCGCGCCACCAGTTTCAGATACACGCCGATGATCAGCAGCATCATCGCCACCAACGTCATGGCCAGCGCACTGCCGAACGGCCAGTTGCGCGATTGCAGGAACAGATCGACCAGCGCGTTGCCGACAAAGAACACCTTGCCGCCGCCGAGAATCGCCGGGATCAGGAACTCGCCCATCAGCAGGATGAACACCAGCATCACCCCGGTGATGATCCCTGGCGCGGACAGCGGCAGGGTGATCCGACGGAAGCTTTCGAAGGCGCTGGCGCCGAGGTCCGCCGAGGCTTCGAGCAGGCGCTTGTCGAGCTTTTCCAGGCTGACGTAGATCGGGAACACCATCAGCGGCAGGTAGCCGTAGACGATGCCGATCAGCACCGCCCACGGCGTGTTGATCAGCCGCACATCCTCGAGACCCAGGCTGGCCAGCAGCGCCGGAATACCCTTGCCGCTGAGGATGAAAATCCAGGCGTAGGTGCGGATCAGGAAACTGGTCCAGAACGGCACGATCACCAGGGTCAGCAACAGCGAGCGGTTCCTCGTGACCTTGACCGCAAGGAAGTACGCCAGCGGATAAGCCGCCACCAGGCACACCAGGGTGCCCAGCGGCGCCAACATCAGCGTATTGCTGAACGCCGCGCCGCGAGAACCGAGGTTCAGGTAGTTGGCCAGGGTGAAGCCACCGGCGTAACCGCCCACGGCGCTGCGCTCGCCGAAACTGAAGACCAGGATGATCACCAGCGGCATCAACAACAGCAGCAGGAACCACAGGGTCGAAGGCAAGAGCATCAGCAGGGTGATGCGCCGGCCGAGGCTGCGCCGTTGGCGAACCTCGACCGACAGGGCATGGCCCGACTGCACCGTTTGCGGGTGGGCGGCGGCATTCATGGGTGACTCCTCATTGGCCATGGTCAGGCGATCAGGCGGACTTGAAACGCGCCATCAGCTCGGCGCGGGCCGGGCTGGTCAGCGTCGCGGCGGCACCGAACTCCAGCGGGCTCAGGGCCTCGGCGGCCGGGTACATGATCGGATCGTCGAGCATCGCCACCGGCAGCAGCGCGTCGACACGCTTGTCGCCACTCGGGTAACCGTGGCTTAGCACTTCGAGCTTGTTGTGCTGCGGGTCGAGCAAGTAGTTGATGAAGGCGTAGGCGGCGTCCTTGTGCTCCGAGCTTTTGGGGATGGCGAAGAAGTCGCTCCACAACTCGCCACCTTCCTTGCCCAGTTCGAACTGCATTTGCGCGTTGTCGCGGTGCAGTTGCGAGGCGTCCCCGGTCCAGGACATCGCCAGCCAGGCATCGCCGCTGCGCATCGATGGCTGAATGTCGGAGTTGATGGCGAACAGGTGCGGCTTGACCTCGATCAGCAGTTTTTCCGCGTCGGCCAGTTCTTTCGGGTCCAGGGAGTTGAAGCTGTAGCCGAAGCTTTTCAGCGCGTTGCCGATGGCGGTCAACTGGTAGTCGTGGACCATCGTGCGGCCGCTGGCCGGGCCTTGGGCGGCGGCCCAGAATTCCTTCCAGCTGGCGGGGCCATTTTTCAGCTTGCCGGTGTCGTAGAGCATGCCGGTAGTGCCCCAGTTTTTCGGCACCGCGTAGACCTTGCCATCCACCGTGCCCTGGGCCATGAACTTCTGCTGGAACGCCGAGGCATCGAAGTTGGGAATGCGCGACAGGTCCAGCGGCTCGATCAACCCCAGGCCGACGTAGGTGCTGATGGTGTAGTTGGTCGGCACCAGCACGTCCCAGCCACTGCCGCCAGCCTGCAATTTGGCGAGCATTTCTTCGTTGGAACCGAACACGCTCATCGACACCCGGGCACCGGTGGTCTTGCCGAAGGTGTCGAGGTTTTCCTGGCTGTGGTAGTTCGGCCAGGTCGCCAGCGACAGGCGATCCCCCAGCTTGGCCTGTTCGGCGGCCTCGGCGGTGGAGGTCAGCAGGCCGGGCATGTTGGTGGCGACCACGGCGGCGGCGATCCCCAGGCCGGTGCGGCCAAGAAACTCGCGGCGGCTGATCGAGCCGTTCTGCCAGCTGCGCAGGGTTTTTATAAAAGTCTTCTGGTCCATAGCACGCTCCACATCCGGTTGATGAAACGAATCGATGATTTACAACGCCATGGCCAGGCCATTGGCGTGATCCCAGCCGACGCGCACTGGCGCGCCGTGTTCGAATGCATTGGCGCCATGATCCTGCTGGCGCGGCACCCGCACGCAGACCACGCCGAAGGCCTGGGTGCGCACGCGGTATTCGGTGGAATTGCCCAGGTAGATGCGGTCCTCGACGCA
Organism: Pseudomonas sp. IT-P258; assembly: GCF_949767825.1. NCBI lineage: Bacteria > Pseudomonadati > Pseudomonadota > Gammaproteobacteria > Pseudomonadales > Pseudomonadaceae > Pseudomonas > Pseudomonas sp. IT-P258. Next base: position 19,021 of record NZ_CATKPU010000026.1, on the reverse strand, counting down.
GCCTTGTAGCTTCACTTCCCGGGTCATTTCGGCGTTGGCGCTGGCGATGCTGATCAGCTCCGGCCGCACCGCAATGCAACCGGCGGCGTTGGCGCTCAGGCCCTTGCCAGTGGGGGTGAGGGGGCTGGTCAGCTCCAGACCCTGCTCGGTACGCAGTACCACCGAGTTGCCGTTGAGCTGGCGCACAGTGCCGTCGAACAGGTTGGACTCACCGATAAAGTCGGCCACGTAACGGCTGGCCGGGGCTTCGTAGAGTTGTTCCGGGGTGGCGGTCTGGATGATCGAGCCGTTGTGCATCACGCTGATGCTGTCGCTCATCGACAGGGCTTCTTCCTGGTCGTGGGTGACCAGCACGAAGGTGATGCCGACCTCGCGCTGCAAACGCAGCAGTTCCGATTGCATCTCCTTGCGCAGCTTGCGGTCCAGCGCCGCCAGCGGCTCGTCGAGCAGCAACACCGTCGGCTTGTTGACCAAGGCGCGGGCGAGGGCGACACGCTGTTGCTGACCGCCGGACAATTCACTCGGCTTGCGCTGGCCGAAGCCGCTCAGGCGCACCATCTCCAGCGCTTCATCGGCCATGCGCATTTGCTGCTTTTTGTCCGGGCGCGGCGTGCGATAACGCAGGCCGTAGGCAATGTTTTGCGCCACGGTCAGATGCGGGAACAACGCGTAATGCTGGAACACCATGTTCACCGGCCGCTCGAACGCCGGCACGCCGGCCACGCTTTTGCCGGCCAGACGAACCTCGCCGCTGGTGGGCTGCTCGAAGCCGGCGATCATGCGCAGGGTGGTGGTCTTGCCACAGCCCGAACCACCGAGAAAGGAATGAAACGAGCCACGCCGCACCGCGAAATCCAGACCGCTGACGGCCTGCACCTCGCCATAGCGTTTGACCACATTGCAGAATTCGATATCGCTTGGCGGGGTGTTGTTCACGAGGCGGGCTCCCTTGCAGTGATGAATCAGTGCGTCGGGGGCCAAACTAGCAATCGGGGTTTTGCGGTGTATATATCCCTTGGGGGATAGGAGGGGGAGTGGTTCAAGTGTTTAGTAGGTGTGCAGTGTAGAGATCACACGCGACAGGCCGCACTTGAGGTTCTGGTGGGCAAGTTCGACTTTCTCATTCATTTCAGTAAGCGGGTATCCAGTCCAAAACGCTCCTGCGAAACAAGCTTGAATTGATCCGCCGCCAAATCACAGCTAACGAGTAGGTTCCAAGAGTGGCGGGTAACTGCGGACGGGATAAGCACGAAAGGATGTTCGGAAAGTAACTCATCGGCAAAGTGCTGCTGATTGGGCGAGAGCTCAGACGGGATGAGCCAGTTCGGGTTTGGCACGTCTTCGGGTTGAACAACTTTTATGAAGTTGGAATCCAGTACTTCGAAACACGTGAGCACGTGGGGCACCGTATCGAGCGTATCGAAACCAGCGTGGGTTGCGACTTCCAAAATGGCGGTGGCCGGGTCGGCCGAAGCGTAAATAACCCGGCGACCGGGAGGGTTCCACCGGCCACCGGATCGCTGAGCACCCAAGCCACTATTCCACGTGTCCTTGTAGACCTCGCGGTCAAGGCGCCAAGCGTGCCACTTCCCATCCCACGGTAAAGGATTCATTGATAAACCCCGTGTTCAATCCGGGTCAAATAATCCTCCACCACCTGGAAACCAAGCGAGTTGTCGATCAGTTCCAGCGGGATATGATCTTCCAGGTACTTGCAGGGTTTCTTCAGCCAGTTCTCAGCCAACTGTAGATTGCCGAACACGTTGATGGCGTGCTCCAAGGCCTGAGCATATTGAAAGGCGACGGTACTTTGCTGCTGATTTAATCGCACCGGTTCTGTCTCCTTTGCCAAGCGTTGTACAGTCCTGACGGACTTCCCTGTGATGCGCTCAACAAGGCCGTGCTCCATGTACAGTTCGGAGGTAGAAAGCATCTCCCTCACGTCGCTCAGATCAAAGCCTTCTTGTGTGTATTGGATGATCATCATGCGCGTATTACCTTCGCGGCCATGTAACAGCACCTCAGTCGGCTTTCGGGTGACAGGTTTTGTCTCCGTCGTGACGACTGTTCTTCCTTTGGATTTGACGGCGGGCATACCGAATACCTCCATGCGACATTTGACGCGATCATAACGCCAAATGTCGCTGTTGGGGCAATTAGCTTTGTCGACTAGTGTCCTGCTCATGCAATCGTTTCACCCTCAATGTCTGAGAGAGCGCCTGCATCAGGCGAAGAATCTCTCGTCTCTGTTTAGGGCTGCAAAGTTAACCCTCGTGCTTCCGGTCGCCAACCTTAAAAATACGTCAGACATTTCCTCTGGCTTCCTAAGAAATTCAACGCGAGTAGCCTGCGTAAATTTTCGGTTGGATATACGTGTTTAATCGCTGTCAGCGTTACTTCATGAAAGCTACAACGCCTTGCGTCGTTGCCTACAGGTACGCCAGAATCCGCCGGCTTGTGCGCCTTGGGGCTGGGTTTTATCGTTCCCGGGTCGCTGCCAATTCAGCGACCGGGCTTGGAACCCCGAGGAGTAAACGGCACAAGGCGTGCCGCTTAACATATGCTGCGCACCTTCAAGTGTGCACTCCGTAATGGCGGCTGTGCGCGGGAGACCTTAGGGTCTGCCGGGTTCCGTTTACCCCGGGTTCCAACCTGCGTACAGCTGCCACCCCTTCGCTTGGAACCGAATGGAGCAGCTCCAACTCGTAGACGGAGACTTGCCATGTTCAAGGTCACACCCAACCCGCCGGACACCGATCCAGCATCCCCATACGAAAGCCTCGACTCCAAAAAACTCCACGAAGCCGCCGAGCGCGCCCTCGATCATTACCTAAACCCCGGCCCTGCAATCATGGCCACCCCGCGCACACCCAGCACGATGTTCATCGTCAATCCCGAACTCAGTGCCGAAACCTTGCTGGTGCACGCTTGTGAATCGCTGGCGTCGGCCAATGTCATGGCCAACGATCTGGTGGATCATCTGGAAGGAACGAGCCGCAATGCGCTGCTCGGGATTGCGCAGGTGATCATGCTGGGGGAACTGGCCGTAAACCGCGTGCTGGATCAACTCGATCCGCCTGAATAACCGCTTATCTGCGGATCACCAATAGACCTGTGGGAGCGAGCTTGCTCGCGATGGCGGTGTGTCAGACACATCAATGTTGAATGTGCTGCCGCTATCGCGAGCAAGCTCGCTCCCACAAGGATATGCGTATACCAACGGGCATCAGGCCTGCAGCTTGAAACCGGGAGCCTGCAACGGATCCTCCGTCAACTCCCGAATAAACAACCCCAGCAATTCCGACTGGCTGCCAATCCCCAGCTTGGCGTAAATATTCTTGCGATGAATCTTCACCGTGCCGGGGCTGATGTTCAGTTGTTCGGCCACCGAAGCGCTGGAGTGGCCGCGCAGCAACAGTTGAACGATTTCCTGCTCACGCCCGGTGAGGATGTGCGCGCCGAAATGGTCGAAGGCTTCGCGGATCTTGAAGTCGAGGTCCTGCGCCGGTCGCGGCTCCTGAGCCTGACGCAAGCGCCAGGCCTCATTGATGACCTGTTCGACCACTGCTTGCGCACACTCGACCAATTGCATTTCATCCCGGCTGAACGCACAGCTGGCGCTGGATCGCATCAACGACAACACCGCCGTGGCACCACCGCCGAGGTCGACGAAAAACGCCACTTCTTCGGCCAGGCCCGTCTGCTGGTAATAGGTCAGGAAGTACTCGCCGAGGTAGAAGTGGTCGGGGGCGAACTGGCGCAGGCGCCACAGCCCCGGCGCCTGCCCGCGTGTACAGGCGAGGTAGAACGGATCGAGCAGGTAAGGCCCGCACTGATAGTCGTCGACATACACCGCCCGCTTGTCCGCCGAGAAGGTATCGAACAACGCCAGTGGCCGGTGATTGCCTTCGTAGACGAACAACACGAAATGATCGACCGGGCAGATTTGCCGAAGCCAATGGCTCAACCCCGACAGCCGTCCATGCCCGGCAGGCAGGTCGAGCAGGTGGGCGACACCGGTGGTCCAGAGTTTCAGTTCCTTGGGGCGCATGGCGGCTACAGGCAGAAGAGGATGGCCATTGGATGCACAAAGTACGCCATGGCGGGTGGCCCCGTGTGGAGCGGGGTGGCGCACGGCAGGGCGTTTAAAAGACGCACCGCATTGGGGCCGGGTGTTACCGAGTGCTACAGCGCTGGTAGCAGAAATGATCAGGCGGTTGAGTTGTGCTGGACGATCTGGATGAGATTGCCGCAGGTGTCGTCCAGTACCGCGAGGGTGACCGGTCCCATCACCGTCGGCGGGCGGGTGAATTGCACGCCGACGGCGCTGAGCCGGGCATATTCGGCCTGCACGTCTTCCACTCCGAAAAAGGTGCAGGGAATGCCGTCCTGCTTGATCGCGCTCTGGAACGTCATTGCCGCGCCGTGGGCATTGGGCTCCAGCAGCAGCTCGACGCCATCGGGGTCGCCGGGGGATGTCAACGTCAGCCAGCGATGTTCGCCCATGGGGATATCGTGCTTGAGTTCAAAACCGAGCACATCCCGGTAGAAGGCAAGTGCCTTGGCCTGATCGTCGACGAGCACGCTGGTGACTACGATTTTCATGGGGGGTTCCTCCTGATGGCTATTCACGCTCCCGACGGGCGTTGTCCAGTAGACGGCAACAGTATGGTCAGAATTCCCAGCAACGGCAGGAACGAACACAAGGTGTAGACATATTCGATGCCATGGATATCCGCCAGGTGCCCCAGCAGCGCGGCACCGATCCCGCCGAAACCGAACATCAGGCCGAAGAACACCCCGGCGATCATGCCGACGTTGCCGGGCACCAGTTCCTGGGCGAAGACCACGATGGCCGAGAATGCCGAGGCGAGGATGAAGCCGATGATCATGCTCAGCACGCCCGTCCAGAACAGGTCGACGTAGGGCAGGGCGAGGGTGAAGGGCGCGGCGCCGAGGATGGAGAACCAGATCACCTGCTTGCGGCCGATCCGGTCGCCGATCGGGCCGCCGAAGAAGGTGCCTGCTGCGACAGCGCCAAGAAACAGGAACAGGTACAGCTGCGAACTGGCCACCGACAGGTCGAATTTCTCGATCAGGTAGAAGGTGAAGTAACTGGTGAAGCTGGCCATGTAGAAGTATTTGGAGAACACCAGCAGCGCCAGCACCACCAGGGCGAAGGTCACCCGCCGTTTCGACAGGCCGTGGGTGGCCTTGCTGCCTTGCTTGAGCTTGAACAGGTTCAGGTGATTGCGGTACCAGCGGCTCAGGCCGTATTGCACGAGAATGGCGAACACCGCGAACAGGCCGAACCAGGCGACGTTGCCCTGGCCGTAGGGAATGATGATCGCGGCGGCCAGCAACGGGCCGAAGGCGCTACCGGCATTGCCACCGACCTGAAAGGTCGATTGCGCCAGGCCGTAGCGACCGCCCGAGGCCAGCCGCGCCACCCTCGAGGTCTCCGGGTGAAAGGTCGACGAGCCAACTCCTACCAGCGCCGAGGCCACGAGAATCGCCGGGAAGCTGCCGACCATCGACAGCATCAGAATACCGATCAGGGTGCAGACCATGCCGGCCGGCAGCAGCCACGGCTTGGGATGACGGTCGGTGTAGAAACCGATCCAGGGTTGCAGCAGTGAAGCGGTGAGCTGGAAGGTCAGGGTGATCAGGCCGACCTGGGTGAAGCTCAGGCCATAGCTGGCCTTGAGCATCGGGTAGATCGACGGCAGCACGGCCTGGATCAGGTCGTTGATCAGGTGCGCCAGCGCGCAGGCGCCGATGACGCGCATGACCAGCGGGCTGGCCTGGCTGGCCACCGAAGCGGTGGGTGACGGTGAACTGAGGGTGGTGGTCGACATGGGCGAGCTTCCGGATAAATAACGCGAACTGCGAACGCAAGGCGCAGCCAATTTCAGGGTTCGGCGTTATCCTAGGGGCCTCAAGGGCGCCCGTCTCGCGCAACTCGGGCATGGACCATCGCAAAAAGGGCGTCATGATCAAACCATTGCAGACATTTCTTGCGGAGATCGACCTGGGCGGCTGGAGCGTTCGCAGCAGTGCGACCGACTACCCGGAAAACTGGTTCATCCCTCCGCATTCCCATGAAAAGCACCAACTGATCTATGCCATCGAAGGCGTGATGGTGGTGCACACCGCCATCAGCCAATGGACGGTGCCACCCAGCCGTGGCATCTGGATGCCCAGTGGTGAGGTGCACTCGATTCGCTGTGTGGGGGCGATCAAGATGCGCAGCGTATTCGTGCGCCCTGACCCGAGCCTGAACCTGCCCGCCGAAACCCGGGCGGTGAGTGTTTCGGCGTTGCTGAGCGAGTTGATCAAGGTCTCGGTCGATTTCGACTTTGCCTGTGAGCCGGACTCGCGGGAGGCCCGGGTGCTGCGGCTGATCCTGGATGAACTGACGATCCTGCCGACCTTGCCCCTGAACCTGCCGCAGCCCGCCGATCAGCGTATCAACCTGATTTGTAGCGCGTTGCAGCGTGATCCCGGGGATGGCTCGACCTTGTCGGACTGGAGCGCCCGCTTGAGCCTCGACGCCAAAACCATCCAGCGCAGGTTCCGCAAGGAAACCGGCATGACGTTCGGCCAATGGCGCCAGCAAGCGCGACTGTTGCTGGCGCTGGAACGCATAGCCGTCGGGGAGAAGATCATCGACATCGCCGGGGAGCTGGGATACGACAGCCCGAGCGCGTTCACGACCATGTTCAAGAAGCAGTTCGGCAAGACGCCGAGTGATTTTTTCAAGTGAGGCGGCCGCCCGTGGGACGGCCGCTTGATGCCTGAATCGGATCAGGACCCTTGCGGTGTTTCACCTCGCGCCAGTCGCGCATTGATGTCTTCGATGACCGCCGGCAAATCGACGATGGTGTCGATCAGGTAGTGCGGGCGGGAGCCTTCGAACATCTTGACGATACGCGCCCGTTCGCTGTCCAGCCTGTCGGAAGGCAGGGCCTTGTATTGCTCGTAGGTCAAGCCCAGGGCATTGCCGGAGCAGGTCAGCGCCACCGTCCACATCCCGGCGGCCCGGCCTTCGAGTATGCCGGGCCAGGTGTCGTCGACCTTGACGCAGGCGGCGACGTCGCTGATACCCAGGGCAATCACGTTGGCCAGGGCCTGGGCCGGGTAGGGGCGGCCGTTCGGCACTTCGTCGGTGGCCACCACATGGTCGGCCACGTAGCCATTGTGCCGCGCCAGTTCGACCACTTTTTCCATGACCACGGCCGGGTAACCGGAGCAGGAACCGATTTTCAGGCCCTTGTCGCGCAAGGCATCGATGGTGTTAAGCGCGCCGGGAATCAGGGCCGAGTGCAGGGCAATTTTCTCGATCTGCAGCGGCATGAACCGTTCGTACAGTGCGGTGACATCGTCATCGGTCGGCAGGCGATCAAACACCGCACGGTAGCGTTCGGCGATCTGCGGTTGATTGCACAAGGTGCGGATGTGATCCCACTTGCCCATGCCCATCGGACCCCGCGCTTCTTCCAGCGAAACGGCGACGCCGAACTCGGCAAAGGCCTCGACGAAAATCTGCGTGGGGGCGAAGGAGCCGAAATCGACGACGGTGCCGGCCCAATCCAGGACCACGGCTTGCAGTTGGGTCGGTTGTTGGTAGTTCATGGTATTTCTCCATTTTTTGTTGTGGGCAGGCCGTCCCTCCTGTCGCCAGGAAGTAGGCCTATGGATTGCTCAAGGGTGAGACGAAATCAGGTGGCCGGTATCGGGCTCGAGTCGAACAGCTCCGCGATCATTGGCCGGTTTCGGCGAATACCCAGGCAGCACAGGTGGTAGTCGATGGAAAACGGGTGATTGACGAAGGTGATCGGTTTGGTGCCCGGGGTTTCGGCGTACTCGACCGCCGAGACGAAACCGATGCCGATGCCCTTGGCGATGGCATGCACGATGGCCTCGCGGCTGTTCAACTGCATGACGCAGTTCAGTGCGACGCCCAGGTGCTTGCAGCTTTCCTCCACCAGTTGACGAGTGCGTGAGCTTTTTTCCCGCAGCACCCATTTCTCTTCGCTGATCTGCTCGACATGCACTTCTTTCTGCCGGGCCCAGGGATGGTCGTCACGCACCACGGCAATGATCGGGTAGCGCCGGTAAAGCTGCGTGTCAAAACGCTGGTCGAATTCGGACAACGCCAGGATCGCCACGTCGATATCGAAGTTGAACAGGCGATCCAGGGTCTCCTTTTCCGGGGAGAACGAGGTTTCCAGCTCGATGTCCGGATGCCGTTGCATCAGTTCGTAGGTCAGGTTCATGGCAATCGGTGGCGACACCGCGCCGAGGCGCAGCATGCCGGTCTTGCGTTGCTTGAAACTTTGCAGCAATTGCACGGCTTCATCCTCCTGGCCGAACAGGCCCTGGGTGATCGCGTAGAGCTGGTGCCCGGCGGCACTCATTTCGATAAAGCGGCCGCGGCGATGGAACAGCTCCACGGAAAACTTCTTTTCCAGGGCATTGACCTGCTCACTGACCGTGGGCTGGCCGACGCTCAAATACTCGGCGGCGAGGGTGAAACTGCCGGTCTTGGCCACGGCATGAAATGAACGTAGCCACTTGTGGTACTGGTACATAGACGATCCTGTTCCTGAGCCGCTGCCGTTGATTCAATCTGTCCAGCCGGGCCATCAGCGCCTGATGAACAGCGCCACCGACGCGCTGCACAGACAGGCCGCGGTGACCACGATGAAGATCAGCGAGGTGTTGCCGGTACTGTCGAGCATACTGCCGATCAGCGGTTCCGCCAGGCCGGCGAACAGGTAGGACGAGAAGTTCATCACCCCGGTCGCTGTGCCGGCGCGTTTGGCGCCGACCAGGTCCGGGCATAGCGCCCAGAAGCTGGAGGCGGGGCCGTACACGAAGAAGCCGCAGAGAAACAACGCCACCAGACCGGTCGCGCTGTGGGGGGCAAGGGTCCACATCCACAAACTGGTCGCCGCACCGAGGAACATGTAAAGCATGATCGCCAGGTAGCGTTTGGAGCCGAACAGCTTGTCCGAGATCCAGCCGTTGCTCAGTGCGCCGATGGCCATGCCGACGGGAAGGGCCACGGTGATCCACTTCGGATCGATCATGCTGTCGCCGGTCTTCCAGTTGGCACCCAGGAAGTGCACCGGCACCCAGACGATCAAACCGTAGCGGGCGGCGTTCTGGAAACCCAGGGACACGGCGGCGATGATCAGGCGGAAGTTTTTCAGAACAGCTTTGTAGCGTTGCGCGGAGGTTTCGACTTCGTCATGGGCCACTTCATGGCTTTTGTCCTCGGCGTTGGCCACGCCCGTGTCGGCAGGCGGTTCGAAACCCAGGTCTTGCGGACGCTCGCGGGCCACCAGGTAGAAGATGATGCCGCCCGCCAGCATGAGCAATACGGGCAGGCGGAAGATCCAGCGCCACTCCAGATGCATCACCTCCAGCACGATGATCGAGGTCACGTAGGAAAGCACCGACGCGCAGCCGGCCGCGAACACATAAAAGCCGTAGACCTTGCCGCGTTCGCCCGCGCTCCACCAGTTGGAGATCAGCCGGCTGCCCGGTGCCCAGCCCAATGCCTGGAAGTAGCCATTGATGCCCCAGGGCAGGATCAGCCCGGCGAATCCGCTGGCGAAACTGGTCACCCAGTTGGCGCCACAGGACAGCACGGCGCCCATGGTCATGATGCGTCGACCACCGAACTTGTCGGCGAGGTTGCCGTTGATGGCCTGGCCAATGGCGTAGGCCCAGAGCATGGCGGCCGATGCCCAGCCAAGGTGCTCTTTGGTAAAGCCGAACTCGGCCTGGATACCGGGAATGGCGAAACCGAACGTTTGTCGCCCGGTATAGAAAAACAGATAGCAAAACATGGCAGCCAGCAGCATGCGCCACTGGGCGACGCGAAACGATGCGGTATGTACAGCGAGACCTGGCATGGCTTGGGCACGATTCATGATCTTTTCCTTATTCTTGTTCGGTCCCTGCGAGTTGCATCGCAGGGTGCACTCTTTTTCAGGTGCAGCAGGAAATCGTCGCGGCTCGTTTCGCCGCTGGCAGGGTAGTGTCTTTGGGGGGCTGGCGAGCCCTAGGCCGCTCGTGAGCCGATGAAGTTCTTGCCGCGTGCGCCTTGCAGGGCGAAGTCGATCATGGTTTGGGCCTCTTCGGCCGTCACGCCGTAGTCGGCGAACTCGGTTTTCACCTCGAGGCTGTGCAGGAAGGCGCGCAAACGGGCCTGGGCTTTATCCAGGTCTGGCCCGAAAACCCGTTGCAGGGTCTTGTCGCGCGTTGCGTCGTGGCCCCAGGCAAGGCCCAGAACCAGTGGCAGGGTGAAGGAGCAGGCGATGCCGTGGGGCAGGCCGAAGCGCAAGGTCATCTCATAGGAAATGGAGTGGGCCAGTGCAGTCTTGGTGTTGGAGAACGCCATGCCGGCCTTGAGTGCGGCGAGGGCCATCCGTGAGCGCAGCTCCTGATTGGACAGGTCACTCCGCAGCAAGGGCAGGCATTCGAGGATGTCCTCGATGGCAGAGATGGCGAAGGTGTCGGAAAGCGGGTTGGCATTGATGTTCCAGATCGACTCCAGCGCGTGGGACAGTGCATCCAGCCCGGTGGAAACGGTGACGCTGGCCGGTACCGTGAGCATTAGTTGCGGATCGATGATCGCGACCTTTGGCCAGGTGCAGTCCAGGTGCAGGGAATACTTCTTGTGGTTGGCCGCGTCCCAGATCGTCGCCCAGGGCGTGACCTCACTGCCGGTGCCCGCCGTGGTCGGGGCAGCGATCAGCTGTTTACTGCGAACCGGAACGAAGGGTTTGCCGCTTGCCAGCAAGGCCAACAGCTCATCGAAGCGACCTGACTCGGTGCCGACAATCAGTGCCTTGGCAGTGTCGATCGCACTGCCGCCACCGACGGCAATCACGGCGTGGCATTCGCCGGCCTCTTGCCAGAAACGTTCATAGGTCGCGCGAAGTTGCGCGACATCGGGATTGGGCTGGACATCTTCGATCACGTAGACCAGGCGGTCGCCCAGCAGCGCTTGAAGGCGATCCACCAGCCCCAGGCCACGGGCTTCGGGAAAGGTCACGACGGCAACGTTCTGGTGTTCGGTGATGGCGGCAAGCTCTTGCAGGCTGCCCCAGCCGAAGCGGGTATCCACTGGATTGTGAAATCGGGCGGTCATGGCGGGTCCTTGGTTTTTGTTGTTGGAAGTGACGCCATGCTCGCGGTCCACGGACCACTGCACAAATCGATAATTCGCAGGTTTGAATCGGCTGGGCCGATAATGGCCGGTAGCTGATGCTTCGCTTTTTCAATCCCAATAAAGAAACTACCTAGAACACTGCGGCAAATGCCGTTGCCGATGGGGTTCGTCTCAATATCCCGCTGGCGGGGGCTGCCCTAGGCTGTGTGCTTTTGGCAAACCGGTGGGCGGAGTCGCTATGCGTTTATTTGAACTGATCACTTTTACCGTGCGGGTGCGCACAGTGACTGATGCGCTGGTACGCATCGAGGCAGAGTTGGCGAAGCCGGAAGTCGGCGGGGTGTTGATGGGCTGCTGGGCCTCGGAAATCGGTCAGTTGAACCAGATCGCCGTACTGCGCGGCTACGCCGACGAACACCTGAGGCAAGCGGAGCGCGAGCGTTTCCTGCTGGGAGGCGGGGCGTTTGGTATCAACGAGTTGATCACCGATCTGCGCATCGAAAACTACACACTGTTTCCCTTCCTCGAACCCTTGAGCGCGGGCCAGCACGGTCCATTCTACGAACTGCGCGTCTATGACCTGGTCAGCAGCGGGTTGCAGCCCACCCTCGAGGGCTGGAGCAACGCCATCGAAGCGCGGACCGCCGAACAATATTCGCCGGTGTACGCGGCGTTCTACGCCACCGACGGCGCGCTGCCGCGCTATCTGCACATCTGGCCGTGGAGCACCCTGGAACAGCGCCTGCAAGTACGCACCCAGGCGGTCGCCGATGGCGTCTGGCCGCCGGAAAACTCCGGCCCGCAACTGCGCGACATGCGCTCGACGATCTACCTGCCCGCGACGTTCTCGCCCTTGCAATGACCCGGGTGTGGCTCGACCGGGGCTCAGAAACGATCCAGCCGGAACGGTGCAGTCGCCGGCAGGCCATGAGGCTGGGTCACGAGCAGCCGTCCGGCCTGGATTAGCGACGGACCGCCAATGGCCCTGTAAACTGGCCGCGCAAAGGCACCAGCCTCATCACTTCAAGCAAGAGAGTCCCCATGGCAAACCACGACCTGACCTTTACCCCCGACCCCGATGCGGATTCGATTTCCTCCGACGTCGTCGGTTTCGCCGGTGTGCTGGTCTCCACCCAGATCCCCACCCGCGCCGACGGCAGCCTGGAACTGGGCGACATCACCCTGCAAAGCGAATGCACCCTGCAAGCGCTGAAGGTCGCGCTGGAGCGTGCCGGCAGTTCCATGGACCGCGTGATGCACCTGACCATCTACCTCACCGACATGGCCGACCGCGCCGCTTTCAACGAAGTCTACAAGCGCTACTTCGCCAAGCCATGGCCGGTGCGCGCCGCTGTCGGGGTTGCCTCGTTGGCGGTGGAAGGCATGCGCGTGGAAGTGACCGCGATGGCGGCCAAGGCCTGATCTCAGCCAGACATACACAAAACCCTGTGGGAGCGGGCTTGCTCGCGAAGACGGCGTGTCAGGTGGCACAAGTGTTGACTGACCCAGCCCTTTCGCGAGCAAGCCCGGTCCCACAGGGGTTGAGGCGCGCCAGGCCTACCCAAATCGCCACCCGGCAGCATTCGGGTGCCGGTCAGGCGTTTCGCCGCTACAATGCACGCCTCGACCGTGACAAGCCTGACTAAAAAAATTATGTCTTTGCCCAAACATCACCTGGAATTGCTCAGCCCTGCCCGCGATGTCGCCATTGCCCGCGAGGCCATCCTGCATGGCGCCGATGCCATCTACATCGGTGGCCCGAGCTTCGGCGCCCGCCACAACGCCTGCAACGAAGTGAGCGATATCGCCCAATTGGTGGAGTTCGCCCGTCGCTACCACGCCCGGGTGTTCACCACCATCAATACCATCCTGCACGACAACGAACTGGAGCCGGCGCGCAAGCTGATCCACCAGTTGTACGACGCTGGCGTCGATGCGCTGATCGTCCAGGACCTGGGGGTGATGGAACTGGACATTCCGCCGATCGAACTGCATGCCAGTACCCAGACCGACATCCGTACCCTGGAGCGGGCGAAGTTCCTCGATCAGGCCGGGTTCTCACAATTGGTGCTGGCCCGCGAGCTGAATCTCCAGGAGATCCGCGCCATCGCCGACGAAACCGACGCGGCCATCGAGTTCTTTATCCATGGCGCGTTGTGCGTGGCGTTTTCCGGTCAGTGCAACATTTCCCACGCGCAAACCGGGCGCAGCGCCAACCGTGGCGACTGCTCCCAGGCCTGCCGTCTGCCGTACACCCTCAAGGACGAAAAGGGCGGGGTGATCGCTTACGAAAAGCACCTGCTGTCGATGAAGGACAACAACCAGAGCGCCAACATCCGCGCCCTGGTCGAGGCCGGTGTACGTTCGTTCAAGATCGAGGGCCGCTACAAGGACATGGGCTATGTGAAAAACATCACCGCCTACTACCGCCAGCGCCTCGACGCCGTGCTCGAAGACCGCCCGGACCTGGCCCGCGCCTCCAGCGGCCGCACCGCGCACTTCTTCCTGCCCGACCCGGAAAAAACCTTTCACCGTGGCAGCACCGATTACTTCGTCACTGACCGCAAGATCGATATCGGCGCCTTTGACTCGCCGACCTTCACCGGTCTGCCGGTGGGTGTGGTCGAGAAAGTCGCCAAGCGTGACATGCAGGTCGTGACGCACGAGCCGCTGTCCAACGGCGACGGTCTCAACGTGCTGGTCAAGCGCGAAGTGGTGGGTTTCCGCGCCAACATCGCCGAACCCAAGGGCGAGTTCGAGGAGGACGGCGAGAAGCGCTATCGCTATCGCGTCGAGCCCAACGAGATGCCGGAGGGGATGTACAAACTGCGCCCCAATCACCCGCTGAATCGCAATCTCGATCACAACTGGCAACAGGCGCTGCAAAAGACCTCAGCCGAGCGTCGCATCGCCCTGAACTGGGTCGCTCGCCTGCGTGAAGACCAGTTGGAACTGACCGCTACCAGCGAAGAGGGCATCAGCGCCAGCGTCACCCTGGCGGGCCCGTTCGGCGCCGCCAACAAGCCGGAACAGGCGCTGGAGCAATTGCAGGATCTGCTCGGCCAACTGGGTACCACGCAATACCACGCCATCGATATCAAGCTGGACGCGCCGCAGGCGTACTTCATCCCGAACTCGCAGCTCAAGGCCTTGCGCCGTGAAGTGATTGAAGCCTTGACCGAGGCGCGGATCGCCGCCCACCCGCGTGGCAGCCGCAAGGCCGAGACCACGCCGCCGCCGGTGTACCCGGATTCGCACCTGTCGTTCCTGGCCAACGTCTACAACCAGAAAGCCCGGGACTTCTATCACCGCCATGGCGTCAAGCTGATCGACGCGGCCTACGAGGCCCACGAGGAAACCGGCGAGGTGCCGGTGATGATCACCAAGCATTGCCTGCGTTTCTCCTTCAACCTGTGCCCGAAACAGGCCAAGGGCGTGACTGGCGTGCGCACCAAGGTTGCGCCGATGCAGCTGATCCACGGCGATGAAGTGTTGACGCTGAAGTTCGACTGCAAGCCTTGCGAGATGCACATCATCGGCAAGATGAAGGGCCACATCCTCAACTTGCCGCAACCGGGTAGCGTGGTCGGTCACATCAGCCCCGAAGACCTGCTCAAGACCATCCCGCGCGCGCCGCACTGAGTGGCAGGCGAGTGCGTCGCAACGGCGCACTCAGCTGTTCCTGCTTGAAACCTGCTTTTGCTGAAGTCTGGACGCTGGCGACAAGCGTGGCGCTGGCGGTCGACACTATCCGCAGGTGTCGGCGACGGCCTTTTCAGCGCGTTTGAATTCCTGTTTGACGTCGGTGGGGATGCGTTGCTTTTTCAGTTCCTGACCGAGGAAAGGTTGTTCGCCTCGGGACTGGACCTCAGCGTCCTCGGCCGATATCTGCGCCTCGATGGCAGCGGCGTGCTTGTCGATGACGGCATCGACCTCGGCTTCATTCCTGGCGGTATCGAGTGCCATGACCAACTGGCCGGCCTCGGCTTTTTCGGCTTCGGCATAGGCTTCGACCGACAACCCGGAGGCCAGGGCTCGCGCCTGGGTTTCCAGGCTATTGAGATGCTCCCGGGCGGCCTTGCAGACCGCTTCCTGTCGCTGGTCCTGGATGTGCTCCCAGGTGTTCAACCCATAAATCGCGGCCCCGAGTACCAGAAGGGTTGCAGCGGCCCCCAGTAATTTGCCTTTCACTTTTGGCGCCCTCAAATGGCAAGGGAAGGGTGTTGCATAAACGATTCCCGATTCAATTCGAGTAAGCAAAAGCGTAGCAGAGCTGTTCGGGGTGAATGTGCGCCGATAGCACCCCGAGATTCGGCTCGACACTAAGCGTCTGTTTTAATAAACAATTTTTTTTGTTTGGGCTTCCCAGATGAAGGAAAAGTTGGTAAATTTGCGCCCACTCTTGCAGCGGTCCTCAGGGAACCAGTCGTGCAGGCAGGCAACAGGTCTTGTTGCCACTCAAGAAAGCGAGTGCCAGGCACTCATCGCAACAGATACAGGGGCGTCGCCAAGCGGTAAGGCAGCAGGTTTTGATCCTGCCATGCGTTGGTTCGAATCCAGCCGCCCCTGCCATTTTTTATTCCTGCCTAATCAGAAAACACTCTACCGACGGTAATTATTCGTCGATTCATTGTTTTTTGCCTCCCGTTCCCCGCTAGCACTGGCGCCACTACCGAAAGCGCTCCGGGATGGCCTCGGCAAACGGATACCAGGAAAAGTACGGCCTTGCCTCGTCGATCACCCGCTTGACCGAGGGCCTTTGGGTCAACCTGTCGAAATAAACACTCAAGTGGCGATGTTCGGCGGGAAACGGCACGAGGGTACTGGCATAGAACAGCGCCGGGGCGGCGGCGCAATCGGCCATGCTGAATGCGGCGCTGGCTGCCCAGGTGTTTGCGGCCAACTGACGTTCAAGCATGCCGTACGCCGTCAACAGCGCGGCGCGTTCGCGGGTCAGGTCGCCGTTTGCGGCATTGATTCGGTCAGCGACCATCTTCTGCATCGGCACCTGGACGTGCAGGTCGAAAAAGCGATCCCACAGGCGGACTTCCAGCGCGGTTTCCCAATCATCCGGAATCAGATGTGCCTGGCTGGGGTGAAGCCGGTCCAGGTACTCAATGATCACACTCGACTCGGGTACGTCCCGTTGGCGGTCGTGATCGCGGATCACCGGGAATTTGCAGAGTGGCCAAAGTGCTTGTAGCTCGGCCCTGTCAGCCTCGTCTCCCAGGTCGATGATCCTTTTTTCAAACTCGATTTCCAGTTCATAGAGCGCGATGAGCGCTTTGTGGCAGAACGATGAGAGCGGATGGAAATAAAGAGTCAGCGGCATCCTTCAATTCCTCGGTGAGATGAAAACCAGTTGATTATCCGTCGCGATCGGCCAAGGCGCGAGGGGCTCCATTCTGGTGTTTTTTTGCGTTTCAGCGACGCCAGATGAAACGCGCCAGCAGCGCATCGATGCTGAACTTGCCGGCGCCCGACAGCAGCAGCGGCGTGAGGGCCACAAGGTAGATCAGGGGCAGCTTGAAGTTGCCGTAACCCTTGTTGCTGATGGCATAGCCTTGGGCGAGTTCACTGAGGCTGTGCCAGTCGGCGGGCCAATGCACGGCGGCGGTTGCGACGAGGGTCACCACCATCAGGCTCAACGCCGAAAAACGTGTGCCCAGGCCCACCAGCAAGGTCAAGGCGAAGATCAGCTCCGCCCACATCGACAGTTCCCAGTTCAGCGTCGCTGGAAGGTGGTCGAACGGAAAAGGGAAGCGCGCCTGGATATCGGCGAACCAGTTCTCGCCGTTGTATTTTTCCAGGCCGGACTCGAGGAATTCCCAGGCGAGGAACACCCGCAACGCCAGGGGGGCAACCCAGTCGCCGGCACGGTCGAGGTTCAGGTGCAGGCCTTTGACGGCCGAAGAAATGGAGGTGCTCATGGACGTTGCTCTCTTTCAGGTCGGGGGAGGTGGGGCAACGACATGCCCCGTGAGTTGAGCGCTTTGATCGGCGTGGCCAATCGACAGGCGCATTTCATCAACGGGGTGTATCTGCGGTGTGTCGTTATGACGGGGTTTTGAGTGTGGGGTGTGTCTGGGGCGGGGCTGTATACATTGAGATACGTAACCGCCACTCCTGTGGGAAAGAGCCTGCCCGGGGCAGCGATCCGACGATGGCGGAGTGTCAGGCGCGATGGACGTTGGATGGAAAGGCCTCTTCGCGAGCAGGCTCGCTCCCACAGGGAAATTGCTATACATTTTCCGGCCGCCCCCTGCATGGTGATACTGCTTCATGTCCCTCGCGCTCGAACGTCTAGTCGCTGGCACGCCAATCCCTTTCGCCGGCAATCGTGTCACTGTCGTCAGTCCCGAACTGGCGCAACGTTTCCAGCCCGGTGATCACCTGCTGGTGGAGCAGGTCAGTGGCGAGTTGCTGCTGATCCCCGTGGCGGACCAGCAAGCGGCCAACGTCGCGATCGAGCGCGCCCAGGCGGCATTCACCGCGCTATCGGCGGTGTCTGACCAGGCGATCAGCGCTTTCTTCGACCTGTTTGCCAAACGCCTCGAAACCCCGGAAAGCTGGGCCTTGATCGAAGCCGCCAACCTGGCCGACATCGAACGGGCCAAGGCGCGCGGTCGCTCGACCACCCGGTTGCTGGCCGATGAGCGCATGCGTCGCGACATGATCGCCGGCCTGCGCGCCTGGCGTGATGCGGCGGCCAGCCGTGGCAAGGTGATCAGTTGCGTCGAGCACGATGGCTGGAAGGTCGAGCAAGTGGTCTCGCCGTTGGGCATCGTCGCGTTTGTCTTCGAAGGCCGTCCGAATGTGTTTGCTGACGCGGCCGGTGTGTTGCGCACCGGCAACACCGCCGTGCTGCGCATCGGCAGTGATGCGTTGGGCACGGCCCAGGCGATCGTCACCCATGCACTGAACCCTGCACTGAGCGACGCCGGCTTGCCGGTCGGTGCCGTATCGCTGGTGGAAAGTGTCAACCACGCCGCCGGTTGGGCGATGTTCGCCGACCGGCGCCTGTCATTGGCGGTGGCCCGTGGTTCGGGTCGTGCCGTCAGCCAGTTGGGCAGCATCGCCCAGCAGGCCGGCACGGCGGTCAGCCTGCACGGCACCGGTGGTGCGTGGCTGATCGCCAACACCGATGCCGACGCCCCGCGCTTTGCCGCCGTGGTGCGCAACTCCCTGGACCGCAAAGTCTGCAACACCCTGAACGTCTGCCTGATTCACCGCGACCGCGCCGCTGAACTGGTGCCGCTGTTCTTGGGCGCGCTCAAACAGGCCGGCGCCGCACGGGGGCAGGGCTGCAAGCTGCACATCGTCGAAGGCAGCGAGTCGTGCCTGCCGCAAGACTGGCTGGCTGCAACGGTCCAGGTGTACCGCGCCGAAGGCTATCAGAGCGAAGCGCAGGCCGAGCCGTTGCCGGAAGATCAATTGGGTCGTGAGTGGGAGTGGGAAGAAACCCCGGAAGTCAGTCTGAAGATTGTCGACGACCTGGACGATGCCATTACCTTGTTCAATCGTTATAGCCCGCAATTCACGGTGTCTTTGATCAGTGACAGTGCCGAGGTCCAGGAGCGTTTCTACAACGCGGTCAACGCGCCTTTTGTCGGCAATGGCATCACCCGTTGGGTCGACGGCCAGTACGCGCTGAACAAGCCGGAACTGGGGCTTTCGAACTGGGAGAGCGGGCGCCTGTTTGCTCGCAGTGCGATTCTCTCCGGCGATGGTGTGTTCACCATTCGTAGCCGCATGACCCAGGTCGATCTGGGCGTCAAACGCTAAACCCTGTGGGAGCAGGCTCGCTCCCATATCCGGTTTACGTTCCAGCAT